>JBPYFK010000190.1:0-175390 GCA_051984675.1 Pseudonocardiaceae bacterium | reverse complement strand
GTGTGGACAGTTGCCAGGGCGATTCGGGCGGACCGCTGGTGGCCGACGGCAAGCTGATCGGCCTGGTCTCGTGGGGCGACGGATGCGCCCGTCCGCACAGGTACGGCGTCTACAGCAGGGTCGCGTCCTATTACGACCAGCTGGAGCAACAGATCGGCTCGTAACCGGCTCGTCAGCTGACCAGCCTCGCGCGGGCAGGCTCCTACGTGTCCTGCCCGCGCGGCTTGTCAGCGGTGCTCACGCAGCGTCCCTGATCCGGATGACGGTCACCCACTGACCAGGGCGACCGAGATCGTCAGGAACGCGGTCGCGCTGAGTGCTTCCAGCGAGCGGGCGATGCGGGGGTGGCGCAGCCGGTCCGCGATCCGTGCGGCACCGAGCACGACGCCGACCTCCCACATCGCGGCGACAACCAGGAAGGTCGCGCCGAGGACCGTCAGCTGCGCCGTGGGATGCGCGGCCGAACCGATGAACTGTGGGAGGAAAGCAAGGCTGAACAGCAACATCTTCGGGTTGGTGAGATTGCTGAGGAGACCGCGCAGGTACCAGCGGGACGCGGCGGCGGGCCGTACCGGACCCGATGACACCGAGGTCGCCGGTATCGCGATGGCTGCCTTCCTGCCGGTGAGCAACAGTCCGTGCAGGATCGTTCCGGCCAGATAAACGAGGTAGGCGGCACCGATCCACTTGAACCCCAGCAGGACCGCTGGATGCTGGCTGATCAGCGCGCCCAGCCCGGAGACCGCGAGACCCACCTGGAGGACGCTCGCGGTGTGGATGCCGGCGAGCGCGAGTAGGCCGGGGCGTACGCCATACCGCAGGGAGGTGCGTAACAGCAGGAAGACGTCCACACCCGGAGTCAGGACGACGATCGCGCTGGCCGCCAGGAAAGCGGGCAGTCGCGTGAAGTCCACCAGCATTCGTGTGCTCCTTCTGGTCGGGGACGTGCGACGCGGCACGGCGTATGGCATGTCGGCGCGTGGCACCTCGGGGCGCGCGGAGGTCACCGACGGGCAGGCCGCCGGCGGTCACCTGATCAGGGGTGATCTGCCACTCGGGCGTGTGCGGTCGACTCTCGGTGCGGCGACTGCGGGAAACGCGGACCCCGCGACAGTGCAGGATGAAACCGCGCAATTTTGGGTATCGGGCAGAAGTTTCTCCTGCTGATCACAATTTTAACAGGATTTTTTCCTTCTCCGGTGTGAGTTGCCTCGCCTGGGCCGGGTGGCCGGCGCTCGGTGTACAGGCGATTACGGTGTGCCGCCGGCAAGGATCAGCTTCGAGGAGGACCGTTGGTGCGGCGTGGCGGCGGTGACGGGACCAGGCTTCGGCGGGGGAGCCGAACGCTGGGCTCGGTGGGAGCGGGAGCGGTGGTGTCCAGCGTCGCGATGGCGCTGGTTGGCGCGATGCCAGCGCTCGCGTCCCCCGGGCCCGGTGGCGCGCCGACCTTGCGGCCGCAGCCCAGGATCACCGGCGGCAGCGAGGCACGCCCGCAACAGAATCCCTGGTCGGTGGCGTTGATGAACAGCTCCGGGGAGCAGTTCTGCGGGGCGACGTTGGTACGACCGACCAAGGTCGTCACCGCCGCGCACTGCATCATTGATCCGACGACGGGCGTGCGGCGCACGTCGACTTCGTTGCGAGCGGTCGTGGGGCGGACCGACCTGCACAACACCAGCGAGGGCACCGAAGCGCGCGTGCGCCAAGTGTGGGTGCACCCGAGCTACAAGTCCTTCAACGCCGGCGCTGACGTGGCGGTCCTGACGTTGTCCGCGCCCGTCCCCGAGCAGCCGATCCAGGTGGCTGGTAGCGGGGACAGCGGGTTGTATTCGCCCGGGACCCAGGGGCGCGTTCTCGGCTACGGCCGCACAAGCGAGTCCGGTTCCCAGTCGCAGGTGCTGCGGTCGGCGGATGTGCCGGTCACCGCGGACGACGCGTGCCGGCATGCATACGGCCAGTACAACCCTGCGGCGATGTTCTGCGCGGGTGTTCCCGAAGGCGGGCGAGATGCGTGCACCGGTGACTCCGGCGGCCCGTTCGTGGTCGGTGATCGCCTCATCGGTGTGGTCTCCTTCGGTACCGGCTGCGGCCGACCCGGGTTCCCGGGTGTGTACACGCGGTTGGCCACGTATGCGGACGAGCTGAACGTCCAACTCGCCGACGGCGCCTTGTGAGCGGACGCCCCGCTGCCGACCGGCCGGTCGCGGCACGCCCGATCGTGGCGGGATGGATCTTGGTGGGACGCATTGTGACAGGATGTGGCGTTCGCAACGGCGAATTCCCGCGTCGTCGCTCGGTCGGGCACCATGTCGTGTTTCCCGCCATTTGTCATTCGGCTGGTCTGTGGTAGGTACGTGGGATGAGCTCGCAACCGTTGGCGGCCGCCGTGCACCGGGCGTACACCGCCGATCTCGATTCCGATGACTTCTACCGAATGCTGCGCCTGCGGGTGGACGTCTTCGTGGTCGAGCAGCGGTGTCCGTACCCGGAGCTGGACGGTCGTGACCTGGAGGCGAGCACGCGGCACTTCTGGATCGACTCCGCCGACGGTTACGTGCTCGGTTACCTGCGGTTGCTGGAGGAGTCCGACGGCACCTTCCGGATCGGCCGGGTATGCACGGCCACGACCGCCCGGGGACTGGGGCTCGGCGCGAAGCTGATGCGGGCGGCTCTCGCGGAGGTCGGCCGCCAACCGGTTGTGCTGTCCGCGCAGACCTCAACCGCCGACTTCTACGCCAAGTTCAGGTTTACCGCGATCGGTGAGGAGTACGACGAGGACGGCATTCCGCACGTCGACATGCGCCGGGAGTTCGCCCGGAGCGCCTGATCGGCTCTGAACCCGCTCTCGCCTGGTTCGGCGTGATCAGGGTGATCGGGGTGGCTGACCGTGGTCCGCGCTACAGGTCAGTGGCACGGGCTTGGACCCAGGGCGGGGCGTCTGGGACGATGCCCCACGGTCCGATCAAGGGATCGGTAAGGAAGCCGGTGTTCGAACCCGCCACCCGTGGGCCGAGTTCTCCAGTTCCCAACGTGGGGCGGTGAGGGCGGTTCACCTTCGGGTTCAAGTCCGGCACGGTCGGCGCCACTGTGACCGGGGAGCGAGCCTCCTCCCAGTGCCACCGGGCACGAAGTGCCCGGGAAGGCCAGGAGGCGAGCCGAGATCCGGAAGTCAGGACACTGCCGGTCCCTTGCAACCCGACCGGGGCGTCCGAACCCGAGGAAGGAACACGCGATGACGGTCAGTCCGTCCGCGCGCGCTGGCGCGCGCTTCCCGTTCTCCGCGATCGTCGGTCATGAGGATCTCCGGCTGGCCCTGTTGCTCAACGCCGTGCAGCCCGGCATCGGTGGTGTGCTGGTGCGCGGCGAAAAGGGCACCGCGAAGTCCACGGTGGTGCGCGCACTCGCGTCGCTGCTGCCGGCGCTCGACGTCGTGGCGGACTGCCGTTTCGGCTGTGCACCGGCGAATACGGACCCGCACTGCCCGGACGGCCCGCATGACGGTTCCGGCACGACTCGCCGCCCGGCGCAGCTCGTCGAGCTGCCGGTCGGCGCGACCGAGGATCGCCTGGTCGGGTCACTGGACCTGGAACGGGCGTTGACCGAGGGTGTGCGTGCCTACCAGCCGGGCCTGCTGGCCGCCGCCCATCGCGGTGTCCTGTACGTGGACGAGGTGAACCTGCTGCACGACCACCTCGTCGACCTGCTTCTGGACGCCGCCGCGATGGGCCGGGCGCATGTCGAGCGCGAAGGCGTGTCCCTTTCGCATGCCGCATCGTTCCTGCTGGTCGGCACGATGAACCCGGAGGAAGGCGAGCTTCGCCCGCAGTTGCTGGACCGCTTCGGCCTGACGGTGCAGGTGGCCGCTTCGCGTGAGGTCGCCACCCGCACCGAGGTCGTCCGCCGCCGGCTCGCGTACGAAGCGAACCCGGTCGAATTCGCTCAGCACTGGGAGAAGCAGGACGCGGAACTGGCGCAGCAGATCACGACCGCCCGCGAGCGCCTGCCGTCCGTTGTGCTGCCGGACTCCGAGTTGCGCCGCATCGCCGCGCTGTGCGCGGCTTTCGAAGTCGACGGCATGCGCGCGGACCTGGTCCTGGCTCGCACGGCCGTGGCGCACGCGGCATGGCGCGGCGCGGACGCCGTCGGCGAAGCCGATGTGGAGGCCGCCGCGAGGCTGGCCCTGCCGCACCGGCGGCGCCGCGACCCGTTCGACGAGCCCGGGGTGGACGAGGACAAGCTGCAGGAAGCCCTGCAGCAGGCGGCCGAGCAGGCCGCCGAGAACACCGGCGACGGTGACGCCGAACCGCCGGATGGCGGCGGCCCGGGCGGCGGTCCCGACGACGGCCCGGATGGGCCGGAGGACCCGCCGGACGGCCCCGGCGGGGGTGCGCCGGCCGACGCGCCGGACGCGCCGGAAGCGCCGCGCAGCGGCGCGAACGGCGCTGGCGCGAACCCCGGCGCTTCCGGGGCGGACGGCGAAGCCGACCGCCCCGACCAGGGGCGGGCGCCGGGCGACCGCGCGCCGGCTGCGCCGGCGCCGGCGTTCCGGGCGCGCCTGCTGGAGATCCCGGGACTCGGAGAGGGCGCGCCGGGACGGCGCTCCCGGGCCCGGTCCCGGTTCGGACAGGTGATCCGCGCGTCCACAGTGGAGGGAGCCGGGCTGCATGTCCCGGCGACGCTGGCGGTCGCGGCACCGCACCAGGTCGCCCGGGGGCGGCGCGGGCCTGGACTGTCGCTGCGGCCGGAGGACCTGAGACATTCGGTCCGTGAGGGGCGCGAGGGCAACCTGGTGCTGTTCGCGGTGGATGCGTCCGGTTCGATGGCCGCTCGCGAGCGCATGTCGGCCGTCAGCGGTGCGGTGCTCTCCCTGCTTCGCGACGCCTACCAGCGGCGGGACAAGGTCGGGGTCGTGACGTTTCGCGGCGACACGTCCGAGGTCGCGCTTCCACCGACGTCCTCTGTGGACATGGCGGCGACGCGGATGCGCCAGCTGCGGACCGGCGGACGGACACCGCTGGCGGATGGGTTGCTCACAGCACGCAAGGTCGTGGCCACTGAACGGCTGCGCGATCCGCAACGGCGAACGCTGCTGGTGCTGCTGACTGATGGCAAGGCCACCGTTGCCGTGGATTCAGCGGCCGGAGGGCGCGAAAGCGGTGGTAAGAACGCCACCCGCTCCCGAAAGGCGGTAGCGGACGCCCTGCGCGCGGCCGGGCTGCTCGCCGAGCAGGGGGTCGCGTCGATCGTGGTGGACTGCGAGAACGGGCCGGTGCGGCTGGGGCTGGCCAGCCAGGTGGCGGTGGTGCTCGGCGCGCCCTGCCTGAGGTTGGAGGAGCTGTCGGCGGAAAGCGTCGCCGGCGTCGTCCGGGCGGCCCGAGAGGACCGACGCCGAGTGGCCTGATCGCGTGGCGCTGCCGCCTGATTGGCGGAAATCTTGGTCCGAAGGTCCCGAAGACCGGGTGTGCGCGGTAGGCTGAGAACGTCCACCTGACCCCCAGGGGTGGACTTGCGAATGCCCCCGCGCTCCCGGTGTCCCCCAGGCCGGTCGAGCGCGGGGGCATTCTTCAGCCGGGGCGGCAGCGACCCATTGCAACCATTCGCCTACCCGCGCCACATCCGGGCATCTGATCGTTTCCGCAGCGCAGCGGGATGCGGTTAGGGTCGACAGGTCCCGAGGCAGACACCCGGGACGAGCCGAGACAGGAACGGAACATGCCACAGGGAAAGCCATCGACGGTCCCGGACGACGGGCTCACCACACGGCAGCGCCGCAACCGGCCGCTGGTCGTGGTGCATACCGGTGAGATGAAAGGGAAGTCCACGGCCGCCTTCGGTCTGGCCTTGCGCGGATGGAATCAGGGCTGGTCGATCGGGGTCTTCCAGTTCGTGAAATCCGCCAAGTGGCGCGTCGGTGAGGAGTCCGCCTTCCGCGCTCTCGGCCGGGTGCATGCCGAGACAGGCGAGGGCGGGCCGGTCGAGTGGCACAAGATGGGCGAGGGGTGGTCCTGGACCCGGAAGAAGGGCACAGAGGAAGACCACGCCGAAGCCGCCCGCGAGGGCTGGCGGGAGATCGCTCGCCGGCTCGCCGAGGGGCAGCACGACCTGTACGTGCTGGACGAGTTCAGCTACCCGCTGCACTGGGGCTGGGTGGACGTCGACGACGTGATCGCGACGCTGACCGACCGGCCTGGCCACCAGCACGTCGTGATCACCGGCCGCTACGCGCCGCAGGCGCTGATCGACGCCGCCGACCTGGTACTGGAGACCACCAAGATCAAGCACCCGATGGATACCGGCCAGAAGGGGCAGAGGGGCATCGAGTGGTGAGCCCGGCGCGGCTCGTCGTCGCGGGGGCCGCTTCCGGGCACGGCAAGACGACCGTGGCCACCGGCCTGATGGCGGCACTTCGTCGCCGGTCCGTGCCGGTGGCCGGGTTCAAGGTCGGCCCGGACTACATCGATCCCGGCTACCACGCGGTGGCCACCGGGAACCCCGGGCGCAACCTGGACCCGGTGCTCGTCGGCGAGCACCGGATCGCCCCGCTGTTCGCGCGGTCGGGCGCCGAGGTGTCGATCGTCGAAGGCGTGATGGGGCTCTTCGACGGCCGCATCGGGGCCGCGACCGGCGTCGCCGGTGGACCGGCGTTCGGTTCGACCGCGCACGTGGCCGCGTTGCTCGACGCACCGGTGGTGCTCGTCGTGGACGCGCAGGGCCAAGGCCAGAGCCTGGCCGCGCTGCTGCACGGTTTCCGCAGCTACCAGCCCGAGGTGCGGGTCAGCGCAGTGATCCTCAACCGGGTCGGATCAGCACGGCATGAGCGGGTGCTGCGCGAGGCCGCGGAGTCCGTTGGCCTGCCGGTGCTGGGTGCGCTGCCCCGGACGGACGGGCTCAGCGTCCCGTCCCGCCACCTGGGATTGGTCACTGCTGCCGAGCACGGCGAAAGCGCCGTTCGCGCCGTCGATGCCATGGCGGCGACCGTCGAGTCCCATGTGGACATCGACGCGGCGGTTCGGCTGACGCGTTCGGCTCCGAGGCTCGACGTGGAACCGTGGGACCCCGAGGAGCAGGTTGGTGCCTGCGACGGACGCCCGCTGGTCGCCGTCGCCGGTGGTGCGGCGTTCAGCTTCGGCTACGCCGAGCATGTCGAACTGCTGCGCGCCGCCGGCGCCGAAGTGGCCATCGTCGACCCGCTGCGCGACCAGCGGTTACCAGAGGGAACCGCCGGTTTGGTCTTACCCGGTGGCTTTCCCGAGCAGCACGCGGCGGAGCTGTCCGCGAACTCCGCGTTACGTGCTTCGGTCGTCACGTTCGCGGCGTCCGGCGCTCCGGTGCACGCCGAGTGCGGTGGGCTGCTGTACCTCGCGGAAGAACTGGACGGGCATCCGATGTGCGGGGTGTTGGAAGCGCGAGCCGAGATGTCGCCGCGCCTGACCCTCGGCTACCGCGACGGCGTCGCCGCGACGGCGTCAGCCCTCTACCCGGAAGGAGCGCGCGTGAGCGGTCACGAGTTCCACCGCACCCGCCTCACCCCCGCGCACGGCCGGCAACCGGCCTGGATGTGGCGGGATGGCGCGGCACACGGTGTCGTGTCGGAAGGTTGGGTGCGCGGTGACCTGCACGCCTCCTACCTGCACACCCACCCGGCGGGACAACCGGAGGCAGTGGCCCGGTTCGTGGCGAGGTGTGCGCGATGAGGCTCGTTGGTGTCGGGGTGGGGCCCGGCGACCCGGAAATGTTGACGCTGGCCGGGCTGCGCGAGATCCGCGACGCCGGGCGGGTCTTCGTCCCGGTGCTGGATTCGGCCGAGGAGGGGCGCGCCGAGGCGGTGGTGCGGGCGCACTTGGAGCCGGCCGACGCCGACGCCCGGGTGCGCCGGTTGGTGTTCGCACTCGCCGATCCGGTTCAGGGTTGCCAGCAGCGCCGCCGTTCTGCCTGGGACCTAGCGGCTGAGGTCGTCGCGCGGCGGTTGGGTGAGCATGGCGGCACCGTGGTCTTCGCCACCCTGGGAGACCCCTCTTTGTACTCCACCTTCACCTACCTCGCCGCGACCGTGCGGGAGCTGTTGCCGCAGGTGGAAGTGGTGACCGTGCCCGGGATCACCGCGATGCAGGCCACCGCGTCGGCCGCGGGCCTGCCGCTGACCGAAGGCACGGAATCACTGACCGTGATCCCGCTTACGCGGGATGTTACGGCGCTTCGTGCCGCGCTGGGCACTAGCGGTACGGTCGTTGCCTACAAGGGCGGGCGGAGGCTCAGCGAGCTGCGTGCTGTGATCGCGGCGAGCGGGGCGCTGGAGCGCTCGGTGTACGCCGAGCACCTGGGCACCCCGGACGAGCGGGTGCTTCCGCTGTCCGAAGTGGACGTGTCCGAAGTGGACGGAGCTGGCGATGCGCCCTACTTGTCCACAGTGGTCGTGCTCCCCGAGCGCGGCGGAAGGGGAGCGCAGCTGTGACGACGTGGCTGGGCCAGCGTGCTGGCTGGGCCAAGTCGGGCCGGTCGAGGGCACGGCCATTCCAGGTGGAGACGTCCGGCACGAACCGGCTTGAGCATGTTGAGGTTGGGAGAGCATGACTGCACAAGCGCCCCGCCGCGGGCGGATCTCGTTCATCGGCGCGGGACCCGGGGCCGCGGACCTGATCACGGTTCGTGGCGCCCGGCGGATCGAGGAAGCCGACATCGTGGTGTGGGCAGCGAGTTTGGTGGCGCCGGAGTGCGTGCAGGAGCACGCCCGTGCTGACGCCGAACTGGTCGACTCCTCCCGCCTGACGCACGAGGAGGCCGTGGAGATCTACCGCCGCGCCGAGCGGGACTGCCTCAAGGTGGCCCGCGTGCACTCCGGTGATCCAGCCCTGTGGGGCGCGGTGCAGGAGCAGTACGACGCCTGCGCGCGCATGGACCTGGAGGTGGAGATCGTGCCCGGGGTGGCCGCGTTCTCGGCGGCTGCCGCCGCCGTTGGGCGGGAGCTGACCGTGCCTGAGGTCGCCCAGTCGGTCGTGCTCACCCGGCTGGAGGGCGGCAAGACGCCGATGCCGTCCGGCGAGAAGGTGCGTGAGTTCGCCCAGCACGGCACGACGATGGCGCTGTTCCTGTCCGCCGCCCGCACGGGTCAGCTCGTCGAAGAGCTGCGGGCCGGGGGCTACTCGGACGACACGCCCGTGCTCGTCGCGTACAAGGTCACCTGGCCGGATGAGCTGCTGGTGCGCACCACGCTCGGTGAGCTCGAAGTGACCGTCAAGCAGCACAAGTTGTGGCGGCACACGTTGTTCCTGGTGGGGCAGGCGCTCACCGCGGGCGGTACGCGGTCACACCTCTACCACGCCGGGCATTTTCACACCTACCGCCGTGCCGACCCCGAAGCCCGGCGAGCGCTGCGCGCCACGCGGGGCTCCCGCCGCCCGAGCAGCCGATACTCCGGCGGTGAGGCAGCGCGAGCTGACTCCGCGCCCAGCGGCGCCCTTCCGTCGCAACGCGCGGAGGCGGGCGAGTCCGGCCAGCCCGAATCGGCGGCCCAGGCTGGCTCCGATACGGCCCCATCAAACGCCGTGCCAACAACCGCTATCCCAAAGAACGCCGCGTGGTGGGCGGTGCAGGACTGGCAGGAGCACGCGCGTGGGGTGAGCAAGGTCGCGGCCGCCCGTGCGGCGACGGCGCGCAAGGTCGCGGGACAGGACGGGCCGGACCTGTTCGCGGAGAACGGCAATGCGGCAGCCACCGGTGCTTCGAGCAGCGAAGCTTCGCAGGAGAGCGGGCCAGCAGTTCCGGGGACGCCAGAAACGCCGGAAGGGTCAGAAACGCCGGAGAAGCTTGAGACGGGCGACAAGGCGTCTTCAAAGACCACATCCGCCGCCACGACAGCGACCAGCACGACAGCGACCAGCACGACAGCGACCAGCACGACTGGGGCGAAGGCGAAGGGCACGGCAGCCAAGTCCACCGCCAAGACCGGTGCGAAGACGACCGCGAAGCGCAAGACCAGCACCAGCCGCAAGCAGCCGGCGGGTCGCAAGCGCGCGAACGGGGAGGGGTCCGCTCAGCAGTGACCGGTGCAGGGCCGTTGGAGCCGCCGCTGAAGGAGCCGGACCTGCCGCGCACGGCGAAGGTCCGGCCCCGGGCGCTGCGCACCGGCTACACCACCGGCGCCTGCTCGGCGGCGGCTGCCAAGGCGGCGGCGCTGCTGCTCACCGACGGATTCCTTCCGCCCACAGTGGACATCCCCTTCCCGGGCGGTGACCGGCACCGCTTCGCCGTGGATTCCGGTGCGATCGGACCTTCCGGGCAGGTCAGCGCGGTGGTCGTCAAGGACGCCGGGGATGATCCCGACGTCACGCACGGTGCTCGGATGACCGCGACGGTGGCCGCTCGGGACGACGGAGAGGTGGTGCTGCACGGCGGTGAAGGTGTCGGCGTGGTCACCCAGCCCGGCCTCGGGCTGGAGGTCGGCGGTCCCGCTATCAACCCCGTACCGCGGAACATGATCACTGCCGCGGTGCGGGAAGCCCTCGGTGAACGCGGCGTGGACGTCACGATCAGCGTGCCCGGCGGGGAGAAGATGGCCCGCAAGACCACCAACCGCCGGCTGGGCATCATGGGTGGCATCTCCGTCCTGGGAACCACCGGGATCGTGCGCCCGTTCTCCACCGCGTCCTGGCGTTCCAGCGTGGAGCAGGCGGTGTCGGTGCTGGCCGCGCAGGGTGGCAGGGTCGCCGTGCTGTCCACCGGCGGGCGTACCGAGCGGGCGGCGATGCGGCTGCTGCCGGAGGAGCCCGAGGTGGCGTTCATCGAGGTCGGGGACTTCACCGGCGCCGCCCTGCGGAGGGCCGTGGAGCACGGTCTGGACGAGGTCGTGTTCGTCGGCATGATCGGAAAGCTGACGAAGCTGGCCTCCGGCGTGGTGATGACGCACTACACGCGGTCCAAAGTGGACACCGCGTTGCTGGGGCGGTTATCCGCCGAGTTCGGGGCCACCCCGGAACAGGTGGCCGAGGTCGAGCAGGCCGCCACGGCGCGCCGTGCGTACGAGGTCTGGGAGGCCGCCGGGACGTTGCCGCACTGTGCGCGGCGGCTGTGCGAGATGGTCGCCAGCGTGCTGGCGAGGTTCAGCGCGGAGTGCGGGCGCGAGCTGCGGGCACGGGTCGCGATGGTGGACTTCACTGGCGAGCGCGTGGTCGCCGCCACCGAGAAGGAGTGGCTGACGGGATGACGGTCACGGTCATCGGCGTCGACGGGGGTCGGTTACCCGAAGGGGCGGAGGAGGTCCTGGACGCGGCACGGCTGGTCGTCGGCGGCAGGCGGCACCTCCGGGCGCATGCGCCGGAGCACGCCCGCTCGATCGAACTCGGCCCGCTGGAGCCCGCCCTCAATGCGCTGTCGGTGCTGGCCGGGGATGAGACCGGTGTCGTGCTGGCTTCCGGCGACCCCGGGTTCTTCGGCGCCGTGCGGGCCTTGCGGGAGCGCGGTATCCGGTGCTCGGTGTTGCCGGCGACCTCCAGCGTCCAGCGGCTGATGGCCCGCGTCGGCCGTTCGTGGGACGACGTGACCGTGGTCAGCGCGCACGGCCGGGACCTTTCCCAGGCGATCAACGTCTGCCGGGCACGACCGGCCGTGGTGGTGTTCACCGCACCGGGCGCCGGACCGGCGCAGCTCGGATCGGGGTTGAGCGGCTGGCGGCGCACCATGGTCGTCGCCGAGGATCTCGGCGGTTCCGGCGAGAGACTCACCACCCTCGACCCCGAGGACGCTTCGCGCAGGACGTGGCAGGAGCCGAACCTCGTGCTCGTGCTGTCCGATCCCGAAGCGGTGCCCGGGCGGGGCTGGTTCGCCGGTGGCGAGCCGGTGCCGCCGCGCTCCGGCTGGGCACTGCCCGAAGACGACTTCGCGCACCGCGACGGGATGATCACGAAAGCGGAGGTCCGGGCCGTCGCGTTGGCCAGGCTCGCCCCTCGCCCGGGGATGCTGGTGTGGGACGTCGGCGCCGGTTCCGGCTCGGTCGCGGTGGAGTGCGCCCGGATGGGCGCGGCCGTGATCGCCGTGGAGTCCGACGATGCGCAGTTGGTACGGCTGGTGGCGAACGTGACCAGCCACGGCGTGGACGTCCGGGTGGCGGAGGGAGCGGCGCCGAAGGCGCTGCGCGAGCTACCGCGACCGGACTCGATCTTCGTGGGTGGTGGCGGCTCGGACGTCGTCGCGGCGTGCGCGCACGCGGGCGCCAGCCGCGTCGTCGTCGCGCTCGCCGCGCTGGACCGCGTCGCGCCGACGCGCCAGGCGCTGCGCGCCGCCGGCTATGACGTGTCCGGCGTGCAGCTGTCCGCGAGCCGGCTCGCGGAGCTGCCGGACGGCTCGTCGCGCCTGGCGGCGACGAACCCGGTGGTGCTGGTGTTCGGGACGCGCGGCGACGCGTCCGAGATGTCCACAGTGGACGCGGAGGGTCGCGTGCACGAGCAGCGGAAGGAGAAGCTGTGATCGGCCTGTTCGCCGTGACCGCGTCGGGTCGGCGCGCGGCGTCGGAGCTCGCGGCGCGTCTGGGACCGGACGCCGTCACCTCCGACGGCCCGATCGGGCCCGCCCTGCACCGGATGTGGCCGCGCCTGGACGCGGCGGTGGTCTTCCTGGCCACCGGCGCCACCGTGCGGCTGATCGCGGGGTTGCTGCGGGACAAGCAGACTGACCCCGGCGTGGTGTGCGTGGACGAGGCGTGCCGGTTCGCGGTCGCGCTCGCCGGCGGGCACGCCGGCGGCGCCAACGCGCTCGCCACGCAGGTCGCGGACGTGCTCGGCGCGACCCCGGTCGTGACCACCGCGTCGGACACAACGGGCGTGACGCCGCTGGACGCCGTCGTCGAGCAGCTCGACGCTTCGGTTGACGGCGACCTCGCGGCCTGCGGTGTCGCGGTACTCGACGGAGAACCGGTCCGGCTGGTGAACCCGTACGGCTTCCCGCTGCCGGCGCTGCCGCCGAACGTCTCGGCGGACGCCGACGATCCAGTGTGGACGATCGTGCTGGACGACCGCCGGCCGAGCGGGCCGGACCAGGGCAACACGCTTCGGATCATCCCGCGCACGCTGGTCGTCGGCGTCGGCTCGGCCAGTGACGTGTCCCGGACCGCCGTGACCCGGCTGCTGGCCAGCCTCGACGAGGAGCACGGCCTGGACCCGCGCGCCGTGCGCGCTTTCGCCACCGTCGACCGGAAAGCCGGGGAGCGGGGCATTGTCGAGGCAATCCAGGATCATGGGTTCTGGCACTCGGCGGACGGGGGTGTGCTGCCGCTGCTCGACTACCCGCCGGAGGTCCTCGCCGCGGTGGAGGTCCCCAACCCGAGCGAGGTGGTGCGAGCCGAGATCGGCACACCGAGTGTCGCGGAAGCGGCCGCCCTGCACGCCGCCGGAGAGCTGGCCACGGCGTCCGCTGGCGACGGCCGGGTGGAGCTGGCGGTGGGCAAGCTCAAGGGTGACAACGTCACCGTCGCGGCGGCGCGGATGCTTCCCACCGGCCGGCTGGCGATCATCGGTCTAGGTCCCGGTGCGAAGGATCTGCGCACCGGACGAGCCGAGGACGAGCTGCGTCGCGCGTCCGTCGTCGTCGGGCTCGACCAGTACGTGCAGCAGGTGCGGCACCTGCTGCGACCTGGTGTCGAAGTGCGCGCCACCGGGCTGGGGCAGGAGGAGCAGCGGGCTGCCGAAGCGGTCGCGCTGGCCGAGTCGGGGCGGGCGGTCGCGCTGATCGGCTCGGGTGACGCGGGCATCTACGCCATGGCCAGTCCCGCTCTGGAGAAGGCCGGAGCGGGGATCGAGGTCGTCGCGGTACCCGGGGTCACGGCGGCGCTGGCCGCATCGGCGCTGCTCGGCGCCCCTCTCGGGCACGATCACGCCCTGATCAGCCTGTCCGACCTGCACACCCCGTGGGAGATCATCGAGCGGCGAGTGCGCGCGGCGGCCGAGAGCGACCTGGTCGTGTGCTTCTACAATCCCCGGTCGGGTCAGCGTGACTGGCAGCTCGCTCGCGCGCTGGAGATCCTCGCCGAGCATCGCCCCGCGACGACGCCGGTGGGTGCCGTGCGCCAGGCCGAGCGTGACGACCAGCGGGTGTGGATCGCGCCGATCTCCGATTTCGACCCGGCCGAGGTCGACATGTACACGACGGTCGTCGCCGGCTCGTCACAGTCCACAATGGTCGGTGGCCGAATGGTCACCCCGCGTGGTTACCGGTGGATGGAGCATTCGGATGTGCCCGGCTGAGCCGCTGACCATCAGTTCGGCCTGCACCGCGTGCGGGGCATGCCTGCTGACATGCCCCGAACACGCGCTCCGGCCCGCTCCGGGCCGCCCCCGCGTGATCGCGGAACAGTGCACGGCGTGCGGCGAATGCGTCGAGATCTGCCCCGCAGACGCCATCGAACTCCTGTCCCCGGCGCGTTGATCAGGCCGGCAGGTTCACCCGGCGGTGCAGCTGGTCACCGAGTTCGTGTGCGGCGATATCCAGCAGTTTGTGCGCCAGTTCGGACAGCGCACGGGCCTCCGCGATCTCGTCGCCGACCTGCGGCAGGCTCGGGTCGTCCGGGTGCCTGCGGGCGCTGCCGTGGCCGTGCAGCGCCCGCCCGCTGGCGGTGGTCATGCTGACGTCCGCCGTGGTTTTCGTCCCTGCCTCGACGACCTGCACGTTCAAGGTGAGTGTCTTGGTCTGGGTCATGGCCGCCTCCCCCGTTGGCTGTCACCACACTCGTGGTCGTCAGCTTCCAGGATGCGCCCAGCCAGCGACGATCGGAAGTTCAGCGAAGCAATCGCAGGAATCGCGGACGGGTCGTTACCCGGTCCTGAGGTGATGTCCGGGATCGCCCGCCGTCGTCGACGGGTCGCTGTCGGTCATGCGCGTCGCGGCGCCGGCGGTCGCCGCGACACGTCTCACATTCCGTGCGTCTTCGCCGCGTGACGGCCGTTTTCGCTGCTCGCCGGCAGCCGTGCGGGCGTGCCCGAATTGACCCGCCGTGCACGGGAAGGCGAGGATAACGCGGCCGGTGCTGGAGGAACCCGGTGCGAATCCGGGACGGTCCCGCCACTGTGACCGAGGAGCGCCTCCCCTGCTGCGCCGCCACGGCCGAGCCAGGCTGGAAGGTGGCGGAGCGTGCACGAATGGGGAGTACCCGCTGCGATCCGGGAGTCAGGACACTCCAGGCTGGCGGCGCGCCGGGCCGCGGCGCGCCCGACCTGAGCCCCTCGGGCGGGACAACCCAGGAGGTCCAGCACGTGACGCTGCGCTACCCGGCCGCTGAACGGCCCGCGACGATGGCGGACTCCCCGTGACCGGGCGACGCCAAATTCACCCCATCGAGGTCGAGTCGTACCGGATCATGCGATCCCGTGCTGACTTCGCGTACTTGCCGCCGCTGACTCGTGCGATCGTCGAGCGCATCGTGCACACCACCGCCGACCCCACCTTCATCGGCGAGGTCGTCGCTGACGAGGCCGCGCTCGCGGCCGGTCGGGCGGCCCTGCTCGGCGGCGCGCCGCTGGTCACCGACGTGCGCATGGTCGCTGCCGGCGTCACCGCCCGGCCCGCGACCGTCGGGCTCGACGTGCCCGGCGTCGCCGACCTCGCCGCCGACGGTCTGACCCGCTCGGCGGCCGGCGTCCGGTTGGCCGCCGCCAAGTACCCGGACGGGGCGGTGTGGGCGATCGGCAATGCGCCTACCGCACTGGAGGAGTTGCTGCGCCTGGCCCAGCGGGACCAGGTGCGTCCGGCGCTGGTGGTCGGGGTTCCGGTGGGGTTCGTTGGAGCCATGGAGTCCAAAGCCGAACTGCGCCGCAGCGGCCTGCCGGCGGTGAGCACGCTGACCGAGCGGGGCGGGGCGGGGATCGCTTCCGCCGCGGTGAACGCGCTTCTGTACTTCGACGATTCCCAAGAAGGCACATCCCAGGACGACGAATCTGGAGGGTCTCGGTGATCGAACCGCAGCCACTGCTGGTCGTGGGCCACGGCACCGTCGACGATGGTGGGGTGGCGGAGTTCCACGCCTTCATCGACCGGCTGCGCGCCCGGATGGCGGGCGCCGGCGCGGACGTGGCCGGCGGCTTCATCGAGCTCTCCGCGCCCGCCGTGACCGAGATCTACTCCGATCTCGTCGAGCGCGGGCACCGCCGGCTGGTCGCCGTGCCGCTGGTGCTGGTAGCCGCCGGGCACGGCAAGGGCGACATCCCGGCGGCGCTGGAGCGGGAGGTGCGCCGCAACCCCGGCACCTCCTACGCCTTCGGCCGCCCGCTCGGCCCGCACCCGATCCTGCTGGAGATCCTCAGCGAACGCATCGCGGCAGTGGTTCCCCGGGACCAGTGGGCCGACACGGCCGTCCTGCTGGTGGGCCGGGGTTCCACCGACCCGGACGCCAACGCCGAGGTGTGCAAGATGTCCCGGCTGCTGCAGGAGACCGGAGGCTTCGACTTCGTCGAGACCGCGTTCGTCTCGCTCGCCCCGCCGGATGTCCCAAGTGGCCTGGAGCGCGTGCGACGGCTCGCGGCCAGCGGCGGTGCCACCCCCACGAAAGTCGTCGTCGTGCCGTACTTCCTGTTCGACGGTGTGCTCCCGCAGCGGGTCGTCGAACAATCCGTTCACTATGGACGGTCCACATCGGATATCGACGTCGTGGTGGCGGACTACCTGGGGGACTGCGACGCGCTCGCGGACCTCGTCGTCGAGCGCTACCACGAGGCACAGCACGGCGACATCCGCATGAACTGCGACACTTGTGCCTACCGGGTGCTCCTGCCCGGCTTCGAAGACAAGCTCGGTGCGCCGCAGACGCCGCACCATCACCCCGACGACCCGACCGGCCACGGTCATGGACACGGACACGCTCACGGCCATGCACGCTGAACATCACTACCTTGCCGGACTCGACCTCACCGGTCGCCGCGTCGTCGTTGTCGGCGCGGGCACCGTCGCACAACGCCGCCTGCCCAGGCTGGTCGGCGCGGGGGCGCTGGTCGAGGTCGTCGCTCCGCAGGCCACGCCTGCGGTGGAGGCGATGGCCGACGCCGGTGAGATCACCTGGCACCGCCGCGGCTATGCCGACGGCGACCTCGACGGCGCCTGGTACGCCGTGGCGGCGGCCTCGGACGCGGCGGTCAACGCCGCCGTCGGAGCCGAAGCGCAGCGGCGGCGGGTGTTCTGCGTCCGCTCCGACGACGCGACCCAGGGCAGCGCGGTCACGCCGGCGGTGGCCGAGCATGAAGGGCTGTTGCTGGGAGTCCTCGCGGGCGGGCGCCCTCGCCGCTCCGCCGCGGTGCGGGATGCGCTGCTGGAAGCGATGCACAGTGGCGTCGTGGACGAACACGCCGAGCCGCCGGCCCCGGGCGTGGCCCTGGTCGGTGGCGGTCCCGGCGCGCTCGACCTGATCACGGTGCGCGGTCGGCGCCTGCTGGCCAAAGCCGACGTCGTCGTCACCGACCGGCTGGCACCGCGCGAGCTGCTCGACGAACTCGGCCAGCACGTCGAGGTCATCGACGCGTCGAAGATTCCCTACGGTCGGGCCGCGAACCAGGACGTCATCAACCGGACGCTGATCGAGCACGCCCAGGCCGGTCGGTTCGTGGTGCGCCTCAAAGGCGGCGACCCCTACGTGTTCGGCCGGGGGTTCGAGGAACTGCTCGCGTGCGCCGAAGCCGGCGTGCCGGTGACCGTCGTCCCCGGCGTCACCAGCGCTTTCGCCGCGCCGGCGGTGGCGGACGTGCCGGTGACCCACCGGGGGGTCGCGCACGAGGTCGTCGTCGTGTCCGGGCATGTCGGCCCGGACGACGAGAGGTCCCTTGTGGACTGGCCGGCGCTGGCACGGCTGCGGGGAACTTTGGTGCTCATGATGGCGGTGCAGCGCGTCGACGAGTTCGCGACCGTGCTGCTCAAGAACGGGCGCCCAGCGGACACCCCGGTCGCCGTGATCCAGGAAGGCACGACGGGAAGCCAGCGTGCCCTGCGCAGCACGCTCGCGGAGGTCGCCGAGACCGTACGTGCCGAGGAAGTCCGGCCGCCGGCCGTGATCGTCATCGGGCCGGTCGCCGCCCTGGCTCCCGAGCAGCGGCCGAGGTAGGACCCGGCACCCAGACGACAGCGAAGCAGTCCCCGTGACCTCCTCGTCGGTGGAGGTCACGGGGACTGCTGATGCCGATGCGAGTTCTCTCGCCGTCAGCCCGTCAGTCGGCGGCGATGGAGTCCGAAGCGAGCGCCGCCTCGATGTTGGCGGCGATCTTGGCCTTCGGCAACGCCATCCGCACGGCGGCGTAGAAGATCACCAGGCTGAACGCGGCGACGACCGCCAGGTCGACCCACTCCGGGATGACCTTCTGCCCGTCGTACTGGCCGAGGTAGGAGATCACGCCCAGGCCGGCGAACCAGGGCAACACCCAGGCCAGCGACTTCGGGTCCAGCGGCGTCTGGGTGTGCCGCCGACCGAACGGGTAGTACGCGGCGAAGATCACGTAGCCGATCAGGATGGACACCAGCAGCTTGCTGTCGGTGGACCAGCCGGCCCAGTAGATGATCTCGTTGGCGAGGATGAAGCTCAGCGGCGCGAGCACCTCGGCCGCCGGCAGCCGGTAGGGGCGGTTCCGGTCCGGGTCCGCCTTGCGCAGCGCCATCAGGGTGATCGGCGCGAAGCCGTACATGATGACCGTCGCGGAAGTGATCAGCCCGACCAGGCTCTGCCAGCTCGGGAACGGCAGCAGGCAGACCAGTCCGACCACGAAGGACAGGACGACCGAGGCCCACGGGATGCCGGTCTTGCCGATCCGGGTGAGGCCGCGTGGCAGGAACCGCTCGTCACCCATCGCGTAGGACAACCGGGACGACGTCCCCAGATAGATCAGACCGGTGCCGGCGGGCGAGATGAACGCGTCGATGTAGAGGATCACGGCCAGCCAGGTCAGGCCCAGCCCGGAGGCGATCCCGGCGTACGGTCCGAAGTCGCCCTTGGAGATGGGGTTGCTCCACCCGTGGAGCAGGTTGCCGGGGTCGAGAGCGCCGACGAAGGCGATCTCCAGTGCGATGTAGACCGCGGTACCGGTGAGTACCGCACCGATGATCGCGAGAGGCAGGTCCCGGTGTGGCCGGCGTGCCTCTCCACCCATCTGGGCGGCCTGCTCAAAGCCCTGCATGGCGAAGACCACGCCCAGCGGCAGCGCCGCGAACACGCCGTGCGCGCCGAACGGCGCGAAACCGCCACCCGCGCTGAAGTTTCCGGGGTGGAACGCGACGGCGACGAGCACGATCACGGTCACGATCGGCACCGCTGTCTTCCAGATCACCGTGACGTTGTTCGTCTCGGCCAGCCACCGCACGCCGACGAGGTTGATGATGGTGAACACCGCCATCAGCGCCGTGGCCACGCCCAGCCCCATTGGCCAGGTCAGATTGCCGGAGTCATCGACGAGCCCCTTGTAGATGTGGTCGAGGTAGCTCAGCGCCGCCTCCACCTCGATCGGGGCGATCGTCACGGCCTGCAACCAGCCGACCCATCCGGCGCTGAATCCGGCCAGCGAACCGAAGGCGAGCTTCGGGTAGCGGGCCGTACCGCCGGCACCCGGGTACGCGGCGCCGAGCTCGGCGTGGACGAGGGCCAGGATCACCACGATGACCCCGGCGAGAAGCCAGGACAGCAGGGACGCTGGGCCTGCGGCTTTGGCTGCGGTGAGCGCACCGAGCAACCAGCCGGAGCCGATGATCGACCCCAGCGAGAAGAACATCAGACCCAGCACCCCGACGTCCCGTTTGAGGCGAGGCCCTGCCTCTGGTGCTGCTTGTTGAAGCGATGACTGCGGCACGGTGAGTCCTTCCAGTCTGGCGTTCGTGGGCCCCGATCGCGGTCGCTGTCGGTGACCTCGACTGCCTACCTTTGATTGACGAATCTTGAGTGTTAAACGCTGTGAAGGGAACCCGTTGTCTGACAAGAGAACGTATGTTTATCGCATCGCAACTGGCGAAACGTTTCACCTGGTCATGATGCGTGCGTGCGGCTGCTTTCGATTGCCCTGAACGGGCGTTCTTGACCGAATTGTTCTCGAAAAAGGTCTTGCTTTCGAAACTGGTAGGCAACTGCAATATTCTTGCCGGTCTTGGCGCTTCGACGAAACAAATCGATTCAGCTGGCTAGGCTTCGACGAGGACGGCCAGTGAACGTGGGCCTTCCCGCTCCATGCGCAGTCCTGCCGCAGCGGCTACCTGGAGTACGTCCGGCACGGTCGCTGGTTCGCTTTCGGCGCTCGCCAGTGCCCGCGTCAGCTTCCCTTTGTGCGCCTTGTTGTGGTGGCTGACCACCTTGCGTGCGCCGGTGGCGTCTTCGGAGAGCACACGCACGGTGACCGCATGCGGAATCCGGGCCAGCGCCGCGTACGCGCCCGAGCGCAGGTCCACGACCAGTTCGGTGGTGTCGGCGAGGACCGGTTCGAGCACCGGACGCCACAGGCCGCGCAGCGGCCCGACCCCGGGCAGTGCCGTCCCGCCGGAGAGCCGGTAGGCGGGGATCATGTCGGCGCCACGCGCCAGCCCGAACAGGGCCGAGGCCACCGCCAGCCGGCGGTCGGCGCGCTGCCGCTCGGCAGCCGTGAACGAGCCGACGTCCAGGGCGTCGTAGAGCACGCCGGTGTAGCGCTCCAGTGCCGGCCGGGTCGGCGCGTCCCACAGCGCCGCGTTGCGCTCCACCTCGGGCGCCTGACGCTCGGAAAGTCCCAGGGCGGCCAGGCTGGCCGGGACGTCGTCGGCGAGCGTCACCAGCGCCTCGATCAGCTTGCGGCGGGTGGGGTTCAGTTCGGGTGCGGACAGCGTGTCGAGGTCCAGCGTCGGGCCGTCACCCCCGGCGGCCTTGGTCTCGGAAGGTGGGAGCAGCACGAGCACGGCCGCCGAGCATAACGGTCGACCGGTGTCACCCCGATTCTTGGGCGCCGACCTCTTGGGCCCCGGCTTCTTCGGCCCAGGCTTCTTGGGCACCGGCTTCTTCGGCACCGACGCAGAACTCGTTGCCCTCCGGGTCGGCCAGTACGGTCCAGGCCAGCCCGGGTGCCCGGTGCTCCGCGAGCACGGTGGCCCCGAGCCCGACCAGCCGCCGCACCTCGGCGGAACGGTCGTCGGCGCCGAAGTCGAGATGCACCCGGTTCTTGCCGGCGCGCGGCTCGGGCACCCGCTGCAACCCCAGCGCCGGGCCGCCGGTCGGGCTGGGCGCGAGCATCACGAACCCGCCGGAGTCCGACACGATCGACGTGTTCAGCACCCGGCACCAGAACTCCGCGAGCCGCTGCGGCCGAGCGCAGTCGAGCGTGATCATTCCGATCATCAGCGCCATGGGGGCAACCTAACGTCCCGGCACCGCCGGGAGGTGAATCCGCTGGAAACCTGCTTGCCGGCGCTCGCTACGCTCCCCAATGAGGACAGTTACGCCGCCGGTGGGGACCCGGACCGCGCCAGCCGCCAGTGAGGAGCGAGCCAGAAGTGATCACGAGGATGTCCACGCTGTTCCTGCGTACCCTGCGCGAGGACCCGGCCGAGGCCGAGGTCCCGAGCCACCGGCTGCTGGTGCGCGCCGGTTACGTGCGCCGGGTCGCTCCGGGCATCTACTCATGGTTGCCGCTGGGCCTGCGGGTGCTGCGCAAGATCGAGCAGGTGGTGCGCGAGGAGATGGACGCCATCGGCGGCCAGGAGATCCACTTCCCCGCGCTGCTGCCGAAGGAGCCCTACGAGTCCACCAACCGCTGGACCGAGTACGGGCCGAACGTGTTCCGCCTCAAGGACCGCAAGGGCGGCGACTACCTGCTCGGCCCGACGCACGAGGAGCTGTTCACGCTGGCGGTCAAGGGCGAGTACAGCTCCTACAAGGACTACCCGGTCATCCTGTACCAGATCCAGACGAAGTACCGGGACGAGGAGCGCCCGCGCGCCGGCATCCTGCGTGGCCGCGAGTTCGTCATGAAGGACGCCTACTCCTTCGACCTTGACGACGAGGGCTTGAGCCACTCCTACCAGCTGCACCGGGACGCCTACGTCCGCATCTTCGACCGGCTGGGACTGCGGTACGTGATCGTCAAGGCCACCTCGGGGGCGATGGGTGGTTCGGCGTCCGAGGAGTTCCTCGCCGAGGCGGACACCGGCGAGGACACCTTCGTGCGCGCCACCGAGTCCGACTTCGCCGCCAACGTGGAGGCCGTGGTCACCCCGGTGCCACCCGCGCTGTCCATTGAGGACAAGCCGGCGGCCCAGGTGCACCACACCCCGGACACTCCCACGATCGAAACGCTGGTGGACTTCCTGAACTCGGAGGGACTGGACCGCGAGTTCACGGCGGCCGACACGTTGAAGAACGTGCTCGTCAAGACCCGCCAGCCCGGGGCGAAGGACTGGCAGCTGCTCGCCGTCGCCGTGCCGGGTGACCGTGAAGTGGACTTCAAGCGCCTGCAAGCCTCGCTGGAACCCGCTGAGGTGGCACTGCTGGAGGAGGCCGACTTCGCCGCGAACCCCTTCCTGGTCAAGGGCTACATCGGCCCGAAGGCGTTGCAGGACAACGGGGTCCAGTACCTGGTGGACCCCAGGGTGGTGCCGGGCACGGCCTGGGTGACCGGTGCGGACAAGCCGGACCACCACGTCGTCGATCTGGTCGTCGGCCGGGACTTCACCCCGGACGGCACCGTCGAGGCCGCCGAGGTCCGGGAAGGCGACCCGTCGCCGGACGGCCGGGGAACGCTGGTCGCGGCCCGGGGGATCGAGATCGGGCACATCTTCCAGCTGGGCCGCAAGTACAGCGACGTGTTCTCGCTGGACGCGCTCGGCCAGGACGGCAAACCCAAGCGGATCACGATGGGCTCCTACGGGATCGGCGTCTCCCGGCTGGTTGCCGCCATCGTCGAGCAGAGCCACGACTCGGTGGGCTTGGTGTGGCCCGGTGAGGTGGCGCCCTTCGACGTGCACCTGGTGGTCGCTGGCAAGGACGACGACGTGCGCCAAGCCGGCGAGCGGATCGCCGCCGAACTCGACGCGGCCGGCGTCGAGGTGCTGCACGACGACCGGACCGTCTCGCCGGGCGTGAAGTTCGCCGACGCCGAACTGCTGGGCGTGCCGACGATCCTGGTCATCGGCCGGGGTCTGGCCAACGGCGTCGTCGAGGTCCGCGACCGCCGCAGCGGCGCGAAGACCGAGGTCCCGGTGGACTCTGCCGTGCAGCACCTGGTGGAGCGGGTCCGCGGCTGAGCGCTGGCGTCCAGAGTGGTCTGGGCGCCTACCGGGGGCGGCGCGCGACGTGCACCAGCGCCGGTGGGACGTTGCGCCACACCGTCCGGCTGGTGAGCGTTTCCTCGAAAGCGGCGCGCAGCTGCGCCATCTGACGCTTGGCCGGCGACGCCCACCGAGTCCACGAGTAGCCGAACTGGGTGAAAACCCCGTCGCTGGTCAGAGTTCCCGCGATCTTGTCCACCAGGGTCGTGCCTCCCGTGGTCGCGGCGTAAGCCTCCCAGGGCAGGCCGCTGACCACCACGTCCGCGGCCAGTCCCCGGTCGGCCAGGAGCTCGGGCAGATCGTTGGCGTTCGCGCACACCACGTCGACGCCGGGGTACCGCGACCCCAGCAGCTCGGCCCAGCGCGGATTCAGTTCCAGCGCGAGGTGCCGGCCCCGGTCGCCCAGGCGCCGTTGGATCGCGGCCGTGAACGCGCCGGTGCCCGGACCAAGTTCCACGACGACGGGATGACCGCGCTCCGGCACCGGGGCGGTCATCGGCTCGGCGAGATGCCGCGAGCTGGGCAGCACTGAGGCGGTGCGCGTCGGCGTGCGCGCGAACTCCAGGAGGAAGGACCGCACATCCCGCCAGCGCGTCCGGGAAGGCTGCTCGGTTGGGACGGAATCGGCGGTGGTGGACGCTGTTGCGGTGGCCCTGTACGCAGTGGACCCGTTCGCACTGGACATCGTCGGTTCCAGGCTCCCTTTGGCCGGGTTCGAGAAGTGGCGGCCACAGGCTACCCGCGCGGTGCCCTCAGCGGATCACCGTACGGTCAGCGTCACATCCGGGACTCGTCAGCCGCGTACCGGGCGCGCACTGCCGATCACTTGTTGCACCTGCCCGTTGCCGAGCGCGGGTGGTTGGGGCACTCCACCAGCACTGTCCTCGGCCACGACCAGGACGACGAAGCTGTCCTTGCCCTGGAACGCGATCGACGCGACTCGGGCCTCGGTCGGCAGGCAGGGCGCCGCCGGCGGCATCGTCAGCGCCGCGTCCACTTTGACCCCGCCGACTCCGTCCACTGTGACCGGTTGCGGCGGGCCTGGCCGTACGGCGGGGTTGGAGCCGGTGTAGAACGCCTGGCCGACGAACTGGGCGAACTCGGTCGCGGTCTGGTCCAGCGGCTTGGTCGGCTTGACCATGGTGCTGACCGCCTGGCCGCGCACGTAGGGTCGGCCGGCGCAGGAGTATCCGGGCCCTTCGGCCAGCCCCCGGAACGTCATGTCGCCGAGTCGCGGCAGCGTCCAGACGTCCGAGTCCGAGCGGACGTTCCAGTCCGGTGGCAGGTCGTATGCGAGCTGCGCGAGCGGGTTGTAACCGACACGCCAGCCCGGCACGCGCGGGGTTGGGGCCGGCGGGGGCGTCCACATCGGCTCGGAGGACTTCGGCGGAGCTGGCGCCGCCACCGGAGTGGGTCGGTGTCCCGTGAGAAGCACGCCGGTGGCGACGCTGCCAACGATGATCCCGGCGGTCAGCCCCGCCACCGCGAACGCCACCGGCCGTTTCCGGTTGCCCCGCGCTACCGGGGTGACCGGGCGGTTGACCTCGGTCTCCTCGAACATGCCAAGGCCGCTGTAGGAGCCGGTGAACTGGTAGGGCTGCTGACCGTGCCCGCGCTGCTTCGGACGATCGGGTCGCCTGCCGTCCTGCCCGCCGCTCGGCCACATCACGCCACGTCCCTGTCGATCCCCGTGCCCCCGTCTCCGCGACGGTATCGTCCGGTGATCTCAGCCGGCGAGGAAGCTCAGCCGCACCCGGCGCGCCGGGTTGTCCCGGTTGGTGTCCACCAGGCACAGCGACTGCCAGGTGCCCAGTGCCAACCTGCCGCCCAGCACCGGCACCGAGACGTACGGCGGCACCAGCGCGGGCAGCACGTGGTCGCGACCATGACCGGGCGAGCCGTGCTGGTGTCGCCAGCGGGAGTCCGCCGGGAGCAGGTCGCGCAGCGCGCCGAGCAGATCCTCGTCACTGCCCGCGCCGGTCTCGATCACGGCGAGCCCGGCGGTGGCATGGGGCACCCACACGTGCAACAACCCGTCCTCCGCCGCGATACCCCGCAGGAACCGGTCGCAGTCGGCGGTCAGGTCCCGCACCGTTTCCGATGAGCCGGTCCTGATCTCGATCTCCTCGCTGCGCATATGCCCAGCCTAGGAGGTCTGTGTGCGGGGGTCGGGCGGGTCAGGCCCGGCCGGTCGTCACCTCGTCACAACCAAGGCGGGCGGGCACCGCTGTGCGGCGGTGCTGTTCTGCGGAAGCCGCGCAACCGCTACGGTAGGTGCTCGTGTCGGACCGGCCTGGAGCACCCGAAGAGATGACGGAGCAGCACTCCGGCGTCCCCCGTCCCAGCGAATCGACCGGATCTACCTCGACCGCTGGTCCGGGCTCAGCGTCGTATCCGCGAGCCGACGCCGGGTTCGTCGCCGAGTCGGTTCGTGCGATCGAGGGACATCCAGAAGGGCACACGGTGGGAGAACGCGTGGGGGACGGGACCAGGTCGCCAACGAATCCGCTGGGGTCGCGGCAGGAGGTGGCCCAGGCTGTCACGCGCATTTCCGCACCCGGCACCGCCGGGCCGGTCAGCGCACCCGCGCCAGCGTCACCCCCAGCCGCCGTAGCCGCGCCGTACCCGGCAGCGGGTCATTGGCAGCCGCCGCCGGGACCGGCGATGAGCCAGCCGGCGCCCACCGGGCAGTTCCCGGGGCAGTACCCCGCCACCGCACAACCCGCAGCGCCCACGTGGTCGGGCGGCGAGCCCGTTCGACGGGACGGCACCCGGATCACTCCTGTGGGGTGGCTGCTGCGGGGGCTCGGGTTGCTTGCGGTTTCGGTGATCTCAGGCACGCTGTGGATCGCGCTCAAGCCGGGAAACCACACCCCAACCCCGCCGACAACACCGCCCGGGGCGTTCCAGTTCAGCGACACCGGCTTCCAGGATTCGACGCCGAACTGCGCGAGCGAGTCCACGGCCGAGATCAAGCAGTTCTTCGCTCGGTACCCGTGCACCGGCATGGACCGGGCCCTTTACACCACACGTGCCCCGGACGGGACCCAGGTGCTCACGTCGCTGGTCACGGTGCGGATGCCGGACCCGAACTCGGCGGTCCAGCTGGAACGGACCGTACGGGAGAATCGCACCGGCAATGTTGAGGATCTGGTCACGGCCGGCGTCGCCAAGCGTCCGGGGTGGCCGAACCTGCGCAGCGACCACGGTTACGCGTCCAAGGTCGTCGGCTCGACGGTGGTGCTGGGCAAGTCCGAGTACTTCGGCACCCAGCGCGGTGACGACCCGGAGTTGGTGAAGATCACGGCAGACTCGCTGCGGCTGGCGCACTGAGCTGATCACAGCCTTGCTGATCACAGCCTTACGGCTTGCCCGGAAACGCCCTTACGGCTTGCCGGGAAACGGTGTGGCCGCCGGAGCCTGACCGATCGTGATCCGCCACCGCGTCGCCCGGGTCGCCGAGGCGGTCAGGCCGTTCAGCGCGATGCGGCGAGCCGCCGCGTCACCGGCATCGGTGCGCTCCAGAACCGAGCGCCAACCGATCTGGCAGTCGTTCTCCGCGACGATCAGCACCTGGATCGCCGAGCCCTGGTCGGTGACCGGCTGCGGCAGCGTGTAGGCCGGCTGGGTCTGCGGCACCGGCACGCCCCCCTGCTCCAGCAGCTGCTCGGTCGAGTCCCGCTGTTGCTTGTGGTTGCCCAGCGCGTCGGTCACGGCGGAACTCACCCGCGGCTCGGTGACGAACGCACTGGCCAGGCCATACGTCCAGATGGCGACGTGCTCGGCGGAGAGGGCGTCGCGCAGCGCGCTCGCGCTGTCCGGGCTCACATCAACACCTCCAGGAGACTTCCGCAGCTCGCGGACACCGAGCCCACGATCCCGGCGCGGTAGGGCGGGAGACCGACGACCAGGTCGGCTGCCTGCTGCTGCGCGGCCCGCAGCGCCTGGACCAGGGCCGTGTGCGCGTCGGTCTCGGACGCCGGCACCTGCGGAACCGGCGGCGCCGCCGGAGGCGGCTGCTTGGGATCGGGCGGGTTCACCCGCTGAACCTCGTGCAGCAGGACGCCCGCATGCTGGCTGCGGTCCCCGGCGACGGCGTGCGCTTTCGCCGCGAGGCTCTGGTGGGTTTGGGCGACCGCTTCGGCCAGGGCCGCATCCGAGCGGGCGCGGGTCACCAGCGCCTGCAACGGGTCCGGTGGCGGTGGGCCGGTGCTGGTACAAGCCGTGCTCAGGCTCGCGGCCAGTGGTAGCAACACGGCAGCGCGCAACGCCTCCCGCCGCCCGAGGCGGCTGCCGCTGGGCCGGGGCAGTTCCACGAACCGCCATCCTGCCAGCCGGCGGCGCGAGCACGCGCGGGCACCCGATGTTCGGCCACCGGCGTGATCAAGGCCGCGCGAGCGAGGTCCGCGGCGCGCCCGTTCGCAGGAAGACGCGATACGCTGGGCGACCGCGACCGTCAATGGTGCAGCACTGTCGCGGCGGTTCGTGGCGCCTCAGTGGGATGCTGCTGGTAGGAATCCTCGTGGGTGACCCTGCCAGTTCGGGCGACACGAGCGGTGAGATGTCGGACTGCACCCGCCAGAGACTTGGGAGTGCCAACGTGCCCAGCCCGCCGCGTGGTGAGATCATCGCGCAGCTGGAACCGGTCGTCGCCGAGGCGGTCGCGGCCGCCGGCTTCGACCTGGAATCCATCGACGTGCAACCGGCCGGTCGCCGCCGGCTGGTGAAGGTCATCGTCGATGCCGAGCAGGGCGTCGGGCTCGACGACCTGACCGAGGCCAACCGTGCCGTGTCGAAAGTCCTGGACGCGCATGACCATGTGCTCGCCGGTCCGTACACACTGGAGGTGACCTCACCGGGCGTGGACCGTCCGCTGACCAAGCCACGGCATTGGCGGCGGGCCCGGTTCCGGCTGGTGCGAGTCCACCTGGTGGACGGGTCCGAGCTGGTCGGCCGGGCCGGGGAAGCCGATGATGACGGTGTCCTGGTGTTGGTCTCCGGCGAGGTGCGCCGGCTGGCTTACGCCGACATCGACCGCGCGGTGGTGCAGGTGGAGTTCCAGCAGCCACCGGCGGACGAGCTGAAGGAGCTCAAGCGGGCTGCGGGCGGCGTTTCCCAGGAGGGGAACGACCGGGAGGACACGGAGGACTCGAAGTGAACGTCGACATCGCCGCGCTGCGAGCGATCGAACGCGACAAGGACATCCCCTTCGAGACGGTCTTGGAAGCGATCGAGTCAGCGCTGCTCACCGCCTACCGGCACACCGAGGGCCACGAGCCGCACGCCCGGGTCGAGGTGGACCGCAAGACCGGCATCGTCCGCGTGCTCGCGCACAGCGTGAACCAGGACGGCACCGTCTCCGAGGAGTGGGACGACACCCCGGAGGGGTTCGGTCGGATCGCCGCGACCACCGCCCGGCAGGTCATCCTGCAGCGGCTGCGCGACGCCGAGCACGAGAAGACCTTCGGCGAGTTCTCCACCAAGGAGGGCGAGATTCTCGGGGGCGTCATCCAGCGGGACGCGAGGGCCAACGCCCGCGGGATGGTCATCGTCCAGGTCGGGGAGAGCGAGGGGGTGATCCCGGCCGCCGAGCAGGTGCCGGGTGAGCGCTACGAGCACGGCACGCGCATCAAGTGCTACGTCGTCGGGGTGTCCCGCAGCACCCGGGGCCCGCAGATCACGCTGTCGCGCACCCACCCGAACCTCGTGCGCCGGTTGTTCGCGCTGGAGGTGCCGGAGATCGCGGACGACACGGTGGAGATCCCGGCGGTCGCGCGGGAGGCCGGGCACCGGTCGAAGATCGCGGTGCGCTCCAACGTCAGCGGAGTGAACGCCAAGGGCGCGTGCATCGGGCCGATGGGTGCTCGGGTGCGCAACGTGATGAGCGAGCTCGGTGGCGAGAAGATCGACATCATCGACTACTCGGACGACCCCGCGACCTTTGTGGGCAACGCGCTGTCGCCCGCGAAGGTGATGTCGGTGGAGGTGGTCGACGAGCGGTCGAAGACCGCCCGGGTCGTGGTGCCGGACTTCCAGCTGTCCCTGGCGATCGGCAAGGAGGGGCAGAACGCGCGGCTGGCCGCCCGCCTGACCGGGTGGCGGATCGACATCCGCAGCGACGCCGACCCGAGCTCGCCGACCACCACCGCGGGCAACCCCGCGCTGCCGACGACCCCCGCTGGTGGGCCGGCGGGCGCGGTCGGCGCGGAGCCTGCCGATGATCTCCCCACGGTGGGTTCGGCGGAGTAAGACCAACAGGTTAGAATCGCCAGTGGCGCGACGTACGGGAGCGAAAATCCTCACACAGCGTTCCGGTGCCCGAAAGCACCTCGATTCGGCGTGTGCCGCCGGTACCCTGGAGCAGGGGAGGGAGCTTTCGGTGCCGGTTCGAACGTGTGTCGGGTGCCGGTCCCGGGCGTTGTCCTCCGAATTGTTACGAGTGGTGGCTGTTGCGGCTGCGGAGACCCACGCTGGGGATCTTGGTCCTGAGGACCTCGGTGCTGAGCGTTTCAGCGATGGGCGTGTCGCGGTCCCCGATACACGGCGCCGGCTGTCGGGACGGGGAGCCTGGTTGCACCCTGACCCGGCGTGCTTGCGCCTGGCGGAACGCCGCAAGGCGTTCCCCCGGGCGTTGCGGGTGCCCGGACCGGTGGACACCTCAGCAGTCCACGCTCATGTGGAGCGCAAGCTCACGCATTGACCGACGCGGGACCCTCCCGCGCCAGGCAGTTGAAGGAAGCAGGTCGACCCGTCATGAATCAGCCGTGAAGCTGACGCCATGAACGCGCATCGGCAATAGGACGAGGTCGAGCGGGACTGCCGCCGGCCTCACCAGACGAGGAGAGCAGTGGCAGGCAAAGCCCGCGTGCACGAGCTAGCGAAAGAGCTCGGTGTAACCAGCAAGGAAGTATTGAACAAGCTCGCCGAGCAAGGCGAGTATGTGAAGTCTGCGTCCTCCACGGTGGAGGCACCGGTCGCGCGGCGGCTGCGTGACGCGTTCCAGAGCAACGGCAAGAAGGCCGACGCCGGAAAGCCGGCTGGCAAGGCCGGAGGCAAGGGCGCGAAGTCCGACGGCGCTTCGAAGAAGTCCGCCGAGGCCAAGCCCAGCGCCCCGGAAGCGGCCAGCCCGGCTACGGAACCCAAGACCAACGGTGCCGTCGGCGCGCCCAAGCCCGGGCCGAAGACGGCCGACGGCGACCGGCCCAAGCCCGGCCCGAAGCCGGGGCCGCGCCCCGGCCCACGCACGCAGGCGCCGGCCGACAAGCAGACCGACGTCCCGGCCGCGCGCACGTCGGCCGACTCGGGGGCGGAGGCGCCCTCCGAGGCCGGTACCGCCACGCCGTCCGACACCTCGGCGGCTGGCCCGGCCAAGTCGAAGTCGAGCACCAAGGACGACGGCGGCAAGGCCCCCAAGCCAGGTCCGAAGCCGGGCCAGGGCCCGAAGCCGGGTCCCAAGTCCGGTGGCGGCGACGGCGTTGTGCCGCCGAAGCCGCAGGCCCCGAAGCCTGGACCGCGTTCGCCGCGCGTCGGCAACAACCCGTTCGGCGTCGGCAGCGGCGCGCCGCAGCAGCGGCCGGCTGGCCCCCGCCCGGGTGGCGGTGGCCCCGGTCGAGGTCAGGGCGGCCGTGGCGGCGGTCGCTCGGGCGACCAGCCGCAACGCCAGGGCGGCCAGCGCGACGGTGGCCAGTCCACGTCCGGTGCACCGCGCGGTGAGGGCGGCGGTTCGCGTCCGAATCCGGGCATGATGCCGCCGCGTCCGAATCCGGGCATGATGCCGTCCCGCCCGCCGCGCTCCGGCGGCCCCGGTGGGGGTTCTGGTGGCCCCAGCGGTGGTCCCGGTGGTGGCCGTGGCGGTGGCCGTGGTGGCGGTCGTCCCGGTGGTGGCGGCGGCTTCCGCGGTGGCGGTGGTGGCGGCGGTTCCGTCGGTGCCCCGCCCGCCGGTGGTGGCGGCGGCTTCCGTGGCCGTCCGGGCGGCGGCGGCGGTGGCCGTGGCGGTCCCGGTGGTCGCGGCGGTACGGCCGGTGCGTTCGGCCGGCCCGGTGGCCCGGCCAAGCGCGGCCGCAAGTCGAAGCGGCAGAAGCGCCAGGAGTACATGGAGAACATGCAGGCACCGTCGGTGGGCGGTGTCCGCCTGCCGCGCGGGGGCGGCGAGACCGTCCGCCTGCGCCGTGGTGCTTCGCTGACCGACTTCGCCGAGAAGATCAACGCCAACCCGGCGTCGCTGGTGCAGGCGATGTTCCACCTCGGTGAGATGGTGACCGCGACCCAGTCCGTCTCCGACGAGGTCCTGGAGCTGCTCGGCCAGGAGATGAACTACCAGGTCGAGATCGTAAGCCCGGAGGACGAGGACCGCGAGCTGCTGGAGTCGTTCGACCTCACCTTCGGGGACGAGTCGAGCACGGACGACCAGCTGGCGGCGCGACCCCCGGTGGTGACCGTCATGGGTCACGTCGACCACGGTAAGACCCGGCTGCTGGATACGATCCGCCGCTCGAACGTCCACGAGGGCGAGGCCGGTGGTATCACCCAGCACATCGGTGCCTACCAGGTCGTCACCGAGCTGGAAGGCAAGGAGCGGCCGATCACCTTCATCGACACCCCGGGTCACGAGGCGTTCACCGCGATGCGTGCCCGTGGTGCGAAGTCGACCGACATCGCCGTGCTCGTGGTCGCCGCCGACGACGGCGTGATGCCGCAGACGGTGGAGGCGGTCAACCACGCCCAGGCGGCCGGTGTGCCGATCGTGGTGGCGGTCAACAAGATCGACAAAGAGGGCGCCAACCCGGGCAAGATCCGCCAGCAGCTCACCGAGTACAACCTGGTGGCCGAGGAGTTCGGCGGCGACACCATGTTCGTCGACATCTCCGCGAAGCAGGGCCAGAACATCGAGCAGCTGCTGGAGGCGATCCTGCTGACCGCCGACGCGGCGCTGGACCTGCGGGCCAACCCGACCATGGAGGCCCAGGGTGTCGCGATCGAGGCGCACCTGGACCGTGGTCGCGGTCCGGTCGCGACCGTGCTGGTGCAGCGCGGGACGCTCCGGGTCGGTGACTCGGTGGTCGCGGGTGACGCCTACGGTCGCGTCCGCCGGATGATCAACGAGCACGACGAGGACCTGACGGTGGCGACACCGGCACGCCCGGTGCAGGTCATCGGGTTCACCTCGGTGCCCCGCGCGGGTGACACGTTCCTGGTCGTGGACGAGGACCGGGTGGCCCGGCAGATCGCGGACCGGCGGGCCAGCCGCATCCGCGAGGCGCAGAACGCGGCCAAGCGCAAGCGGGTCAGCCTGGAGGACCTGGACAAGGTGCTCAAGGAGACCAGCCAGCTCAACCTGATCATCAAGGGCGACAACTCGGGTACCGTCGAGGCGCTTGAGGAGTCCCTGATGAAGATCGAGGTGGGCGACGAGGTCGAGCTGCGGGTGATCCACCGTGGTGTCGGTGGCATCAACGAGAGCGACATCAACCTCGCCACCGCCGAGAACACGATCGTTCTGGGCTTCAATGTGCGCGCCGAGGGCAAGGCGGCCGAGGTCGCCAACCGCGAAGGCGTGGAGATCCGGTACTACTCGGTGATCTACCAGGCGATCGACGACATCGAGCAGGCTCTCAGGGGCATGCTCAAGCCGGTCTACGAGGAGGTCGAGCTCGGCCGGGCGGAGGTCCGCGAGGTCTTCAAGTCCTCGAAGGTGGGCACGATCGCGGGCTGCATGGTCAGCTCCGGCATCATGCGCCGCAACGCCAAGGCCCGGCTGCTCCGAGACAGCGTCGTGGTGGCCGAGAACCTCAGTGTCAACTCGCTGAAGCGGTTCAAGGACGACGCGACCGAGGTCCGGGATGGCTTCGAGTGCGGTCTGACTCTCGGGTCGTTCTCCGACATCAAGATCGGTGACGTCATCGAGAACTACGAGATGCGCGAGAAGCCGCGGAGCTGATCGCCAGCTACCGCTGCGGGACCTGGGAGACCGGGCCCCGCAGCGGTGCCGGGACCTTGAGGTGGCCGCCATGTACGTCGGAGCGTTGGAACTGGACGTGCTGCTCGGCGACGTACGGTCGTTGAAGCAGAAACGCGCCGTCGTGCGCCCGATCGTGTCCGAGCTGCGGCGCCGGTTCGAGGTCTCCGTCGCTGAGGCGGGCGGCCAGGATCTCTACCGCCGCGCGCTGATCGGCGTGTCGGCGGTGTCCGCCGACGCGGCGCATGTGCGCGAGATCTTGGATGCGTGTGAACGGACCGTGGCTGGCCATCCAGAGTTGGAACTGCTTTCAGCCCGACAGCGCATGCTGGGCCCCGAAGACTGACTGACGACAGGAGGAGCGCCGTGGCGGATACGGCGCGCGCTCGCAGACTCGCCAAGCGGATCGTACAGATCGTGGCTTCCGGTCTGGAGCACGAGATCAAGGACCCGCGCCTGGCGATGGTGACGATCACCGATGCGAAGGTGACGGCGGACCTGCGGGACGCCACTGTGTACTACACCGTGTTGGGCGACGAGCGGGACTACTCGGCAACGGCGGTGGCGCTGGCCAGCGCGACCGGCGTCCTGCGTTCCCGGGTCGGCCAGCACACCGGGATTCGGTTCACCCCGACGCTGACCTTCGTCGCGGACACCGTACCGACGCACGCCCGCAAGGTGGACGAGCTGTTAGCGCGGGCCAGGGAGGCGGACGCCGAGGTGGCCCGCCTGGCCTCCACTGCCGAGCATGCCGGTGACCCCGATCCGTACCGGGCGGAGGACGAGGAAATCTCCGGCGGTGACGGGGTGAGTACGGAACGCGCTGGTGATCTGGGGCGTGGGCCACAGGGTGGTTGAGTCACGGCGCGAGTTCAGGTGCGTTGTACCTACAGCCGGCTCGCCCGAGCGGGCTGCGGTGGAGGTGGACGAGTGATTCGGCAACCGGGGACGACGCCCGCGCCAGAACGGGCACCCGCCGGTGCCCCGACCGGCGAGGACTTCGCCGCCGTGGCGGGGCTGCTCAGCCACGCGCCCGACGTGACACTGTTCGCACACATCAACCCGGATGCCGACGCGCTCGGCAGCGCGCTGGCGCTGGGGACGCTGCTGCACCGGCGGGGTGCGACCGTGCGGGTGTCCTTCGGAATGCCGGACCAGCCGCCGCGCTCGCTTCGCGAACTCGACGACGTGGACCTGATCGTCCCGGTGGATGACGTGCCTGCCGCTCCGCCGCTGCTCGTCGTGCTCGACACTGGCAGCAAGCAGCGGCTGGGCAGGCTCGCGGACCGGGTGAAGGACACGATCGCGGCCGGCGGGGACGTCGTCGTCATCGATCACCACGTGGGCAACACCCGGTTCGGCACCCACCACCTGGTCGACGAGCGCGCCGAGGCGACGGTGCTCATCGTGCTCCGGCTGCTCGACGAACTCGGCGCCGAGTTGGACGAGCATCTCGCCCGGTGCCTGTACGCCGGTCTGGTGACCGACACGCGCTCGTTCCGCAACGCCAGGCCGGCGACGCACCACACCGCGGCCCGGCTGCTCGGGGCCGGTGTCGACGCGGAGGCAACGACTCGGCGGCTGATGGACACCCACCCGTTCGGATGGCTGCGGATGCTCGCGAGCGTGCTGGGCGAGGCACGCCTGGAACCGGCGGCGGCGCGAGGTCTCGGGCTGGCGCACGCCACCGTCCGGCTCGCCGACTCCGACGGCATGCACAACGAGGAGATCGACAGCGTTGTGGACATCGTCCGCACGACCAGCGAGGCCGAGGTGACAGCGGTGCTCAAGGAGATCGCACCGCGGCGCTGGTCGGTGTCGCTGCGCGCGGACAGCCGCATCGACGTGGGCCGGGCGGCGACCACCGCTGGTGGCGGCGGGCATCGTCTCGCGTCCGGGTTCACCGCCGAAGGCTCGGCGGACGACGTCCTGGCCACGCTGCGGAACGCGCTGGAGACGGCACCCCTGCTGCCGTGACGTGCGCCGGCTGACTTCTCTGCCTGTGGCTGTCAGACGCCGCGCCTACCATTTTCCTGCCATCTGTTTGCCCCTGCATGTGTCTGGCAGTAAGCCGAGGAGGCGCCGTGTCCGTCACCGGTGACCGCGTGCCCGTGCGCCGGTTGTTGGCGCTGGCGATTCCGGCGCTCGGCGTGCTCGCGGCGGAGCCGTTGTACGTCCTGATCGACACCGCCGTTGTGGGGCATCTGGGCGCGATCCCGCTGGCCGGTCTCGCGCTCGGCGGCACGCTGTTCACGCTGGTGTCCTCGCAGCTGACCTTCCTGACCTACGGCACCACGGCACGCACCGCCCGGCTGCACGGCGCTGGCCGCCGCAGGGACGCCGTCGCGGAAGGCGTGCAGGCCAGCTGGCTCGGGCTGGCCGTGGGTGCGGTGCTGCTGCTGGTCGGCGAGCTCGTGGCGGGGCCGGTCGCGACCGCGATGGCCGGGCCGGGCGCCGTCGCGGGCGCTGCGGTGACCTGGCTGCGGGTCGCGCTGCTCGGGGCGCCGCTGGTGCTGGTGACCATGGCCGGCAACGGCTGGATGCGCGGGGTGCAGGACACGGTGCGTCCGCTGCGCTATGTGTTGGCCGGCAACGGTGTCTCCGCCGCGCTGTGCCCGATCCTGGTGTATCCGGCCGGGTGGGGGGTGGTGGGTTCGGCCGCCGCGAACCTGATCGGCCAGGCGGTGGGCGCGGGCCTGTTCCTGCGCGCGCTGGTGGCCGAGCGGGCGCCGCTGCGGCCGCGACCAGCGGCGATGCGTGCCCAGCTCGGCATGGGCCGGGACCTGGTGCTGCGCAGCCTGTCGTTCCAGGTGTGCTTCCTGTCCGCGAGTTCGGTCGCTGCCCGCACTTCGGCGGACGCCGCCGCCGGACACCAGGTCGTCTGGCAGCTGTGGATGTTCCTGTCTCTGGTCCTCGACTCGCTCGCGATCGCGGCGCAGTCGCTGGTCGGAGCAGCGCTCGGCGGCGGATCAGACAGCCGTGCCCGGGGTGTCGCGCGGCAGGTCACCTGGTACGGCCTGGGGCTCGGGGTGGTGCTGGCAGTGACGTTCGCGGCGATGACCGCCGTCCTGCCGGGAGTGTTCACCGACGATCCCGGGGTTTTGCGCCAAGTGGGGTACGTGTGGTGGTTCTTCGTCGTACAGCAGCCAGTGGCCGGAGTCGTCTTCGCGCTCGACGGAGTGCTGCTCGGCGCGGGTGACGCGGCCTACCTGCGGACCGCGACCATGCTGAGCGCTCTCGTCGGCTACCTGCCGATGATCTGGTTGTCGTTGGCCTTCGGGTGGGGTCTGATCGGGATATGGGTCGGTCTGACCCTGTTCCTGCTCTTGCGCCTGGCTGCCCTGCTCCTTCGCGCCCGTTCGGGTCGGTGGGCGGTCGTCGGGGTGACGCCAGCGGGTGCCGGGGTGGCCGTCGCGGAGGCATAGGATGATTCGCCGTGTCCGCATCTGACCGTCGATCCAAGCGCCCCGCCGTGCCTCCCGGCCTGCTCATCGTGGACAAGCCCGCCGGTATGACCTCGCATGACGTCGTCGCTCGGGTGCGGAAGATCATGGGCACCCGGAAGGTCGGTCACGCCGGCACGCTCGACCCGATGGCCACCGGCGTGCTCGTGCTCGGGCTGGAACGGGCGACGAAGCTGCTGGGACACCTGGCGCTGGACACCAAGGTGTACCTCGCGACGATCCGCTTAGGGGCGGCGACGACGACGGACGACGCCGAGGGCACCGAACTGTCCACAGTGGATGCGTCCGGGGTGTCCGAGTCGGACATCCACGCGGGCGTCGCGGAGCTGACCGGCGAGATCCAGCAGGTGCCCAGCGCGGTCAGCGCGGTCAAGGTCAACGGCAAGCGCGCGTACGAGCTCGCGCGCAACGGCGAGTCGGTCGAGCTTGCCGCGCGTCTGGTCACCGTGTCGCGGTTCGACGTTCTCGCGTTGAGGCGTGCGCAGACCCGTACCGAGCTGGACGTGCTGGTGGAGTGCTCGTCGGGTACGTACGTCCGGGCGCTGGCACGCGATTTGGGGGAGCGGCTCGGTGTCGGCGGGCATCTCGGGGAGCTGCGCCGGACCCGCGTCGGCCCGTTCGGGCTGGCCACGGCCCGGACGCTGGAGCGACTGGAAGCCGAGCCGGGGCTGTCGATGGGGCTGGATGAGGCGGTGGCTACCGCCTTCGCACGAAGCGATGTCGACGCGGTCGCCGCACGAGCGCTGTCGCATGGTCAGCTGATCCCCGCGTCGGGGCTGGCGGGGACGTACGGGGTTTTCGGCCCAGACGGCACCGCGATCGCGCTGGCCTGTGATCAAGGCCGTAGCGCCCGTCCGGTCCTGGTGCTGGCCCCCGCCAGCTGACGTGTTTCTGATCACCTCGGCGCAATGGGGCGACGCCTTCAACGTCGAAGACGACAACCCGGACGGCGCGGGAGCGCCAGTACGCCACAGCAAGAACGTTAGGCTTCTAGACGTGCAGCGTTGGCGTGGTATGGAGCAGTTGCCGGGCGGCTGGGGCCGGTGCGTCGTGACGATCGGTGTGTTCGACGGAGTGCACCGGGGGCACCAGCAGCTCATCGGCCAGGCGGTCGAGCGGGCACGCGCACGCGGTCTGCCGTGTGTGCTGGTGACCTTCGACCCGCATCCGGCCGAGGTCGTGCGTCCCGGCAGCCATCCGGCGCAGCTGACCACCCTGCGGCGGCGCGCCGACCTGATCGAGCAGCTCGGCGTGGACGTGTTCTGCGTGCTGCCGTTCACGCCGGAGCTGTCCCGGATGCCCCCCGACGAGTTCGTGCACGAGATCCTGGTGGAGCGGCTGCACGCCGCCGTGATCGTGGTGGGCGAGAACTTCGCCTTCGGGCACCGCGCGGCCGGCAACATCGACCTGCTGCGGACTCTGGGGGAGCGGTTCGGCTTCGAGGTCGAGCCGGCGAAGCTGCTCGCCGCCCAGGGGCAACCGCTGGGCGCCGGCGAGGCCGAGATCACCTTCTCCTCGACCTATATCCGGTCGTGTGTGGACGCCGGGGACGTCGAGGCGGCGTCGGCCGCGCTGGGCCGCTACCACCGATTGGAAGGGATCATCGTCCGTGGCGACGGCCGGGGCGGGCGTGAACTGGGGTATCCGACGGCGAATCTGGCCTGCCCGGAGCACATGGCGGTGCCGGCGGACGGCATCTACGCGTGCTGGTTCACCCATCACGTGGAGGGTGAGCCGGAACCGGCCGCGCCGTTGCCGGCTGCGGTGTCGGTGGGCACCAACCCGACGTTCTCCGGCCGCGAGCGCCGCATCGAGGCGTACGTGCTGGACGTGGACACCGACTTCTACGGCGAGTACGTCGAGCTCGACTTCGTGCGCCGGCTGCGAGGCATGGTCCGGTTCAACTCCGCCGAGGAGCTGATCGAGCAGATGGACCGGGATGTGGCGCAGACCCGCAAGATCCTGGACGTGCCCCAGTAGTCCTACCCAGTAACCGGTCCTACCCAGTAACCGGTCCTACCCAGTAACCGGATGGTCCCCTCCGGCTGGAGAGGTTTTCGGGTTTCGCCCCAACCGAAGGTCCTGACCTGGCAGGATCTCCAGACTAAGGGACTGCGATCATGATCGGGATGATCATGCCGGGATCATCGGTTGTGCCTGGGGAGTGACGGTGGAGGATCAGAAGGTCGTGGCGCGCAACCTCGCGTTGCAGCGCCAGTGGTACGGCGAGCCGCTCGGGGACCGGGCACGCCGGTTGGTGGTGGCCTTCCGTATCTCCCAGGCGCAACTCGCCGAGGTACTGGGCATCAGCGCGCCGATGCTCAGCCAGGTGATGAGTGGCCGTCGCGCCAAGATCGGCAACCCGTCCGTGCTGGCTCGGCTGGTGATGCTGGAACGCAAGGTCCTCACCCCCGGAGTAGCCGAGGGCGACTCGGCGGCGATGAAGCAGGCCCTCGAAGACGTGCGGAACTCCCGGCCGTCGGTCGGCCGGGACAACCTCCCGGTGGCGTATGCCAAGGGCGAGGAGGTCGCCTGGCCGATCCTGCGTGATGTCGCCCGGCCGAGCGAGCTGGAATCCGCCGCGGAGATGCTCTCGAGCCGGTACCCGTCGCTGGCGAACCTGCTGCGGCGGGCGGCGGCAGGGGAAACGCCCTAGGACGGCGCTGCCAGCGCGTGCCGTGGCGTGCCACGCTGGGTCATGCGGCTTTTCACTGCGCTGTGGCTGCCGGAGGACGCTGGTCACGACCTTGATCGCGAGCTTCGGCGGGTGCGTACGAAGCAGGCCGGCGCGCTGGAGGAGGCCACCGGCCGGCTGCGCGGCTTCCGGTTCATCCCGGCTGACCGGTGGCATCTGACGCTGTGCTTCCACGGCGACAACGCCGACCCGAACTGGCTGGCCGACCGGCTCTCCCGCAGGGTGGGGCGGCTGACCCGCACGAACCCGGAGTTCGGCCCGCCGCGACTGCGGCTGGCCTCGGCGGGCACGTTCGGTAGCGTGCTGTGGATCGGCGTGCAGTTCGCCACCGAGCACGCCGAGGCCGCCCTGCGCGGGCTGGTGCGCGCGGCCGGCGCGGACCCGCACGACTACGTCGGCCACCTGACGGTGGCGCGCTGGGGCCGGGGCCGGGCCGCTCGCGGCCTGGCCGCGCTGTTCGACGAGTACCGGGGGCCGTGGTGGACCGCCGCCGAGATCACTCTCGTGCGTAGCGATCTTGGCCGGTCCGGTCCGGTGTACGAGACGGTGCACCGGGTGCCGTTGACCAGCGGTACCGGGCCGGATGACGGGGTCGAAACGCCCGACTCGTCCGTCTAGCGGGTACCGAGAATAGGCCGTACTGCCTGATACGCTGGTGCTTGAGTGTGGCTGCGGTCCGTGGCGGCCATCACTGACCGGCCCGGCGCGGGGTTGTGAGCCGCGCAGCAGACGGGTCCTGCACGGAACGGTGTGACAAGGAGTTACTTCGTGGCGCTGACCACTGAGCAGAAGAAGCAGATCCTCTCCGACTATGGGGTGCACGGGTCCGACACTGGTTCGCCGGAGGCCCAGGTGGCCCTGCTGACCAATCGGATCACTGGGCTGACCGAGCACTTGAAGGTGCACAAGCACGACCACCACTCCCGGCGTGGTCTGCTTCTCATGGTCGGCCGTCGCCGGCGGTTGCTGAACTACCTGGCGAAGGTCGACATCGAGCGCTACCGATCGTTGATTTCACGACTCGGCCTGCGCCGTTGACAAGCTTGGGGGGAGCGGCCACGGGTCGCTCCCCCTGGCGCACCGCGCGCCGAAGCCACACGCTGTAGCGACAGACAACGCTGGCGCGAGGAGAGAAGGCCACGCACCGTCGCGGGAGGCGTCCGCCGGTCCTCGGTAGTGGCCCTCGGAAGCTCAGGCTGCCGAGGGCTTCGATCGATGACCGGCCTCGTCGGGGACGCGATCACCGAAGGTGCCGTGGCCCTGAGACGAGGAGTAATGGCATTGACTGATCCGCAGTCCGCTGAGGAGGGCGTGTACGAGTCGACCGCCGTCCTGGACAACGGCAAGTACGGCAAACGTACCGTCCGGTTCGAAACCGGCCGCTTGGCCAAGCAGGCAGCCGGCAGCGTCGCCGCCTACCTGGACGACGACACCATGCTGCTGTCGGCCACCACGGCATCCAAGCAGCCCAAGGAGCACTTCGACTTCTTCCCGCTGACGGTGGACGTCGAGGAGCGCATGTACGCGGCCGGGCGCATTCCCGGCTCGTTCTTCCGCCGTGAGGGGCGGCCGTCCACCGACGCGATCCTGACCTGCCGGCTGATCGACCGGCCGCTGCGTCCGTCCTTCGTGGACGGTCTGCGCAACGAGGTGCAGGTCGTGGTCACGGTGCTGAGCCTGAACCCCAACGACGCCTACGACGTGCTGGCGATCAACGGCGCGTCCGCCTCCACCCAGCTGTCCGGGCTGCCGTTCTCCGGGCCGATCGGGGGCACCCGGATGGCGCTGGTGCACGACCAGGCGGACGGCACCAACCAGTGGGTGGCGTTCCCGACCTACGAGCAGCTGGAGAACGCGGTCTTCGACATCGTGGTCGCCGGCCGGATCGTTGGGAGCGGTCCGAACGACATCGCGATCATGATGGTCGAGGCGGAGGCCACCGAGCAGGCCATCCAGCTCGTCTCCGGCGGCGCGCAGGCGCCGACCGAGGAGGTCGTCGCCGAGGGCCTGGAAGCGGCGAAGCCGTTCATCCGCACGCTGTGCGAGGCGCAGCAGCAGCTCGCCGAGGCCGCCGGCAAGGCCACCGCCGAGTACCCGGTGTTCCCGGCGTACGCCGACGACGCCTACGCCGCCGTCGAGCAGGCGGTGTCCGGCGAGCTGGCCGAGGCGCTGGCGATCGGCGCCAAGCAGGAGCGGGAGAACCGGCTCGACGAGATCAAGCAGCTGTGCCTGGAGCGGGTCGGCGTCGGCGAGGGCGAGCGGTTCGAAGGGCGGGACAAGGAGGTCGGCGGCGCCTTCCGCGCGTTGACCAAGAAGCTGGTGCGCCAGCGCATCCTGCGCGACAAGATCCGCATCGACGGTCGCGGGGTCACCGACATCCGCAGTCTCTCCGCCGAGGTCGGCACGATCCCCCGGGCACACGGTTCGGCTCTGTTCGAGCGCGGTGAGACCCAGATCATGGGCGTGACCACGCTGAACATGCTGCGCATGGAACAGACCATCGACAGCCTGGGGCCGGAGACCGCCAAGCGTTACCTGCACCACTACAACTTCCCGCCCTACTCCACCGGTGAGACCGGTCGGGTGGGTTCGCCGAAGCGCCGGGAGATCGGCCATGGCGCGCTGGCCGAGCGCGCACTGATCCCGGTGTTGCCCAGCCGGGAGGAGTTCCCGTACGCCATCCGCCAGGTTTCGGAGGCGCTCGGGTCGAACGGGTCCACTTCCATGGGCTCGGTGTGTGCCTCGACGATGTCGCTGTTCAACGCCGGCGTGCCGTTGAAGGCGCCGGTCGCGGGCATCGCCATGGGTCTGGTGTCCGACGAGGTCGACGGCGAGACCCGCTACGTCGCGCTGACCGACATCCTCGGCGCCGAGGACGCCTACGGCGACATGGACTTCAAGGTGGCCGGCACCCGGGAGTTCGTCACCGCGTTGCAGCTGGACACGAAGCTGGACGGCATCCCCTCCGAGGTGCTCGCGCAGGCGTTGGGCCAGGCCCGCGACGCGCGGTTCACCATCCTGGAGGTGATGGCCGAGGCGATCGGGTCGCCGGACGAGATGAGCCCGCACGCACCGCGGGTCACCTCGATCAACATCCCGGTGGACAAGATCGGCGAGGTGATCGGCCCGAAGGGCAAGATGATCAACACGATCACCGAGGAGACCGGCGCGGACGTCACCATCGAGGACGACGGCACGATCTACGTCGGTGCCGCCGACGGGCCCTCCGCGCAGTCCGCGATCGACCGGATCAACGCCATCGCCAACCCGCAGCTGCCCAAGGTCGGGGAGCGCTTCCTCGGCACGGTAGTCAAGACGGCCGCGTTCGGCGCGTTCGTCTCGCTGCTGCCGGGCAAGGACGGCCTGGTGCACATCTCGAAGTTGGGCAACGGCAAGCGCATCGGCAAGGTCGAGGACGTCGTCAAGGTCGGCGACAAGCTGCGGGTCGAGATCGCTGACATCGACAGCCGCGGCAAGATCAGCCTGATCGTGGTCAACGACGAGGACGAGGGCTCCGGCGCGGACACCGCTTCGGAAACCCCCGCCCAGTGAATCCCAGAGTGATCCCGGAGGGATGCCCGCACACCTGACGGGTGCGGGAATCCGTAAGGAAAGGCGCACGGGATGGTCCGTGCGCCCTTCCCGTTCGGTCACCTTCCCGTTCGGTCAACGCCAGCCTCCTCGGCCAACACAGCTCCAAGGACGATGCAGCAGAAGCGAACAGCGGCTCCGAACCTGGGGCACCTCCAACGACCTGGAAGTACCCGAACGCTCGGGCACAGCAGCGCGGGCGAGCCAGTCCGGCGCACGGTGTTGCCGGGGGGACTACGGGTCGTCACCGAGCGCGTTCCGGGGGTGCGGTCTGCGTCGGTGGGTATCTGGGTCGGCGTGGGCTCGCGGGACGAGACCCGGTTGCAGGCGGGGGCAGCGCACTACCTGGAACACCTGCTTTTCAAGGGCACCGAGAAGCGTACGGCGCTGGACATCGCTGAGGAGATCGACTCGGTCGGGGGAGAGCTGAACGCCTTCACCGCCAAGGAACACACCTGCTACTACGCGCACGTGCTGGACACGGACCTGCCACTGGCCGTGGACATGCTCTGCGACGTGGTGTTCGCCGCACTCAACCATCCCTCCGATGTGGACACCGAACGCAGCGTGGTGCTCGAAGAGCTCGCGATGCGGGACGACGACCCCGAGGACCTGCTGCACGAGATCTTCACCGCCGCAGTGCTCGGTGATCACCCGCTCGGGCGGTCGGTGCTGGGCACCGAGGAGTCGATCCGAAACATGACCCGCACCCGGGTCGACGGCTTCTACCGGCGCGGCTACGCGCAGCCGAAGATGGTCGTCGCCGTGGCGGGCAACATCGAGCACGGCAGGGTGCTGCGGCTGCTGCGCAAGTCGCTGGGTGACCGGCTGGACGGCGACGCGCCACCGGCGCCGCCCCGGACCGGGCGCGTGCGGCTGCCCCGGCAGCGCAAGCTGGCGCTGCATTCCGACGACACCGAGCAGGCGCACCTGCTGCTGGGGTGCCGTGCGCTGCACCGGCACGACGAGCGCAAGCACATCCTCGGCGTGCTCAACGCCGCGCTCGGCGGCGGCATGAGTTCGCGGCTGTTCCAGGAGATCCGCGAACGCCGGGGGCTGGCGTACTCGGTGTACTCGTCGAACGTCTCCTACGCCGACACCGGGGCGTTCTGCGTGTATGCCGGCTGCGCACCGGACCGGCTCGGCGACGTCGCCGGAGTGGTCCGGGAGGTCCTGGCCGACGTCGCCACGCACGGCCTCACCGAGGCCGAGGTGGCGCGCGGGCGCGGCCAGTTACGTGGCGGTCTCGTGCTGGGGCTGGAGGACAGCGCCGCCCGGATGAGCCGCATCGGCAAGAACGAGCTCAACTACGGGCGGCACTACAGTGTCGAGGAAACCCTGGACCGCATCGAGGCGGTGACCGCGGAGCAGGTCGCCGGGCTGGCCGCGGACCTGCTACGACGCCCGCTCACCGCGGCCGTGGTCGGGCCTTACGCTGAGGCCGACGAACTCCCGCACCAGTTACACGAGGTGATCACGTGAACCAGCCAGCGACCGCTGCTGCCGGCACCCCGATCAAGGTGGGGGTACTGGGTGCGCGCGGGCGGATGGGGTCCGAGACCGTCCGGGCCGTCAAAGCCGCCGCTGACACCGAGGTGGTGGCCGAGGTCGACCAGGGTGACGCGCTGGAGGAGTTGGTCTCCGCCGGTGCCCAGGTCGTGGTGGACTTCACCCACCCGGAGTCGGTGCTGGAGAACATCAAGTTCTGCGTGGACAGCGGCATTCACGTCGTCGTCGGTACGAGCGGGCTCGGCCAGCCCGAGCTGGACGAGGTGCGTTCCCGGCTCGCTGACCGCCCCGAGGTGGGGGTGCTGGTGGCGCCCAACTTCGCGATCGGCGCGGTGCTGTCGATGCGGTTCGCCGAGATGGCGGCCCGGTTCTTCGAGTCGGCGGAGATCGTCGAGCTGCACCACCCGAAGAAGGCCGACGCGCCGTCGGGAACGGCCAGCCGCACGGCGGAGGTGGTCGAGCGGGCGCGTGCCGAGGCCGGCCTGCCGGCCGCACCGGACGCGACGACGAAGGAGCTGGCCGGCGCCCGGGGCGCGGACGTCGGCGGGGTGCGGGTGCACTCGGTCCGCCTGTCCGGCCTGGTCGCGCACCAGGAGGTGCTGTTCGGCACGGAGGGCGAGACGCTGACGATCCGGCACGACTCGTACGACCGCACATCCTTCATGCCCGGTGTCCTGCTCGCGGTCCGGTCGGTGGCCAGCCGACCCGGCCTGACGATCGGGCTGGACGAAGTCATGGGACTGTGAACGCCTGATGAGCGAGGGCATGGCGCAGCAGAGGCGCCGTGGGCCGTTCGGCCCGCGCACCGCCGCGTTCGCGCTGGCAGCGGTGCTGCTGGTGTACTTCGTGCTGCTCGGGTCCCGGGCCGTCTTGATGATCAGCAGTGGCACGCCGGTGTTCGTCGTGATGGGTCTGGCGATCCTGGTGCTTCCGATCCTCGGCGCGGTGTTGCTGATCGACCAGTTCCGCTTCGGTTTCCAGGCGCAGCGGCTGGCACAGCGGCTGGAGGACGAGGGCGCGGTTCCCGACACCTCGCATCTCCCGCTCCGCCCGTCCGGGCGAGTGCAGCGGGACGCGGCGGACGCCTGGTTCGACGAGAAGCAGGCGGAGTTGGAGAAGACGCCGGACGACTGGCGTGCCTGGTTCGCGCTCGCGCAGGCGTACGACCTGGCAGGCGACCGCAACCGGGGCCGCAAGGCCATGCGGAAGGCGATCGAGCTGGAGCGTGGCGAGCGTGCGTGAGGCTACTCGACGCTGAGTTTCAGGCTCCCGGAAAGGCGTAGTTCACGGACGGTACGCCCACCGGCGTCGAGGGTGCGGACCGTGCCGTCCGGCCGCCAGCCCGCGCGGTGGAAGAACGCCAGCGACGCGCTGTCGGCCTCGGGTATCCACGTGATCCCACGACTGGCGCCGTCCGCGCTCAGACGTTGCGCGATCGCCGCGAGGAGGCGCCCGCCGTGCCCGCGCCGTCCCCACCGGGGTTCCACGAGCAGGGTGCTGACCAGCGCGGTCGTGCCCGCGTCCGCCGGCAACATGCCGTCGGACGCGGCGGTTTCCGACTCTGGCGCGGGACCACCGGCGCAGAACCCCACCGTCCACGCGCCCTCGCTCGCCACGAGCACGATCGCCGGCCCGCCGGCCAGTGTCTCCCGCCACTGCCGTTGAGTCTCGGTCTCGTCGAGCCCGGCAAGGACCTCGGCCGGCAGCACGTCGGCGTAGGCGGTGCGCCAGGTGGTGAGTTGGATACGAGCGATCTCTACCGCGTCGGACGCGTCCGCAACCCGAACCCCAGCATCGGCCATGCGGACACTGTAGTGCCGTGCGGCTGCCGACGAAGTGGACGCCGGTGAACAGGCAAGATCCGCCGATACCGCCTGCTGGCGCCAAGCCCTTCAACCACAGCGAAATCGCCGATGCGCGGCTCGCACTGGGGCGATCAGATTGGTGCTAATGGCCGCGATGCTTCCCAGTTGTGGGGCAGCGTAGCGTAAACGCATGGCTACTGCGGCCAGTCGAAGCGAACGGCCCAGTGTCGGCGGACTTCCGGCTGAGGTGACGAGCTTCGTCGGTCGCCGCGACGAAATCGGGGTGGTGAAGCGGAAGCTCGCGGCCGCTCGCTGCGTAACGCTGACCGGAGCCGGCGGGGTAGGTAAGACTCGGCTCGCCCTGAAAGTCACGGGCGGAGTGCACCGGACCTTCCGCGACCAAGTCTGCTTCATCGAACTCGGTCAGCTGCGCGAGGCAACCCTGCTGCCCAGCGTGGTGGCTGACGCGCTCGGCCTGCGTGACCAGGCGTCGCGCCCGGCACTGGACATGATCGTCGACCACTTGCGGGACCGCGAGCTGCTTCTCCTGCTGGACAACTGCGAGCACCTGATCGGCGAGGTAGCCGAGTTGGTCAGCGCGCTCCTGCCGGCCTGCCCTGCCCTGCACGTGATGACCACCAGCCGGCAGTCGCTGGGCATTCCGGGTGAGAGCGTCTTCGCGGTACCGCCGCTGCCGGTACCCCCGTTGCCCGGCGACGGCTCCGCACAGTGCCCCTCGCCCGACTCGTTACGGCAGTACGACTCGGTGCAGCTCTTCCTCGACCGTGCCGCGGCAGTCCTCCCCGACTTCCAGCTCAAGACCGCCGACGCCGCAGCACTCGCACGAGTGTGTCGTCACCTCGACGGGCTTCCGCTGGCGTTGGAACTGGCTGCGGTGGCCATGCGCAGCCGGTCGCTCGCGCACATCGAGACGCGGCTGAGCAACGGGCAGCCGTTGTCCGCACGAGCCAGGGGCGTGCCCGAGCGACACCAGGCGCTACGCAACCTCATCGACTGGAGCTACGACCTGTGCACCGACCAGGAGCGGTTGGCGTGGGCATGGACGTCGGTGTTCACCGGGACATTCGACCTGGAAACCGTCGAGGGTGTCGCCGGCAACGACGCGCCGCACGGGACTGAGGTGCTGGACCTCGTCGACTCGCTGGTGGACAAGTCGATCCTGCTCCGCGAGGAGCACCAAGGCACCGTCCGGTACCGGTTGCTGGAGATCTTCCGGGAGTACGGTCAGGAGAAACTGGTCGCGGCGGGGCAACGGGAGCACGTTCGGCGGCGGCTCCGGGACTGGTACGCCGGCTTGGTCGAACGGTTCTCGGCCGAATGGATGGGCCCTGACCAGGTCACATGGATCGATCGTGTGACACGGGATCACGCCAACCTGCGCGTGGCCCTCGATTTCTGCGCCGCCAAGCCGGGCGAGGAGAGGACCGGGCTGCGCATGGCGGTCCAGCTCCACGAGTACTGGTCCGTCCGCGGCTTCCACACCGAGGCCCGGTACTGGCTGGACCGGCTCCTGCCGGCCGTGCCGGAGGCCACACCGGAGCGTCTTTCGGCGCTGCGCCTGGATGGCTGGTTCGCCCTGATGCAGGGGGACGTCGACGCGGTACAAGCGTTCCACGGCGAGGCAACGGAGCTGGCCCAACAACTGGGTGCCGTGGCGGAGTCCGCCCATCTGGCTCACGCTCGCGGGATGTGTTCCCTGGTCGCGGACGATTTCGACGGCGCGGAGGCACTCTTCCGCGAAGCGTTGTCGCTGTTTCGCACCGCCGAAGATCGACGCGGTGAGAGCCTCACGCTGTTTCACCTTGGTGTGACCATGGGGATCAACGGGAAACGTGAGCGGGGCCTTTCCGCGCTCGCGGAGGCCGTCGCCACGTCGACGCGTTTCGGCGAGGTGTACTGGCGGTCGTGGGCGTTGTGGGGCACGGCTGAGGTCGAGGCTCTGCACGGCGGACTGGACCGCGCGGAGCAGGCAGGAAAGAGCGCGCTGCGGCTGCTGAGGTCGCTGGACAACCGGTTCACCATGGCTTTCACGCTGGACACCCTGGGCTCCATCGCCGCACTTCGCGGCCAGCAAGCCCGCGCGGCCACGCTGTTCGGCTGCGCCGCGGCGGTGTGGCAGGCGATCGGAACGTCAGCGGACAACTTCGGGCGCGTGGGCACCGAGCACGACCAACACGTCAACCGCGTCCGCAGGGAACTCGGCAACGATGCGTACGAGCGGGCCTTCGAACGCGGTGCGTCCCTCACCACTCATGCGGCGATCGACTACGCGCTGGACAGCTGTCCGAAAACGGCCCGCCAGCGCGGAAAACCCGCCAAAGCCGATGAGACTCCGCCACGCGAGCACGGTGGCGAGGGCTCGCTGACCCGCAGGGAGCAGCAAATCGCCGAACTGGTCGCTCAGGGGTACACCAACAAGGCCATCGCCAAGCGCCTGTTCATCTCCCAGCGCACGGCGGAAGCGCATGTCGAGAACATTCTGGTCAAACGTGGTTTCACATCACGGACACAGGTCGCCGCCTGGGTGATCGAGACGGCCCACTCTCCCTTCCCCGGGGAGGATCGCGGCTCCCGCTCCCAGCCCGAGTAGCTCAGCCCGAGTAGCTCAGCCCGAGTAGCCCGCGCTGTCGGGGCGGGCTGGCAGGATCGCGGCCGTGCAGACGATCAGTGCCTCCGCAGCCCGGCGGACGGCGTTGGCCGCCCAGGGCTTCGCCGACACCCGGCCGGCGGGTGCGCCGAACCGGCGTCACCTGCAACGTGTGCTCGGGCGTACCAAGCTGTTGCAGCTCGACTCGGTCAACGTCGCCGTACGGGCGCACTACATGCCCGTGTACAGCCGCATCGGGTCGTATGACACCGAGCTGCTCGATGCGGCCGCGTGGTCGCACAGCGCGCGCCGACCCAGGCAACTGGTCGAGTACTGGGCGCACGAGGCGTCGCTGATCCCGATCTCCGACTGGCCGTTGCTGAAGTGGCGGATGGCGCAGCACGGCGGCGCTTGGCGCGTGCGGTACCGGCGGATGCTCGACGAGGCCCCCGATCTCGTGGAGGACGTGCTCGCGGCCGTCAAGGACCTCGGCCCGGTAGGGGCCGGCGAGTTGGAACGGCAGCTCGGGGGCGGCACCCGCCAGGGCACCGGACCGTGGTGGAACCGCTCGGACACCAAGAAGGTCTGCGAGATGCTGTTCGCCGCGGGCGAGCTGACCACCGGGACCCGCCGTGGTTTCGAGCGGCTGTATGACCTGCCCGAGCGGGTGCTGCCGCCGGCCGTCCTGGCCCAGCCCGAACCCGCCGAATCCGACGCGGTCCGGGCATTGACCACTCGTGCCGCCGAGGCACTGGGTGTGGCCACCGAAGCGGACCTCCGTGACTACTACCGGCTCAGCCCGGACCAGTCGCAACGCGCGGTCGCGGAGCTGGTCGACGCGGGTGTGCTGGAGCCTGTCGCGGTCGACGGATGGCGCAAGCCGGCGTACCGGCACGTCGAGGCCCGCACGCCGCGAAGGATCACCGCGCGCGCGTTGCTGTGTCCGTTCGACCCGTTGATCTGGGACCGGGCACGGACCGAGCGGCTGTTCGGGTTCCGCTACCGCATCGAGATCTACGTTCCCGAGCGGAAGCGGGTGCACGGTTACTACGTCTTCCCGTTCCTGCTCAACGGTGAGCTGGTCGCCCGCGTCGACCTGAAAGCCGATCGCGCCGCAGGCGTGCTGCGCGCGCCGGGCGCGTTCGGTGAGCCGGGGCACGATCCCGCGGAGGTCGTGCCGGAACTGGCGCAGGCACTCCGCGACATGGCGGGCTGGCTGGGGCTCGACGGGGTCGACGTCGGGAATCGCGGTGATCTCTGCGAGCCGTTGCGCGCGCTCACACCGACTTCGTGATCAGCGCGTTCCCACTCCCGGTCCGCCCGTAGACGTGCAGCGGCGGGTTCTCCTCGGGTGGCTCGTCGGAGACCGTCAGATCACTGCTGACCTCCCCGATCGAGGACGTCAGGTCCACATCCGCGCAGACGCCTTCGCGGATGGCCACCCGCAGCTCGCCGGAACCGGTGATCAGCTCGGTCTGGCCGGCGGCGGCCTCGGCCACGGTCAGGCTGCCGCTGCCGGAACGCACCAGAAGATCCGCCCGCGCCGCGCCGACCCACACGTCCCCGCTGCCGGTGACGATCGACGACGGCCCGTCGATGGACGTGATCTCGACCGCGCCGCTACCGCTGCGTGCCTGCACGCCCCCGAGCATCTCACCGAGGTGGACCGCGCCGGAGCCGCTGCGAACCGAGGCCGTCGCGGTGGCGCGGTCGATCGACACCGCACCGGAGCCGGTTTGGATGCGCACCCGCCCGGCGGACCCGGTGACCGTCGTGTTCCCAGCCGCGGTACGAATCCCGAGCTGGGAGCCCGCCGGGGCCTGAACCGTGATCGACAGCGGGATCGTGCGAAGCGGCATCGTCGTCGGCGCGGCGACGACCAGGCGGTGTCCGGTGAGGTCGATCCGTGCCTGCCGCACGGCTTCGTCGACCGGTTCCCGGGTGGCCCGCTCCCGGGCTGCCCGATCCCTGATCGCGTTGTCTCCGAGTTGCTCGGTCACCCAGCTCAGCAAACCCGCCAACCCGCCGACCCAGGTGTTCTGGGCGGCGGCCGGATCGTGCCGCACGTCGACGTGGACCGTCCGAGCCCGTGTGGCCGGCCCCTCGGTTTCCGGCTCCGCATCGACCAGTTCGACGATCACATTGCCGTGGTTGTTGCTCAGGTCCAGCTCGACCGGCCCGGTCACCTCGAAATCCTGGGTGCGTACCAGCCCAGGTGGCTGTTCGTCCGGGTTGGGCGCATCCGCCGTGGGTTCCGCCATTTCGACGCTCCTCTCCCGCTAGCCCTATCTCGCGGCTAGCCCTGTCGTCCGCTAGCCCTGTCGCCCGCTAGCCCTGCACCCAGCCACGGATGCGTGACCCCGGGCCACCCGGACCGTTGGGACGCTCACCGCGACCCCGACCACGCCCGGGGCGATGGTGATCCCACGGGCCGCGCGGCCGACCGCCGTGCAAGGCGCCCTGGACGGCCTGCGCCACCCAGGTGTTCAGCGACACCCCCTGCACGGACGCGGCCTGCTCGGCCTGGCTCTTGATCTCGTCCAGCAGGCGCAACGTGATCCGGCTGATGTCACCACCGTCGCCCGCCGGCGAGGGCGGCGGATCTTGGTCGTCAGGTTCCGCGCCGTCGGCCGGCGGCGAGCCGCCGACGACCACGCGGACGTCGCGGCCATCCAGCCGGACGTCCACGACCTGGCCGTCCAGGTGGGTGGTGACCTCGGCCGCCAGATCGGACAGCGCGTTCATGATGGCCATCCGGGCGGCCGGTTCGATCGCGGCGGACAGGACCGCCGCCGTCTGCCGCGTGTGCTCGTCACCCGCCGACGCCGCGGTGGTCAGGTCCTCGCGGAGCTGGTTGATATACGGACTCAGATCCATGACGTCACTATGACGTCATGGGTGGCGTCACGCAACCGTCGCATGGTGTCGCGCTCGCCGGCATATGGTGGAAAGGCCGGAGTGCGAGGGCTGTCGGTGCTGGCAGTTAGGCTGGCGACTCGAACAATGGGGAGTCGAAGGAAGGAACGCCCGCCGTGACCGAAATCGTGGCGCCGAAGGTGCAGCTGGTCGGAAAGACCGAGTTCTTCCCGCCGGAGGATGTGGACTGGTCGACCGATACCGAGGGCGGCGAGGCGTTGGCGGAGTTCGCGGGACGGGCCTGCTACCAGTCGTGGCACAAGCCCAACCCGGCCACCGCCAGCAATGCCGGCTACCTGCGGCACATTCTGGAGGTCGGCCACCTTTCGGTCCTTGAGCACGGGACGGTGACCTTCTACCTGACCGGTGTGTCGCGGTCGCTGACGCACGAGCTGATCCGGCACCGGCACTTCTCGTTCTCGCAGCTGTCGCAGCGTTACGTGCCGGAGCGGGACGCCGCGATGGTCGAGCCGGACGTGATCGCCAACGACCCGGAGCTGCACGCGAAGTTCGTCGCCGCGACGGACGCGAGCGTGGCCGCCTACACCGACCTGCTGGAAGCCCTGCAGCGGAAGTTCGCCGACGAGCCGAAGGCGACCCTGCGGCGTAAGCAGGCTCGCCAGGCCGCCCGGTCCGTGCTGCCGAACGCGACCGAGACCCGGATCGTGGTCACCGGCAACTACCGCGCGTGGCGGCACTTCGTGGCGATGCGTGCCAGCGAGCACGCGGACGTGGAGATCCGCGCGCTGGCGGTGGAATGCCTTCGGCAGCTGCAGAAGGTCGCGCCGAACGTGTTCGGTGACTTCGAGATCTCGGAACTCGCCGACGGCAGCGAGGTCGCGGCCAGCCCGCTGGTGGCCGAAGGCTGACCGCACGAGTTGGGGTTGGTTCGCGCGCCGGTACGAGCGCTGGGGCGGCCGAATCGTTCATTCACCCGGTTGCGGTCGGGCGGCGGAGACTACTGTGGTCATATGGGTGTGGCCAGTGACGAACGCCAGCAATTGTGCGACCTGTTCGAGCGGCTCGGGCCGGAGGCTCCGACACTCTGCGAAGGCTGGGTGACCAGGGATCTCGCCGCCCACCTGGCCGTCCGCGAGCACCGGCCGGACGCGTTGGAAGGGCTGTGGGGCAAGGTCGGCGGTGCCGGCCAGGTCGGCAGCAAGCTCGCCGAGCGGGCCGAGCGGGTCCGGGCCGAGATGTACGACAAGCCGTGGCCGGAGTTGATCGAGGTCGTGCGGCAGGGGCCGCCGAAGTGGAACCCGCTGCGGTTCGGCGCGGTGGACGAGCTGGTCAACGGCTTCGAGTACTTCGTGCACCACGAGGACGTCCGGCGGGCGCAACCGGATTGGCAGCCCCGCCCGAGCACCCCCGACCGGGACGACGTGCTCTGGAAGTCGCTGTCCAAGATCGCGAAGGTGGTCTACGGGCGCAGCCCCGTGGGCGTGGCGCTGCGCCGGCCGGACGGCACGGAAGTCGCGGCCAAGAGCGGTCCGCGCACCGTGCGCATCCTGGGTGAGGTGGGCGAACTCGTGCTGCACGCGGCCAGCCGTCGTGCCGCCCGGGTCACCTTCGAGGGCAACGAGGCCGACGTGCACGTGGTCGAAGACGTGCGCCGCCGGTTCTAGATCACTCGCCGAGCCGTCCTGACACGGGCGCTGGAAAACCCGCGCGTGGGGTGTCCGTGAGCCGAAGAAACATCGGCCTGTTCGCGGGTCGGAATGAGATGTTCCAGCACGGCTGGTCCGGCGGAGCCGTTCGATGGTGTCGGATCGGTACGGGCGCGCTGAACGGCGAGCTGAGGAGGTAGCGTTTTGGGCTATGACAGACTGTCCCACCGCTACTCCGGGCCGTCCGTTTGGACGGGTGCTTACCGCCATGGTCACGCCGTTCGACGCCGACGGTGCGTTGGACGTGGGCCTGGCCCAGGAGCTCGCCGCCTACCTGGTCGACCACATAGGTAATGACGGACTGGTCATCAACGGCACCACGGGGGAGAGCCCCACCACCAGCGACGACGAGAAGGAGCGGCTGCTGCGCGCGGTCGTCGAGGCCGTGGGTGATCGCGCGACCGTCGTCGCGGGCGCGGGCACGAACAACACGGCGCACTCGATCGAACTGGCCCGCAGCGCCGAGAAGGCCGGTGCGCACGGCCTGCTCGTGGTGACGCCGTACTACTCCCGGCCCCCGCAGGAAGGACTCCTGTCGCACTTCACCGCGGTCGCGGACGCCACCGAGCTGCCGGTGATGCTCTACGACATCCCGCCGCGGTCGGTCGTGCCGATCCAGGTGGACACCCTCAAGAAGCTCGCCGAGCACCCGCGGATCAAGGCCGTCAAGGACTCCAAGTACGACCTGCTCGCCGGCAGCGAGGTCATGGCCAACACCGACCTCGCCTTCTACTCCGGCGAGGACCCGCTGAACCTGCCGTGGCTGTCGGTCGGCGCGGTCGGCTTCGTCAGCGTGATCGGGCACGTGGTCGGCGACCGGCTGCGCCAGATGCTCGACGCCTACGAGGCCGGCGAGGTCGAGCGCGCCCGGGACATCCACAATGGACTGTTGCCGGTGTACCGGTCGATGGCGTTCGTCGGCGGAGTCATCTTCTCCAAGACCGCGCTGCGGCTGTGCGGCTACGAGACCGGCCAGCCCAGGCTGCCGCTGCCGGCGGCTACCGAGGAGCAGCTGCGGCTGATCACCAGCGACCTGTGGGATGCTGGGTTGGTCCTGGTCAATCCCGAGGTCAACCCCGATTCTGCCGCCGAGGTGACGCAGCGTTGAACGAACCGCCGGCACGTGCCAACCAGCTTGAGAGCACGATCGTCCCGGGAGCGTCGTCCGCGCCACCCCCGGCGCTGGAGGCCGGTGCCCTCCGGGTCGTCGCGCTGGGCGGTATCGGCGAGGTCGGCCGGAACATGACGGTCTTCGAGTACGGCGGGCGCCTGCTCATCGTGGACTGCGGGGTGCTCTTCCCGGAGGACGACGCCCCGGGCGTGGACCTGATCCTGCCGGACTTCGGCCCGATCGAGAGCCGGCTGGACGACATCGACGCCATCGTGCTCACGCACGGGCACGAGGACCACATCGGGGCCGTCCCGTTCCTGCTGAAGCTGCGGCCGGATCTGCCGGTGGTGGGGTCGAGGTTCACGCTGGCCCTGCTGGCCGCCAAGTGCAAGGAGCACCGGCTGGACCCGGTGCTGGTGGAGGTCGCCGAACGGGACCACAGCCGGCACGGCTCCTTCGACCTGGAGTTCTTCGCCGTCAACCACTCCATCCCGGACGCGCTGGCGGTCGCCATCCGCACGCCGGCCGGGCTGATCCTGCACACCGGCGACATCAAGCTTGACCAGCTCCCGTTGGACGGCCGGCTGACCGACCTGGCCGGTTTCTCCCGGCTGGGCGGCGAGGGCGTGGACCTGTTCCTGGTGGACTCCACGAACGCGGAGGTCCCCGGGGTGGTCACGCCGGAACGCGAGATCGGCCCGGTACTGGACCAGGTGATTGGCAAGGCGACCCAGCGGGTGATCGTGGCCTGCTTCGCCAGCCACGTGCACCGGGTGCAGCAGGTCCTCGACGTCGCCGCCCACCACCGGCGCAAGGTGTGCCTGGTGGGCCGGTCGATGGTGAAGAATATGGGCATCGCCACCGAACTGGGCCTCCTGCAGGTGCCGGACGGGTTGATCATCGACCTGGACGAGGCGCTGGCGATGCCCGAGGAGATGGTGGTGTTCGTGTCCACCGGCTCGCAGGGCGAGCCGTTGTCCGCGCTGTCCCGCATGGCCCGGGGTGAGCACAAGCAGATCCGCATCCGCCAGGGCGACACGGTCGTGCTCGCCAGTTCGCTGATCCCCGGCAACGAGAACGCGGTGTTCGCCGTGGTCAACGGCCTGGTCCGGCTGGGTGCCGAGGTGGTGCACCAGGGCGGCGCCAAGGTGCACGTGTCCGGGCATGCGTCTGCCGGTGAGCTGCTGTACCTGTACAACGCGGTGCGCCCGAGCAACGTCATGCCGGTGCACGGCGAGTGGCGGCACCTGCGCGCGAACGCCGACCTGGCCCGGTTGACCGGCGTGGCACCGGACCGCATCGCCATCGCGGAGAACGGCGTCGTCGTCGACCTGATCGACGGGATCGCCAGCATCGCCGGGCGGGTCGAGGTGGGGCACGTGTACGTCGACGGACTGTCCGTGGGCGACGTCGGCGAATCCACCCTGTCCGACCGGCTGATCCTGGGCGAGGGCGGGTTCATCTCGATCACGGTCGCGGTGGAGTCCGCGACCGGGCGGGCGGTGTCCGCGCCGACGATCTCCGGGCGCGGTTTCTCCGACGACCCCAAGGCGCTGGACGAGGTCGTTCCGCTGGTGGAGATGGAGCTGGCCCGCACGGAGGCCGAGGGCATCACCGATGCCCACCGGGTCGCGCAGGCGGTGCGCCGGGTGGTCGGCCGCTGGGTGGCCGACACCTACCGGCGACGCCCGATGATCGTGCCGAACGTCCTTCCTGTCGCGTGATGCCGGCGCCGAGGTAGTCCGAACGCCGGCCGGCGGGCCGAGGCTAGTGATCTGGTGGCGTTTTGGGGGGCCTGCCCCGGCGAGGGATCTTGGACGTGCCGCGCGGCATTCGACCGGCGTCGGAGAGTGCTTTGCGGAGCAGGAACTCGATCTGTGCGTTGGTGCTACGCAGCTCGTCGGCCGCCCATCGGGCGAGTGCGTCATGCACCGCCGGGTCCAGTCTGAGCAGGACGCTCTTGCGGTAAGCCACTACCGATCACACACCTCCAGTCACTGGTACAGGGAGCCTGCGTTGATCACTGGCTGGGTGTCCCGGTCACCGCAGAGCACAACCAGCAGGTTCGAGACCATCGTGGCTTTGCGCTCCTCGTCGAGTTCCACCACGCCTTCCTCGTCCAGGCGGGCCAAGGCGAGCCGTACCATTCCCACCGCTCCCTCGACGATGCGGGCGCGGGCGGCGACGACGGAGGCAGCCTGCTGGCGCCGCAACATCGCCTGAGCGATCTCAGGCGCGTAGGCCAGCCGAGTCAACCGGGATTCCACGACGTGTACGCCGGCCGGAGCGACCCTTTCGGCGATCTCCGTGGACAGGGTGGCCGTGATCTCTTCGGCATTGTCCCGCAGCGACAGCTCGCCACCGACAGCGCCGTCGCCGGGGTTGTGCGTGTCGTAGGGGTAGCTGTTCGCGATCCGTCGGACCGCCGTTTCGGCCTGGGTGTTGACGAATTCGACGAAATCATCCACCGCATACGTCGCGCGGGCAGTGTCAGCGACCTGCCAGACGACCACGGCCGCGATGTCGATCGGGTTGCCGTCGGCGTCATTGACCTTGATGACGGCCGTTTCACGGTTGCGGATACGAGTGGAAACGCGTCGCCGCCGGGTGAAGGGGTTGAACCACCGCAGACCGGTCGTGCGCGCCGTCCCCACGTAGCGGCCGAACAGTTGCACCACCCGAGCCTCTCCGGGCATCACCGGCGTCAGTCCGGCCAGCAGCACCACACCAGCGAGCAGGGCCAGCACCGCGATCGGCAACATCCCGCCACCGCCACGCGCCGCTCGTAGCATGAGCGGACCTGCCACCACCAGCGCGACACCGGCGACCAGTACCGGCACACCGGTAACGCCGTTGATCTCGCGCTCTCTTATGCGCACCGTTTCGTCCCACCGGTTCGCGTGATCGGTCGCGTTCCCTGTCATCGCCCTCACCTCTCTTGTCGCTGCACTGGTCGCACGGTAGCATCGATCTAGCTAAATGATATCATTTTTCCCCTATTTCGGAGGGGCTGACCCGCGCCTGCGGCAGGGAGTGTCTCCGCCGGAGTCGGAGATCGACGGCTCTGGTGCTCAGAACCGGTTAACGGTGGCCTTCCGGCTCGCCCTGGTGATTCCCCAGCTGGTCGTTACGGCGTGCCTGGCAATCGCCGCGATGGTCGTCCAGATCCTGGATGGTTCGCGGCGCTGGTGATGCGGCGGTTGTCGAGGGGGAACGCGGCCCTTGCGGCTGACCAACGGCGCCCGCCGACTGCTGATCCATCACAGCACCCGTTCAAGCCCGGCGAGGTTGGCTGACCCGGTTGCCCGGCTCGTCTCCATCCATCGGTGTCGTCGTGAACACGCGCCCACGGTCATCCCCTGATCCGGTGGGTTTTGATGTCCATGATTCCGGTGTGCCAAATTACTGTGCGCGGTTACTTTCCCGTAAGGGTGGAGATTCACCAACTTTCGCGTTGCCCGACGAGCTGACGAGATCGCCTCGATGAATCATGGTTCTGCTGATCGGCGGAGGTGGTTCCCGAACCATTTCACCGATCGAAGGGAAGCGGATAGACAAGATTGGGGTGTCAATCAAGTGCGTACTCTCGCTCGCTTCGTTGGGATCGCCGCCGTGACCGCCGGTCTGATGGGAATCGGGGCCCCGGCTTTTGCGGACAGCCACGACAACAACGGCATCAACGCCCTCGATGACAACAACATCAGCGCGGTGCCGATCCAGGCGTGCAACGACAACGTCGCCGCGGTGGTGGCCGCGGTCGTCCCGATCGCCTCGCCGCAGAACGCGCAGTGCACCAACGCACCGGTCGTTGACCACCCGGTCGCCAAGGGCTGACAACCAGCGCAGCTCCATACGAAGGGGTGCGTCGGACGTCGTCGTGGCCGGCGCACCCGCTGATGAGATCGATCCTGCAACAACGTACCGATGAATCACGGGTTTGCTGATCGGCGAGAGGCTGCTTGAGCCATTTCATCGATCTGCGGGACCAATACACGAGATTGGGGTGTCAAGTGCGTACTTTCGCTCGCGTTATGGGTATCGCCGCGGTGAGCGCCGGTCTGATGGGAATCGGGGCGCCGGCGTTCGCGGACAGCCAGGGCAACAATGGCATCAACCTCCTGGACGACAACAACGTCAGCGTGCTGCCGATCCAGGCGTGCAACGACAACGTTGCCGCGTTGTTGGGCGCGGTCGTCCCGATCGGCTCGCCGCAGAACGCGCAGTGCACTAACGCACCGGTCGTTGACCACCCGGTCGCCGAAAACTGACAACCCGTATGGGTGGAGATCCGTTCCTTTCGGGTTACCCGACGAGCTAACGAGATCGTTCTAAGAGATCATGACGTACTGATCCGGCGAGACTGATCGGGCGATGCGGTTGCCCGAGCCCTTTCGCCGATCTGCGGGAAACAGATAGACCAGATTGGGGTGTCAAGTGCGTACTTTCACTCGCCTTTTCGGTGTTGCTGCGGTGAGTGCCGGCCTGATGGGAATCGGGGCGCCAGCGTTCGCGGACAGCCACGGCAACAACGGCATCAACGTCCTCGATGACAACGACGTCAGCGTGCTGCCGATCCAGGCATGCAACGACAACGTCGCCCTGCTCGGCGGCCTCATTATCCCGATCGGCTCGCCGCAGAACGCGCAGTGCACCAACGCACCGGTCGTTGACCACCCGGTCGCCAAGAACTGACGACGCGGGTAGTCCATCGCGGGTACGCGTGTGCCGGCCCAGCAGGGCCGGCACACGCGCATCGGTTGCCTTCAGCCCTCGCAGCGGGGGCGCCAGGGACTGCGCTTGTCGTTCGTCGGGCGCGTGGGGTCGTGGTGGTGGGGCTCGTCCGGCTCGTCCGCGCGCAGTGGGGCGAGCCCCTCGGTGATCGCGCGCATGATCCGCTGATGAGCGCGGATCGCGTCGCCCGGTCGGTCCGGTGACAGGTCGCTGAGATCCACCGGCGCGCCGAAGTGGACCTTCAGCGCGGGCCGGCGGGGAATCGCGCGCAGCCAGGACGCGAGCAGTGTCCACAGGTCCCGGGCGCTCGTCACCACGGGCATGCCGTAACACATGGCCTCGTGCGCGCCCCACTGGCTGATCGGAACCACCGGCACGTCAGCCGCGAGCGCCATCCGGGCCAGCCCGCTCTTACCCCGCTCCGGCCACAGGTCAGGCTCCAGGCTGATGCGGCCCTCCGGGTAGACCAACACCGGTCGGTGATCGCTGTGCAGAGCGCGGACAACGCGCCCGAGCGCGTCCGTCTGGTTGCTCTTTCCCCGGTCGGCGCGGACGTGCTTGCTCCGGCGCAGTACCCAGCCGAGTGCGGGAGCGTCGAACAGCCCACCGGTGGCCAGGAACCGGGGAGCGATCTTCCGGCGCTCGCAGGCCGCGATGAGCACCAGCGGGTCGAGGTTGCCGATATGGTTGGCCGCCAGCAGCAGCGGCCGGCGACGGAGGTCGCCCGGGACGTCTCCGGTGACCTTCAACCGCCCGGTGGCGCCGATCACCGCGCGATCCATCCGCATGATCGTGCGCCACAGCAGCGGCGCCTGGCGATACAGTTTCCCGCGATCGACACGCTCGGTCGGTTCTCCGGCGGAAGGTAAGGCAACCATCGATGTGAGCATCGCACGAACACGGCCGGTCACGACCGGGACCTTGGTCAGGAGTCGCGTGGACCACGACCAGTGTGGCTCAAGTGACGGCAGGGGCGGCGCTCGCTACCGTATGGGTCATGGCAGGTCGGGCGACGAATGGGGGACGGGGATCAACGCGTTCCAGTGGAGTCGCGTCCCGTAATGGTTCCGCGTCGAAGAGTGGCGGCACCAGCAAGGGCGGGACTGGTGGTACGGGTGGTGCCAGGAAGGGCAGCTCCACGAAGGGCGGTGCGGCGAGCAGGTCTTCCGGGAGCGCGAAGAACCGCCGGTCGACTTCGACGCGTTCGACACGCGCTCCCGCTGCGCGCAACAAGACCGCACGTCGTGGTGGGCGGCGCAGCGGCGGTCCGAACGTAGGTCGGGTCGCTTCCCGTGGGGTCGGTCGGCTGCTGCGCGCGCTGGGCCGGACCAGGGATCTCGACCCGGCGCACCGCCGGGACGGCCTCGCGCTGATCTACCTCGCGTTCGGCGTGGTCAGCTCAGCGGGTGTCTGGTGGCACGCGGGTGGCCCGGTCGGGCAGTGGCTGGATCAGACGCTGCGGTACGTGATCGGCGAGGCTGCGGTCGTGCTCCCGCTGGTCCTGCTGCTCGCGGCGGTGGTGATGGTGCGAGGTGAGACCGATCCAGAGGCGCTCCCGCGGATCATCGTGGGGTGGCTGATGCTGTCGTTCGGTGCGCTCGGCGTGCTGCACATCGCCGCCGGGGCACCGCTGGACAGCACCGGGTGGATGCAGGCTGGCGGTGCGCTCGGCTTCGTCTCCGGCGGCGCGCTGTCGCAGGCGCTGACCGCTTGGGTCGCGATCCCGGTGCTGGTGTTGCTCGCGGTGTTCGGCCTCCTGCTGATCACCGGAACCGTGTTGCGCGAGATCCCGGCGCTGCTGCGCGGGGGTGGCGACTACGCCGATTCCGTGCGGGACGCGGAGGCGGAGTTGGAGCCGTCCGATCCCTCCACCGCCAAGCTGCGCCGGCCGTCTCGGCGGCGGCAGGCCGCGATGTCCGGGGACGCCGACTCGCAACTGTCCTTGGACGACGTGGAGGACGTGGACACGGTCGCCGAGACCGACGACCGGTCGCCAGGCAAGCGTGCGCCGCGGAAGTCCCAGCGGTCCGGGGGCTCGACGGCCAAGCCGGAGGAGGTCCCGGCGGCTTCCCCGCCGGAGCAGCGGGACACGCCGGGCCGGGACGACGATTCCAGGCTAGCCATCAGTCGCACGGTGGAAGGCGACTACCAGCTCCCGCCGCTGGACGTGCTCCAGGACGGCGATCCGCCGAAGGCCCGCAGCAAGGCCAACGACTCCATGATCGAAGCGATCACCGGCGTGCTGGAGCAGTTCAACATCGACGCGAAGGTCACCGGCTTCACCCGAGGCCCCACCGTCACCCGCTACGAGGTCGAACTCGGTCCCGGCGTGAAGGTCGAGAAGATCACCGCGCTGACCAAAAACATCGCGTACGCGGTGGCCAACGACAACGTCCGGCTGCTGGCCCCGATCCCGGGCAAGTCGGCGGTCGGTATCGAGGTGCCCAACACCGACCGGGAGATGGTGCGGCTCGGTGACGTGCTGCGCTCACCGAAGGCGGCCAACGACACGCATCCGCTGGTCATGGGCCTCGGCAAGGACATCGAGGGCCACATGCTCACCGCGAACCTGTCGAAGATGCCGCACCTGCTGTGCGCGGGGTCGACCGGTTCGGGTAAGTCCAGCTTCGTCAACTCGATGCTGGTGTCGCTGCTGGCCCGGGCCACCCCGGACGAGGTACGGATGATCCTGATCGACCCGAAGATGGTCGAACTCACCCCGTACGAGGGCATACCGCACCTGATCACGCCCATCATCACCCAGCCGAAGAAGGCCGCCGCCGCCCTGGCGTGGCTGGTGGAGGAGATGGAGCAGCGGTACCAGGACATGCAGGCCAACCGGGTGCGGCACATCGACGACTTCAACGCCAAGGTGCGCAGCGGCGAGATCACCGCACCGCTGGGCAGCGAGCGCGTCTACCGCGAGTACCCGTACATCCTGGCGATCGTTGACGAGCTGGCGGACCTCATGATGACCGCCCCTCGGGATGTCGAGGACGCCATCGTTCGGATCACCCAGAAGGCGCGTGCCGCCGGCATCCACCTCGTGCTGGCGACGCAGCGGCCGTCGGTGGACGTGGTCACCGGGTTGATCAAGACGAACGTCCCGTCGCGGCTGGCGTTCGCGACGTCGTCGTTGACCGATTCGCGCGTCATCCTCGACCAGCCGGGGGCGGAGAAGCTGATCGGCATGGGGGATGCGCTGTACCTGCCGATGGGCGCGTCCCGCCCAGTGCGCGTGCAGGGCTCGTTCGTCTCCGACGAGGAGATCCACCGGATCGTCGCGTTCACCAAGGAGCAGGCCGAACCCGACTACACCGACGGTGTGACCAGCGCGAAAGCCGGCGAGAAGAAGGAAGTCGACTCCGACATCGGCGACGATCTCGACGTGTTGCTGCAGGCCGCCGAGCTGGTCGTCACCAGCCAGTTCGGGTCGACGTCGATGTTGCAGCGCAAGCTGCGGGTGGGTTTCGCCAAGGCTGGCCGGCTGATGGACCTGCTGGAGTCGCGCGGGGTGGTCGGCGCGTCCGAGGGGTCAAAGGCCCGCGAGGTGCTGGTCAAACCGGACGAGTTGGAAAACGCGCTCTACTCGATCCGCGGCGGCCCACCACCCGACGCCGAGGTCTAGGCGTTTCGTGTTTTCGCCCCGCTGCGGGCAAAAAGTTGGAAAGTTTACGACGAGCGCCGTGTTGTGCGTGATCGTTTCGATAGCGTTCCCAGCCCGATCAAGGAAGGCACTCACCGCGAAGGTTGAGGGCCGGAAGGCTGGGATATGCGCACGAGAGGACTCAGCGGGGGGACACTCAGCGGGCGGACACTCGGCGGAGGGCTGCTGCTTTCGGTGCTGTGCGTGCTCGGGTTGCTGTTCGCGACCGCGCCGACGATCGCGTCCGGTAGTCCCCGAGTGGGCCCCGCACCGCAGGACGTGACTCAGGGCAGGCAACTCAAAGACGGGGGCAGCAGCTACCCCAGAGCGATTCGGCTGAAGCACAGCGGAGCCGCCAACGGACGCATCCTGGTGAGTGTGGCGACGTTCATCGACAACGCGGGGCGTGGCGGTATCTACCAGAGCAGCGACGAGGGCAGGACGTTCCAGCCGCTCGGCGAGATCCGCGACCCGGCGGGCGAGAACCGCAAGGGGATGTGCTGCGCCACCCTGTTCGAGATGCCGAGACCGGTCGCGGACATGCCGGCGGGAACCCTGTTATGGGCGGGAACCGCGGGTGTCGGCGCGAAGCGGGAGGTGCGGCAGAACACCCTCCGGTTATGGCGCAGCGACGACCACGGCCAGACGTGGAGCTTCCTGTCCAACATCGCCGTGTCACCCAAGGGAACCGGCGTGTGGGAACCGGAACTCAGCGTCACCGCGGACGGCCACCTCGCGGTGTTCTACGCCGACGAGGGCGACCATGCCCACCACGACCAGAAGATCGTCCAGGTGCGCTCGACCGACGGTCGGCAGTGGACTGACTACCGAGATACCGTTGTCCAGCGGAAATGGTCGGTGCGACCGGGGATGCCAGGCATCCGGCAGCTCCCCGACGGCACGTACGTGATGACCTACGAGGTGTGCAACACCGATCCGGTCTTCCTGTGCGGTGTCTACCTGCGCGGTTCCCGGGACGGCTGGGACTACGGCGACCCGTGGAACGTGGGCCGGCTGGTCACGACGGTCGATGGCAAGCACCCCACCCACACACCCACCGTGGAGTGGGCGCCGGGGCCGGGGCTGGGCCGGCTGATCCTGGCGTATCAGATCCTGTCCAACCCGGACGGCACTCCCGCACCCGGTGACGGCAGGACGCTGCTGGTCAGCGACATCCCGCCGACTGACCCGATCGGCGGGCGGTGGCGCGAGATCCCGTCCCCGGTGCAGATCGCCTACTCGCGCGGCAGCGACTGCCGGAACTTCAGCCCCACCGTGCTGGCCTCCGAAGACGGCCGCTCGCTGCTGCACATCGCCACCGATTACACCAAGTACGTCGGTGGTGTGTGTGAAGCGTTCTACGGGACCGGTCCTGCGTGGCGCTAACGGCCTCGGCGCAGCACCGCATGCGCCTCGGTGAGATCGTCTACTCTGGACACTCCAAGGAGCTTCATGGTCCGCACGATCTCGGTTTCGAGGATGTCGGCGGCGCGCTGAACCCCGCGCTCGCCGCCGGCCATCAGCCCGTACAGGTACGCGCGGCCCACCAGGCAGGCGTCCGCGCCCATGGCCAGCGCGGCGACGATGTCGCCGCCGCTGAGGATGCCGGTGTCCAGGAACACCTGGGCGCGTCCGCCGATCGCCGCGCGCACCTCGGGGAGAAGCTCCAGCATCGTCGGGGCGCGGTCGAGTTGCCGGCCGCCGTGGTTGGACAGCACGACCGCGTCCGCGCCGAGCGCGACGACCTGGCGCGCGTCGTCGACGTTCTGGATGCCTTTGACCACCAGCGGCCCGTCCCAGATCCCCCGCAACCATTCCAGGTCGGAGAAGCTCAGCGTGGGGTCGAACAGGGTGTTGATCAGCTGTGCGGGGCTGCCGCCGTGCTCCCTGAACGAGGCGAACGTCAGCGGTTCGGTGGTCAGCAGGTTGAACCACCATTGCGGGTGCAGCGCGACGTCCAGCGCCGTTCGCACGGTCAGTGACGGCGGGATGGTCAGTCCATTGCGGACATCGCGTAACCGGGCGCCCGCGACCGGGGTGTCGACGGTGAGGATCAGTGCCTCGTACCCCGAGTGCTGAGCGCGCTGGACGAGTTCCTTGCCGGCAGCGCGGTCCCTCCAGACGTAGAGCTGGAACCATTTGCGCGCCCGCGGTGCTGCCGCCGCGGTGTCCTCGATCGAGGTGGTGCCCATTGTGGACAGTGCGTACGGGATGCCCGCGCGGTCGGCGACGCGCACGGCGGCCCGCTCACCCTCGTGCTGCATCATCCGCGTGAAGCCGGTGGGAGCGAAGACGAAAGGCCAGGAGGCGCGGTTGCCGAGCACGTCACGGGTGGTGTCCACCTGGGCAGCACCGCGAAGGACGTTCGGATGGAACTCCACGCGGCGGAACGCCTCGCGGGCGCGCCGCAGGCTGATCTCGGTCTCGGCGGCGCCGTCGGTGTAGTCGAACACCGCCCGGGGCGTTCGCCGCCGTGCGATCGCCCGCAGGTCCGCGATCGTCTGCGCGCGGGACAGCCAGTTCTCGGTCAGGTTCAGCGTCGGTGTGCGGAACTTGATCAGATGGCGGAGTTGGGACCAGCGGGGAAGCTGTCGCTGTGCCATGGTCTTGACCTTGCCACAGCACCGCGGGTTGAGGAGCAGGTCACGCCGGCCGGATCGATTCCGCTGGGCGGCCGTCGCCGGAGCCGTCGAGTTCGAGAAGCATGCGGGTGTTGCCGAGCGTGTTCGGCTTCGCGTACGGCAGGTCCAGGAACTCGGCGACGCCCTCGTCGGCCGAGCGGCGCATCTCGTCGTAGATCTCGGGTGTCACCGGCGTGCCCGAAATCGGCCGGAAGCCGTGCCTGGCGAAGAAATCGATCTCGAAGGTGAGTACGAACAGGCGCGCGAGCCCGAGTTCGTTCGCGACCGCGACGAGCCGGTCCACCAGCCGGTGCCCCACCCCCAGGCCCCGGGCGCTCGGATCGACTGCCACCGTGCGGACCTCGCCCAGGTCCTCCCAGAGCACGTGCAGGGCCCCGCACCCGACGACGTTGCCGTCCGGCTGCTCGGCGACCCAGAACTCCTGGATGTCCTCGTAGAGCGTGACCAGTTCCTTGGCCAGCAGGACCTTGCCGGCGTAGGTGTCCACGAGGGATTTGATGGCTCGGACGTCGCCGACCCGCGCTCGACGGATCATTATCGCGCCGGGTGCATAATCATGCATCTGCTCATCGTACCGCGCTAGGTCCAGTGGTTTTCCGCGCCGACGGCCGTTGATCGCTCGAACGTGGCACCGAGATCCCCGTGGACCTGCGACTTCAGCGCTGATCCGCGAGGGAGCAGGCGAGCCGGTACGGCAGAGTCGAGGCACGGGAGCCCGAAGCCAGCCTTTAAGCTCGGTGGCATGTCAGCCGAGTCGAACCCTCCCCAGGCCAAGCGTGTCGCCATGGTGACGCTCGGTTGCGCGCGCAACGAGGTCGACTCCGAGGAGCTCGCGGCGACGCTGGACCGGGCGGGCTGGAACCTCGTGTCCGACGAGTCGGATGGTGCGGAGCCGGGCGCGGATGTCGTAGTGATCAACACCTGCGGCTTCGTGGAGGCGGCGAAGAAGGACTCGGTGGACACCGTGCTCGCCGCCGCCGACAGCGGAGCCAAGGTTGTCGCCGTCGGGTGCATGGCCGAGCGCTATGGCGCTGAGCTGGCACAACACCTGCCCGAAGCGGACGCGGTGCTCGGCTTCGACCACTACCAGGACCTCGCCGAACGTCTCGACGACGTGCTGGCGGGTCGATCGATTCCGGCGCACCAGCCGCGCGACCGGCGCACGCTCCTGCCGATCACACCGGTCGAGCGGCCCACTGCTGCGACGGAGGTGTCCGTGCCGGGGCACGGCTGGGTGCCCAGCACGCGGCAGTCCGGCCTGTTGCGCCGCCGGCTGGACAGCTCGCCCGTGGCTCCGCTGAAACTGGCCTCGGGGTGTGACCGTCGGTGCTCGTTCTGCGCGATCCCGTCGTTCCGCGGCTCCTTCGTCTCCCGCCCCCCGGAGGAGGTTCTCGGCGAGGGCATCTGGCTGGCCCAGCAGGGCGTCCGCGAGCTGTTCCTGGTCAGCGAGAACTCGACGTCCTACGGCAAGGATCTGGCCGATCACCGAGCACTGGAGACGCTGCTGCCGCGCCTCGCCGAGGCCGAGGGGGTGGCCCGCGTGCGGCTGTCCTACCTGCAACCCGCCGAGACCCGCCCGGGTCTGTTGCACGCGATCGCGGAGACACCCGGTGTCGCGAACTACTTCGACATGTCCTTCCAGCACGCGAGCGAGCGGGTGCTGCGCCGGATGCGCCGGTTCGGCTCTACGGAGTCCTTCCTCGCTCTGATCGACCAGATCCGTGACCTGGCGCCGGAAGCCGGAATCCGCAGCAACGTGATCGTCGGGTTCCCGGGCGAGACGGAGGAGGACTTCGCTGAGCTGGAGGAGTTCCTCACCCGGGCGCGGCTGGACTTCGTCGGTGTGTTCGGCTACTCGGACGAGGAGGGGACCGAGGCCGCCGGCTTCTCGGACAAGAATGACCCGGACGTGGTCGCGGAGCGGGTCGAGCGGATGTCCGAGCTGGTTGACGAGCTCACCGCGCAGCGCGCGGAGGACCGGGTGGGCACCGAGGTCGACGTGCTGATCGAGCGCATCGACGACGAGGGGTGCGCGGGCCGGGCCGACCATCAGGGGCCGGAGGTAGACGGCGAGTGCCTGGTAACCGATCCTGGGGACGCGCGCAGCGCCCAGATCGGTGATCTGGTGCGCTGCCGGGTGGTGGCGAGCGAAGGAGTGGATCTCGTGGTGCGCCCGGTTTCCGACCGTCCGGCCGAGCCCGCACAGGTAGCCGCGGGTGGCGGTGGAAAGACATGACCTGCGGCGGCGCGGTGCCTGACTCGCCTTCCTCCGCAGCCTCGGGGCAGGACGCCAGCCCCGCCGAGGCGGACGCCACTCCGGCGCCGGTGCTCAACATCGCGAACCTCCTCACGATGTCCCGGCTCGTGCTGGTGCCGGTGTTCCTGATTGTGCTGTTCCACGCCGGCGGGCACGACTTGATGTGGCGGCTCGCCGCGGGCGGGGTGTTCGCACTCGCGTCGATCACCGATCGGGTGGATGGCGATCTCGCGCGGCGACGCGGACTGGTCACGGACTTCGGCAAGATCGCCGACCCGATCGCGGACAAGGCGCTGACCGGTTCGGCGCTGGTGGGGCTGAGCCTGCTCGGGGATCTCGCCTGGTGGGTGACCCTGACGATCATGGCGCGAGAACTGCTGGTCACCGCCTTGCGGTTCTGGGTGATCCGGTACGGTGTGATCGCCGCCAGTCGTGGCGGCAAGATCAAGACTGTGCTGCAGGCGTTCGGGATCGGCCTTTACCTGCTTCCGCTGGGCGGTGGCGGCGACGTGATCCGCTGGGCGGTGATGGGAGCCGCACTGCTGGTCACCGTGCTCACCGGGATGGACTACGGTGTGCGGGCGGTACGGCTGCGGTTCGCCAAGGCCCAGCCGGTGGAACACGTCTGAGGAACGCATGGGGCCGTTGACCGCAGCGCTCGGGCTGCCAGCCGAGAGGGTGGCTCGGATTCTGGACGTGCTGCGCGAGCGCGGTGAGACGTTAGCCACCGCTGAGTCGTTGACCGCTGGGCTGGTCTGTGCGGTGCTGACCGAGGTCGCCGGAGCCAGCGCGGTGGTGCGCGGCGGTCTGGTCGTGTATGCCACCGACCTCAAGGAGCAGCTCGCGGGGGTGGACGCGACTTTGCTGGCCAACAGCGGCGCCGTGCACCCGGAGGTGGCGGAGATGCTGGCTGATGGCGCGCGACGACGTTGCCGGGCCGACTGGGGACTCGGGCTGACCGGGGTCGCCGGCCCCAGCCCCCAGGACGGCGTGGCGCCTGGCACGGTGCACGTGGCTGTCGCGGGTCCGACAGGCGCGCAGGTGCGTACGGTGCGGGTGGAAGGGGACCGGCACGCTGTGCGGGCGGGGGCGGTCTGCGGCATCTTGGAACACTTCGAAGAGCTACTTCGTTGATACAAGGCAGCCAGTCGTGCCAGCGTTGGCCGAAAGACGTTGACCAAGCAATGCTGATCAAGGAGTGTTGATCACAGGGTTGTCGCCTCTTCCGAGTGAGTTCGGGGTGAGTCGAGTTCGGTGTCCGGGTGCGTTGCCGGCCATGCGGCCACACGGGTGGCAGGTGTTCGCCGTCGGCGGACTCGTCAGTGGGACACCCCGAATGATCAGGACCGGTAAGTAACGTAGGCGTTGACGCCAGGATGTAGGTTCCTGAGGGGTACTGAAGGAGGGAGGCGCGCGATGACCGTACTGCTGCGGGAAGCGGTCGGAGAACGGCTGCGCCGCGCCCGAACCGATCAATCTCGCACATTGCGAGAGGTCTCGCGCGCTGCCCGGGTCAGCCTTGGCTACCTCTCAGAGGTGGAACGCGGGCGCAAGGAGGCATCCAGCGAGCTGCTTGCGTCGATCTGCGGCGCGCTGGACCTGCCGCTGCCTGAGCTGCTGGTCACGGTGGCGGGTGACCTGGACACCTCCGGCACCATGCACCCCGAGGTCGTGCAACCCAGGTCGGCCGTCGAGCGCGGCACCATGGTTCCCGACGTGCTCGGCGCCGAGTTGGAGGCCGCCGGGCTGGACGGTGCGGGGCTGGAGCCGGCCGAGGTCGCGGACGTGGGTGCCGACGGTGCCGAGACCGGTGCGATGGCCTGCGCGAGCGACTCCGGCAGCGCGGACCGCCCCGAGCGCAGCGCGACGGAGGAGCGGGATCGCCGTCTGCAGCCGATGCTCAGCCAGCGCATCAGCCCGCCCGCTCGCACGTCGGGTGGCGTCGTGGTGGCTGCCTGAGGCCGGTTCTCGCCGGGGCCCTGGTCCGGCCCTACTCCCTGCCCGAATTGACGGCGGCCGCCCCTAGGGGATGATCTGGAAATCACCCCGAGATCCGCGCGATTCGGTGGAAGCGCGGTCGGGGAGCTGACACGATGGAGCCAGTAGGCACAGCGGCGATCGTCCGGCTGGGGTGGCGAAGCCAGTCGGGCTCTGGAGAAGGCAGGCGGAAGAGATGGCCAACCCGTTCGTGAAAGGTTGGAAGTACCTGATGGCGTCGTTCTCGTCGAAAGTCGACGAGCACGCCGATCCGAAGGTGCAGATCCAGCAGGCCATCGAAGAAGCGCAGCGACAGCACCAGTCCCTGTCCCAGCAGGCGGCTTCGGTGATCGGCAACCAGCGCCAGCTGGAGATGAAGCTGCACCGCCAGCTCGGTGAGGTGGAGAAGCTCCAGTCCTCGGCCCGGCAGGCGCTGGTCATGGCCGACCAGGCGCGCGGCGAGGGCGATACCGCGAAGGCGCAGAAGTACGAGGACACCGCGAAGCAGCTCGCCAGCCAACTCGTGACCGCCGAGCAGGGCGTCGAGGATCTCAAGACGTTGCACGAGCAGGCGCTGCAAGCCGCCGAGCAGGCCAAACAGGCCGTCGATCGCAACGCGCAGGTACTGCAGCAGAAGATCTCCGAGCGGACCAAGCTGCTCAGCCAGCTGGAGCAGGCCAAGATGCAGGAGCAGGTCTCCAGCTCGCTGCAGCAGATGACCGAGATCGCAGCCCCGGGGAACACGCCGTCGCTGGACGAGGTGCGGGACAAGATCGAGCGCCGGTACAGCACCGCGCTGGGCCAGGCCGAGCTGGCGCAGAACAGCGTCCAGGGACGGATGCTGGAGGTCGAGGAAGCGACGCTGGACGCGGCCGGTGCGAGCCGCCTGGAGCAGATCCGCGCCTCCCTCGGCAGTGGTTCGGGCGGGTCCGGCGGTTCGGGCCAGCAGCAGGTGACCGGTGGCGAGCACCGGCAGGTCACCAGCGGTGGTGGTGAGGGCAGCGGTTCGACCTCGGACCGCCAGTCCCAGGCGAGCCAGTCGAATCAGGCGCACCAGCAAGACCCGCAACCCGGGCAGGCGTAACGGTTGTGAATCCGCCGAACTCCGTTCCGCGTGGGCCGCACAAGCAGGTGCTCGCCGAGTGGGGCGAGTTCGCGGTAGAGCAAGCACGCGACCAGGTCGTCGACGCGCTGCGCAAGAAGCTGGCGGCGTTGCGCGACCCACGCATGCGGTTACTCCGCAGGCGGCGGCGGGCGAGGCGGGCCTTCGTGGCCAGCTCGACGGCGACCGGCGTGTTTGGTGGTGGCGCGCTGCTCGCGTTCTCCCCGCAGATTCTCGGCGAGCCCCTGCAAGCGTTCACGGCCGGTTTGCTGGACGTCAGCGGGGCTGGCCTGGGGGCGATGGCGCTGGCGACCGGCGCGGCGGCGGTCGGCGCTGGGGCGCGGTACCGCCGGCTCAAGCACACCGCGCTACCACCACCCGCGCCCGACCCCGTGGCGTTACCCCCGGTCGGGTCGCGGGCGCGAGAGCCGATGCAGCGGCTGCGGGACGGCGAGCAGAGCCTGCACGAAGTGTTGGCGCAGCTGGCCGCGCCCGCAGCGGGCGTGCCGCAGGAGTCGGTGGCGGACGCGGGAGCAGCCGCCGGCGAAGCGGCGGCGTTCCTGCGCGGCGTAGCCGACCGGCTGTGCGCCGTCGAGGGCGCGCTCCCGCACGCGCCGCCCGCGGAGCGGGCCGCGCTGGAAGCGGACGTCGAGCGGCTGCGCCGCGAGCTCGACGAGGGGGTGGACGGTTACGGGAGCTTGGTCGCCGCCGCTGGCCGCGCGGTCGCGGCCAGCGGGGCGGCCACCGCGCGCCACCCGGAGCAGCGGCGAGCGGTGCAGGACGCGACCGATCGGCTCGCGGGGCTCGCCGCGGCGCTGCACGACCTGGCCGGGCACGATCTGGCTGGGCAGACTCCGCGCAGTCCTGTCCCCGACCCCCGTGATTCGGGCGAATCGGGTCAGGACGCCCCTGGGCGGGGCGCCGACGAGTCCACGTGACTCGCGGAGAACTTCGCGAATCCGGCAATAGCGGCCGGGTCTTTCCCGAATCGTTACCTGGCGTGGCAGGATGCGGATCCGAGTCAGGCAAGTCGGGGACGACGTATGTCGGGGAGGACTCGGTGGCGCTGTGGACGATCCATGGTGACGGGCGGCGCCCGTCGGACGAAGCGGTGGTGTCCTCCGGTGAGCGGTTGAGCTGGCGGGTCACGCTCGGGTTTGGCCTTCAGCACCTGTTCGCCATGTTGGGCGTGACCACTCTTGTGCCGTTGCTCACACATTTCCCGCCGACCACGACACTGCTCCTGTCCGGCATCGGCACGTTGCTGTACCTCACGGTGACCCGGAACCGGGTTCCGATCTTTCTGGGCGCTTCGGTCGCGTTTGTGGTTCCGCTGAGCGCCGCCGCCACCGAAGGAGGCGTGCCACCGGCCGGGTTACTGGGCGGGATCGTGGTCGTGGGCCTGGTGACGCTGGCCGTGGGGGTCGCGGTCAAGGCGCTCGGTGTGCGGCTGCTGGAGTCCGCGATGCCGCCGGTGGTCACCGGCGGCGTCGTGCTGCTGGTCGGTTTGAGCCTGGCTCCGCGGTCAGCGTTGTGGTTCTCGGCGCAGCCGATGCCGGCAGCGGTCGCGGCCTGCACCGTTGTTCTGTCCACAGTGCTCAGTCGTGGAATGCTGTCCCGACTGTCCGTGCTGGCCGCGGTGCTGGCGGGCTGGACGTACGCGGCGGTGTCCGGTGGTCTCGACCCCGCCCGGTTGGCCGCGCTGGGGAACGCGCCGTGGTTCGGGCCTCCCGTGCTGATGGTTCCGCAGATGCACCTGTCCGTGGTGCCGTTCGTGCTCCCGCTGGTGATCGTGCTGGTCGCGGAGAACGTCGGTCACGTCAAGGCGGTGTCGGCGGTGACGGGGCGGAACCTCGACAGCAGCGCGGGAGATTCGCTCATCGGCGGTGGTCTGGCGACCGCGCTGTCCGGCACCGTCGGTGGTTCGGCGCTGTCGACGTCCGCCTCGAACATCGGCGTGATGGCCGCGACCAGGGTCTATTCGACCGCCGCGTATGCGGTCGCGGCGGTCGCGGCGGTGGTGCTGTCGTTTTCCCCGAAGGTCGCCGCGCTGGTGAGCACGGTGCCGATGGGCGTGCTCGGCGGGATCACGCTGGTGCTGTTCGGGATTCTCGCGTTGGTCGGCACCCGGATCTGGATGGACGCCAGGGTGGACTTCAGTGATCCGGTCAACCTGGCCGTGCTGGGCGCCGCGCTGATCGCGGGGGTCGGCGACGTGACGCTGTCGGTCGGGAACGTGCGCCTGACGGGACTCGTGTGGGGGTCGATCGCGATCGTGGTGCTGTACCCGGTGTTGCGGAAGCTGGCCGACTGCGTGAACCACCAGCGCGGCTAGCCGACCGCGAGCTACCCGTCCGGTCCCGGACCGGGTTGGCAGTTCGGGCAGTAGTAGGTGACCCGCTCCTCGCGCGCTCCCACACCCTGGGCGCGGCGCCGAACGGGGCCGTGACACCGTCGGCAGGTCCGTTGCCGGTACACCCAGTGCTGCGAACCGCGCGGGTCGCCGGTGGTGGACTGCTCTGGATGCCATGCATTGCGCAGCAGCAGGTCGTGGCACAGCCGCACGGCGCGAACCGCATCAACGTCAGCGACCGGAGTCCACGGCGAAACACCGAGCATGAAGCACACCTCGGTCTTGTAGAGGTTGCCCACGCCGGCCAGCACGGTCTGATCGAGCAGCGCGATCCCGATTTGGCGTTCCGGTGCCGCGAGCAGCCGGCGCACAGCGGCTGCTTCGTGCACCTCGTCCCAGTCCGGTGCCAGCAGATCGGGACCGAGGTGGCCGACGACGCGGCGCTCCTCGTGGGTCGGTAGCAAGCGCAGATCGTGCAGGTTGAAGCCGACAGCGACGCGGTCAGCGGTCGCGAGCACCGCGCGTGCCTGGTGTGCGGGTCGGCGCCATCGCGCGTCGGGCTCGTACACGTGCCACGCGCCGTCCATCCGCAGATGGCTGTGCAGGGTGTCGCCGTGCTCGAACCGCATGAGCAGGTGCTTCCCGGCCGGGCGCACCTCGCGGACAACGGACCCAGCCAAGTCCACAGTAGACAGACGTGGATGCCGCAGCTCACCGCGCACCAGGGTCGAACCCGCCAGCGCCTGATGCAGGTGGTGGCAGGTCAGAAAGACCGTGTCGCCTTCCGGCAGTTCGTCCTCATCCCTCGGTGGCCAGTTTGATCCCGAGCGCGATCAGCACCGTGGCGGTCACCCGGTCCAGCCAGCGGCGCACCCGGTCGCGCAGCAGCAGCCGCCGCGCCCGGGAAGCCGCCCAGACCAGACCGGGAAGCCATAGCAGCCCGACACCCACGTGGATCGCGACGAGCAGGGCACCCCAGCTGGCGGCGGTGGGGCCGACCGGCAGGAACTGCGGGAGCAGGGACATGTAGAACACGCCGACCTTCGGGTTCAACAGGTTCGTCGTCATCCCCGAGCGCAGGGCCGACCAGGGCGAATGCCCCGCCGGACGCTGTTCCTCCAGCGGGTGGGGTTGGCCGGGACTCGCCCGGAACGACTTCCACAGCGCCGATCCGCCCAGCCAGAGCAGGTAGATCGCGCCGAGCACCCGCACGGTGTCGTACGCCAGGCGGGACGCCGTGAGCAGCGCGGTCAGACCGGCGATGCTCGCCGTGCCCCACACCAGGCAGCCGAGGCTGATGCCGACCACGGCCGCGAGGCCGACGCGCGTGCCGCTGAGCAGCGAATGACGCAGCACCAGCATCGTGTCCAAACCCGGCGTGATGACGCCGAGAACCGCGACCGCGACGAACCCCAGCAGTGCGGCCGTGCTCACGTTCCTGCCTCCTCTTCGTCACCGAACTCCGGGTCTTCGACCTCGTCGTCGCCCCAGTCATCGGCTTCGAGATCGCGTTCGGCGGCGCGCCGGGAACGGCCCGATCGCAGCGCACGCGCGAGCAGCAGGTTGAACGCGAGTGCGACCTCCCGCGCTCCCGGCGTGCCCCACTGGTGGATCGGCATGCACGCGCCCTGCGCCTGCTGGACGGCCAGCCGGTCGGGTAACGCCACCGGCATCACCAGCGGGCCGAAGATCTCGCGCAGCTCGTCGATGCGGTACTGGTGCTCGTGTGAGCGTGGACGGACCCGGTTGACGACCACACCGAGCGGCTGAAGCCGGGGGTTGTGGTCCGAGCGCTCGGCCTGCACCGCCTCGAAGGCGCGCTGGACGCCCGAGACGGCGAAGATCGTCGGTTCGGTGACCAGCAGTGCCCGGTCGGCGGCGATCAGGGCCGAGCGGGTCAGCCCGCCCAGCGACGGCGGGCAGTCCAGCAGCACGAGCTGGTACGGCAGCTCGCCGTCCTCGATCAAACTGTCCAATTCGGACAATGCGGTGGTGAGCCTGGTCAGCTGGTCTTCGCTGGACTGGCCGTTGTGCAGCTCGGCGTCCTCGGAGCCGACCAGCACGTCGATGTCGTCACTCCACGCGCTCGGCGCGACCGCGGAGCGTAGCGCCGAGGGGCTGGGATCGGCGAGCACCTCGCTGAGTCCTTTGCCGGCCGCCTCGGGTTCGAGCGCCGCAGTGGCGTTGCACTGCGGATCGAGGTCGACGACCAGGGTGCGGACCCCGCGGCGCATCGCCGCTGACGCAAGGCCGAGCACCACGGTCGTCTTGCCGACACCGCCCTTGAGACTCAGCACTGCCACCGTATGCACGCCCGTAGCCTACGGAATGCCCCGCGAGCCTGTCGCCGCGCTCAGGAGGTAACCACGAACCACCGCCCGGGCCACGGACGATTAGGCTGCGCACCATGAGCACCATGAGATCGGACGCCGTACAGCGGGTGCTGGAAGCCGAACTCGTCCAGGCACGGCAGCGCCGGGGTGGCGCGGTCCCGCAGGTGCTCGACGTGGGCGGAGGAAGCGGCGTGTGGGCGGTGCCGTTGGCCGCTTCCGGCTGCGAGGTCACGGTCGTGGACCCGAGCCCGAACGCGCTGTCGACGCTGCAGCGGCGCGCAGCCGACGCCGGTGTGTCGGACCGGATCAAGGCGCTGCAGGGTGACTCGGAAGCGCTCGAAGCGCTGCGGCCCGCCGAGGGCGTTGACCTGGTCATAGGCCATGGGTTGCTCGAAGTGGTTGACGACGTTCCGGCCGCCCTGGGCGCGCTGCAGTCGGCCGTAGCGCCCGGGGGTGCGCTGTCCGTGCTGGTGGCCAACCGGTACGCGGCGGTGCTCGGTAGGGCGGTGGCGGGCCGGGTGCCGGAGGCCCTGCGCCTGTTCCGTGACCCGGAGGGCAGGCTGGACGGGGGTGCGAACGACCCGCTGCTGCGCCGCTTTGACAGCGCGGGCCTGACGCGCCTGCTGGAGAAGGCGGGTATGCGGGTCGAGGTGTTGCAGGGTCAAGGCGTGTTGTGGGACCTGGTGCCGGCGTCCGTGTTGGAGAGCAGCGCGGAGGCGCTCGGGGAGTTGGAGATCGCCGCGGCTGCCCAGCCCCCGTTGCGGGATATCGCCACCCGCTTGCACGCCCTCGCACGTGTCCCGGCCTGAATCCCGGCTCGTGGTCGTTGGGATTGGGCATGGTTCCGGCGTACGGCGAGAAAAATTCATGCGAATTTTCCCTGCCGGATCGATCACGCGTAGCATGATCGTCGACCTTGGACTGCCCCGAGCGGATGATGTCGGTGTGCTCGTGCCGACTGGTTGCCGGACCGGGTAGTCGCCATGAGCCGAGAACCGTATCCTCAGTTGTGACGCCCCCAAGCGTTCGCCGGACCCAGACCGACGGAGTTGAGTGTGTTGGGTCTCCGGCGCCACCGAGACACCTGTGCCGGAGGAGGAGCCATGCCACTCTCCGAGCACGAGCAGCGACTGCTCGATCAGATCGAGCGCGCGCTCTACGCCGAGGATCCGAAGTTCGCTTCCACCGTGCGGGGAGGGCGGTTGAAGCGCCCCTCCAGGCGCCGGCGCCTCCAGGGCATCTGCCTGTTCGCGTTGGGGTTGGTGCTGCTGGTCCTCGGTGTCGTGCTGCCAGTCAAGCCCGCTGACATTCCCGTGGTGAGCGTGCTTGGCTTCCTCGTCATGTTCACCGGAGCGGTGATGGTCTGGTCCGCGCTGCGCGGCAGCGGCGGGGACGAGAGCGCCGAGGCGAGGAAAGACGGCACAGGTCCGCCGGAAGGCACGAAGGGGAAGACGGAACGCCGCGGCTCGTTCACCCAGCGGATGGAAGAGCGCTTCCGCAGACGCTTCGAACAGTAGCGCGGCGGCACGGACGTGGATTGGCGACGTACGGCTCGACCGTGCGCCGCCACTTGCTTCGTGGGGGTTGCTTCGTGCGGGCCCGGTCGTGCGGCCCGGTCTTGGGATTGATCTAGTCTTTCGTGCTACGCGGTGTGAGCACTGAGCGTGGGAACAGCCGCCGGTGCCAGCTCAGCGGCGCGTCCTGGCGGAAGCTGTCCAGCAAAGCGTTCAGCACCTCGGCGAGTTCCCGGCTGTTCGACCCGCCGGCAGCGCCCGTTCCGGCGTACCACTCGCGTTCCACCGCCGCCACCAGCCTGCGCATCGCGCGGGCGCCGTCTTCACCCAGCCCATGGTGCCGCACCAGGCGCTGGCCCGCCGCGCGCGCGGTGTCCACAGCCTCCGGCTGGGTCCCCCGGTCCCACGACTGGTCCAGAACCTCGCGCCAGGCGCTGCTCACCGCCGCGGCGGAACCCACGCCGACCGCCTGCAGGCGGCGGCGCCGCCGCAGCTCCCGCAGCGACAGCGGGAGGAGCAGCAGGACGACCGCCAAGCCCAGAGCGCTCACCCCGACGCCCAGAGCGGCGCTGAAGGAGGTACCGCCGATCGCGGGCGGCTGCGCCGCCGGTAGCGGGCCGGTGCCGGGCCGGCTTGCCGGGGCCTGCGCCTGGCCTGGCGATGGCGTCCCGGCGGCGGCCGGGGGCGCCGGGGGCGCCGGGGCCGGCAGTGGCAGTTGGCCAGCGCCGCCGAGGTAGTCCGGCACGACCGTCCGGCCGTCGGCAAGCGGCGTCGGGTCGAACGTCGTCCAGCCGTAGCCGGGGAAGTACGCCTCCACCCAGGCGTGCGCGTCCTCGGTGGTGATCACCCGCTGGTCGCCGTTGGGATGGCCGGAGGTGAAGCCGACGGCGACCCGGGAGGGAACGCCGACCGCACGCAGCATCACCGCCATCGCCGACGCGTACTGCTCGCAGTAGCCCTGCTTGCCGTGCAGGAGGAAGTCCACCAGCGCGTTGCTGGACGACTCCGGGGCGGTGTTCAGGGTGTAGCGGAAGCCGTTGGCCGGGTCGGTGAAGAACCGGTCGAGCGCGGCCGCCTTGTCGAAGGCGGTCGGCGCGGTGGCGGTGATCCGCTCCGCAAGGTCGGACACCTCGGGTGGAATGCCGGTCGTGTCCAGGTAGACCGGGTGGATGTCGAACGGACCACGTGCGGCGCGCAGCTGGTCCGGGGTCGGGTCCGGGAACCGGACGTCCTCGGTGTAGTGGTTGATCGACTGCTGGGTCTGGGCGAAAAGGATTCCGCTGGCCGGGTCGTAGCGCCAACCGGGTTCGATGCCGGCGACCCGCAGCGGCATCCCGTAGGTCGGTAGCCACGGATCGCGGTAGCCGACCTCGTCGACTCGCACGTGCGCCACCGGTCCGGTCTGGATGCTCGTTCCCTCCGCCGGAGGCAGCGGCTGGTCGGCGGGAAAGCCCTGGGTGAGGACGTCGAGATCCCATCCCCGGTTCGGGTCGAACTTCCGCAGCGTCATGGCCCGCAGGTACGCGCCTTTCGGCAGGCCGCTCACCCGGAACAGCTCGATCGGCCGATCGCGGTCGAGCTGACCACGCAGCGAGGTGAACGGCTTCACGCCGATCCCGTCGGTGGTGCCGCGGCTGTCACTGAGGTGCCCGGGCAGCCGCCCCTCGGTGCCGATGCCGGTGAACGCGGTGCCGGCTAGTAGCGCCGCGACCGAGGCCACGCCGACGACCGCCAGCGAAGGCTGGCCAAGGCCCAGCCGGGTGCCGGCGGTGAGCGCGCCGTCCCGGCCGCGCCAGCGGACGTGACGCTGCTGCCCGCCGGTGGTCAGCAGCAGCGCGAAGCCGCCGGCGCTGAGCACGAACGTCCACCACGGCAACAGCTGCTCGTCAAGTGAAACCGGAATCGCGAACACGCACAGCAGCACCAGTCCCGCCACCGCCGGGACGCCCACCAGCACGACCAGGACGTCGACCAGGACGGCGACCACCCCGATTCCCAGCGCGACCAGGCACTGCAGAGGCGCAGCGGCGGGTACCGGCGGGACGCCGTGCTGGACGGTGTCCACGGCCCGCGACAGAACGCCGCCGAACTCGGACAACGCCGCCGGAGTGGGCAGGAACCCGAGGAATGCCTGGTCACAGAACAGCGCGACGAGCATCACGAAACCGGCCGCGAGCTGGGCGAGGACCACCAGTGGTGGCCACCAGCCGCGCGAACGTGCGCCGATCCCTGTCGCGGTGACCGCCGCGGTGGTCAGCACGGTCGGCGCCAGCCAGCGGAAGTCGCCGAGAACGCCGGCGAACGCGGATGCGGTGAGCAGCACGGCCAAGGCCGCACTGGCGGCGGCCATCGGCTCGCCTCCGGCCCGGCGAAGCCACGCGGGCGCGGACCGCGAACGGGACAGCGAGCGGCGGAGCGGGTCGGGTAACTCCGGGAGGGACCGCCGGACCCGGGACAGCGTTCGGCCCACAGCGTCGGCCGCCGGGGACAGCCTGCTCGCCAGCGCGCGGAGGGCCTTCATCGGATCTCCCATCGGCGGCTACCCGGGCCTGGAGTTCGAGGCGGAGTCGATTCCCAGTGGTGTTGGCTTTCACCGCGAAGATCGGCCTGTCTCAGGTGTGCGCTCCAGAGAGAAGTCACCGGGCAGCGACCTCCGTGGCCGGGGATCCCGTGCTCGGGCGGCAGAGCTGCTCCCACAGCTCCGGGAGCGTCGTGGTGGGACCGCTGGCGACCACCACCGACCACCCGGCCGCGCGCAGTCGTCGTGCCGCCTCATCGGGATCGGGCGTCGCCTCGCCTGACCCGGGCGCCCAGGCGCGCACGTCGAGCAGGATGGCCAGGCTGCGCGCGCCGCGTGGACGCATCTGGGTCAGCGCCGCCACGCCAGCCTGCGTCGTCGCCCCGAGGATCGCGATGAGCTGTTGGCCGGCTCCCGGGTCGGCGCCGAACGACATGTCCCGCTGCGGTGAGGGCTGCAGCGCGGCCAGCGGTTCGAGCAGCTCGCGGTCATCGCCAGCGGATGAGCCCGGCCCGCCGAGCACGGCCCCGTCCGAGGTGATCAGTCGGGCGTGCCGGCCGGTGCGATGCAGGTGCAGCGTGATGCTCGCCGCCGCGGAGATCGCCCATTCGATGCTCGCGGAGGCGCCGCTGCCCTGGTGGGCCGCCGAGCGGCGGTCCAGGAGGACCGTCGCCCCTCCCCGCCAGGGGCGCTCCTCCACCCGGACGATCAGCTCGTCCCGGCGCGCGGTGGACTTCCAGTGCACCCGGCGCATGTCGTCGCCGTGCCGGTACTGCCGTACGGTCGCGTCGTCCTCGCCGTGCCCGGCGTGCACCCGGAGCGAGCCGTCCGGGCCGTTGCCTTGCCCGAGTCCGGCCGGCAGGCCGGTGAGTCGGACCACCTGGGGCACCGCGACCAGACGGTCCCGGTCGGCGAGTTCGCGTTCTAGTTCGGACAACCCGAGCGGATCGATCACCCGCGTCCGCAATGGCCCGATGTAGTGAATGCCGCGCAGCTTGGGCTGCACCGGGTATTCCACAGTGGCACCAGAGCGGCCCAGCCGGTCGAGCACGAAGCGCGGCCGGCGGCCGACCGCGAACGGCACGCCGTCTTCGAGCAGCAGCCCACCCACGGGGATGCGGCCGGTCCCGCGCACGTGCAGGCGCACGGTGGCCGGGGACCCGACTGGGACCTGGTCGGGGGAAACGTCCCGGCGGGCCAACAGGCTGATCTTGGTGCGCTGCGTGAGCAGCAACGTGAGTAGCGGTAGCGCGGCCACGAAGACCGCCACCCGCAGCAGATCCCGCTCGTTGAGGATCACCGAGCACGCGGCCGCGGCCAATCCGGCGGCCAGCAGGCAACGTCCGCGAGTGGTAAGGCCGGCGAGCATGGTTACCCGCTGCCCCGCGCACCCGCCGGGGCGAAACCGGCGTCGAGACCGCCAGTGCCCGCGTCGGTTCCGCCGAGGCCGCTCCCACGAGGCACGGGAACACGGTGCAGGAGTTGGCGCACCAGGTCGGCGGGGGAACGCCGGGCCGCGTGCGCCTCGCTGGTCAGCACGAGCCGGTGCGCGAGCACCGGACTGGCGACGTCCTGCACGTCATCCGGGATCACGAACTCGCGCCCGGACAATGCGGCCTGCGCCCGCGCGGCCCGCACCAGTTGCAGGGTGGACCGGGGCGACGCGCCGAGGCGTAGTTCGGGCAGGTCACGGGTGGCGGAGACGAGGTCGACCGCGTACTTGCGGACCTCGGTGGCCAGGTGCACCTGGCGGACGGTGCGCAGCAGGTTCGCGACCTCGGCATGGTCGACCACCGGGCGCAGATCGGACAGCGGGTCGTTGCCCGCATGGTCGTCGACCATTGCCAGCTCGGCCTGCGCGTCCGGGTAACCGATGGACACCCGGGCGGTGAAGCGGTCCCGCTGGGCCTCCGGGAGGGCGTAGGTGCCCTCCATCTCGATCGGGTTCTGGGTGGCGATCACCATGAACGGCGTGCGCAGCGGGTATGTCTGCCCGTCCACGGTCACCTGGTGCTCCTCCATGCACTCCAGCAGCGCGGACTGGGTCTTCGGGGACGCCCGGTTGATCTCGTCGCCGACGACGACGTTGGCGAACACCGGTCCGGGGCGGAACTCGAAGCTCTCGCTCTGGCGGTTGTAGACGGACACGCCGGTGATGTCGCTGGGCAGCAGGTCGGGGGTGAACTGCACCCGGCTCACCGCGCAGTCCACGGACCGGGCCAACGCCTTGGCCAGTGACGTCTTGCCGACCCCGGGCACGTCCTCGACCAGCAGGTGGCCTTCGGCCAGCAGCGTCACCAGCGCAACCCGGACGACCTCGGGCTTGCCGACCACCACACGCTCCACATTGGACGCGATGCGGTCGGTGACGGTGTAGAGACGTTCGAACGCCGAGCCCTCACCGGCGGCGGGGCTGCCATCGACCTCGCGGCGGGTGAAGCCGTTGCCGGGCGTCTGGATCTCGGGCGTCACGCAACCTCCAGGTGCTCTTCCGGCGCAGGTGGCGGCCATGGTGAAGCCGACATCCGGGCGCGCGCTCGCGACACTGGCGTCCAGCCGGCCGGATGGCGTGCGGGCTGGCTGTCGTGTGCCCACCCCAGTGCGACGCGCCGCGTCCGAGATAGCTCACGCATCAGCGTGCCTCAGCAGTGTGTCAAACCGCGCTCGGGTTCCGCAGTCGGCGTCCAAGCCGACCGGGTCCCCACTGTCCCCCACCGCGCTAGCCACGGCAGCGGACGGAGGGCAACCTTGCCGATCATACCGGCCCCGATCGCGCGCCCGGAGGCGGTGATCAAGATCGCCGACGACCGCGCCGCCCCACCTTCGACCACCGTCACTGAGGGGGTGTTCACCTGGGCAAATGACCAACCGATCGGGGTGTTTGTCATCGTGACCTGTGTTGACGGTGGGGCATAGTGGGGTAATGTGGCGCGCAGTGGAGCGAAGGGGGTTCCACGCACAGGATCAGCACAAGCGGTGGCGAGCAACGCTGTGGGTGGCGGGATCGGCGCTGCGGGGGTTGATCGAGCGGCCGGTCCGGCGCTGTTGGGCCGGCGGCCCGAGGCGGGGGAGGTGGTGCCGGGATGTTTCTCGGTACCCACAGCCCGAAGCTCGACGACAAGGGGCGGCTGACGCTGCCGGCCAAGTTCCGGGAAGCACTGGCAGGGGGGCTGATGATCACTAAGGGTCAGGATCACTGCCTGTACGTCTTCCCGCGCGCCGAGTTCGAGCAGATGGCCCGCAAGGTTGCCGAGGCCCCGTTCACCAATGAGTCGGTCCGTGCCTACCAGCGCTACCTGTTCGCGGGTACGGACGAGCAGGCCCCGGACAGCCAGGGGCGCATCTCGATCGCGAACGAGTTGCGGCGCTATGCCGGGCTGTCCAAGGAGTGCGTGGTCATCGGCGCGATCAACCGGTTGGAGATCTGGGACGCCGAGAAGTGGCAGACCTACCTCGACGAGCACGAGGAGTCGTACGCGCAGGCGAGAGAGGAGGTCCTGCCCGGGGTCTTCTGACCCCGTGAGTGAGCGCCCCGCAGGGCAGCAGGGGACGAGCACGGATGCCGTGAGGCCCTCGGTCCGCTCGGCTTTCGAGTACCTGGTGCACCTTCCCCGGTACCAGGTACTCGACGGGCGGGCGAGGACCTGGCGGCATCCGGGAATCGACCAGTCCGGCTCCGGTGGGCCTTGCCCGCTGATCGCGGCCGAGCGGGAGACCGGCGGTGTTCGGTAGAGCGGTGTTCGACCGAACAGGGGCTCGATCGACATCTCGACAGCGGTGCGCGCAGGCCAGCACAACCAAGGCACGCGGGAGGGAGGGACCGCTGTGGCCAGCCCAGAAGAGCCAGGGGGTGTGAGACGCCCCGATGCATCGGCGCAACCTGAGCAGCCTGAGGCCAGGCCGGCGCGGGACCGCCACGTTCCGGTGCTGCTGGACCGCATCCTGGAACTGCTGTCCCCGGCGCTGTCAGACCGGCCCGCCGTGGTGGTCGACGCCACGCTGGGGATGGGCGGGCACGCCGAAGCGCTGTTGGGGGCGCACCCGCGGCTGACCCTCGTCGGCCTGGATCGCGATCCCGAAGCCCTCCGCCTGGCGGGCGAGCGGCTGTCCGCGTACGCCGACCGAACCCGTCTGGTGCATGCCGTGTACGACGCGTTGCCCGAGGTACTCACCGAACTGGGCATGTCCCGTGTGGACGGAGTGCTGTTCGACCTCGGTGTGTCCTCGCTGCAGCTCGACGAGGCTGGGCGCGGCTTCTCCTACGCCCACGACGCGCCGCTGGACATGCGGATGGACCCGACTGCCGGGCACACCGCGGCGGATGTGCTCAACACCTACTCGGCCGGCGACCTCGCGAGAGTGCTGCGGGACTACGGCGAGGAGCGGTTCGCCAGCAAGATCGCCGCGGCCGTGGTACGGGAGCGCAAGCGGGCGCCGTTCACCACGAGCGCGCGGTTAGTGCAGCTGGTGTACGACACCGTCCCCGCCGCCACCAGGCGCACCGGCGGTCACCCCGCCAAACGCACGTTCCAAGCCCTACGGATCGAGGTCAACGGCGAGCTGGACGTGCTCCGCAGAGCCGTACCGGCGGCGCTGGACGCGCTCGCACCGGGCGGTCGGGTCGTCGTCCTGTCCTACCACTCGCTGGAGGACCGGATCGTCAAACGCGCGCTCGCCGAGCGGGCGAAATCGCGCACGCCGGTGGAACTACCGGTCGAGCTTCCCGGGCATGGCCCCGAACTGCGCCTGCTCACGCGCGGTGCCGAAGTCGCCGGCGAGCAGGAAACAGCGACCAACCCCAGGGCCGCATCCGTCCGGCTGCGAGCCGCGGAGCGGATCGAGGAGGCGGGATGACTGCACCGGCACGCCGGTCCGCCGCACGCGGTGCTGCCGGCGAGCGCGAGCAGCGCGAGCAGGACGCGCAGCCGTCGCGGGCGCGCGGCGGCCGAGCGGGCTCGGCGGCGACCGAGCGCCGCCGAGCCGCGGCGGCCCGCGCGTCCGCGCGACGCGAGGAGCGCCGGGATCGGCCGCGCGCGGGCGACGGCGATCGGGCCGCGCGCGGGCGACGTCAGCCCGGCGAGCGCAGCGAGCCCCGGCGCCGTGCCCAGCGGCAGGCGACCGCACAGCGGGCCGCCGGTCCCCGGGCGGCCCGAGGCCGGGCCGGGCAGCAGGCGGTGGCGCAGCTGCACGCGAAGGTCGTCGGGTCCCGGGTGCCGTTCGTGGTGACGGTGATGTCGCTGCTGGTCGGAGGGCTGGCGACAACGTTGTGGCTGTCGATCTCCGCGGTCAGCGGGTCGTACGAGCTGCAGCAGACCGGCTCGGCGGTCACCGCGCTGAACGAGCGCAAGGAGCAGTTGCAGCGAGAGGTGAGTTTCCTGAACTCGGTTCCGGTCCTGGAGCGGCGCGCGGAGCAGTTGGGCATGGTCCCGGGGCCGGAACCGGCGCGGATACTGGTCCGACCGGATGGTTCCATCGTGCTCGTGGGTGATCCCCAAGCCGCTGTGGCACCGGCACCGCCAGTGCCTCCCGCGCCCGTCCCGCCGAGTCCGGTGCCAGCTCCGCCCGCGGTTGCTGGACCGCCGAGCCCGGCCCCGATACCTCCGGCGGAGGCACGCTGATGCCGCGTGCCAACAAGGCCCGGGTGCTGCGCGGCGGTCGGGCGCGTAGCGACGTCGTCGGTAGCGCCCGACGACTAGTGGTGGGGCGGGCACTGCTGGCGCTCGCGCTCGTGATCACCGGCGGGAAGCTGATCGAGGTGCAGGGGTTCCAGGCCGCCGCCCTGTCCCAGCAGGCCCAGCGGCAGCTCACCACCCCCATGCCGATCCCCGCCGTGCGCGGATCCATTGTGGACCGTGACGGGAACGTGCTGGCGCTCAGCAGCGAGGCTCGCCAGCTCTACGCCAACCCGAAGTCGCTCGGCGAGCAGCAGGACGCCGTGCACGCCAAGGACCCGTCGAAACCGACCGGGGACCAGTACAAGCATCAGATCGCCAGCTACGTGCACCAAGTGGTCGGTGACCAGTTGCCCGAGCAGCAGGTGCTGGCCGCGCTGCAGTCGAACCAGCCGTTCACCTACTTCGGCCCGATGATCGACCCGGGCAAGGCGCGTCAGATCACCGAGAAGTTCCCGCAGATCGGCGCCGAGTACCGCGCGAGGAGGCAGTACCCGGGTGGGGGGCTGGCGGCCAACGTGCTCGGCGCGGCCACCTGGCGCAAGGACGAGAACAAGCTCACCGGGCTGATGGGGCTGGAGAACTCGCTGGACCCGCTGCTCGCGGGGCGGGACGGCCGCAAGGTCGCGGACACGGCCGCGGGCAGCAACTTGATCATCCCGGGCACCGAGCACCAGCTGGAGCCGTCCACGCCGGGGTCGAACGTCCAGCTGACGCTCGACTCGGACGTGCAGTTCCTCGTGCAGCAGAAGCTCGCCGACTACGTTCGCAAGGCCGGCGCCAAGGACGGCAGCGCGGTCGTGCTCGACGCCAAGACCGGCGAGGTGTACGCACTGGCCAACGGCAAGACCTTCGATCCCGGCAACCCGGCCACGTGGACCAACGACGCCCTCGGCAACCCGGCGGTGACCAACCCGTACGAGCCGGGTTCGGTGAACAAGGTGATCACGGCGGCGGGTGCGATCGAGTACGGGCTGACCCGCCCGGACACCGTCCAGCAGGTCCCTGGCGAGATCAGGGTCGCGGATCGGACGATCAACGACGCGTGGCAGCACGGCACGATTCCGTTGACGTTCACCGGCATCCTCGCCAAGTCGTCCAACGTGGGCACGTTGCTGACCGCGCAGAGGCTCGGCCCGGACCGGTTCGCCGACTTGGTGCGACGGTTCGGGCTCGGACAGCGGACCGGCGTCGGACTGCCGGGGGAGAGTCCGGGGTCGGTGCCGGCGCGCGATCAGTGGTCGGGCAGCACCTTCGCGAACCTGCCGATCGGGCAGGGCCTGTCGATGACGGCGCTTCAGATGGCCGGCATGTACCAGACGATCGCCAACGACGGTGTGCGGATGCCACCTCGCATCGTTTCCGAGGAGATCCAGCCGAACGGTCAGCGGGTCGACGTGCCGCGCCCGCTGGGAGTGCGCGTGGTGAGTCCCGAGACGGCGCACACGGTCCGGGACATGCTCCGCGCCGTCGTGCAGAAGGCGCCGGGAGGGCAGACGGGAACGGGGCCGTCCGGCGCGCTGGAGGGTTACCAGATCTCCGGCAAGACGGGCACCGCGCAGCAGATCGACCCGAGCTGCGGCTGCTACAGCAACTCCAAGTACTGGATCACCTTCGCTGGAATGCTGCCCGCCGACAACCCCCGGTTCGTGGTCGGGTTGATGCTGGACGCACCGCAGTCCGGGACGACGGAGTCGGTGTCGGCGGCACCGCTGTTCCACGAGATCGCGTCCTACCTGGCGCAGCGCTACCAGATCCCGCTCTCGCCCGAACCGGCGCCGGTGCAAACCCTGCAGCTGCCCCAACCCTGATGGGGCCAACCCTGATGCGGGAGCGCATCCACGCCCGCCCAGCTCCAGCGGGAGACCGGCCCGGGTGCCTATGTGTCCCTGGTGACGCCACGACGGACCTTCGCCATCGTTCAGGCAACGACCCGGAAACGGATCGACATCGGCGTGAGGCTGGGCGGCACCGAGCCACACGGGCGGCTACCGCGGGCCAAGAGCCCGGGAAACGACACCATCAGGGTGCGCATCGCCCCGGAATCGGTGGACGACCTCGACGCCGGCGCGATCGCCTGGCTCCAACGCGCCTACCAGGACATCCTCTAGCCGGGGTCTTGAGTCTCACGAGCGTCGGTAGCCACAGCAGCCACCGGAGATACCAGGGGAGTCACCGCAGCGTGGTCTGGGCCGACCATCAGCAGGGCGGGCGACCGGCGACCGGTAGCCTTCAGCGACGTGCCATCCCCGGTCGCGACAGCCCCGCCTCGTCCCTTGCACGTCGAGCCTGTGGACGCCCAGCAGCTCGCCGACACTGTCGGCGCGCGGGTGGCCCATGTCGCTGGTCAGAGCGGCGATGCGCCAGCCCCGCCCGCTGCGGCGACGTCCACCGGAGTCACCGGCGCGACGCTGCGCGCGCAGCACGTGCTGCCCGGTGACCTCTTCGCCGCGTTGCCGGGAACCCGCGTGCACGGCGCGGACTTCGCCGCCCAGGCCCTGGCAGCCGGGGCGGTGGCGGTGTTGACCGACGCCGCCGGCGCGGAACGCCTCGCGGCGCAGGTCGCCGGCCGGGAGGAGCCGGTGACCGTGCTGCTGCACGACGATCCGCGCGGCGTCCTGGGCGCGGTCGCGGCCCGGATCTACGGCAACCCGTCGGAACGGCTGTCGATCCTGGGCGTGACCGGGACCTCCGGCAAGACCACCACGACCTATCTGCTCGAATCGGCGCTGCGCGAGGCCGGGTTCACCACCGGGCTGGTCGGCACGGTGGAGACCCGGATCGCGGGCGAACGCCTGGACAGCGCGTTCACCACGCCGGAGGCGCCGGACCTGCAGGCGCTGCTCGCGGTGATGGTCGAGCGCGGTGTGACGCACGTGCCGATGGAGGTCTCCAGCCACGCGCTCGCGCTCGGGCGGGTGTCGGGCACGCGGTTCGAGGTCGGCGGGTTCACCAACCTGTCCCAGGACCACCTGGACTTCCACCGCGACTTCGACGACTACTTCGCCGCCAAGGCGCTGCTGTTCGACGGCCGATCCCGCCACGAGGTGGTGTGCCTGGACACCGAGTGGGGACACAAGCTCGTCAAAGCAGGAACCGTCACGGTGTCCACAGTGGATCGTCCTGGTGGTGCCACGTGGACGGCGTCGGAGGTTGTCGCGTCCCGGACCGGCAAGCAGCGGTTCACGGCGTGCGGGCCGGACGGGATCGGGCTGGACGTGCGGTTGCGGCTGCCGGGTGCGTTCAACGTAGCGAACGCCCTGCTGGCGGCGGCGATGCTGTACGCGGCCGGCATCCCGACGGGCGCGATCGAGCGGGGTCTGGCCGAAGTGGACGTTCCGGGTCGGATGGAGCGTGTCGCTGAAGGGCAGGACTTCACGGCTGTGGTGGACTACTCGCACAAGCCTGGTGCGGTGGCCGCGGTCCTCGCCGCGGCGCGAGCGCAGGCAGCGGAAAGTAGCGCCGAAGTCCCCCAAAACGATGTGCGGGGCGGTGGCGCCCATGACGGTGGCGCCCACAGCGCCGGGGCACCCGCGGCCAAGGTCATCGTGGTGCTCGGCTGCGGCGGAGACCGGGACCCGGGGAAACGCCCGCTGATGGGCGAAACCGCGGCGCGGCACAGCGATGTGGTGATCGTCACAGACGACAATCCGCGCAGCGAGGACCCGTCCGAGATCCGGGCGGCCATGCTGGCCGGAGCGTTCGGGGTGCCGGAGGCCGAGCGTGGCGAGGTCGTCGAGATCGGCGACCGCCGAGAGGCGATCGCCGCGGCGGTTCAGCGGGCCAGCAGCGGCGACGTCCTCGTCGTCGCGGGCAAGGGCCACGAGACCGGGCAGGAGGTCGCGGGTGTCGTGCACCCGTTCTCGGACCGCGAGGAGCTGGCCGCCGCCCTGCGGGAGCGGCTGGCAAGTGAGGGTGGGGCCCCCACGGTGCGAAGGCTCAATGTTGAGGAGGCACGGCAGTGATCCGGCTCAGCCTGGCTGACATCGCGGCAGCGGTCGGCGGCAGGCTTCACCATGCGGACGGGTCCGAGGTTGTCTCCGGGAGCGTGGAGTTCGACTCCCGGAAGGTGCAGCCCGGAGGGCTGTTCGTGGCCGTGCCCGGCGAGCGGGTGGATGGGCACGATTTCGCCGCGCAGGCCGTGGCCACGGGCGCCAGCGGGGTGCTCGCGGCCCGCGAGGTCGACGCGCCGGCGGTGATCGTCCCGCCGGTCGACTCGGCAGGGCGACCCGAGGACGGGCGGCCCGAAGGGCGGACGGGCGTCATGGCGCTGGCCGGCGACAGCGACGGCTCGGGAGCCGCCGTGCTCGCCGGGTTGGCCCGGCTCGCCCGGCACGTCGTGGACCGACTGCCGGAACTGACCGTGGTCGGCGTGACCGGCTCGTCCGGCAAGACATCGACCAAGGACCTCATCGCGCAGCTGCTCGCCCCGATGGGGCCGACGGTGGCACCACCGGGGTCGTTCAACAACGAGATCGGTCATCCGTGGACTGTGCTGCGCGCGGACGTCGACACCCGGCACCTGGTGTTGGAGCTGTCGGCGCGCGGCGTCGGGCACATCGCCGGGCTGTGCGAGATCGCGCCGCCGCGGATCGGCGCGGTCCTCAACGTCGGTAGCGCCCACCTGGGTGAATTCGGCTCGCGGGAAGCGATCGCCCAGGCCAAGGGCGAGCTCGTCGAGGCGCTGCCGGCGGCGACGCCAGAGCAGGGGAACCAGGGAGGTCTGGCGGTCCTCAACGCCGACGACCCGCTGGTGGCGGCGATGGCCGAGCGCACGGCGGCCCGCGTGGTGCTGGTCGGGGAGAGCCCGGCCGCGCACGTCCGCGCCGAGGACATCGAGCTCGACGAGGTGGCACGCGCCAGCTTCACGCTCGTCACCGAGCGCGGCTCCGCTCGGGTGCGGTTGCCGTTGCACGGCGAGCACCACGTGGGCAACGCGCTGACCGCTGCCGCGGTCGCGCTGGAACTGGGCGCGACGCTCGACGAGGTCGCCGAGCGGCTCAGCGGGGTGCGGCGGCTGTCCGAGCGCCGCATGGATGTCCGCGAGACGGTCACCGGCGTGACCGTGGTCAACGACGCCTACAACGCCAACCCGGAGTCGATGCGCGCGGCGCTGAAGACGCTGGCGTCGATGACGCGCGACAAGCCGGGCCGGGCGTGGGCGGTGCTCGGCGTGATGGGCGAACTTGGCGGGATCAGTGACGATGCGCACGACGAGATCGGGCGGCTGGCCGTCCGGTTGAACATCGACCGCCTGGTGGTGGTCGGTGAGCAGGCGCGGCGGATGCATCAGGGCGCGTCGCTGGAAGGGTCATGGGGAGAGGAGTCGGTTCTGGTGCCGGACGTCGAAGCCGCCTGCGCGCTGCTGCACGACGAGCTGCGCCCGGGTGACGTGGTGTTGACCAAGGCGTCCAAGGTGGCCGAACTGTGGCGGGTCGCCGAATCCCTGCTCGGGGACGGCGGTGCCTCCCGGGCCGGTGGCAAGGAAGGTGGTCACGCGTGAAGACCATCCTGGTTGCCGCCGCCATCTCGCTGGTGGTCTCGATCCTGTTCACGCCGTACCTGATCCGGGTCTTCTCCAAGCAGGGCTTTGGCCAGGAGATCCGCGAAGAGGTGCAGAAGTCGCACGGCAAGAAGCGCGGCACGCCCACGATGGGCGGAATGGCGATCCTGGTCGCCATGTGGGCCGGGTACCTCGGCGCGCACCTGACGGTGGCCGACGAGGGGCCGACGGTTCCCGCGCTGCTGGTGCTCGCGCTGACCTCGGCGCTGGGGGTCGTCGGTTTCCTGGACGACTTCATCAAGATCCGCAAGCAGCGCAACCTCGGGCTGAACAAGACCGCGAAGCTCGTGGGGCAGCTGGTGGCCTCGGTGGTCTTCGCGATCCTGGCGATGCAGTTCGCGGACCAGAACGGCGTCACCCCGGTGTCGGTGAACCTGTCGTTCATCCGAGACATCACCGTGGTGTCGTTCGGCTCGGTCGGTTTCGTGATCTTCGCCTACGTCGCGATCAGCGGATGGTCCAACGCGGTGAACTTCACCGACGGCATGGACGGCCTGGCCGGCGGCACGGCGGCGATGGTGTTCGCCAGCTACGTGCTGGTGTGCTTCTGGCAGTTCCGCTACGCGTGCTCACTGAACCCCAACCCCGCCTGCTACCAGGTGCGCAACCCGCTGGATGTGGCGCTGGTGGCAGCGGCGGCGATGGCGGCGTGCGTCGGGTTCCTGTGGTGGAACGCGGCACCGGCGAAGATCTTCATGGGCGACACCGGGTCACTGGCGATCGGCGGGCTGGTCGCCGGGCTGTCGATGGTGACCCGCACCGAGCTGCTGATGATCGTCATCGGTGGGCTGTTCGTGGTTGAGGCGTTGTCGGTGGTGCTGCAGATCGTGGTATTCCGTACCACGCGAAGGCGCCTTTTCCGCATGGCACCCTTCCATCACCACTTCGAGCTAGCCGGATGGGCGGAAACCACGGTGATCATCCGATTCTGGGTGCTCGCCGCGATCAGCTGCCTGTTCGGTATCGGCCTGTTCTACAGCGACTGGCTGGCCGTCGGCGGGCATTAGTGCGTCGGTGGGCCGCTCCCGCGCTGCCGGTGGGCCCGTGCGCTGTGGGCGGGTAGTGTGCCGGCCCGGTGACCACCAGTTTTCCGGAGGCACGCACAATATCGAGGGCACGTGCAGCCCCAGGGCGAACGCCCGGTGAGCACAGAAGGCGGTGGAGCAGGGCCAGTGCAGGCAGACTCCCTACAGACGGACCCGGCCCGGCCGGGTCCCGCCCGGTTCGCGGGCCGCAATGTGCTGGTCGCCGGCGCCGGTGTGTCCGGTAGGTCGGCGGCCGAGGGCCTGCTCGCGGCGGGTGCCTCGGTGACCGTTACGGACGCCTCCCGGGACCGGCTGGCGGCGTTGGCGTCCGAGCACAGCGGAGTCAAGCCGGTACCGGCCCTGGACGAACCGCCGGCGGGAACCGACCTGGTCGTGACCAGCCCCGGGTGGCGGCCCACCGCGCCACTACTCGCAGCCGCTGCGTCGGCGGGGATCGAGGTGATCGGCGAGGTCGAGCTGGCCTGGCAACTGGACCAGCTGCGGCCACGGCCGGCGGTCTGGCTCGCGGTCACCGGTACCAACGGCAAGACCACCACCGTCGGGATGCTGGAATCGATCCTGCGCTCGGCTGGTCTGGACGCTGTGGCCTGCGGAAACGTCGGGCTACCGGTCATCGACGCGGTGCGCGCCGAGCACCGCGTCCTGGCCGTGGAGCTGTCGAGCTTCCAGCTGCACTGGTCGCGGTCGCTGCGGCCGAAGGCCGGCGTGATCCTCAACCTGGCTGACGACCACCTGGACTGGCACGGCTCACTGGACTCCTACGGCGAGGCGAAGGCCAAGATCTACGGGCCCTCGGGTGAGGCGATCGCGGTCTTCAACGCCGACGACGGTTGGTCGGACCGCCTGTCCACGCGCGGCACGCGGCGGGTCGGCTTCACCCTGGGTGCGCCGGAAGCCGGCCAACTCGGCATCCGCGACGGCCACCTCGTCGATCGCGCCTTCGGCGGCGGCGACACCGTGCTCGCACCGGTCACCGACGTTTCCCCGCCTGGCCCGCACAACCTCGCGAACGCGCTCGCCGCCGCCGCGCTCGCGCGTGCCGAGGGCGTCCCGCCGGAGGCCGTCGCCGACGGGTTGCGAGAGTTCTCGCCGGGCGCGCACCGGTCGGTGCCAGTGGCACACGGCGGCGGAGTGTCCTATGTGGACGATTCGAAGGCCACCAACCCGCACGCGGCCGACGCCGCCCTGCGCGCGCACCAGCGTGTCGTGTGGATCGCGGGTGGCCTGCTCAAAGGCGCCCACGTGGACGGCCTGGTGGCCGCCAACGCCGACCGGCTCGACGGTGTCGTGCTCATCGGCGCCGACCGTGGCGAGTTCGCCACGGCGCTGGCCCGGCACGCGCCAGCGGTGCCGGTGCGGCAGATCGACTCCGGCGGGGAGGACGGCATGTTGGACGCTGTCCGCCAGGCCAATGACCTGGCTCGACCCGGAGCGGTCGTGCTGCTGGCTCCAGCCGCCGCGTCGATGGACATGTTCACCGACTACGCACACCGTGGTCGTGCATTCGCGGACGCCGTTCACACCGTGCTCACGGAAGCCGGGGAGCGGAACACAGGAGGTCAACGTTGAACGGCCATCCGAACTTCGGCCAGCTTGCCCCCGGCCACCCGTATCCGGGACAGCCGTCCTTCGGGCAGGCGTGGCCTGGACAGCCGCAGCCGGGACAGGGTCCGGTCTGGCCCGGCCCCGCTCCCGCGGCACCGGTCACGCAGCCTGCCGGTGCTCCGCAGCCTGGCCCGAACCGGGGGCCGTGCGTGGTCGTCGCCGGTGGCGGCACCGCCGGCCACATCGAGCCCGCGCTCGCACTGGCCGACGCGGTACGCCGAATCCGGCCGGATGCCCGGGTCATCGCTCTCGGCACCGAGCGCGGGTTGGAGAACAAGCTCGTCCCGGCGCGGGGCTACCCCCTGGAGCTGATCCCGCCGGTGCCGCTGCCCCGCAAGGCGAGCCCGGAACTGCTGCGCCTGCCGATGAAGGTGCGCGACGCCGTCCGCCGCACCCGCGAGGTGCTCGACCGGGTCGGCGCGGACGTGGTCGTCGGCTTCGGCGGCTACGTGTCGCTGCCCGCGTACCTCGCGGCGCGCGGCCGGGTGCCGATCGTGGTGCATGAGGCCAACGCGCGTGCCGGGCTGGCGAACAAGGTGGGTGCCCGGTTCGCCAAAGCCGTCCTCGCCGCGGTGCCCAACAGCGGCCTCGCCGGTGCTCGGGCGATCGGTATCCCACTGAGGGAGGCGATCACCGGACTGGACCGGCCCGCGTTACGGGGTCCGGCGCGCGGCCACTTCGGTCTGCACCCGCACGCACCGACGATCCTGGTGTTCGGCGGGTCGCAGGGCGCCCGGACGCTGAACGATGCCTTCGCCGGTGCGGCGCCAGCCCTGGGCCGGGCCGGGATCGGCGTGCTGCACGCCCACGGCCCGAAGAACGCGCTGGCGATCCCGCCCGTGCCGGCGGCCCCGCCCTATGTGACGGTCCCGTACCTGGAGCGCATGGATCTCGCCTACGCCGCCGCCGACCTCGTGGTGTGCCGCTCGGGCGCCATGACCGTCGCCGAGGTGTCCGCCGTCGGGCTGCCCGCCGTGTTCGTCCCGCTGCCGCACGGCAACGGAGAGCAGGCGCTGAACGCGCAGCCGGTGGTCTCCGCCGGTGGTGGAATCCTGGTGCCGGACGCGGAGATGACCCCGCAGAAGGTGATCGAAGAGGTACTGCCACTGGCGCGGGATGTCGGCCGGTTGCAGCAGATGAGTCGGGCGACCCTGGGCAGCGGCCACCGCGAGGCTGACCAGGTGTTGGCCCAGACCGCACTGGAGGTGGCCGGACGGTGACGACGCGACCCAGTACATCTGGACCGGGTACATCTGGACCGGGTACATCTGGACGGGATACGTCTGGACCGGGTACATCGGACCCCGGCAAGCCGGGTGCGGCTGCCGACCTGGCGATGCCCTCCCTGGACCCGAACCTGGACCCGGATTTCGACGCCGACAAGGTGCTGCAGCGCGTGCACCTGGTCGGTATCGGCGGCGCCGGGATGAGCGGCATCGCGCGGATTCTGCTGGCCCGGGGCCGCGAGGTGTCCGGGTCGGACGCACGCGACTCGCGCACGGTGCTCGCATTGCGCCGGCAGGGCGCCCGGGTCGAGGTCGGGCACCGGCCCGAGAACCTCGACCAGTTCGACGCCGAGCCGACCGCGGTGGTGGTGTCCACGGCGATCCGGCCGGGCAACCCGGAGCTGGTCGAAGCGAAACGCCGTGGCGTTCCCGTACTGGTCCGCGCCGAAGCGCTGGCAGCGCTGATGACCGGGCACCGGGTCGCCTGCGTGGCCGGCACGCACGGCAAGACGTCCACGACGTCGATGCTCACGGTCGCTCTGCAGCACTGCCGGCTGGACCCGTCGTTCGCGATCGGCGGCGACCTCAACGACTCGGGCGCGAACGCGCACCACGGCGGCGGAGGGATCTTCGTCGCGGAAGCCGACGAGAGCGACGGCACGTTCCTGGTGTTCACGCCGTCGGTGACCGTGGTGACCAACATCGAGCCGGATCACCTCGACTACCACGGCACCCCCGACGCCTACACCGAGGTTTTCCAGCAGTTCCTGCACCGCCTCGAACCCGGCGGCGTGCTGGTGGCGTGCGCGGACGACTCGGGCTCGGCGGCGCTGGCGGACCGCGCCGAGGAGGCTGGCATCCGGGCGCGCCGGTATGGGCGGGACGTGACCCGTCCTGGTGACGCCAGGCTGGTCGATTACCGGTCGGCCGACGACGGTGGCGTCGTCACGATCGAGCTGATCAGCGAATCGGCCCCGCCTGACCAGGCTGCCGCGCAGCGGGCTGAGGTCGTCGTCGCGGTTCCCGGGGAGCACATGGCCGCCAACGCGGTGGCCGCGTTGCTCGCCGGCCTGGAGCTGGGAGCACCCCTGGACGGCCTGCTGGAGGGCCTCGCCGCGTTCGGCGGCGTGCGCAGGCGTTTCGAGTTCAAGGGACGCGTCGACGGCGTCCGGTTGTACGACGACTACGCCCACCACCCGACCGAGGTGGAGGCGCAGTTGCGCGCCGCCCGCCCGGTAGCCGGGTCCGACCGGATGATCGTGATCTTCCAGCCCCACCTGTACTCCCGTACGGCCACGTTCGCTGCCGAGTTCGCTGCCGCGCTCGGCCTGGCCGACGAGGTTGTCGTACTCGACGTCTACGGTGCACGCGAAGATCCGCAACCAGGTGTCACCGGCGCGTTGATCGCCGACCAGGTACCGCTACCGGCGGAGCGAGTGCACTACGAGCCCCGGTTCGACCAGGTGGCGGAGCTGGTGGCCGGCGTGGTCCAACCCGGCGACCTGGTCCTGACCATGGGAGCCGGGGACGTGACCATGCTGGGCGACGAGATCCTCACGGAGATCGAGCGCGTGCTGCGCGGGACCGGTTCGTGACATCGGAGGGCGCGTGACGGACACGTCGCGGGAGCGAGTTCGCCCCGGCTCACGCGGCCCGGGGCGGGGCCGGCAGGCGCCGCCGCCGGTGGCGCGCTCGCGCGTCGCGACCTGGGCCTGGTGGGTGGCGGTGTCGGGACTGAGCGTGCTCACGGTCCTGGCGATCGTCGTGTACTTCACGCCGGTCGTCGGGGTCCGTTCGGTCCGCGTTACTGGCGCGCAGGCGCTGAGCGAGCAGCAGGTCCGTGACGCGGCGGCCATCCGGGTGGGAGAGCCGATGGCCCGGGTGGACACCGGCGAGATCGAGCGCCGGTTGCGCGCCGTCCCCAGGATCGCGTCGGCGGACGCCACCCTGTCCTGGCCATCCACAGTGGACATAGCGGTGCACGAGCGGACCCCGGTGGCGTTCGCGATGTCGAGCGCGGGAGTTCAGCTCATCGACGCCACCGGAATGGTGTTTGCGACGGTCCCGCAGCCGCCGCCGGGCATTCCAGAGCTGCGCGTGCGGGAGGCGGCACCGGACGACCCGGCGACGAAGTCCGCGATCACGGTACTGGCCGCGCTGTCCCCGGAGGTGCGGCGTGAACTGCAAGCGGTCTCCGCTGACACGCCGAGCTACGTGCGGCTCGTGCTGGCCGGCGACCGTGAAGTCCGCTGGGGCGATGCGGTGGATTCCGAACTCAAGGCGGCGGTGCTCGGCCCGCTGCTCACCCGCCCTGGCAAGGTCTACGACGTCACGACCCCGGTATTGCCGACCGTGGCGTGAGTCGCCGGCGGGACCTCAGCGGCCCACAGCACCCGTGAAGCACGCAGGACCCCGTGAAGGCGAAAACACCCGGCGTCCGCAGAGTCAAACGGGCGCCGGGCGGGCTCTCAGGCCGCTTACTTCGTGTACATCTCGTTGATCTCGGCGGCGAAGTCCTTCGTGATGACCGGGCGCTTGGTCTTCAACGACGGTGTCAGGTAGCCGTTCTCCGGCGTGAAGTCGGTCGGCAGGATGCGGAACGTGCGCACGGACTCGGCTCGGGAGACGGCCTTGTTGCCCTCGTCCACGGCTTCCTGCACGGTGGCGATCAGCTTCGGGTCGTTCCTGAGCTGCTCCACCGTCGTGCCGGCCGGGATACCGTGTTCCTGCTTCCAGCGCTCGAAGAACTCCGGGTCGATGGTGATCAGGGCGGACACGAACGGCTTGCCGTCCCCGACCACCAGGCACTGGCTGATCAGCTGGTGTGCGCGGATGCGGTCCTCGATCACCGCCGGTGCCACGTTCTTGCCGCCGGAGGTCACGAGGATCTCCTTCTTGCGGCCCTTGATGGTCAGGAAGCCGTCTTCGTCGAGGGCACCGAGGTCGCCGGTGTGGAACCAGCCGTTCTCCAGCGAATCCGCCGTGGCGGCGCTGTTGTTCCAGTAGCCCTGGGTGACCTGGCCGCCCCAGATCAGCACCTCGCCGTCATCCGCGATCCGTACGGTCGTTCCGGGCAGCGGCCTGCCGACGGTGTTCAGCTTGTAGCCGGTCGCCGGGTTCGCGGTGGCGGCGGCCGTGGTCTCGGTCAGCCCGTAGCCCTCCAGGATGGTCAGGCCGATTCCCCGGTAGAAGTGGCTCAACCGGTGGCCCAGGGCGGCGCCGCCGGACATCGCGTAGTCGCACTGCCCGCCCATGGCTTCGCGGAGCTTCTTGTAAACCAACCGGTCGAAGACCTTGTGCTTGAGCTTCAGCCGCAGGCCCGGCTCACCGGAGTCCAGCGCCTCGCTGTAGGCGATGGCGGTGTCGGTGGCGGTGTCGAAGATCTTGCCCTTGCCGCCGTCGTACGCCTTCTGCCGGGCGCCGTTGTACACCTTCTCCAGCATGTACGGCACGGCGAGCAGAAAGGTCGGGCGGAAGTTGCCGAGGTCCTCCAGCAGCTTCTTCGGGTCCGAGGCGTGTCCCAGCCGGGCCCGCGCCATCATCGCGCCGACCTGCACCATCCGGCCGAAGACGTGGGCCAGCGGCAGGATCAGCAGCGTGGAGGCCTCGCGGTCCGGGTGGGCGCTCTTGAACAGCGGGTGCAACAGCTCGACGCCGTTGCCGCACTCCAGGTGGAAGTTCTGGTGGGTGAGCACGCACCCCTTGGGACGACCGGTGGTGCCCGAGGTGTAGATGATCGTCGCGATCGAATCCGGGGTGACCCCGCGCCGACGCCGCTCGACCTCCCCGGAGTCGACCTGCTGGCCGATGGCGATCAGTTGGTCCACGGCACCCGCGTCGAGCCGCCAGACGTTGCGTACGTGCGTGCGATCCAGAACGCTGTTGACGGTCTGCTCGTGGCCCGAAGTCTCCACCACACAGGCCACCGCACCCGAGTCGCTGAGAATCCACTGCACCTGCTCGGCCGACGACGTCGTGTAGACCGGAACGGACTGGCCTCCGACGGTCCAGATCGCGAAGTCGAGCAGGGTCCATTCGAACCGGTTGTTGGACATCAGCCCGACCCGGTCACCCGGGTTGATGCCGGTGGCGATCAGTCCCTTGGCGACCGCGACGACCAGGTCCCGGAACTCCCGGGCGGTCACATGACGCCAGCTGCCGTCGTTGACCTTGCGGCTGAGCACATGCGCGGAGGGGGCCTCCGTCGCGTTGTCGAAGACGAGGTCAGCCATGCCCCCGTGGGCTTTCGGCCTGACCAGCGGCGGAGTGGTGTACTCGCGCATCGGTGGCAGCTCCTTCGCGACCAGCCGGGATGCTGCACCCGGACTACCGTACGGTAACTTGTGGGTGAAATGGTGCCCGCATCGGCCCGTTACGACAAGTGGGTCACATAGTTGATTTTGTGAAGCGATTTGGTAACGGTGCAGGTAGCTGGTTGGTTACTGACTGGTTGCCTCGCTGCGCCGCTGCCGCGAGAGTCACCGGAGGCGGCTGAAAGGCGTAGCCCTCCAACCGGCCAGTCGACGGATGATCTGCCGGCCATCCGGGTGAACCGAGGTGTGCGGAACCGTTCCCATGGGGAAGGTTCTGAGTATGTCCGTGGCGTCGAGGCAGCCCCTGACGAGCCCGCTCACGCTCGTGCTCGCCGACGACCTCACCGGCGCCGCGGCGTCGGCGGCGGCATTCGGGGAGGTTGCCAGCGCCTCGGTAGTCCTCAGCCCCAAGGGAGCGGCAGGCGGGGGCAGCCGGTGGCCCGACGCCGACCTGGTGGCATTGGACACGAACACCCGCCATGCCGAACCGCACCAGGCCGCGGCAGCGATACGGCGCTGGCTCAGCGACGTCGCCGTCCCGCCGGCGCGGATCTACAAAGCGATCGATCCCCTGCTGCGGGGGAACGTCGCCGCCGAGGTCGCCGCCGCCTTGAATGTCCTGACCAGCGCCGACGCTTCGGCGAACGCGACGGTCGCCGTGGTGGCACCCGCCTTCCCGGAGCTGGGGTGGACCACCCTGGATGGCCTGATGCGGGTGCACGACAACCCGCTCCCGCCGCAACACGGCGACGGCGACGTGCCGGGCCTGCTGCGGCGAGGCGGGGTGCCGGCCGGCGTTGTGGACCTGCACACCGTGCGGATGGGGCCGCTGTCCTTCGTGCGGCGCTGCGACGAACTCGTCCGTACCGGAGCGCGCGCCGTGGTCTGCGACGCGGAGACCGACGACGACCTGCGCGTCGTCCAGTGGGGAACGGACCTGTTGCGTGCGGGAGTGCTGCTGGTCGGATCGGCGGGGCTGTTCCGAGCCGCCGTGTACGACCTGGCCGTGGACCGCGACAGCGACGTGGGTGGTGCCCAGGCAGAGCCTGGGGGCACGTGGATTCCGCGCCAGCGCGCGGACCGGGCCGGGGTGCTCATGGTGTCTGACATGCCGTGCCGGCTCAGCACTCCTGAAGTCCGTGAAGTAGCGGCGCAGGATGACGTGGTCGTGGTCGAGCTGAATGCCCCGTTCGGTCCGGCCCAGCAGGCAAGCGCGTTGGCGCGGGCACGGTCGGCATTGCGGACCCCGTGGCGGTCCATGGACGCCGAGCGTGCGGGTTGCGCCGAGCGTTCCGAGTACGCCGAGCATTCCGAGTACACGGACGTGCTTCTGGTGCCGGATCGGGTCGAGTCCGTGCGCGCTGGGCGGTCCTCGGTCGCCAAGCGGGCGCTCGGCGCGGTCGCCAGCGAGCTTCTCGTCCGTGAGCGGGCGCTGCTGACCGGCGCCGTGCTCAACGGCGGCGCGACGGCGCGCGCCGTGCTGGCGGCGGCGGGCGTCCGCCGGTTGACGATCAGCGGGGAACTCGAACCGGGAGCCGCGCTCGCCACCGCCGAAGGCGTGGGAGCGCTCCCGTTTGTCACCAAGTCGGGTTCGATCGGTCAACCGGGCGCACTCAATCGGGTACGTCTGACGCTGCACGGACCCCATCCGCGTAGCACGCCGAGAGCGGTATTTCCGAGAGTACGGACCTGAGATCCGCGACAGACTCCCGAAAATCCTGGTCCAGCACGGGGTGCTCGTGCGTCCCGATCTGTTGGAATACGTCGATCAGGTAGCCGGGTGGGAGGGTACGGTAACGGTGGTGATCACGCTGGACGTGGTCGGCAAAGCAAGGGGAGGGAAAGCTCTGCTCGACACACCTCGGGAGACCCCCGGCGTGGCTGCTGGACGCGGGGCCACCCGGATGCCTACCGTCCGCAACGCGAATACGGGGTTGACAAGACTTCAGTCTCGTGTCGGCGAACCGGAGATCCCGGGGTCCGTACCGGCATAGCGGGGCCGTGTGCCGGCACGGCGGTCAACACCGAAGAGCAAGAGCCACGATCAGGAAGGCGGAACCGATGACGCCCCCGCACAACTACCTCGCGGTGATCAAGGTCGTCGGCATCGGTGGCGGTGGCGTCAACGCCGTGAACCGCATGATCGAGGTCGGGCTCAAGGGCGTCGAGTTCATCGCGGTGAACACCGACGCGCAAGCACTGCTCATGTCGGATGCCGACGTGAAGCTCGATATCGGCAGGGAACTGACCCGTGGACTCGGCGCGGGAGCATCCCCCGAGGTCGGCCACAAGGCCGCCGAGGACCACAAGGAGGAGATCGAGGAAGTCCTCAAGGGCGCCGACATGGTCTTCGTGACCGCCGGTGAGGGCGGTGGAACCGGCACCGGTGGCGCTCCGGTCATCGCCTCCGTCGCGCGCAAGCTCGGCGCGTTGACCATCGGTGTGGTGACTCGCCCGTTCTCGTTCGAGGGCAAGCGCCGCGCGAACCAGGCCGAGCAGGGCATCAAGGAGCTGCGCGACGAGTGCGACACCCTGATCGTCATCCCGAACGATCGGCTGCTGCAGCTCGGCGACATCGGGGTCAGCCTGATGGACGCCTTCCGCTCGGCGGACGAGGTGCTGCTCTCCGGTGTCCAGGGGATCACCGACCTGATCACTACGCCGGGTCTGATCAACCTGGACTTCGCGGACGTCAAGAGCATCATGTCCGGGGCGGGCAGCGCCTTGATGGGCATCGGATCGGCCCGTGGCGAGGGGCGGTCCGTCCAGGCCGCGCAGAAGGCGGTGAACTCGCCGTTGCTGGAGGCGTCCATGGAGGGCGCGCACGGCGTGCTGCTGGCCATCTCCGGTGGCTCGGACCTGGGGCTGTTCGAGATCAATGAGGCAGCGTCGTTGGTGCAGGAGGCCGCGCACCCCGAGGCCAACATCATCTTCGGCACGGTGATCGACGACTCGCTGGGCGACGAGGTGCGGGTCACGGTGATCGCGGCCGGCTTCGACTCCGGCACGCCGACGCACAAGAAGCTGGAACCGACCATGGTGTCCTCGCGCGGTGCGGTCGCCGCCGGGGAAGCGGGCCAGGTCAACGATGGGCAGGGCTCGGCGGGTAAGGACGAGCCCGTGCCGGACCCGGCGCCGGAGGCTCCGGTTCAACAGTCCCGGCCGGAACAGCGTGCCCAGGGGCAGGAGCAGCACTCCACCGGATACCAGGCCGTCGTGCAGCAGCCAGTTCCCCAGCAGGCTCCGGTTCAGCAGCCGGTGGCACCGCAGGAACCGCAGACTGACCAGCACTCCACTATGGACGGTGGGCCGGTGCGGGAGGGCGGCGCCGCGCGTCCGGCCTACCAGTCGGCGGGGGAACAGTCCACGGCGGAGCAGTCGGGCATGTTCGCCAGCGGCGCGGCCAACCCGGCCAGCGGGACCAACCCGACGACCGGCCAGCCGGCGGCCGGGCGGCAGGGCACGCCGCCGACCCGGGGCTTCAGCGGCAGCCTGCCGCACCGTGCGGTCCCGGTATCCGACGACGCCGATGACGAGGTCGACATCCCGCCGTTCATGCGGCGCTAGAACCCGAGTGACCCGACACGTGTGCCGGAGCGCTACCCAGCGCTCCGGCACACGCGTGTCTGGGGATGATGGGTCGTGGACGTGTGACCGGCCCTGTTGTGACCAGTCCTGTTGTGACCAGTCCTGTTGTGATCAGCATGTGAGGAGTGACTGTGCGGATTCGTCGCGTGATCACCACGCGGGAGGGCGGCAGCTCGCAGCCCCCGTTCGACTCGTTCAACTTGGGCGGACGGGTCGGCGATGACCCGGCCTCGCTCGCGGCGAACCACCGCAAACTGGCCGAGGGGATCGGCCTGCCCGAAGACCGTCTGGTGTGGATGGAGCAGATTCACGGTCGGACCGCGAGTGTTGTGGACGGCCCGCAGCCGGCGGCGGTGGAGGCCACCGACGCGTTGGTGACCGCCGTGCCGAACCTGGCGCTGTGCGCGCTGACCGCCGACTGCGTGCCGGTGCTGCTCGGGGACCCGGACAGCGGTGTCGTCGCCGCGGTTCACGCCGGTCGGGTCGGTGCCCGCGTCGGCGTCGTGGTGTCGGCCCTCAAGACCATGCGCGATCTGGGCGCACGCCTCGACCGCGTCGAGGCGCTGCTGGGGCCGGCTGCCTGCGGGCGGTGCTACGAGGTTCCGCACGAGATGCAGCAGGATGTCGAGAGGCACCTGCCCGGCAGCGCCTGCAAGACCCGTAAGGGGACTCCGGGACTGGACCTGCGCGCGGGGCTTTGGGAACAGCTCGCCGGTGCCGGAATCGCGAAGATCGGGCTCGACCCTCGGTGCACCATAGAAACCCGTGAGCTGTTCAGCCACCGGCGCGAGGGGCGCACGGGGCGGATGGCGGCCGTGATCTGGGCTGAACCGGAGGACGAGCAGTGACCGGACCGGTCGGGGATGAGCAGGCGCGGCGGGCCGATCTCGCCGCGTCGTTGAGCGCGGTCCGGGAGCGGATCAGCGCCGCATGCCGGGCGGCGGGGCGTGGCCCGGATGAGGTCGAGCTGCTCGCGGTGACCAAGACCTTCCCGGCGTCGGACGCGGCACTGCTGGCGGATCTGGGTGTGACCGACTTCGCGGAGAACCGCGAGCAGGAGGCCCGGCCGAAGGTGGCCGCGTTCCGGGCGGCCCGGCCGCGGGCTCCGGCCCGGTGGCACATGGTCGGCCAGTTGCAGCGGAACAAGGCGCGCTCGGTGGTGCGTTGGGCGGACGTCGTCGAGTCCGTCGACAGTGAGCGCCTGGTCGACGCGCTGCGGCGGGCGACCGCGAACGCGCTCGACGCCGGCGAGCGAACGGAACCGCTGGATGTGCTGATCCAGGTCAGTCTCGACGAGGTCCCGGCGCGCGGGGGCTGCGCGCCGGCAGATGTCCCGAAACTGGCCGAAATGATCACTCAACAGTGTGAGATTCGACTCTGTGGGGTCATGGCCGTGGCACCCTTGGGCGGTGATCCCGATGTGGCATTTGCCACTCTTTCGGTGATCTCCCGGCGTCTTCGTGACGATTTCCCGGAAGCTGTGGAGGTATCCGCGGGAATGAGCGGTGACCTGGAGAGTGCGATCGCGCACGGGGCGACTCGGGTGCGTGTCGGAACCGCTCTGCTCGGAGGTCGCCGGTTAACCTCGCCGTAGCCGTGGCGAGGCGGCCGGCAGTCCCGGCCGGGTTCGCAAACGGCAGAAGGAGTCGCGGAGAAAGGCTTGCCATGAGCGCTCTGCACAAGCTGAAGGCGTACTTCGGCATGGTCCCGGCTGACGAGGCCGACGACTACGAAGACGACGCCGTCTACCGCGACCACTTCGGCGCCGACGCTGAGTACGAACCGCCGATCGACCGGGTGGGTGGCCGACGCCGGTACTCTGGCGTTCGCGGTGGCTACCAGCCGGTTGTCGACGATGACCCCGACTATGCTGCCGAGCCGCCGCGTGCTCGCCGTCAGTGGGCCTCGGACACCGCCGTCCGGGGTGGGGGCGACTCCCACCGTGATTCGCACCGCGAACCGGCGACCCGCTTGCGTGCGGTGACGGATACCGGCAGCCTGTACAACCTGAGTAAGATCACAACTCTGCATCCGCGGAGTTACAGTGAAGCACGAACCATTGGCGAGCAGTACCGCGATGGCACCCCGGTGATCATGAACCTGACCGAGATGGACGAGGCCGACGCCAAGCGGCTGGTGGACTTTGCCGCCGGCCTGGCGTTCGCCCTGCGCGGCTCGATCGAGAAGGTCACCAATCGGGTGTTCTTGCTCTCACCGCCGAACGTGGACGTCGCGGCGGAGGACAAGCGCAGGCTCGCCGAGGGGGCCTTTTTCAACTACGGGTAAGCGGTGGCAAAGTTGAAGTGTGGAACTGGCGCTGATCGTCCTTTTTTACCTGCTGTACTTCTTCTGGCTGCTGCTCGTAGCACGTATTGTGGTCGAACTCGTCCGCGCGTTCGCGCGCGACTGGCGTCCGTCTGGTCGGGTTGCGATCGCGTTGGAGAGCATCTACACAGTGACCGATCCGCCAGTCCGGTTGGTTCGTCGGATCATCCCGACCGTACGGATCGGCAACGTCGGACTGGACCTATCGATTATGGTGCTGCTGCTGGTCGTCTTCATCCTGATGCGACTGGTGCAACCCGGGTGACGGGGAACCCGGGTGACCCGCAGCCAAGGAGTGCGTGAGGTGATCTTGTGGGCCTGACCCCCGCCGACGTGCATAACGTCGCGTTCAGCAAACCTCCCATTGGCAAGCGCGGCTACAACGAGGACGAGGTGGATGCCTTCCTCGACCTCGTCGAAGCCGAGCTTGCCCGGCTGGTGGAGGAGAACAACGACCTGAGAAGCCAGGTGGACCAGCTGGAGTCGCAGCTGCAGTCCGCCCAGGTGGACCTGGACGATGCCCGCAGCCAGGCCGCGGCAGCGGCTTCGGCTCCCTCCGCGACCCCGTCGGTGCCGGTGGAGGAACCCCGGCGCCTGGCCCCCGTGCCCCCGCCCACTGCCGCCGAGCAGACCTCGCCCGGCGGTGACCACCACGTGCAGGCCGCCAAGGTGCTCGGCCTGGCGCAGGAGATGGCCGACCGGCTCACTGGTGAGGCCAAGGCCGAAGCCGACGGCATGCTGTCCGAAGCGCGCACCAAGTCCGAGCAGCTGCTCTCGGACGCGCGGTCGAAGGCCGACAGCATGGTCAACGAGTCCCGGACCCGCGCTGAGACGATGCTCAACGACGCGCGCACACGGGCCGAGACCCTGGAGCGGCAGGCCCGCGAGAAGGCTTCGGCGCTGGAGCGGGATGCCCAGCGCAAGCACGCCGAGGTGATGGGCAACATCACTCAGGAGAAGAACGGCCTGGAGAAGAAGCTCGAAACCCTACGCACGTTCGAGCGCGAATATCGCACCCGCCTCAAGACTTACCTGGAGTCGCAGCTTCGCGAGCTGGAGGAGCGCGGTTCCGCGGCCCCGGCCGCGTCCGAAGGCAGCGGTGGCACCCGGTCGTCGTCGAACCAGCAGAGCAGCTACAGCTTCGGTGCACGTGCTGCGGAAGCGGGCTGATCCGGGCCATCGGCTGGACTCGGCTGGACATCACACCGGCGTCGTCAAGTCCGGCCCGGATGCTGAGCTAGGGGTCTGAGACGGTGTTGGTACTCGTCCTGCTGCTCTTGCTGGCGGGTGGTGGCGTGCTGGTCGCGTCGGTGCTCGGCAACCACCCGCTCTGGGCATGGGCTTCGGTCGCGTTGAGCGTCCTAGCGGCGGTGCTGCTGGTCGTGGACCATCTGCGCCGGCGGCGCGCCAAGGGGAGGGAGACCCGGGAGTCGGGCGCACCGGCCGACGAGACGGTCGTAATCGACGCGATACCAGCCGGGGCGACACCAGCCGGGGCATTGTCCGGCTCGTCGGCGGCGGGACCGCCCGATGCGGACGCCAACTCCGCCGTCGCGGCGGGACCCGGGACGGCGGCCGAGGCCCCTGTGACATCCACGATGGCTGACGACTCGGTGGACTACGGGCTCGGTGACCAAGATCCGGGCCAAGAGGCCACCGACGAGCAGGACCTGCGCCTGGTCTCCGGGCTGGAGGCGCAGGTCCTGGTGATCGACGAGCGACCGCGCTACCACCTGGGCCACTGCGGTTGGTTACGTGGGCGGAGCACGATCGCGCTCCCCGCCCGCGAGGCACGGGAACTCGGCTTCACGCCGTGTGCCCGTTGCCTGCCGGACGCCACCCTGGCCTACCGGTACCGCGGGCACTGAGCGCTCCGGCCCCGGGCGACGGGCACCGCCGAGGGGTTAGGCGAAAGCACGTTGCCGTGGTCGGTATCCTGGACCGCACATGGCGTTGATCCGGCTATCACCGGGGAGCCTCTGGAAGAACGGGTGGCCGGGCTCGGGCAGCGAGCGGCCGGCGGCCTTAGTAGAACCAGACGGGTCCGGCCCGTCACAGCCGGCAATGAGTGGTCGCCGTGCCCGAGTGGTGGTGTACGGCGGCAAGCGGGGTGGTACCGCGGACCTGGACGCTGATCGGCACTGGTCAGGCGTTCGGTGTGTCGTCCCCGCGCAGGCACCGGTTGAGGTGCCTGGACGCGAGGACCACCACTCCGCGAGGAGCTCATCCACCATGGCCTACCCGTTGGTTCAGTTCGGCGGCGACGATTCCGGTGTTGCCGCGCACCCTTCGTTTCCCGGACTCGAACGCCACGTTCTGGAGTACTGGGAGTCCGACAAGACGTTCCAGGCGACCGTGGCGGCCAGGGAAACGGGCCACCATGGTTCGAACGAGTTCGTCTTCTACGACGGCCCGCCGTTCGCCAACGGCCTGCCGCACTACGGGCACCTGCTGACCGGTTACGTCAAGGACGTCGTCCCGCGGTACCAGACGATGCGTGGCCGCCGGGTGGAGCGCCGGTTCGGCTGGGACTGCCACGGCCTGCCCGCCGAGGTGGAGGCGGAGAAGCAGCTGGGCATCACGGCCAAGTCCGAGATCGAGTCCATGGGCGTCGCCGCGTTCAACGACGCGTGCCGGGCCTCGGTGCTGCGCTACACGCGCGAGTGGCAGGACTACGTGACCCGCCAGGCGCGCTGGGTCGACTTCGACCACGACTACAAGACGCTGGACCTGGACTACATGGAAAGCGTCATGTGGGCGTTCAAGACCCTCTACGACAAGGGTCTGGCCTATGAGGGTTTCCGGGTGCTCTGGTACTGCTGGCGCTGCGAGACGCCGCTGTCCAACACCGAGACCCGCATGGACGACGTCTACCGGGACCGGCAGGACCCCGCCGTGACGGTGGGGCTGCGACTGTCCGCCCCCGGTGTCGAGCTGGACGGGTCCGAAGTGGACGGTGCGTACGCGCTGGTGTGGACGACGACGCCGTGGACGCTCCCCTCCAACCTCGCTGCGGCCGTGCACCCGGATGTGGACTACGTGCTCGTGCGGCCCACCACGGACAAGCACCGCGACGAGCGGTACGTGCTCGCCGAAGCCCGGCTCGCCGCCTATGCCCGCGAGCTCGGTGAGGACGCCGAGATCCTGGCCCGGTTCAAGGGGACCGACCTGCTCGGCGTGCGCTACGAGCCGCCGTTCGACTTCTTCTCCGGGTGGGAGAACGCCCACCGGGTCCTCGCGGCGGACTACGTCACCACCGAGGACGGCACGGGCGTTGTGCACATCGCTCCGGCCTACGGTGAGGAGGACAAGGAGGTCACCGACGCGGCGGGCATCGTGCCGGTGACCCCGGTCGACCCGCACGGGCGGTTCACCGAGCAGGTGGCGCCCTATGCCGGCCTGCAGGTCTTCGAGGCGAACAAGTCGATCATCCGGGACCTCAAGGAAGCCGGGAAGCTGCTGCGGCACGAGACCTACGACCACCCCTACCCGCACTGCTGGCGCTGCGACAGCCCGCTGATGCAGCGCGCGGTGTCGTCCTGGTTCGTCGCGGTCACCAGGTTCCGGGACCGGATGGTCGAGCTGAACCAGCAGATCAACTGGGTGCCCGAGCACATCCGGGACGGCCAGTTCGGCAAGTGGTTGGAAAACGCCCGGGACTGGTCGATCTCCCGTAACCGGTACTGGGGCTCGCCGATCCCGGTGTGGGTCTCGGACGATCCGCAGCACCCCCGCGTAGACGTCTACGGCTCGCTGGACGAGCTGGAGCGGGATTTCGGGGTCCGTCCCACCGACCTGCACCGCCCGCATATCGACGAGCTGACCCGGCCGAACCCCGACGACCCGACCGGCAGATCCACCATGCGCCGCATCCCGGACGTGCTGGACTGCTGGTTCGAGTCCGGCTCGATGCCGTTCGCCCAGGTGCACTACCCGTTCGAGAACGCCGAGTGGTTCGAGCACCACTACCCGGGTGACTTCATCGTCGAGTACAACGGCCAGACCCGAGGCTGGTTCTACACCCTGCACGTGCTGGCCACGGCGCTGTTCGACCGACCGGCGTTCGCGAACTGCGTGGCGCACGGGATCGTGCTCGGCGACGACGGCATGAAGATGTCGAAGTCCAAGGGCAACTACCCGGACGTCAACGAGGTGTTCGAGCGGGACGGCTCGGACGCGATGCGCTGGTTCCTGATGTCCAGTCCGATCCTGCGTGGCGGCGACCTGATGGTCACCGAACGGGGGATCCGGGACGCGGTGCGCCAGGCGGTGCTTCCGCTGTGGAACTCCTGGTACTTCCTGGCGCTCTACGCGAATGCGGAAGGCGTGACCGGAAAGTCCCGAGTGGACAGTCGGCATGTGCTGGACCGGTACGTGCTGGCGAAGACGCACGAGCTGGTCGGCGATGTCCAGTCCGCGATGGACCACTACGACCTCGCGGGCGCGTGCGCGACGGTGCGGGAGTTCCTGGAGGTGCTCACCAACTGGTACGTCCGCCGCTCCCGCGACCGGTTCTGGAGCGGTGACGCCGACGCGATCGACACCCTGCACACCGTCCTGGAGGTGACCTGCCGGGTTGCCGCGCCGTTGCTGCCGCTGACGGCCGAAAGCGTGTGGCGGGGGCTGACCGGCGGCCGCTCGGTGCACCTCGCGGACTGGCCGCTGGTCGACGAGCTGCCGCCGGACGCCGCGCTGGTGCAGGCCATGGACAAGGTGCGCCAGGTCTGCTCGGCGGCGTTGGCCTTGCGCAAGTCCAACAAGCTGCGCGTGCGGTTGCCGCTGGCGAAGCTGGTCGTGGCCACCCCGGACGCGGAGGCGCTGGAACCGTTCGTGGACCTGATCCGGGACGAGGTCAACGTCAAGGATGTCGAGCTGACCGGCGATGTGGCCGCGCACGGGCGGTTCGAGGTGTCGGTCAACGCGCGTGCGTGCGGGCCGCGCCTGGGTGGGGACACCCAAAAGGTGATCAAGGCGGTGAAGTCCGGCGAATGGAGCCGCACGGCGGCGGGCAACGTCCTCGCGGCCGGGATCGAGCTGCGCGAGGGCGAGTTCACCGAGCGCCTGGTGTCGACCGACAGCGGCGCTGCCGCCGCCCTGCCCGGCGGTAGCGGGCTGGTGGTCCTGGATACCGAGGTGACGGCGGAGCTCGCCGCCGAAGGCGTGGCGCGCGACGTCGTCCGCGTGGTCCAGCAGGCCCGCCGGGAGGCGGAGCTGGAGGTCTCGGACCGGATCGTGGTCGGGGTGCAGGCGCCGCAGGACGTGTGCGATGCCGTGCGGACGCACCGGGACTTCGTGTCGGGCGAGACGCTGGCGGACAGGGTCGAGTTCGGGCCCGTCGATGGCGGCTTTGCCGGCAGTGTCGACGAAGGTACCGAGATCACGGTGTCCGTGACGAAGGTCTGAGCCGCGAAGTGTTGGTGGGGGCTGCCGAGGGCGGCAGCCCCCACGGACACGATCGAGTCGGCAAGGTCAGGCTTCGTGTTCGGTGCGCTCGGCCGCCCATTCGGTGTGGAAGACGCCGTCGGCGTCCGTACGGCGGTAAGTGTGCGCACCGAAGTAGTCGCGCTGGCCCTGCACCAGGGCTGCGGGAAGTCGCTTGGCGCGCAGCGAGTCGTAGTACGCCAGGGCCGTGGCGAACCCCGGCGTCGGAATTCCGAGCCGAGCGGCAGTGGCGACGACCCGACGCCAGGACGCCTGGGCGTCATCGAGCGCCTGCCGGAAGTCGGCGTCGGTGAGCAGGGTGGGCAGGTTCGGGTCGGCGGCATAGGCGGCGCGGATGCGGTCGAGGAACTCGGCGCGGATGATGCACCCGCCGCGCCAGATCGTGGCCACCGCGCCCAGGTCGACGTTCCAGCCGTACTCGGCGCTGCCGGCCTGGATCTGGTTGAAGCCTTGGGCGTAGGCGACGATCTTCGACGCATAGAGCGCGTGTTCGACTTCCGCGATGAACTGTTCGGCGTCCACGCCCAGTTCGCCGTCACCGGTCGGCCCGGGAAGTCCCTGGGCCGCGTCCCGCAGATCTGCGTGCCCGGACAGGGAGCGGGCGAACACGGCTTCGGCGATGCCGCTGACCGGTACGCCCAGCTCCAACGCGCCCTGCACGGTCCAACGGCCAGTGCCCTTCTGCTCGGCCTGGTCGAGCACGATGTCCACGAACGGCTTGCCGGTGCGCGCATCGACGTGACCGAGGACCTCGGCGGTGATCTCGATCAGGTAGGAGTTCAACCGGCCGGCGTTCCAGCGCCGGAAGGTGTCCGCGATCTCGCTGGGTTGCTTGGCCAGCGCGTGCCGCAGCAGGTCGAAGGACTCGGCGATGAGCTGCATGTCCGCGTACTCGATGCCGTTGTGCACCATCTTGACGAAATGTCCGGCGCCGTCCGGGCCGATGTGTGTGGTGCAGGCAGTGCCGTCAACCTTCGCGGCGATGTCGGCAAGGAACGGTTCGAGCGCGCGATAGGACTCCGCTGACCCGCCCGGCATGATGCTCGGGCCGTGCAGGGCGCCCTCCTCACCACCGGAGACCCCGGTACCGACGAAATGCAGCCCGCGCGCGGCCAGCGCGGACTCCCGGCGGCGGGTGTCCGCGAAATGGGCGTTACCGGCGTCGATGATCATGTCACCCTCGTCGAGCAGCGGGGCGAACTCGTCGATCACGGCGTCGGTCGGCGCCCCGGCCTTCACCATGATGATCAGCTTGCGCGGGCGCTCCAGCGCGTCCACGAACTCCTGGTGCGAGTAGGCCGGGACGAACTCGCCCTCGTGGCCGAACTCGGTGACGAGTTCGTTGGTGCGCTCCGGGTTCCGGTTGTGTACCGCTACCGCGTGCCCGTGCCGTGCGAGGTTGCGGGCCAGGTTGCGGCCCATGACGGCCAGGCCGGTGACGCCGATCTGCGCGTTGGCGCTCATTGCGTTCCTTGTCCTCTGGGAGCCTCTTGGTGTGGCGATTCTCGGCTGCCCGCCATCGGTCGGCGGCTTGATCGACAGGCTAGACCCGAGCGCTACCTGGGCATCACGCCCCGGGGGGCCGGCTGGGCTGCGGAATCGCCCGGCCCGCACCCGCTCCTGGCGCTGGGCCGCTAACCGGACCTCGGGCGCGTCGATCACATACCGTTGACGGACAATGGGTCGGTGAGCACCCAGCATCCTGGTTCCGGCAAGCGCACCCGCGTATCGGAAGACCCCATCTCGCCCGGCGAACCGGGCTTCGACGGTTCGTCGGGGGACGAGGCATCGGACGGCGCTTCGGATGCGTCGGACGGTCCTGCTGGGGAGAGCGAGGCGGTCGCGGCCACCGCGGACAGGGGGTGGACAGTCATCGACGCGAAGCCGTGGAAGTTGCTGGTGCTGCTCTTCTCCGTCGCCGCGTTCGCGCTGGTCGCGGACATCATCACCAAGGTGGTCGCGGTCGCGAAGCTGTCCGCCGGCGCTCCCGTGCGCGTCCTGGGCGGGCTGGTGTACCTGGTGCTCTACCGCAACCCGGGCGCCGCGTTCTCGCTGGCCACCGGCATGACGTGGCTGCTGGCGCTGCTGGCGATCGGGGTCGTCGCGGTGATCATCTGGCTGGCGCCGAAGCTGCGCTCCCGGGGATGGACCGTCGGCCTCGGACTGGTCCTGGGCGGTGCCTTGGGCAACCTGGTCGACCGGATCTTCCGCGAACCCGGGCCGCTGCAGGGTCACGTCGTGGACTTCATCTCGCTCCTCTCACCGGACGGCAGCGTCTGGCCGGTGTTCAACCTCGCGGACTCGGCCATCGTGTGCGGCGGTGCGCTGGTGGTGCTGATGTCGCTGCTGGGGCGCGACTACGACGGCACCCGGCCGGTTCGCAGGAGCCGTCGCACCTCCGGGGGCAGTGAGGGCACGGCGTCGTGAGCGGTCCGCGGATGCTCCCCGTGCCGGACGGCCTCGACGGTATGCGCGTCGACGCCGGGCTGGCGAAGCTGCTGGGGCTGTCCCGCAGCGTCGTGGCGTCGCTGGCCGAGGCCGGCGACGTCGTGCTCGACGGCCAGGCGGCCGGGAAGTCGGACCGGCTGGCGGCCGGCAGCCTGCTGGAGGTCACCCTCCCGGACAATGACCAGCCCGTGACCGTGCAGCCGGTGCCCGTCGCCGGGTTGGAGGTCCTGCACGAGGACGCGGACATCGTCGTGGTGGACAAGCCGATCGGGGTCGCCGTGCACCCCAGCCCCGGTTGGGAGGGGCCGACGGTGGTCGGCGGGCTCGCCGCGGCCGGTGTGCGGATCGCCACCTCCGGGGCAGCCGAGCGGCAAGGCGTCGTCCACCGCCTGGACGCGGGGACCACGGGCGTGATGGCCGTCGCGAAGAGCGAGCATGCCTACTTCTCGCTCAAGCGCGCGTTCAAGCAGCGGTCAGTCGACAAGCGCTACCACGCACTCGTTCAGGGCCACCCCGACCCCATTCGGGGCACGATCGATGCTCCGATCGAGCGGCACCCCAAGCACGACTACAAGTTCGCTGTGGTCACTGGTGGGAAGCCCAGCGTCACGCACTACGACACGATCGAGGCGTTCCGCGCGGCGTCCCTGGTGGACGTGCGGTTGGAGACCGGCCGTACGCACCAGATCCGGGTGCATTTCGCGGCGTTGCGCCACCCGTGCGTCGGTGATCTCACCTACGGGGCCGACCCGCTCCTTGCCCGCAGGCTCGGCGTGACCCGGCAGTGGCTGCATGCCCGGACGCTCGGCTTCGAACACCCCGCGGACGGCCGCTGGGTCGAGTTCAGCAGTCCCTACCCGGCGGACCTGCAGAAGGCCCTCGACATCCTCCGCGAGCAGGACTAGCCGGTCCGGGGCCTTGCCCGGATGTCCTGCCCGGATCCCTTGCCCGCGTTGCCGTCGAAGGTCGCGTGATCTTCGCGTAGCGTGGAGGGACCTTCGAACGCAGGCACGACGGTTCGGGGCACGACACTCTTTGGGAGGCGCGGTGGCCAGGTCTGGTGAGCAATGGGCTGATCACGGGGATTCGGAGGCGCCAACTCCCCCGCAGGGGCTACCGCTGGGACGAGCCGGTGGCGGCGGTGCCGCGAGCGCGGACGCCCGGACGCCCCCGGAGGGAATACCCATTGTGGACGGGGTGATCGGCGCGGACCCGAGAGACCACGAGGAGCATCGGCACGTGGACTGGCTCCGGCCGGAGGACCGCTGATCAGGTGTCCGAAACATCCCAGGTGAGCGTGCGCTGCTCGTCGCCCAGCCGTGGCGTCCAGCGCACCGCCACGAGTTCGGTGCTCTCCGGCAGCACGTAGACCGTGTGCCCGCCGGCTGTCTCGCCCGGTTGGACGCCGCCGCGGTGCGGAGCGCGGGAAGACAGTGACACCGGCGCTTTCGACACCGTCGAGCCGTCCTTGGCGACGAGCACCAGATGCAGGTCCGGCAGGTCCGGGAATCCCACCGGCCCGTGGTTGGTGAATTCGGTGTGCACCACCACCGCGCGTTCGCCGTCCTGCAGGTGGTATCCGGCAGCGGTGAACAGGAAGTCCGCGGGATCGACCACTTCAACGAGTTGGACGGTGAGCCACTCGCCTTCGGGACCCTGGATGTCGAGCTTGGTGCCGACGCTGCCGGTCCGGCCGTTCGGCTGTGCGGGAACTTGCGGCTGAGCCTGGGCCTGCGCCTGAACGGATGGCGCCTGAACGGATGGTGGCTGAGCGGATGGTTGCGGCACCCCGCCGTACGGTTGATCACTGCGCGCCCAGGCGGCTGATCCCGCTGGGCCCCACATGCTCGCCGGATCGGGGGTGGGCTGGACGGCAGGCTGCCAGGCAGGCGCCGGATACCCCTGTCCAGCGACGTTCGGATTCGGTGGCGCGGCCGGGACGAACGGTGCCGGTGCGCGAACCTGCACCTGGACCGGATGCGGTTGAGACGACGAAGGCTGGGCTGCTGAGTACTGGGGTCCTGAGTACTGGGGTCCTGAGTACTGGGGCCCCGAGTACTGCTGTCCTGGGTATTGGGCCGCGGCTGGTGGCGCATGCGGACCACTCGTCGCCGCCGGTCCGGGGCCGTGCACGGCGTGCGGACCGCTGGGACTGGTCTGTGCCGGGTGCTGCTGTGGACCGCTGGGACCACCGTGCACCTGGTGCGCGCCGCTGGGCTGGTTCGACCAGACTCCGGCCGCGGCGAGCGCGTTGCGGATGCCGTTGGAGTCGCATTCGACACCGACGACCAAAGGCAGGCCGGTACCGGACAGCGCGGCCAGCCTGCTGGCGACCTCACGCACGTCCATCCCCAGGCGGCCAGCGATCTCGTGTACCGCCGCGCGGCCCGTCTCCGCGACGAGCGAGAGCAGGCGTACGTCCACGGGATCTGGTGCAACCACGTCGAGTCACGCTACCCGCACGCCGGTGATCAGCGTGTTCGGGGCACGCCGGAGGAGGTGCCGGAGTCGGTCGGTGGGCGGAGATAGGCTGCCACAGCACAACAACCCACGGCACACGCAACGCGGTGCCCCAGCCCGCGATCGTCGGGCGTATCCGTTCGTACACAGCCCGTTGGTGCTGCGCGCTTTCGTGAGGAGGACTCCATCGTGCCTGGCGACTCCTTCGTCCACCTGCACGTCCACACCGAGTACTCAATGCTGGACGGAGCGGCGAAGGTCGGTCCCCTGTTCGCCGAAGCCGAGCGGTTGGGGATGCCGGCGGTGGGAATGACCGACCACGGCAACATGTTCGGTGCGGACGAGTTCTACCAGAACGCCAAAAAGCGCGGAATCAAGCCGATTATCGGCATCGAGGCGTACATCGCTCCCGGTAGCCGGTTCCACAAGAAGCCGGTGTTCTGGGGAGAGGCGAAGCAGCGGTCCACCGATGAGTACGGCGAGGGCGGTGACGTCTCCGGTGCGGGCGCCTACACGCACATGACGATGCTCGCCCGCAACGCCACCGGTCTGCGCAATCTGTTCACTTTGTCCAGTCTTGCCTCTTTCGAGGGGCACTACAGGAAACCAAGGATGGACAAAGAGCTGATCTCCGAATACGCAGAGGGGATCATTGCCACCACCGGGTGCCCCTCGGGCGAGGTTCAGACGCGACTCCGGCTCGGCCAGTACGACGAAGCGCTCAAGGCGGCGGCGGACTACCAGGAGATCTTCGGCCAGGAGAACTTCTTCCTGGAACTGATGGATCACGGGTTGCCGATCGAGCGCTCGGTGCGGGAGAACCTGCTGAAGATCAGCAAGGAGCTCGGGCTCAAGCCGTTGGCGACCAACGACAGCCACTACGTCACCGCTGACCAGGCCGAATCGCACGGCGCGCTGTTGTGCGTGCAGTCCGGCAAGACGCTCAACGACGAGAACCGGTTCAAGTTCGACGGCGATGGCTACTACCTGAAGTCCGCCGCCGAGATGCGCGAGTACTGGGACACCGAGGTCCCTGGTGCCGCCGACCACACGCTGCTAGTCGCCGAGATGGTGGAGAGCTACGAGGACGTCTGGGCCTACCGGGACATGATGCCCCGCGTCGCGGTCGAGGAAGGGACCACCGAGCGGCAGGCGCTGGAGGCCGAGGTCGAGCACTACCTGCCGAGCCGGTTCCCGGACGGCGTCCGCCCGGAGTACCGGGAGCGCATCCGCGTCGAGCTGGACGTGCTGGAACGCAAGGGCTACTGCGCCTACTTCCTCGTGGTGGGCGACGTGACGCGCTGGGCCAAGTCGCAGGGTATCCGCGTCGGCCCGGGGCGCGGGTCGGCGGCCGGCTCGCTGCTGGCCTACATCCTGCACATCACCGACCTCGACCCGCTGGAACACGGGCTGATCTTCGAGCGGTTCCTGAACCCGGAGCGCGACTCGCCACCGGACATCGACCTCGACTTCGACGACCGGCGCCGCGACGAGGTGCTGCAGTACGCCATCGACAAGTACGGGCGCGGCAGGGTCGCCCAGGTCATCACCTTCGGCACGATTAAGACCAAGGCGGCCATCAAGGACGCCGCGCGGGTGCACCACGGCCAGCCGGGTTTCGCTATCGCGGACAAGATCAGTAAGGCCCTCCCGCCGCCGGTCGCGGCCAAGGACATCCCGCTGTCCGGCATCGTCGACCCCGACCACGAGCGCTACACCGAAGCCGCCGAGGTCCGCGGGCTGGTCGAGACCGACCCGACCGTGTCGCAGATCTTCAACACCGCTCGCGGGTTGGAAGGGCTGATCCGCAACGCCGGCGTGCACGCGTGCGCGGTCATCCTGTCGTCCCAGGAGCTGATGGGGACGGTTCCGCTGTGGATGCGTGACGACGGCTCGGTGATCACGGGGTGGGACTACCCCAGCTGCGAGGCCATCGGGCTGCTCAAGATGGACTTCCTGGGGCTGTCGAACCTGACGATCCTCGGCGATGCCCTGGAGGCGGTCCGGAAGAACCACGACATCGACATCGACCTGGCCCGCCTCGCACTGGACGACGAGGCCACCTACCAGTTGCTGGCGCGCGGGGAGACGCTCGGCGTGTTCCAGCTCGAAGGTGGCGGCATGCGGGAGCTGCTGAAACGGCTGCGGCCCACCGAGTTCCCCGACATCGTCGCGGCGAACGCGCTCTACCGGCCGGGACCGATGGAGGTCAACGCGCACCTGGACTACGCTGACCGCAAGAACGGCCGCAAGCCGGTCGAGCCGATCCACCCCGAACTGGCCGAGCCGCTGGAGAGCATCCTCGCCGAGACCTACGGTCTGATCGTCTACCAGGAGCAGATCATGGCCATCGCGCAGAAGGTCGCCGGTTACAGCCTGGGCCGAGCCGACATTCTGCGCCGCGCGATGGGGAAGAAGAAGAAGGAGGTCCTGGACCAGGAGTTCGAGGGCTTCCGGGAGGGCATGCTCGCCAACGGCTACAGCGAGCAGGCCATCGAGGCGCTGTGGACCACGGTGTTGCCGTTCGCCGGTTACGCGTTCAACAAGTCGCACGCAGCCGGTTACGCGCTGGTCGCGTACTGGACGGCCTACCTGAAGGCGAACTACCCGGCCGAGTACATGTCGGCGCTGCTGACCTCGAACGGGGACAACAAGGACAAGATGGCCGTCTACCTGGGCGAATGCCGGCGGATGGGCGTCAAGGTGCTCTCCCCGGACGTCAACGACTCGGGTGCCATGTTCACGCCGGTCGGCTCGGACATCCGCTTCGGGCTGTCGGCGATCCGCAACGTGGGAACCAACGTGGTGGAGTCGATCTGCCGGGTGCGCGAGGAGAAGGGCCGGTACGAGTCCTTCACCGACTTCCTGGACTCCTCGGAGATGGTCTGCTGCAACAAGCGGGTCCTGGAATCGCTGATCAAGGCCGGTGCGTTCGACTCGCTGGGCAACACCCGGATGTCGCTGTTCCAACACCACGAGACCGCCGTGGACGCGGTGGTCACCCTCAAGCGGCAGCAGGCGCTCGGCCAGTTTGACCTGTTCGGCGCCGAGCCGGGCGCGGACGCGCAGGCCGACAGCTCGCCGCTGGCACATCTGACGTTCGGGCCGGAGGAGTGGCCGCGCAAGCAGTTGCTCGCCTACGAGCGGGAGATGCTCGGGCTGTACGTCTCGGCGCACCCGCTGGATGGCGCCGAGCGGCTGCTCGCTCCGTACCGGGACACCAGCATCGCGGAGCTGGTCGGCGGGGAGCGCCCGGAAAGTGGCCGGGACGGTAAGGACCCGCAGGTCAAGATCGCCGGGATGATCTCGGGAATCCAGCGCAGGATCAACAAGAACGGAGTGCCCTGGGCGATCGCGACCGTGGAGGACCTCGATGCCAGTGTCGAGGTGCTCTTCTTCCCGAAGTCGTACGAGATGTTCTCGGACTGCCTGGTGGAGGACTCCGCCATCGCGGTCAAGGGGAGGGTGAACGAGCGCGAGGGTTCGGTCAGCGTGGTCGCGTCGGATGCCGTGCTCGTGGACATCTCGGCGGCCGAGACCGACCCCGGCGCCTACCCCGCCTTCGTCATCAAGGTTCCAGTATCCAAAGTGGATCGATCGTTGGTGGCCGAGCTGAAGCGGACGTTGCAGGCGCACTCCGGGAACGTTCCGGTGCACGTGAAGCTCCACAGCCCGCGCGGTACGACCAGGTTGGCTCTGTCCAGCGACTACTTCGTCTCGACCGACAACGGCCTGCAGGGCGAACTCAAGGGCCTACTCGGCGCGGGCTGTTTCGAGACCGTGTAGTCCGTTCTCGCTTCCCGCACGGCGGGATCACAGTGATGCATGGGGGACGCGGCGCACCTTTGTCCACAGTGAACAGCCGGAGACGGCTCTGGCGGCCAGCCTAGAGCGGTTCGGCCGATCATCGCAGGAGCGTAAGCCGAATGGTGACCCCGGGTGACAATCGGCCGTAAACTGGGTTCACTGGATGGGAGTCCTCGTACTCGACCCTGGGGAGTTCCCACATGCCGACCGCTGCCGACCAGCCGCACGCCGAGGTACTCGACGCCGACTTCGTCCACGATCCGCACGTCCGCTACGCGAGGATGCGCGCCGACGCGCCCGCGCAACCGGTGACCACCATCAAAGGGGTGCCCGTGTGGGTGGTGACCCGCTACGCGGAAGCGAAACAGGCGCTGACCGATGCCCGACTGCGCAAGGACTTCCGGCGCGTCAACGAGATCATGGCGCAGAAGATGCCGACCGGGCAGCAGTTCGTGGAGTTCGGCCCGTCCCTGCAGTCGAACATGCTCAACTCCGATCCGCCCGACCACACCCGGCTACGCAAGCTGGTGGTCCGGGCGTTCACCGCACGCCAGGTGGAGCAGCTGCGGCCTCGCGTCGAGGAGGTCACCGGTGAGCTGCTGGACGGGATGGCCAGTCGGTCCGAAGTGGACCTTCTGGACGCGTTCGCGTTTCCGTTGCCGATCACGGTGATCTCGGAACTGCTCGGTGTGGGTGAGCAGCGGCGGGATGACTTCCGAAACTGGTCGAACATCCTGGTCAGCGGCTCCAACGCGGATTCGGGCCGGGTACGCGTCGCATCAACTCAGATGGCCACTTACCTGATCGAGCTGATCGCGCACAAGCGCTCGCATCCGGCCGACGATCTGCTCACCGCGCTGATCGAGGCGGAGGCGGACAGCGAGCGGCTCACCGAGCAGGAACTCGTTTCCATGGCGTTCCTGCTGCTGGTGGCCGGGCACGAGACGACGGTGAACCTGATCGGCAACTGCGTGCTGTCGCTGTTGCGCAACCGGGAGCAGCTAGCGGCGCTGCGTGCCGATCCGCATCTGGTGCCGGGCGCGATCGAGGAGGCGTTGCGCTTCGAAGGTCCGGTGAACCTCGCGACGGTGCGCGTGACCGACGAACCGGTGACCTTCGGGGAGGTGGAGATCCCGGCAGGGGAGATCGTGCTGGTCTCGCTGCACTCGGCCAACCGGGATGACGCGCGGTTCGATGAGGCTGGGCAGTTCGACATCAGTCGCGATGCCGGTGGGCACCTGGCGTTCGGGCACGGCATCCACTTCTGCGTGGGCGCGCCGCTGGCCCGGTTGGAAGGGCAGATCGCGATCCGCCGGCTGCTGGAAAGGTTCCCGCGGCTGCGGCTGGCCGTCCCGCCGGACACGTTGCGCTGGCGCAGCAGCACGCTGATGCGGGGCCTGGAACAACTGCCCGTGCGGCTGTCGTGAGCCCGATCCGTCAGCGGCGGACGATCACCGTGAACGGCCCGACCTCGCGCTCGACGAACTGCGGCGAGTGGAAGACCGCCGGGTCGAAGTAGACGTCGTAGTCCCGCACGTTCGGGTACTGCGGGAACCCGTCGCCCTTCAGGGTCAGCGACAGCTTCCCGGCGTTCGGGTCGGGAGTGGACTTGCCGCCGGAGCTGGAGGCCGACTCCGTGCGCAGCACGAACACGTTCGGCGGTGGGAACGGGCCATGGTCGAGCATGCGGATCAGGTCCTGGCTGTTCTTCGCGTCGGCCCACTTGTGTGCTTCGGCGGCCCGCTCGTCGTAGCCGGCCAGCGGGTTGGCGTAGTGCGGGGTCTCCTGCTCGAAACCGAAGTACGGCTGGAATGACATCAGCGTGTAGTAGCTGGTCGCGACGATGTTGGTCTGTGGCGGGCGGCCGGAGAGCTGCTGGATGGTCGCGATGAGCTGGCCGTTCCAGGCGCCGTCCTTGCTGGTGTCGTGCTGGGCCTTGGCGTTGTAGCCGGTGGAGTAGTAGTCGTTGTAGGCGAGGTCGGTCGCATCGACGAGACCGGTTCCGATCGCACCCTGGGTCAGGGTGATCGCGCCAGCCAGGCCCAGCGCGGTGGCGATCGCGGTGATCTGGAACGCGTGCCGCTCATGCAGTCGCTGTCGCAGGTACCCGATCAGTTCCAGCGCCCCGAAGACGCCCGCGATGGCGAGCACGCAGTCCAGGATCACGTTGAGTCGGAACGCCAGCAGCGTCGTCTTGGCGACCAAGGCCAATGTGGACAGTGCGAACCAGCAGTACACCGTGATGACCACGCACAGCATGGCGGCCGCGATCTCGTTGTGCCGGCAGCGCAGGAGCAGCCACACGATGCCCACCAGGCACAGCGCCCCCAGGACACTGGCCTCGGTCATGGGCGTGGGCAGGAACGCGCCTTCCTTCGGCAGGTAGTGCTGGGCGTAGTTGCGCCCCGCACTGAGCAGGAAGTTCGTGGAGATCAGGTAGGGAAGCCACGCCAGCAGCGCGACGAGGAAGCTGGTGACGCCGATCGGCAGCAGCCGCAGGAACAACGTGCGCACCGTGGGCCACAGCGGCGCACCGCGATGGACCCGGAAGATCCCGATGATCACGGCCATGGTGACGACCACCAGCACGGCGAAGCCGAAGTGCAGCGTGTAGGTGATCGCGGCGAACCCCACATAGGCACCCACGCACAACAGCGTCCAGCGCGGGGCGCGCGTCTCCCGCCGCAGGGCGTGCCAGGTCAGGACCGCGATCGGCGCCAGCCATGCGGCCGAGGGCCATGCGTAGGGCTCCTCGATGCCGTGCAGCATCCCGGCGACCGTGGTGGCGATGGCCGCCACCAGCGCCAGCCGGCGGCGAACAACGACGCTCCACAGCGTGAAGCTCACCACAGCGGTGACCGCGACCCAGGTCAGCGCGTAGGGCTTGTAGGCGGCCCAACCGTCCCAGCCGAGGAGGTTCGCGAACCGGCCGCCCAGCCAGAACCAGCCCGCGGGGTAGTAGGGGGCGATGCCGGCGTAGTTCATGTCCGCCAGGCCCAGGGTGGAGGCCATCCGCTCCATGTACTGCAGCCGGAAGCCGTTGTCGATCGAGACACCGCCGTAGTAGAAGCGGGTGGATTCCAGCGGGGTGGCCAGGGCGATCGTGGTGAACGCGCTCAGCGAGGCCCAAGTGCCGGCCAGGCGCAGCCACCTCGGGGAGCGGCGGTGGCCGAACGCCAGGGCGAGGAACAAGACCGCCAGTACCAGCCCGCTGCCCACCGAGGCCAGCGCGTCGGGCGCGTAGCTGGGTGCGGTGATGTGCAGGTGAGTGATGAGGAACTGGAGCACCAGGCTCACGACGACGGCGACGGCCGTCCCCGCGGCCAGTTCCGTGACCGTCGAGCGCAGGGGCAGCCGGACCGCGGAGTCCTGGCGCGGCTCGTCGGTGGGGCTGGGGCCGGTCAACGCCGGCCGCGGCAAGATTCCGGCCACTGTCTCGTCCTTAGAGCCTGGGGTGCCTTCTCGTCCTGAGCGCCTGGGGTCGTCCTGAGCGCCTTGGCCTTGTCATCGTGCGAGCTGGGCCTGGGGAGCGCTGGCTGGCTGCTGGACCGGCAGGATAGTCGATCCACAAGATCACCCCCGGGTGCCCTGCCAGGTCCCGCCACCGTGTGGCCGTGGTAACTCGAAAGTCGAGTGATGCTCGTCGCTCGACGTCGTCGCGTCGTTAGGCTGGGTGACAACCACGAGAGCAGGAGGGTAAGCGGGTGCCGGAAGAATCACTCGGGGAAGCCACCGAAGGGCCGAGTGCTGGCACGCGTGCGGCGCCGGTGCGGGTGTATCCACGCGGTCAGCGGGAGGGGACGGACTTTCCCCTCGGGTTCCGGCAGGAGCGGCCCCGGGTCGTGGTGAGATCGGACCTGCTACCGGCCGTGAGCGCGCTGTCACTCGTCGCCATGGCCGGCGTGCCGCTGGGTTGGCTGTGGTCCCGGCTGGCGCCGGCGACGCACAGCCGGCTGTACCCGAACGGGGAGCTGCTGCCCGCGTCAGTGGAGAGCTATCACGAATTCGACGGCCTCGCGATCTTCCTGCTGTTCGGCTTCGGAGCCGGCCTGCTCACCGGTGCGCTGCTGTGGTTGATGCGTCGCAGGCGCGGGCCGGTGATGCTGCTCGCGGCGGTGCTCGGGTCGCTGATCGCCGCGTGGCTGGCCGCGAAGATGGGCACCTCGCTCGCGGCCGGCCTGTACCCGGCTGCTCCGGCTGCGAAGCCGGGCGCCCTGGTCGCGGTCGCGCCCAGGATCGGCACGATGTGGGCGATGGTCGCGCAACCCCTGGGCGCGGCCCTCGCCTACGGCTTCGCGGCGTCCTGGAACGGGATGGACGATCTCGGCCGACGGCTGGGCTGAGGCCGCCCGGAGTCAGTGCCGCCCGGAGTCAGTGCTGACGCAGCAGGCGCGTCGACGTCAGGATGCGTTCCAGGTCCTCCGGGGCGACCGCCGAGGGCACCTGCTGGTCGGCCAGGCCGATCAGGATCACGGTGGTGTGGTCGCTCGGGATGCCCACTGCGGTGACCCGGGTGTTCGGCGCGTCGCAGGGGTTCGCCGGGACATGCGTGACGCTGGCGGTGACGAGCTGTCCGTGGATCTTGCCGTCGTTGAAGGTCACCGGGCGCGCCGGCTCGACAGCGGCGTTCGGGGGCGCCCCGGTGCCGGTGCCGTATCCGAGCCTGGCCCACTGCTGCACGGTGTCGGTGGCCGCGCGAGCCGGATCGAGTTCGTTCGACGTGGTCACGCCCACCCGCGCCCGGTAGGTGTCCCGGTTCTTGACCCCTGGGCAGAACCCTTCCATGAACACCGAAGTGGCCGTCATCGAGACCTGTTCCCCGGGCTTGCCCTCGAACCCCGCGTCGACGCCGACATCGGCCTTCCAACCGGGCGGGATGTCATACGCGATGCCGTATTTGTCCCAGGACACGCCCTGCCAACCAGGAATCACCGCAGGGACGTTGGACTCGAACGAGTTCTCCGAACGTGACTCGCTGGTCCCGGGGCGCGAAGGCGCGGGCTGCGCACTCGAACGCTGCGCGACCGGGGGTGTCGAGGGATTCCCGCCGCCGTCGTTGCCGACCAGCAGCACCGTCGTGCCGATGGCCAAGGCCACCACGCCCGCGCCGGCCAGCAGCGCGAGCAACGGACCCCGGTTCTTGGGCGGTGGCTGCGCTCCCGGGTGGCCGGGCATGCCCTGCTGCGGGAGCCGGATGTTCTTCCGGGTCTGGTCGAACACGCCAAGGCCCTCGTACCGCATCTTGGGGTAGTGCGAAGTCGGACCGGCCCCGTTGGTGCTGGTGGGTCGGCCGGTGTTCGGGTCGTACCGCGGGCCGGGCCCCCAACCGCCGGGGTTCCGGGGTGATGACATGGAAGTGATCTTAGCGGTACTGCGATCAGCGCCCGTCGGGTTCGGGCGGTTGCGGTCAGTTGGTGCCGGTCGGTTGGACGAACTCAGCGAGCGGGGCCGGTACCGCGCGCAGGGCGCGCAACAACTGCGCTTCGCGGGTAAGCAGCTTGCGCACCAGCCGCAGCCGGACCAGCGGGTCGGTCTCGGCGAGCAGGGTTTGCCGGTCCTCCGCGCTGAGCATGCAGTCGTCGGCCAGGGCATACGCCAGGTCCGCCATGTCGGTGTCCGAATCCGGCGGGTTGCGGCTGGTGCGCCGCAGGCCGCTGGCCTGGTAGCGGTCGTAGGCCGCGCGAGCGGAGTCGCACAGGCGCTGCCGGTGCTCGTCGGAGACGCCCGCCCGGTCGGCCGGCGTGGGCTCGATGTCCGGCAGCCACTCGACCCGCGCCATCAGGTAGGGGGCGGCTTCCCGGTCCACGTCCAGCAGGCGGAACCGCCGGTCCCCGGTGACCACGATGTCGTATCGACCCTCCGGGAGCTGGCGGACCTGCTGCAGCGTGGCGGTGCACCCGATGTCGTGCATCGCCTCGACGTTGCCCTCGCCGACCTCCCACCCCTGCTTGATCGCGATCACGGCGAAGCGCCGGTCCGGCAGGACCCGGTTGACCAGGTCCTCGACGAGCTGCCGATAGCGGGCCTCGAAGACGTGCAGCGGCAACGACGCGCCCGGAAGAAGCACGGTGCTCAACGGAAACAGCGCGAGGGTATCCGTCACGCATCCACGGTAGATCGTGCGGCACCGGTGGCGAATCACCGGGCTGCCAAGATCACCGGGCTCCATGATCACCGCCAGCCTGGGCCGATCAGTGCTCGTGCGGAGGGCGGAGCACCGCGAACTGGTCGGTGACCCGCAGGTCCCGCGCGGTGAACTGGAAAAGGGCCGGTGGGCGACCGCCTGCCGGCCCGGCCGAGACCGTGCGGCCGGTGGCTTGCAGGACGCCACGCCGGGAGAGCACCCGCTGCAGGTTGGTGGCCGACACCCGGTAGCCGAGCGCGGCGGAGTAGATCCGGCGCAGCTCGGAGACGGTGAACTCGGGTGGCGCGAGCGCGAACCCGACGTTGGTGTAGCAGAGCTTGGCGCGCAGCCGGTCACGCGCGGCGAACACGATCCGTTCGTGGTCGAAGGCGGTTCGCGGCAGATCGTCCACGGGGTGCCAGGACGTGTCCGCGGGCACCTCGGGGTCGGTGTCCGCGGGCACCAGGCCGAGGAATGCCGTGGCGATCACCCGCCGTTGCGGGACGCGGTCCGGGGTGCTGAACACGGACAGCTGCTCGACGTGCGTGAGCTTGTGGACGTCGACCTTCTCGGCCAGTTGCCGCCGGATCGACTCCTCCACGGTTTCGGACTCGCCGAGCCGCCCACCGGGCAGTGCCCAGCGCCCGAGATCGGGCTCGCGGGCGCGTTGCCACAGCAGTACTTGCAGGGTCCTGGAGTGTATCCGCAGGACCCCTGCGAGCACTTCATGGCCGGCTTGTCCATCGGACGTGTTACGATGAGCCACGTTTTCGATTCTAAGGCGAAAACCTCGCAGGCGCGAAGAGCACGCGAAAGCCCAGGTCGCTGCGGGCATGTCGGGTGGCGTCGGGCGAGGTAGGAGGACGAGATGGCCGCTACTGCCGTAGAGCGGACCGACGCGGGATACGTCGGTGTGGACGCCGACGCCAGCTGGGCGGATGAGGTGCGCCGGCTGGCCAAGGAACGCGATGCCGTGGTGCTGGCGCACAACTACCAGCTCCCCGAGATCCAGGATGTGGCCGATCACACCGGGGACTCGCTGGCGCTGAGCCGGATCGCGGCCAGCAGCACGGCGAGCACGATCGTGTTCTGCGGCGTGCACTTCATGGCCGAGACCGCCAAGATCCTCAGCCCGCACAAGACCGTGCTGATCCCCGACGAGCGCGCCGGGTGCTCGCTGGCGGACTCGATCGATGCCGAGCAGTTGCGGGACTGGAAGGCCGAACACCCCGGCGCCGTGGTCGTGTCGTATGTGAACACCACCGCGGAGGTGAAGGCCGAGACCGACATCTGCTGCACGTCGTCGAACGCCGTGGACGTGGTGCGCTCGATCCCGGCGGACCGCGAGGTGCTCTTCTGCCCGGACCAGTTCCTCGGCGCGCACGTCAAGCGCGCGACCGGGCGAGAGAACCTGCATGTCTGGGCTGGCGAGTGCCATGTGCACGCCGGGATCAACGGCCCCGAGCTCGCGGCGAAGGCGCAGGAAGACCCGGACGCCGAGCTGTTCATCCACCCCGAGTGCGGGTGTGCGACCTCCGCGCTCTACCTGGCGGGCGAGGGTACGGTGCCGCAGGAGCGGGTCAAGATCCTTTCCACCGGCGGGATGCTCGACGAGGCCCGCTCGACGGGGGCGAAGTCGGTGCTCGTCGCGACCGAGGTCGGCATGCTGCACCAGCTCCGCAACGCGGCGCCGGAGGTGGAGTTCCGCGCGGTGAACGACCGTGCGTCCTGCAGGTACATGAAGATGATCACCCCGGCTGCGCTGCTGCGCTGCCTGCGCGAGGGCGCGGACGAGGTGCACGTGCCGGCGGAGACCGCCGAACGCGCACGCAGTGCCGTCGAGCGGATGATCAGCATCGGCCGTCCGGGAGGCGGCGAGTGAGCGCGACAGCTCCGGCGCCCGCCGGTATCGCGTGGGAGGCCGGCGCGGACCTCCTGGTGATCGGTACCGGTGTGGCGGGTCTCACCGCCGCGTTGCGCGCGCGAGAGCTGGGACTGCGAGTGCTGGTGGTGACCAAGGACGCCGCTTCCGCGAGCAACACCGGATGGGCTCAGGGAGGCGTCGCGGTGGTCCTGCCGGACCGCCCGGAGGACAGCCTCCGACGACACGTGGACGACACCGTCACGGCTGGCGCGGGACTGTGTGAGCGCGACGCGGTGCGGGACATCCTCGCGGGCGGCGTGGAAGCGCTCCACGGGTTGCGTGCGGCCGGCGCCCGTTTCGACGTCGACAGCGACGGTGCGCTTGCGCGGACGCGGGAAGGCGGTCACAGCGCGTTCCGCGTGGTGCATGCCGGCGGCGATGCCACCGGCGCGGAGGTGCAGCGTGCGCTGGAGTCCGCTGCCGGTGATGGCGGCGTCCCCATCCTGGAGGGGCACTGCGTCGTCGAGTTGCTGCGCGGCGAGTCCGGGGCGCTGGCCGGTGCTCTGGTGCTGGACGCGGAAGGCCGTCCCGGTCTGCTGCACGCGCCCGCCGTGCTGCTTGCGACCGGCGGCCTGGGGCAGCTGTACACGGCGACGACCAATCCAGACGTCGCCACGGGCGACGGCATCGCGCTCGCGCTGCGCGCGGGCGCTTCGGTGGCGGACCTCGAATTCGTCCAGTTCCATCCGACCGTCCTCTACACGCAGGGTGACGCCGGCGGTCGCCGGCCGCTGATCACCGAGGCGGTGCGCGGCGAGGGCGCGGTGCTGGTCGACGGCGCCGGGCGGCGGTTCATGCGGGGCCAGCATCCGCTGGCTGATCTCGCGCCGCGCGACGTCGTCTCGGCCGCGATCAACCAGCGGATGACCGAAACCGGCGCGGAATGCGTGTACCTCGACGCCACCGGCCTCGGCCCCTGGTTCGCCGACCGATTCCCGACCGTGTACGCGTCCTGCCGCGCGGCCGGCATCGACCCGGTGCGGGAACCGATCCCGGTGGCCAGTGCCGCGCATTACTCCTGCGGCGGCGTTGTGACCACAGTGGACGGACGAACGTCGGTGCCCGGCCTCTACGCCGCTGGCGAAGTCGCGCGCACCGGCCTGCACGGGGCGAACCGGCTCGCGTCGAACAGCCTGTTGGAGGGCCTGGTGGTCGGAGCGCGCGCGGCGCGAGCCGCCGCGGCGGACCTCCGGTCCGGCCTGCTCGGGCGCAAGCCGGCCGCCGCCGAGTGCGCCGTGCTTCCCGCCATGCCGCTGGTGGAGCGCGTCATCGTGCAGCGCACGATGACGGCGTACGCCGGAATCGGGCGCACGGCGGAGGGCCTCGCGGCCGCGTCCGCCGAGCTGACCGGCTCCAGCGTCGTCCGTCCGTTGCGAACACGTGAGACGGCCGAGGGTGCCGCGTTGCTGCTCACGGCCCATGCACTGCTCACCGCCGCGGCGGCACGCACCGAATCGCGCGGTTGTCACCGCCGGTTCGACCACCGGGACACCGATGACGGCCGCTGGCGACGCAGCATCGCGCTGCGGCTGGACGTCTCCGGCTGGTTGATGGAAAGCGACCTCGACACCCTGGGGAGGACCGCGTGACGGCGCTGCCGGAAACGACCGAAAAAGCCCTGCGCGCGGCGGATCTCGACCCGGCAGCGGCGCACGAGCTGGTGCGGACCGCGCTCGCGGAGGACCTCCGCTACGGGCCGGACGAGACGACCCGGGCCACCGTCCCGGCCGATGCGGTCGCCGAAGCCGAGGTCAACAGCCGGGCGGACGGCGTGCTCGCGGGGCTCCCGCTGGCGCTCGCGGTGCTCGACGAGGTGATCGGAGCCGGAGAGTACGAGATCCTGGAGGCACGCCCGGACGGTGCGCGGGTGGCCGCCGGAGACCGCGCGTTGCACGTCCGCGCGCCGGTTCGAGGGCTGCTCACCGCCGAGCGGACCATGCTCAACCTGCTGTGCCACCTGTCCGGCATCGCGACGGCGACCGCGCGATGGGTGTCCGAAGTGGATGGTACGGGTTGTCGTATCCGGGACAGCCGCAAGACGTTGCCGGGTCTGCGGCTGGTGCAGAAGTACGCGGTACGGTGCGGCGGCGGGGTCAACCACCGGCTCGGCCTGGGTGACGCGATCCTGATCAAGGACAACCACGTCGTCGCGGCCGGCTCGGTGGTCGCGGCCCTGCGGGCGTGCCGCGCGCACGCCCCGCAGCTGCGGATCGAGGTCGAGGTCACGACCCTGGACGAGCTGGACGCCGTCCTCGCCGAAGACGCCGAACTGGTGCTGCTGGACAACTTCAGTCCGCAGCAGTGCGCGGAGGCGGTACGGCGGACGAAGGAAGCGGGCGCACGCACGGAACTGGAAGCCTCCGGGGGGCTCACGATCAACGTCGCCCGCGCCTACGCCGAATCCGGCGTGGACTACCTCTCGGTCGGGGGCCTCACGCACTCCTCGCCGTCGCTGGACCTCGGCCTCGACATGGACTGACCGACGTCCCGAGGTTCGGCACGACGCTGTCCACTGTGGATGTCACTTCTGGACGGCAGTGACAGGCCGTCCCAGAATCCTCTGATCAACGCAGGTTCCAGGGTGTCTACAGGATCAGAACTGGCGGTTGGTCAGCACCGGGATGCTCTGCCGCACGCCGTTGACCGAGTCCGGGTCGATGTCGACGACCAGGACGTCCGGTGCGTCACCGAGCTGCGCATGCACCTCACCCAGCGGTGTGGCCACGGTGCTGTAACCGATTCCGGTGGGCGCCTTGCCCGACGGCTCCCGGCCGACGCTGCGCGGGTCGGCCTGCCCGCAGGCCACGACCCAGGACGTCGAGTCCAGCGCGCGGGCGCGCACGAGCAGCTCCCACTGCTCCCGCTTACCCGGACCGGAGCCCCAGGAGGCGGCGGTGACGATGATCGACGCACCCTCGTCGGCCAGCTTCGTGTACAGGCCGGGGAAACGGATGTCATAGCAGATGGCGAGCCCGATACTGGCGTCACCGAGCTTGATCACCACCGGCTCGCCGCCGGGCGCGACCGTCCGGGATTCGGAGAACCCGAACGCGTCGAAGAGGTGAATCTTGTCGTAGGAGGCGTCCAGCCCGCGCCCGGTCACCAGTAGCGTGTTCGTGACCCGGCCGTCGCCGGACGGAGCGAACATGCCCGCGACCACGGCGATCGACGCCTCGCCGGCCAGCCGCCGGACCTCGGCTGCCCACGGGCCGTCGAGCGGCTCGGCGAGTGGGGCGAGCGGAACGCCGAAGCACGCCATCGTGGCCTCCGGGAACACGGCGAGGTCGGCGCCGGCGGCAGCGGCCTGGCGCACGCCGTCGGCCACCAGCTCCAGGTTGGCCTTCGGGTCCGGGGTGGACGCGATCTGGCACAGCGCGATCCGCACGTCGAGCCTCCTGATCTCGGGTTCCGCTCGCCACCATAGTGCCTGCGGGAGCGCCGCCGACCCAAGCAGCGTGGGGCTTTCGGAAGTCCGCACAGACTCCCGAAAGCCCCACGCCTTTCCCCTGTATTCGGTGATGGTCCGGTATGCCGGTGATGGCTGGTGCGACCTGAGACCGTTACGCGTGCGCCTCCCGGAGCAGGATGTCCGTGGCCGCGTCGTTGCGCGCGGTCTCGCGGTCGATCACGTTGCCGGGCGGGTAGAAGCCCTGCGGGTCGTCCGGCTTCGGGTACATCTCGAACGTGAAGCTCAGGATCTTGTGGTCGTGCCACATCCAGTCGTTGATGTCCCCGTCGGTGACGTACAGCGAGCTGGACTGTTCCGGGGTGTAGCCGTTGGTCTTGGCCATTTCGGTGCCCACCCGCGCGAACCGGTCGTACTCCTGCTGGGTCATGCCCGGGCCGGTGTGGTCCTTGGTGTAGCCGTAGGGCCACATGACCAGCTCGGAGTAGGTGTGGAAGTCGATGTTGGCCTTGATTCGCTGCTGCCCGCCGATCACCCGGGAGTTCACGAAGTCCCGGATGGCCGCGGTCTCGGGCGCCGAGAACGGCCCCTTCCCGCGATAGGTCTCGTCGTTCGGGTCGTCGCTGGAACCACCGCAGCAGCCCCAGTTGTAGCCCCAGTTCCGGTTGATGTCGGTCCCGGTGTCCTGCCGGTTCTTCCGCCAGTTCTGGTACTTGCCGGTCTGCACGTCGTACGACGAGCCGTCCGGGTTGGCCATCGGCACGACCCAGATGACATGGCTGTCCACGTTCCGCTTGATGCTCGGGTCCTTGGCGTAGCCGTCGGTGAGCCGCTTGACGATGTGCAGGCACATCTCGGTGGTCAGGTGCTCGCGGGCGTGCTGGTTGCAGGTGAACAGCACCTCGGGCTTGTTGTCATCCCGATGGGCGTTACCGCTGATCTTCAGCATCGGGATGTTCCGGCCCTCGAAGGACTTGCCGGCGCTGGAGGTCGCCGCGAGGTCCGGGTGGGCCTGTGCCGCCTTGTTCAGCTCATCCACGGTTCGCTCGTAGGTGTGATAAGCCTCGTCTCCGGGCGGGAAGTCGCGGGGAGCGCCGGCGGGCCGGGCGTTGAGCTGGTTCGACTCGTCCCGCAGCACGTTCAGCGTGTAGCCGGCTTTGCGCAGGGCGTCGGCCTGCTGCGGGGTTGCCTCCACCGTGGCAGTGCCGTCGTGCTCACCGATCACGAGCGCGCCGGTGTGCGCGATCGCGGTTCGGTGGTCGGTGTCCGTCCCAGGGATCTGGTAGATCGCCAGGTTGTTCGCCTGCGGGGGTGGTGCGGGCGTCGCGCCAGCGGCGAGGGGCGCGAGCACGGCCAGACAGGCCCCTACGGCGGCGATGGCCGCTCGGCGTGTGGGTGTGGGCATCGGGGTCTCTCCGAGTCGGGCGGGGCTGATGGGTCGAGTGTGGTCAGTGATATCCACCGTCCGGTGCGTTCTGGTGATACAGCAACCGGAATTCGGCTGATCGCGACCACACTTTGGTCGCAGGGTGTGGCGTGCCTCGGCGGCGAGCAGGGTGACTGTCGTGAGGCATTACCCTGGACAGGTCAGCTGCCTGCAGGGAGGACGTCGATGCTCAGCCGTACCGACCTTCGCGGTCGTGTCCCTTCCGTCGCCGAGTTGCGGGCCACGCTGCCCCGCGCCGACACGGACGTGGATCACGTGCTGCACAAGGTGCGGCCCGTGATCGAGGCGGTGCGGGATCGCGGTGTGGACGCGGTGCTGGAGTTCACCGAGCGGTTCGACAGCGTGCGCCCGCAGCAGGTGCGCGTGCCGGCCGCCGAGCTGCGCCGCGCGCTTGACGAACTGGACCCGAAGGTGCGGGCCGCGCTGGAGGAGTCGATCGCCCGGGCCCGCAAGGTGCACGCCGACCAGCGGCGTACCGACGTCACGACGGAGGTCGTGCCCGGCGGGACCGTCACCGAACGCTGGGTTCCGGTGTCCCGGGTCGGGCTCTACGCACCGGGCGGGCTGGCGGTGTACCCGTCGAGCGTGGTCATGAACGTCGTCCCGGCGCAGGCCGCGGGCGTGGAGTCGCTGGTGGTGTGCTCGCCGCCACAGGCCGACTTCGGGGGCCGACCGCACCCGACGATCCTCGCCGCGTGCGCGCTGCTGGAGGTCGACGAGGTCTGGGCGGTCGGCGGCGGGCAGGCGGTCGCGCTGCTCGCCTACGGCGGGACCGACACCGACGGCACCGACCTGGCTCCGGTGGACATGGTCACCGGTCCGGGCAACGTGTTCGTCACCGCTGCCAAGCGTCACCTGCGCGGGCTGATCGGCATCGACTCCGAGGCGGGTCCCACCGAGATCGCGGTGCTCGCCGACGCGACCGCCGACCCGGCGCACGTGGCGGCGGACCTGATCAGCCAGGCCGAGCACGACCCCCTCGCGGCGAGCGTGCTGGTCACCGACTCCGAACAGGTCGCGGACGCGGTGGACGCCGAGCTGGCACGCCAGGTGGCGGCGACCAAGCACGTCGAGCGCATCCGCACCGCACTGACCGGAAAGCAGTCCGGCTGTGTTCTGGTGTCCGATGTGGACGACGGGCTGCGGGTGGTGGACGCCTACGCCGCCGAGCACCTGGAGATCCAGACGGTGGACGCGTCCGCCGTGGCCGCGCGGGTACGCAATGCCGGCGCGATCTTCGTCGGCCCCTACGCCCCGGTGTCGCTGGGCGACTACTGCGCGGGCTCGAACCACGTGCTGCCCACCGGCGGGTGCGCGCGGCACTCCTCGGGCCTGAGCGTGCAGAGCTTCCTGCGCGGCATCCACGTGATCGACTACAGCGAGCAGGCTCTGCGGGACGTCGCGGACCAGGTGTACGCGTTGGCCGACGCCGAGGATCTGCCCGCGCATGGCCAGGCCGTGTCCGCCCGCTTCACCCCATGACCGGCGACCAGCAAGCAGTAGCCCGACGAACAGGTAGCAGTAGCCCATGAGTGATGTGATCGGCGGCGACATCGAGCTGTCCGACCTGCCGCTGCGCGAGGACCTCCGGGGGCGCAGCCCCTACGGAGCCCCGCAGCTCGATGTCCCGGTCCGGCTCAACACCAACGAGAACCCGTACCCGCCGCCGCCCGAGCTGGTGGACGACGTGACGGCGGCCGTGCGGGAAGCGGCCAGCGGGCTGAACCGCTACCCCGACCGCGACATGACCGCGCTGCGCGAGAACCTCGCCGGGTACCTGACGCGGGTGACCGGGGTGTCGGTGTCGGCGTCGAACGTGTGGGCCGCGAACGGCTCCAACGAGGTGCTGCAGCAGCTGTTGCAGGCGTTCGGCGGTCCGGGTCGCACGGCGCTGGGCTTCGAGCCGTCCTACTCGATGCACCCGATCATCTCGGCGGGCACGCGCACCGAGTGGCTGCCGGCGCCCCGTCGGGACGACTTCAGCCTGGACACCGCCGCGGCCGTCCGGGCGATCGACGAGCACGAACCCGATGTCGTCTTCGTGACCAGCCCGAACAACCCCACCGGCCAGTCGATCACCCTGGACGAGCTGCGCAGCCTGCTGCGGGTGGCGCCGGGCATCGTGGTCGTGGACGAGGCGTACGTGGAGTTCTCGTCGTCGCCCAGCGCGGTCGAGCTGATCGACGAGTTCCCGTCGAAGCTGGTCGTCAGCCGCACCATGAGCAAGGCGTTCGCGTTCGCCGGTGGCCGGCTGGGCTACCTGGCCGCGTCCCCGGCCATGGTGGAGGCGTTGCTGCTGGTCCGGCTGCCGTACCACGTGTCGGTGATCGACCAGGTCGCGGCGCGGGCCGCGCTGCGGCACGCGAACGCGACGCTGGGCTCCGTGCGGTCGTTGATCGACGAGCGCGAGCGGGTGGCGCGGGGGCTCCGGGAGTTGGGCTTCACGCCGGTACCCAGCGATGCCAACTTCATCCTGTTCGGACGCTTCGGGGACGCGCACCGGGCGTGGCAGCGTTACCTGGAGCACGACGTGTTGATCAGGGACGTCGGGATCGCCGGTCACCTGCGGGTCACCATCGGCAGGCCGGAGGAGAACGACGCGTTCCTGGCCGCCAGTGCGGCCGTGACCAAGGAGATCATCCAGTGACGAACGAGCTTTTCCCGCCGGGCACCCGGGTCGGCAAGGTCGAGCGCACCACCAAGGAGTCGTCGGTGCTGGTCGAACTCGACCTCGACGGCACGGGCAAGGTCGACGTCGACACCACCGTCCCGTTCTACGACCACATGCTCACCGCCCTCGGCACGCACGCGGCTTTCGACCTGACGGTCCGGGCCACCGGGGACGTCCACATCGACGCTCACCACACGGTCGAGGACACCGCGATCGTGCTCGGTCAGGCGCTGCGGCAGGCGCTGGGGGACAAGAAGGGCATCCGCCGGTTCGGTGACGCCTGGGTGCCGATGGACGAGACCCTCGCGCACGCGGCCGTGGACGTCTCGGGCCGCTCGTACTGCGTACTCGACGGTGAGCCGGAGCAGTACAACGCCTTCACGATCGGCGGGAACTACCCGTACGTGCTCAACCGGCACGTGTTCGAGTCGATCGCGTTCCACGCGCAGATCAACCTGCATGTCCGGGTGATCCACGGCCGCGACCCGCACCACATCACGGAAGCGCAGTACAAGTCGATCGCGCGTGCGCTGCGTGCCGCCGTGGAACCCGACCCGCGCTTCGCGGGTGTCGTGCCTTCCACCAAGGGCGCGCTGTAGGGGCGCCGGCCGCGATGAAGGACTACTTGCCGATCCTGCTGTTGGCGTTGGCCGGGTTCTTCGCCGGCGGCGTCTACACGACGTGGAAGACGGCGAGGGTGCTGGCGGGCATCCTCGCCGCCGCCGCCCTGCTCTCCCTCGGCGGGGCTATCGCCTGGTGGGGCTGACGCCCTCGCATTCACTGTCCACTTCGGATGGGCGCGCTTCCTTTCGGGGAAACGCGCCCACCTTTCGCCGCGCGCTAGCCGACGCTCGCGGGTTCCCGCTCGCTAGTGTCCACTTCGGACGCCCCTGCGGCGTCGTCCGTGGCTTCGGCTTCGCTGAACGGCGCACTCCCGGCAAGGACGCGGTTCAGTTGCGCGCGGTCGATCTGCTTGGTCCATGCTCCGATCAGGACCGTGGCGACGGCGTTGCCCGCGAAGTTGGTCAGTGCGCGGGCTTCGGACATGAACCGGTCGATGCCGACGATGAGGCCGACGCCGTCCACCAGGTCCGGCCGGTGGGACTGGAGGCCGCCGGCCAGGGTGGCGAGGCCGGCGCCGGACACACCGGCGGCGCCCTTGGACGCGATGACCATGAACAGCAGCAGCGAAATCTGCGCGCCCAGCGGGAGCGGGTGGCCGAGGGCGCTGGCGATGAACAGCGAGGACATCGTCAGGTAGATCGCGGTTCCGTCGAGGTTGAAGGAGTAGCCGGTGGGCACCGTCACGCCGACGACCGGTCGGGACACGCCCAGGTGCTCCATCTTGGCGATCAGCCGGGGTAGCGCGGCTTCGGACGACGATGTCGACAGGATGATCAGGAATTCCCGGCCGAGGTAACGCAGCAGGGAGAACAGGTTCACCCGCGCCACGGCCCACAGCAACGGTCCCAGCACCACGACGACGAACAGCACGCACGTCACGTAAAAGCCGATCATGATGACGGCCAGGCCCTTGAGGGCGCTGATCCCGCTCGCGCCGACGACGGCGGCGATGGCGCCGAACGCGCCCACGGGCGCGGCCCACATCACCATCGAGAGGATCTTGAACACCAGACGCTGGATGTGCTCGATACCGCGCCGGATCGGCTCACCGCTGGTGCCCAGCGCCTGCAGCGCGAACCCGGCCAGCAGAGCGACCAGCAGCGTTTGCAGGACCTGACCTTCGGTGAACGCGGACGCCAGGGTCTTGGGGATGATGCCGAGCAGGAACTGGGTGGTGCTCTGCGCGCCGGCGCCGGCCTGCTTGGCGGCGGTGGCGTGCATGGCCGGGGTGAGGTGCAGGCCCGCGCCCGGGTGCAGGATGTTGCCCACGACCAGGCCGAGCACCAGCGCCACCAGCGACATGGCCAGGAAGTAGACCAGGGCCAGCCCGCCGATCCGGCCGACCTGCGCGGCTTTGCGGACCGAACCGACCCCGAGCACGATCGTGCAGAAGATGATCGGCGAGATCATCATCTTGATCAGGTTGACGAACCCGGTGCCCAGCGGCTCCAGCGACTTCGCCAGTTGCGGGGCGGCGAAGCCGACCGCGATTCCGGCCAGCACGGCCACGATCACGGCGAAGTAGAGGTAGTGCGTCCGATCCCGGCGGGGACTGGCCGCAGGCGTCACTGGCGACGGCACTCGGACCTCCTTGTAGTGACTGATCAGGGTTTGTGGTTACTGTGAGTGCCGGCTTGCTCAGGCAAGGGGTGTTGCCGGTCACGTTGAGGCTGGGAGAACTATCCGATCGAGCGAGCAGCGGCGTCACGCTTCTGTTCATTTCGTTCAATCTTTGAGTCACAGCCTGCTCAGCGGCAGGTTGGTCAAACGCAGGGGATATGCCGTGCTCACAGGTTCGCGTGCGCGAGCACGAAACTGGTTCGGTCTGCGCGGCGGGCGGGTGAGTCTCGCCCGCCAGCTGTTCCTCGTGCAGGTCGTGATCGTCGCCGCGGTCGCGCTCGCCGGAGCCGCGTTCGCCTACGTGGAGGCGCGCGACCAGCACGAGCAGGCCGCCCGGCAGGAGGTGGTCGGGGTGGCCGGGACAATCGCGTCAACGCCCGAGGTGCTCGCGGCCGTGCACTCGCCTCGACCGAGTGCGCAGCTACAACCGCTCGCCGAGCGGGTCCGGGCCGAAACCGGCGTCGCGTTCGTCACGATCATGGACACGCACGGCATCCGCTACACGCATCCCGATCCGAGGCAGATCGGGCAGCCCTTCCTCGGCCACATCGAGCCCGCCGTCGAGGGCCACGTCCTGACCGAGACCTACACCGGGACGCTCGGGCCTTCGGTGCGGTCGGTGGTGCCGGTGTTCGGCCCCGGTGGCAGGGTCGAGGCGCTGGTCAGCGTCGGGATCACGGTGCAGCGCATCAGCGCCGAGTTGCGCCAGCAGCTGCTCGGCCTGGTGGCGGTGGCCGGGTTGGCGCTCGTGCTGGGCGGGGCGGCGACGTACCTGGTCAGTGCCCGGCTACGGAAGCACACCCACGGCCTCGGCGCCGCCGAGCTCGGCCGGATGTACGACTATCACGACGCGATGTTGCACGCCGTGCGGGAAGGGCTCCTGCTGATCGACCCGAGCGGGATCATCACCCTCTGCAACGACGGCGCGTCCGCGCTGCTGCGCCTTGATCCGGCCACGGCGCAAGGCAGCCATGTCAGCGCGCTCGGGTTGCCGGACTCGCTGGTCGAGGCTCTGTCGTCCGGGAAGTCCGGGCACGACGAGGTGCATCTGACGGCGGATCGGGTGCTGCTGGTGAACGTCTCCGCGGTGCGTCGGGGAGGGCGTGAACTCGGCAGCGTCATCACGTTGCGTGATCATACGGAACTCCAAGCCCTGACCGGTGAACTCGACTCGGTGCGAGGGTTTTCCGAGTCGCTGCGGTCTCAGATGCACGAGTCGGCGAACCGGCTGCACACGGTCGTGTCGCTGATCGAACTGGGTCGCACGGAACAGGCGGTCGAGTTCGCGACGGCGGAACTGGAACGAGCCCAGCAGCTCACCGACCGGGTGACCGGGGCCGTGACCGAACCCGTGCTGGCGGCGGTCCTGCTCGGCAAGAGCGCGGAGGCCGCCGAGCGCGGTGTCGAAGTGATCGTCACCGAAGACACCGAGGTGGATGACGTGCTCCTGGCGCACATCGACGCCCACGACCTGGTCACGATCGTGGGCAATCTGGTGGACAACGCCGTTGAAGCGTCGGCGGACGCGGGGCACGTTGAAGCGTCGGCGGAGCGAGGGCAGCGGCCCCAGGTATGGGTGACGGCGCGCGGCGACCAAGGCAGTGTGCTGATCCGGGTCCGCGACAACGGGCGGGGGCTCGACCCCGAGTCGGTGCGGCAGGTGTTCCGGCGTGGCTGGTCGACGAAGGGTGCGCCGGGTGACTCGCGCGGGCTCGGGCTGGCGCTGGTCGGGCAGAGCGTGCGCCGGTACGGCGGAACGATCGAGGTCAGCGACTCCGGTGGCGCCACCTTCACGGTGCGGTTGCCCCGGTCCGGCGGGCAGGAGGTGGGCTCGTGATCTCGGTGCTGGTCGTCGAGGACGACCCGGTCGCCCTGGAGGCCCATGTCAGCTACGTCGAACGGGTACCCGGGTTCGCGGTGGTCGGTCGTGCGCGCACCGGCCAGGAGGCGTTGCGCCTGCTCGATCGCGAGCACGTCGACCTCGTGTTGCTGGACCTGCGGCTACCGGACATGGACGGCCTTCAGGTGGGGCGCAGGCTGCGGATGGCCGGGCACAACGCCGACGTCATCGCCGTCACCTCCGCCCGGGACCTCAAGGTCGTGCGGGCGTCGGTCGCCGCCGGTGTCGTGCAGTACCTGCTCAAGCCGTTCACGTTCGCCACGATGCGCGACAAGCTGGAGCACTACGCCCGCTTCCGCAGCAGCCTCGCCGAGGACCGCGACGCCCTCGACCAAAGCGAGATCGACCAGGCATTCTCCGCGCTGCGCGAGAAGGAGCGTGCCGCCCTGCCCAAAGGGATGGGTGAAGAGACGCTGGCGTCCGTGGTGTCCGCGTTGCGCGCGCATGCCGAAGGAGCATCGGCGGGCGTTGTCGGCGCGGCAGCGGGGGTTTCCCGCGTGACGGCTCGGCGGTACCTGGAGTACCTGGTGGCCAACGGAATGGCCGAACGGCGCCCGCAATACGGGGGAGTGGGCCGACCGGAGTTGGCTTATGTCTGGACATCCGGGACATAACGTGCGTGAGCGTCTACTGTGGACTCACTACAACCCGCCTTCCGGTTCTGGCCGTAGACGCGGTGCTCCGGGGCCGAATTCGGCCAACCGGTCATCGGTGTTGTGCAGCGCGCAGGTGCGCAGCGACAGGCAGCCGCACCCGATACAGCCCGTGAGACGCTCCCGCAGCCGCTGCAAGCCGTCGATGCGCGCGTCGAGTTCCTCCTGCCAGCGCCTGGACAACCGCGTCCAGTCCGCCTTGGTGGGCGCATGGTCGTCCGGCAGCGTGGACAGCGCTTCGCTGATCTGCTCCAGGCTGAGGCCGACCCGTTGCGCGGCACGGATGAACGCCAGCCGGCGCAGGACCGGGCGTGCGTAGCGGCGCTGGTTGCCGCTGGTGCGCGTCGAGCTGATCAGGCCGCGCTCCTCGTAGAAGCGCAGCGCGGTGTGCGCTATCCCACTGCGGGTGGCCACTTCTCCGATGGTCAGCATCTGGTGGTGAGTGTGCACGCCCACAGCCTACGCCTTGACTTCGAGTTAAGTCGAAGTTTGAGGCTGTAGCCCATGACGGTTTCCACGACACCGGCCGGATACGCCGGTTACGCAGACCTACCAGACCTGATGCGCCGGATGACCGGCGACGAAAAGCATTCCGCCGCCGCCACTTCCACGTTGGACGTGCTCTGGGTTCTGTACCACCGCGTGTTGTCCGTCAGCGCGGACCGGGTCGACGACCCCGAACGCGACCGCTTCCTGCTGTCCAAAGGGCACGGGCCGATGGCCTATTACGCCGTGCTCGCCGCGCACGGGTTCCTGCCGTCGGATGAGCTGGACCGCTGGACGGCGTTCGACTCGCCGCTGGGGGCGCACCCGGACCGGATGCTGATCCCCGGGGTGGAGATCGGCAGTGGCTCGCTCGGCCACGGCCTGCCGCTCGCGGTGGGCACCGCGCTCGGCCTCCGGGCGCGCGGGCTGACCAGGCCGCGAGTCGTCGTCCTCGTGGGGGATGCCGAACTCGACGAGGGCAGCAACCACGAGGCCCTGGCGCTCGCCACCCGGATGCGGTTGGGAAGTCTGACAACGGTCGTGGTGGACAACCGCTCGGCCACGCACGGCTGGCCCGGTGGCATCGACACCCGCTTCGCCGCCGAGGGATGGGCGGTGCACGTGGTCGACGGCCACGACCACGACGCCCTGCACGGGGCGTTGACCGACACCCGTCCAGACCAGCCACTCGCCGTGATCGCCCAGGTTGAACCGAAGGGGGCACGCAGATGACGTCCATGCGGCAGGTGTTCGCGGACACCACGACCGAGGCCCTGGATCACCACCCCGAGCTGGGACTCGTGCTCGCGGACATCTCGGCGGATCGCTTCGCCGAAGCCGCCGCGAGGCACCCGCACCGCGTGATCAACGTCGGTATCCGCGAGCAGCTCATGGTCTCGATCGCGGGCGGCTTGGCGCTCAGTGGCATGCGCCCGGTGGTGCACACGTTCGCGCCGTTCCTGGTCGAGCGACCGTATGAGCAGATCAAACTCGACCTCAACCACCAGGGCATGGGTGCCGTGCTGGTGAGCAGCGGGGGGTCCTACGACTACTCCTCGGCCGGTCGCACGCACATGGGACCGGCGGATGTCGCCCTGCTCGACACCCTGCCGGGGTGGACGGTGCACGTGCCGGGGCATCCGATCGAGGTGCGGTCATTGCTGCGGCATTCCCTGGCGGGCGGCGACACCGTCTACATAAGACTGTCGGATCGCGTCAACCCCGATCCGTTCCCACCGGGAACCCATCGAGTCCGAAGTGGCCAGTCTGGCGTCGTGGTGGCAGTCGGTCCGACGCTGGGCCCGACACTCGCAGCGACGGCGCTGATGGATGTCACGGTCCTCTACACCACGACCCCCAGGCCGTTCGACTTCGCCGAGCTGCGGCGTGCCGTCCTCGCGGCGACACCGGATGTCGTGCTGGTCGAGCCGTACCTCCGGGGCACGTCCGCGCACCTGGTGGACGAGGCGCTGGCGGACCTGCCACACCGGGTGCTCGCCCTCGGCGTGCGGCGGGACGCGGAACTCCGCGCTTATGGCACACCCGACGAACACGAGCACGCGCACGGGCTCGGCCCGACCGCGATCGCCGACGCCCTGCGCCAGTTCCTCACTCCAACCCCTGACAGGCCCACCTCTGACCACATTCGAACGAACGGGAGGGACCGATGATCTTCACGGAGGCCGAGCGCGACTACCTCCAGCAGCGCACGAAACGTCCGCTGCTGGGACGCCTGACCACGTTGGACCAGCACGGCGCACCGCAGGCCCGCCCGGTGGGCTTCTCGATCGGCCCGAACGACACGATCGACATCGGCGGATACTCCATGGCGACCAGCCAGAAGTTCCGCAACGTCCGCCGGGACCCCCGCGTGTCGCTGGTGGTGGACGACATCGCCGCCCTGGACCCGTGGACAGTGCGCGGTATCGAGATCCGGGGCCGGGCGGAAGCCCTGCTCGGGGTCGGGAGCACGCAACGCGGCATGAGTGGCGACATCATCCGCATCCATCCCGAGCGGGTGTTGTCCTGGGGACTCGACGAGCCGAACCGGATGCACGCCCGCGACGTCGTCCCGCCGGCGGCCTCCTGAGCACGCCGTCGGCCGCGCTGGAAATCCGGCTGGAGGGGCACGTTAGCCTTGATGCGTGGCACGAGTCGTCATCCTTGACTACGGTTCCGGCAACCTCCGTTCGGCTGAGCGCGCGCTCGCCCGCGCCGGCGCGGACGTCGAGGTCACCGCGGACCATCGTGCCGCGATGGAGGCCGACGGGCTGGTGGTGCCGGGTGTCGGCGCCTTCGCGGCCTGCATGAAGGGGCTGCTCAAGGTCGGCGGCGCCAAGATCGTGGACCACCGGCTGGCCGGTGACCGCCCGGTCCTGGGTATCTGCGTGGGCATGCAGGTGCTTTTCGAACGTGGCGTGGAACACGGGGTGCGAGCCGACGGGCTGGGGCAGTGGCCCGGCACGGTCGAGCGGCTGCAGGCCGACGTCCTCCCGCACATGGGCTGGAACGAGGTCCGCCCGCCGGAGGACAGTGCGCTGTTCGCCGGGATGGAGCCGAGCACCCGCTTCTACTTCGTGCACTCCTTCGCGGTGCGCAAGTGGGAGCTGGTGCCGTCGGAGCCGATCAAACCGCCCCTGGTGACGTGGGCCGATCACGGCGAGCCGTTCGTCGCCGCCGTCGAGAACGGCCCGCTGGCCGCGACTCAGTTCCACCCGGAGAAGTCCGGCGACGCCGGCCAGCTGCTACTGCGTAACTGGTTGGGCACGCTGCGGTGAGGTTCGGCGCGCGGACACGACGGTACGGGCTGCCGCGCCGCGGCGGCGCGACCAAGCTGGTCGCACTGCTGCTCGTGCTCGGGCTGGCCGGAAGCTTCGGCGCGACCGCCCTGGTCGAGGCCGGGGTCCCGGGCACAGTGGTGCTGGTCTTGGTCGTGGCGGTGCTCGCGGTGCCCGTGGTGGCCGCCGTACGCGCCGATCGGCGCGACCGCCCCGGGCGTGAGGAGCGTTGACCACGCCCTCGAGCGCTGACCGGGGCATCGGGCACTGACCTGGGCATCGTAGGGTGAGCGCGTGACATTTACGCTGCTTCCCGCCGTCGACGTCGCTGAAGGTCAGGCCGTGCGTTTGGTGCAGGGTGAGGCCGGCACCGAAACCTCCTACGGGGATCCGCTGGAGGCCGCGCTGAGCTGGCAGCGCGCCGGGGCGGAGTGGATTCACCTGGTCGACCTCGACGCCGCTTTCGGGCGTGGCTCCAACCGCGAGCTGCTGGCCGAGGTGGTCGGCAAGCTCGATGTCAAGATCGAGCTCTCCGGCGGCATACGCGACGACCAGTCGCTGCGCGCCGCCCTGGCGACCGGGTGCGAGCGGGTCAACCTCGGCACGGCGGCGCTGGAGGACCCGCAGTGGACGGACCGGGTGGTCGCCGAGCACGGGGAGCGCGTGGCCGTGGGGCTTGACGTGCGGATCACCGAGCAGGGTCACCGGCTGGCCGCCCGGGGCTGGACGAAGGACGGCGGTGACCTCTGGGACGTGCTGGCGCGCCTGGACGCCGCCGGCTGCCGCCGCTACGTCGTCACCGACGTCAGCAAGGACGGCACGCTCCGCGGCCCGAACGTGGACCTGCTGCGCGCGGTGTGCGAGCGCACCAGCGCGCCGGTGATCGCCTCCGGCGGAGTGTCCAGTGTGGACGACCTGGTCCAGCTGTCCAAGCTCGCCCCGCGCGTGGAGGGTGCCATCGTGGGAAAGGCGCTCTACGCGGGCAACTTCACCCTCGAAGACGCGCTGGCGGCCGTTCGCTGATCAGCGGTGGGCGGAGAGTGTGATGGAGATCCCGACCGTCGCCTCCTCGCCCCGCCGCCACCGGCTCAGCGCCATCAACGTTCGCCCGAGCAGGCCGTACTTGCGCAGCAGGAGCTGCCTGATCCGTGCGGTTTCGTCGCGGTCGAGGATGCGGGCGCGTGCGGGGACGGGCGGTCCGTGAGGATTGCCGCGCACGTCGCACGGCGCCACCTCGACGGCCGGCTCGCGCCGGATGCGCTTGACCTTGCCGGAGTCGCGAACCGTCCACACTCCGAGGCTCCCGCCGTCGCCCACAACCCACACCGGTGTCGCGACCGGTGCGCCGGACCGGCGGAATGTCGTGAGCGACACATACCGTGCCTCGGCCAGCGCACGCGTGATCGTGTCCATACCGGCAACCGTAGCGGCGGCGCGCGAAAAAGCGCGGGAGCGGTCGCTTACCCTGGACACATGGCCGTCGCGGTGCGTGTGATCCCCTGCCTGGACGTCGATCAGGGCAGGGTCGTCAAGGGCGTCAACTTCACTAATCTGGTCGACGCGGGTGATCCCGTCGAGCTGGCCGAGGCGTATGACGCGGAGGGTGCCGACGAGCTGACGTTCCTGGACGTGACGGCGTCGTCGTCGGAGCGGGAGACCACCTATGACGTGGTCCGTCGCACGGCCGAGCAGGTCTTCATCCCGCTGACCGTGGGTGGCGGCGTGCGCAGTCCCGACGACATCGACCGGTTGCTGCGCGAGGGCGCGGACAAGGTCAGCCTGAACACCGCCGCCATCGCCCGGCCCGAGCTGCTCCGGGAGTCCTCGCAGCGCTTCGGAGCGCAGTGCGTGGTGCTGTCGGTGGATGCCCGCCGGGTGCCGGACGGCGGCACACCCACCCCTTCCGGGTTCGAGGTCACCACGCACGGCGGGCGCCGGGGCACCGGCATCGACGCCGTGGGGTGGGCGGCGCGGGGGCAGGAACTCGGCGTCGGCGAGATCCTGCTCAACTCCATGGACGCCGACGGCACCAAGGCGGGCTTCGACCTGGAGATGATCGGCGCCGTGCGCGAGGTCGTGGACGTCCCGCTGATCGCCAGCGGAGGTGCCGGCGCGGTGGAGCACTTCGCGCCTGCCGTGCACGCGGGTGCGGACGCCGTGCTCGCCGCCAGCGTGTTCCACTTTGGACAGTTGCGGATCGGCGAGGTCAAAGACGCCATGCGGGCAGAGGGGATCACGGTTCGGTGAGCGGTTTGGACCCGGCGATCGCGGCGCGGTTGAAGCGCAATGCGGAAGGTCTGGTGGCGGCGGTTGCGCAGCAACGGGGCACCGGTGAGGTGCTCATGGTCGCGTGGATGGACGACGAGGCGCTGCACCAGACACTGACCACTCGCCGTGGCACGTACTACTCGCGCAGCCGGGGCAAGCAGTGGGTGAAGGGCGAAACCTCCGGCCACACGCAGTACGTGCACGACGTGCGGCTCGACTGCGACGGAGACACGGTGTTGCTGACCGTGGACCAGCAGGGTGCTGCCTGTCACACCGGCGACCACACCTGCTTCGACGCGGACGTCCTGCTCAGCCCGGAGGGCTAGAGAGATCCCCGGTCAGATACCGCTGGAGGTTCGGGGCGACGGCGGCGACGACGGTGTCGTGATCGGCTGAGGCCAGCGGCTCCAGACGCACCACGTAGCGCATCAGCCCGAGCCCGACCACCTGTGAGCCGCACAGGCCGGCGCGCAGGTCCGGCTGGTCGACACCCAGTTCGTGCGCCAACCGCCCGAACAGCACGCTGGTGAGGAACTCCCGCAGCATCCGCACCGCTGTCTCGTGGGTGGTGACACTGCGCACCAGGGCCATGAACTCGCCGCCACCGGCGGAATCCCAGACCGCGAGGAAGGAACGCACGATCCGCTCACCCGCCCGGTCGGGGTCTCCCCGCAGGGCGGTGGAGATCAGGTCGGCCATGTTGACCGGCATGGCGATCGCGGCCGTGAACAGTCCTTCCTTGCCGCCGAACCAGTGATTCACCATCGCCGGGTCCACGCCCGCCCTGGTGGCGATCGCGCGCACCGTGGCGCGGTTGTACCCCTGCTCGGTGAACACCTCGCGGGCGGCGTCCACCAGCGCCGTCCGGGTGTCCTCCCCGGCCGGACGCCGGCCGCGACGCCGGGCGGCCTTGGGGCGCGCGGGCCGCTCGCCGTTCCGTTCCTCAACGCTGTCGACCACGTAGTCATCGTCGCCGGTGCGGTGCGCGAACCGCAAAGGACGAGGGTGGGCCTGGGGCGGAGAGGGGCGCAGGCACAATGAGGTGCATGGTTGGTGGACTTGGCAGCGGCGGTATCGGTGGTGTGAGCCCGAGCCGGGAGGAGTTCCGGGAGCTCGCGGCCGACCGCCGGGTGATCCCGGTGGTGCGTCGCCTGCTCGCCGACGACGAGACCCCGCTGGGTGTCTACCGCAAGCTCGCCCAGGACCGGCCGGGCACGTTCCTGCTCGAATCGGCGGAGAACGGCCGGTCGTGGTCGCGATGGTCGTTCATCGGCGTCCGCAGCGCCGCCGCGCTGACCTCGGTCGACGGCGAGGCGTGCTGGACCGGTACGCCACCGGTCGGCCTGCCCTCCGGCGGTGACCCGCTGCAGGCGCTGCGCGAGTCCGTGCGGCTGCTGCACACCGATCCGCTGCCCGGACTGCCGCCGCTGACGGGCGGCATGGTGGGCTACCTCGGCTACGACGCGGTGCGCCGCCTGGAGCGGTTGCCGGACCTGGCCGAGGACGACCTGCGCATCCCGGAGCTGGTGATGCTGCTGGCCACCGACCTGGCCGCGTTGGACCACCACGAGGGCACGATCACGCTCATCGCCAACGCCGTGAACTGGGACGACAGCCCGGAGCGGGTGGATGCCGCCTACGACGACGCGGTGCGTCGTCTGGACGAGATGACCGGGCGGCTGTGTCGGCCAGCGGAACCGACGGTCGCGGTGTTCTCCCGACCGGAGCCGGAGTTCACCCGGCGGCGCACCCGGGAGCAGCACTTCGAGGCGGTCGAGGCGGCGAAGGAGGCGATCCGCGCGGGCGAGGCGTTCCAGGTGGTCGTCTCGCAGCGGTTCGAGCGGCGCACGGACGCGGACGCGCTGGACGTCTACCGCGTGCTGCGCACGACCAATCCGAGCCCTTACATGTACCTGCTGCGGCTGGAGGCTCCCGACGGTGACGGCGGGACGGTGAACTTCGACATCGTCGGGTCCAGCCCCGAGTCCTTGGTCACGGTTCGTGACGGCCAGGCGACCACGCACCCGATCGCGGGGACGCGCTGGCGCGGTGCGGACGACGACGAGGACGCGCTGCTGGAAAAGGAACTGATCAACGACGAGAAGGAGCGCGCCGAGCACCTGATGCTCGTCGACCTCGGGCGCAACGACCTAGGCCGGGTCTGCCGCGCCGGAACGGTGCACGTGGTGGACTTCTTCCGCATCGAGCGCTACAGCCACGTCATGCACATCGTGTCCACGGTGACCGGCCGGTTGGCCGACGACCGCACCGCGTTCGACGCGATCGCCGCGTGCTTCCCGGCCGGCACGCTCTCCGGTGCGCCGAAGCCTCGCGCGCTGGAGCTGATCGAGGAGCTGGAGCCCACCCGGCGTGGCCTCTACGGCGGGGTGGTCGGGTACCTCGACTTCGCCGGTGACGCGGACACCGCGATCGCGATCAGGACCGCACTGATCAGAGACGGAGTGGCCTACGTCCAGGCCGGTGGCGGGATCGTCGCCGACTCGGAACCGGCCGCCGAGGACCAGGAGTGTTTGAACAAGGCGCGGGCGTTGCTCAACGCGGTGGCCACGGCGGAGACGCTGGGGCGGCCGGCGGGAACCGTCCAGGTGCTGGGGGAGCAGATTGACCAGTCAGCCCGACTCTGACAGCGGCACCAGGGAGTCCCACGCCCGGCCGCGCCGAGCAGCACGTGGTCTGCTGTGGGCTGTGGTGCTGCTGTTGCTGCTCGCCGCGCTCGCGTTATGGGGCTCCAGCACCCTGACGTGGGTCGAGCAGCGGTTCCAGACCGCCTTCTCCGGCGTCGTCAACACGTCCGGCACCGGGGCGCAGGCCCAGCCCGAGCTCGGCCCGCTGGCGCTGGCGGTGCTCGCCGCGATCGCGGCCGTGCTGGCCACCTCCGGTTGGCTGCGACGGGCGCTGGGCGTGCTGGTAACAGCCGGCGGTGGTCTACTGGCGTGGTTGTCCACGGCGTGGGTGTCCGGGCGCGCGGTCAGCGGTATCCCGCCGCAGTCCGCGGGTACTCCGGTCGGACCGCCGTCGGTGCACGCGTTCGGCCCAGCGTTGGCGCTGGTCGCGGCGGTGCTGGTCGCGTCCGCGGGGCTCGTGGTGGTGCTGCGGGAGGCCCGGATGCCGGCGATGGGCGCGAAGTACTCCGCACCGGGCACGCGCCGGGAGAAACCCCGTGACCCCGACAAGCAGCTCTGGGAGGCCCTCGACGAAGGGCGTGACCCCACCGACGACGCGGACGGCTCAGCCTGAGCGCCCGCGTGCGGAAGAACCGACCAACAGTTCCGAGGAGGATTCACATCGAGCGCGCCAGGGACCAAGGTCCCCCGTACGCTGGGACGTTCTCCGCTACCCCTGGACTTCCCGTCACACTCGACGGGGTTAACATCTGCGATGCGACCGGCACGGCGGGAAGGGGAGTGTCGTGATCGAGCGCGATGTCCGCAATTGGGCCTGCGTATGGGTCAACAATTCGGCCTGCGTCTGCGTGAATACGTGTGGGTCCCGGGTGCGCGAGGTGTTCGCGTGAGCATCCTGGAATCCATCATCGAGGGCGTCCGAGAGGACCTGGCCGCCCGGGAAACTGACGTTCCGTTCGACGAAATCAAGGAGCGGTCGGCCGCCGCGACGCCACCCCGTGACGTCATGGCGGCGTTGCACGCCCCCGGCGTCGGCGTGATCGCGGAGGTCAAGCGGCGCAGCCCCTCCAAGGGGGACCTCGCCCGGATCGCCGAGCCCGCCGACCTCGCCGTCGACTACGCGGCGGCCGGCGCACGCGTGATCAGCGTGCTCACCGAGCAGCGGCGCTTCGGTGGCTCGCTGCGCGACTTCGACATGGTGCGGGCGGCGGTCAACACGCCGTTGCTGCGCAAGGACTTCATCGTCAGCCCTTACCAGGTGCACGAGGCCCGCGCGCACGGCGCGGACATGGTGCTGCTCATCGTCGCGGCCCTGGAGCAGAACGCGCTGGCGGCGCTGCTCGACCGGGTGGAATCGCTCGGTATGACGGCGCTGGTCGAGGTGCACACCGCCGAGGAGGCCGACCGGGCGCTGGAAGCCGGTGCGAAAGTCATTGGGATCAACGCCCGGAACCTGCATACCCTGGAGGTCGACCGGGACGTGTTCGGCCGGATCGCGCCGGGCCTGCCGCCGGGGGTACTCAAGATCGCGGAGTCCGGTGTGCGCGGCCCCAGCGACCTGATGGCCTACGCGGGTTCCGGGGCGGACGCGGTGCTGGTCGGTGAAGGGCTGGTCACCAGCGACGACCCCAAGGTCGCGGTGACCCAGCTGGTCACCGCCGGCTCGCACCCGGCGTGCCCCCGGCCGAGCCGCTGACCTGGCCGAGCCGCTGACCCGGCGTTGGCCTGAAACGGGCTGACCTGAAACGGGCTGACCTGAAGCAGGAGGACTGTGCGCATGGCACCGGAGACCGCCGGGGCGGACGCTGCCCGGGCGGGCGTGACCAGGACGGAGACCGCCCGTGCCCACCGGCGCGGTGCGCCCGTGCCCGAGGGGCACGACCCGGACCAGCGGGGGCACTTCGGCCCGTATGGCGGGCGGTTCCTCCCGGAGGCGCTGATCGCCGCCCAGGACGAGCTAGCGGCCGAGTACGAGAAGGCGCAACTCGACCCGGACTACGTGGACGAGCTCGCGCGCCTGCTGCGTGACTACGCCGGCCGCCCGTCCCCGCTGACCACGGCGGACCGGTTCGCCGAGCACGCTGGCGGCGCGACGGTGCTGCTCAAGCGCGAGGACCTCAACCACACCGGCTCGCACAAGATCAACAACGTGCTGGGTCAGGCGCTGCTGGTCAAGCGCATGGGCAAGCGCCGGGTGATCGCGGAGACCGGCGCCGGGCAGCACGGGGTGGCCACCGCGACCGCGTGCGCGCTGCTCGGCCTGGAATGTGTGATCTACATGGGCGAGGTCGACACCAAGCGGCAGGCCCTCAACGTGGCCCGGATGCGCCTGCTGGGCGCCGAGGTCCGGCCGGTTCCCACCGGGTCCGCGACCCTGAAGGACGCGATCAACGAGGCGCTGCGCGACTGGGTCACCAACGTCGACCACACGCACTACCTGCTCGGCACCGCCGCAGGCGGGCACCCGTTCCCGGTGATGGTGCGCAACTTCCACAAGGTGATCGGGGAAGAGGCCCGTGAGCAGGTGCTCGCGCGGGTCGGCCGGCTGCCGGACGCGGTCGCGGCCTGCGTCGGCGGCGGCTCGAACGCCATCGGCATCTTCCACGGCTTCATCGACGACCCCGGCGTGCGCCTGGTCGGGTTCGAACCGGCCGGTCACGGCCTGGACAGCGGCGAGCACGGCGCGACCCTGACCAGGGGGACCCCGGGCACGCTGCACGGTGCCCGGTCCTACCTGTTGCAGGACGACGACGGCCAGGTCATCGAGGCGTATTCGATCTCGGCCGGGCTGGACTACCCCGGCGTCGGGCCGGAGCACTCCTACCTCAAGGACATCGGGCGCGCCGAGTACGACGCGGTCACCGACGACGAGGCGATGCAGGCGTTCCGGCTGCTGTCGCGGACCGAAGGCATCATCCCGGCGATCGAGTCGGCCCATGCGCTGGCCGGGGCGCTGCGGCTGGGCAAGGAGCTCGGACCGGACGGGGTTGTCCTGGTCAACCTCTCCGGCCGGGGCGACAAGGACATGGACACCGCCGCGAAGTACTTCGGGCTGATGCCCGAGGACGCTGCTGAGACCCAGGGGGAGTCCCGGTGAGCCTGCACAACGTCTTCGCCACCTGCCGGGACGAGAACCGGGCCGCCCTCATCGGCTACCTGCCCGCCGGCTACCCCACTGTGGAGGACTCGAAGAAACTGATCGCCGCCATGCGGGAGGGCTCGGACACGCCGGGCTGCGACATCGTCGAGGTCGGGCTGCCGTTCTCCGACCCGGTGATGGACGGCCCGACCATCCAGGCCGCCAGCCAGCAGGCGCTGCGCGCCGGTTTCCGGCTCCGCGACGTCTTCGACGTCGTGTCGTCGGTGGCCGACTCCGGTGGGCACGCGGTGGTCATGACCTACTGGAATCCGGTGCACCACTACGGCCCGGATGCTTTCGCACGTGACCTCGCCGCCGCCGGCGGGGTCGGCGTGATCACCCCGGACCTGATCCCGGACGAGGGCGAGGAGTGGATCGCGGCGAGCGACGCGCACGGCCTGGACCGGATCTTCCTGGTGGCGCCGTCGTCCACGGGGGAGCGGCTGGCCCTGACCGCCAAGGCCAGCTCCGGTTTCGTCTACGCCACCTCGGTCATGGGCGTGACGGGGGCGCGGGACAGCGTGGGTGAGGCGGCTGCCGGGCTGGTGCGCCGCACGCGCGAGCACACCGACCTGCCCATCGGCGTGGGCCTGGGCGTGCGCTCTGGTGACCAGGCCGCCGAGGTGGCCGGTTTCGCCGACGGCGTGATCGTCGGATCGGCGTTCGTCACGCACGCCGAGCGGAGCGGCGAGTCGGGCGTGCGCGCGCTGGCCAGCGAACTCGCTCGCGGCGTGCGGGCCCGCTGAGGGACCTACCGGTCGGGGTCAAACCGGACCGGGGCAGTGACCTCCGACCACGGCAGATACCGTTAGGGGCGTGACTGCGCCGACTGCGTTTCTGGCCGCCATTCCCAGCCCGGACCAGGGTGTCTGGCACCTCGGCCCGATCCCGATCCGGGCCTACGCGCTGTGCATCATCGCCGGCATCGTTCTGGCCATCTTCTGGAGCGAGCGCCGCTGGGTGGCGCGCGGTGGCCGACCCGGCACGGTGATCGACGTCGCGGTGTTCGCCGTGCCGTTCGGGCTCATCGGCGGCCGGCTGTACCACGTCGCCACCGACTGGTACCGGTACTTCGGCCCGGGCAAGAACCCGCTGGACATCCTCAAGATCTGGGAAGGCGGCCTGGGCATCTGGGGAGCGATCGCGCTGGGTGCGGTCGGCGCCTGGATCGCGTGCCGCCGCCGGGAGGTCCCGCTGACGGCGTTCGCGGACGCCGTGGCACCCGGCATCGTGGCCGCGCAGGCGATCGGCCGGCTGGGGAACTGGTTCAACCAGGAACTCTACGGTGACCCGACGACCCTGCCCTGGGGCCTGGAGATCTACCGCCGGGTGAACCCGGGCACCGGGCTCATCGACCCGATCGGTGGCGTGGCCGTCGACCACACACCGATCGCTGTGGTGCATCCCACATTCCTGTACGAGCTGCTGTGGGACCTCGGCGTCGCGCTGCTGGTGGTGTGGGCGGACCGCACGTTCCGCATGGGGCACGGCCGGGCGTTCGCGCTCTACGTCGCCGGTTACACCGCCGGGCGCACGTGGATCGAGATGATGCGGGCGGACGACGCCACCCACATCCTGGGCATCCGCATCAACGTCTTCACCTCGCTGGTCGTGTTCGCCTGCGCGGTGATCTATCTGATCGCCGTGCGTGGCAGGCGCGAAGATCCGGCTCTGCTGCGCGGGAAGCCCCTTCCCGGCGAGGAGGAGGAAGCACCTGCCTCCGGAGAGCCGTCCACCGGGTCGGAGGCACAGACGCCTACCGACGACGACACCCCGGAAGGGACGTCCAAGGCCGACGCGACGTCGGATACGGAAACGGGCGGCAACTCGGCCTGAATTTGAGAAACGAGTCAGTCTCGATTCTGAAATTGGGCTCTCGTGATACCGGTCATCTTCGCCCGCGCATTGGTGCACGGATACGGCAATGCGGGGTAAATTTGATTGAACAGGGTCGACCAGAAGGCGTTGCGAGCGCATCCTCGGCGTAGCAACAACCTGGTCGGGATGGTCAGGATCTCATCCTTGACATGCTGCTTCTGGGTTTTTTGGATTGTTAAAGTTCCGATAACCCAGGTTGCCGCGGCCAGCGCGCGACCCCTGCGCGGCAACCTTTTCTGCGGGCCACTGTCGTCCCGTGCCCAGAAGTTCACGCTCCCACTGAGCACGAGGTAGAGACGAGGAGGGTCTGCGCAGTGGTCTCTTCCGGCCTTCCCGCTCCGCAGGGCCTGTATGACCCGCGCCAGGAACGGGATTCCTGTGGTGTCGCCATGGTGGCCGATATCCGTGGTCGCCGCTCGCACGGCATCGTTCGGGACGCGCTGACCGCCCTGGCGAATCTGGAACACCGTGGTGCCGCTGGCGCGGAGCCGACCAGCGGGGACGGTGCGGGAATCCTTCTGCAGCTGCCGGACGAACTCATCCGCGGTGAGGTCGCGACCAGCCTGCCCGCGCCCGACCCGTCCGGTGAGAACCGCTATGCCGCGGGAATCGCGTTCCTGCCCGCCGACCCGCAGCAACGCCAACGCGCGGTGCGGCTGGTCGAGGACATCGCCGCCAAGGAAGGCTTGCGCGTGCTGGCCTGGCGAGACGTGCCGGTCGCGCCGGACGCGGCCGGTGTCGGGCCGACCGCCCGCGAGTGCATGCCGCACTTCGCGATGGTCGTGGTCGCCGGCGACCCAGCGCCGGGCGGCCCAACGTCTGGCGGGATCGCGGCGGAGGACCAGCTCCCGGCGGGCATCGAACTGGACCGGCTGGCCTTCTGCCTGCGCAAGCGGGCCGAGCGGGCCAGCGCCGAGGCGGGTGCCGAGGTCTACTTCGCGTCGCTGTCCAGCCGCACCCTGGTCTACAAGGGAATGCTGACCACCCGGCAGGTGCCGGCGTTCTTCCCCGACCTCGCCGACGAGCGGCTGACGACCGCGATCGCGCTGGTGCACAGCCGGTTCTCCACCAACACCTTCCCGTCGTGGCCGTTGGCGCACCCGTTCCGCTACGTCGCGCACAACGGCGAGATCAACACGATCCGGGGCAACCGGAACCGGATGCGTTCCCGGGAGGCGCTGCTGGAGTCGGCGGAGATCCCCGGCGACCTCACGCGCCTGTTCCCGATCTGCGGTGCGGACAACTCCGACTCGGCCGCGTTCGACGAGGTGCTGGAGTTGCTGCATCTCGGCGGCCGGAGCCTGCCGCACGCGGTGCTCATGATGATCCCGGAGGCGTGGGAGAACCACGCCGAGATGGACCCCAAGCGCAAGGCGTTCTACCAGTTCCACGCCAGCCTGATGGAGCCGTGGGACGGCCCGGCGTGCGTGACGTTCACCGACGGCACGCTGGTCGGCGCGGTGCTGGACCGCAACGGTCTGCGCCCGGCGCGCTGGTGGCGGACCGCCGACGACCGCGTGGTGCTGGCCAGCGAGACCGGCGTTCTCGACCTCAAGCCGCACGACGTGGTGGCCAAGGGCCGGCTGCGCCCGGGGCGGATGTTCCTCGTCGACACCGCCGCCGGCCGCATCGTCGATGACGACGACATCAAGGCCGAGCTGGCGAGTGCCGAGGCGTACGAGGAGTGGCTGCACGCGGGGCTGCTGAACCTCGATGAACTGCCCGATCGTGAGCACGTCGTGCACAGTCACGAATCGGTCGTGCGCCGGCAGCTCTGCTTCGGCTACACCGAGGAGGAGCTGCGGGTGCTGCTCGCGCCGATGGCGACCTCGGGCGCCGAGCCGCTGGGTTCGATGGGCTCGGACACCCCGCCCGCCGCGCTGTCCGGGCGTTCCCGGCTGCTCTACGACTACTTCGTGCAGCAGTTCGCGCAGGTGACCAATCCGCCGCTGGACGCGATCCGCGAGGAGATCGTCACGTCGGTGGCCCGGGTCATGGGACCGGAGCAGAACCTGCTCGAACCTGGTCCGGCCTCGTGCCGGCATGTCGTGCTGCCCACCCCGGTCATTGACAACGACGAGCTGGCCAAGCTGATCCACATCAACGACGACGGCGATCTTCCCGGGTTCGCCTGCACTGTCCTTTCTGGACTGTACGATGTGGATGATCATGGCGACGCGCTGGAAGCGGCGGTGCGGCGGGTGTGCCGCGAGGCGTCCGAAGCGATCGCCGAGGGTGCCCGCGTGCTGGTGCTCTCGGACCGCGACTCGGATCACCGGATGGCACCGATCCCGTCGTTGCTGCTGGTCTCGGCAGTGCACCACCACCTCATCGACACCAAGGAGCGGCTGAAGGTCGCTCTGGTGGTGGAGAGCGGCGACGCCCGCGAGGTGCACCACATCGCGACATTGCTCGGCTACGGTGCCGCCGCCGTCAACCCGTACCTGGCGTTCGAGTCCATTGAGGACATGGTCGCTACCGGCCAGATCACAGGAATCCAGCCCCGGGTGGCGATCCGCAACTACGTGCAGGCGCTGGTCAAGGGCGTGCTCAAGGTCATGTCCAAGATGGGCATCTCGACCGTCGGCGCCTACACGGCCGCGCAGGTCTTCGAGGCGGTCGGGCTCCACCAGGAACTGGTCGACGCGTACTTTTCCGGCACCAACTCCCGGATCGGCGGTGTCGGGCTGGACGTGCTCGCGGCGGAAGTCGCCCACCGGCACCGTGCCGCCTACCCGGAGAACCCGAGTGATCGCGCGCACCGGCGGCTGGAGGTTGGTGGCGAGTACAACTACCGCCGCGAGGGTGAGCTGCACCTTTTCACCCCGGAAACGGTGTTCCTGCTGCAGCACGCCACGAAGACCCGCAAGTACGACATCTACCGGCAGTACACCGCCGAATGTGACCGGCTGGCCGCCGAGGGCGGTACGCTTCGCGGCCTGTTCTCCTTGCACAGTGGACGTCAACCGATCCCAGTGGACGAGGTTGAGCCGGTCAGCTCGATCGTGAAGCGCTTCCACACCGGCGCGATGAGCTACGGGGCGATCTCGGCTGAGGCGCACGAGACCCTGGCCATCGCGATGAACCGGCTCGGTGGCAAGTCCAACTCCGGCGAGGGCGGCGAGGACACCGATCGGCTCTACGACCCGCGGCGTCGCTCGGCCGTCAAGCAGGTCGCCAGCGGCCGGTTCGGGGTGACCAGCGAGTTCCTGGTCAACGCCGAGGACATCCAGATCAAGATGGCGCAGGGCGCGAAGCCCGGTGAGGGCGGGCAGCTGCCGGCGCACAAGGTCTACCCGTGGATCGCCAAGACCCGGCACTCCACGCCGGGCGTCGGCCTGATCTCCCCGCCGCCGCACCACGACATCTACTCGATCGAGGACCTCGCACAGCTGATCCACGACCTCAAGAACGCCAACGACCGGGCGCGCGTGCTGGTCAAGCTCGTGTCCGAGGTCGGCGTCGGCACGGTCGCGGCCGGGGTGTCCAAGGCGCACGCCGACGTCGTCATGGTCTCCGGCCACGACGGCGGGACCGGTGCCGCGCCGCTGACGTCGTTGAAGCACGCGGGCACGCCGTGGGAGGTCGGCCTGGCGGAGACGCAGCAGACGCTGCTGCTCAACGGCCTGCGCGACCGGATCACCGTGCAGGTCGACGGCGGGCTCAAGACCGGCCGGGACGTGGTCGTCGCCGCCCTGCTCGGCGCCGAGGAGTACGGCTTCGCGACCGCTCCGCTGGTGGTCGCCGGTTGCGTGATGATGCGGGTGTGCCACTTGGACACCTGCCCGGTGGGGGTCGCCACACAGAACCCGGACCTGCGCAAGCGTTACACCGGCCAGGCTGAGCACGTGGTGAACTTCTTCGAGTTCGTCGCCCAGGAGGTGCGGGAACACCTGGCACAGCTGGGATTCCGCACGCTGGAGGAAGCGATCGGGCAGGTCGGGGCACTGCGCACGGCGGACGCCGTGGAGCACTGGAAGGCCAACGGCCTGGACCTGTCGCCGATCTTCGCCGAACCGGGCCTGCCGTACTCGCCAGCGCGACGCAAGATCCGCGAGCAGGATCATGGCCTGGAGCACGCGCTGGACCGCACGCTGATCCAGCTGTCGGAGGCGGCGCTGGAGGACGCGCGTCCGGTTCGGCTGCCGATGCCGGTCCGCAACGTCAACCGGACGGTGGGCACCCTGCTGGGTGCTGAGGTGACTCGCCGTTACGGCGGGGCGGGCCTGCCGGACGACACCATTCACGTGGAGCTGGACGGCTCCGCCGGTCAGTCGCTCGGAGCGTTCCTGCCCGGCGGCGTCACCCTGGACCTGATCGGCGACGCGAACGACTACGTCGGCAAGGGGCTTTCCGGCGGCCGGATCGTCATCCGCCCCCACCCGGAGGTCCCGTTCGCGGCAGAGGACCAGGTCATCGCCGGCAACGTCGTCGGCTACGGCGCCACCAGCGGGGAGATCTTCCTGCGCGGGCAGGTGGGTGAGCGGTTCTGCGTGCGCAACTCGGGCGCGGTCGCGGTCGCGGAAGGCGTCGGTGACCACGCCTTCGAGTACATGACCGGCGGGCGGGCCGTCGTCCTCGGGAACACCGGCCGCAACCTCGCCGCCGGCATGTCCGGCGGCATCGGCTACGTGCTCGACCTCGACCCGGTCCGGGTGAACACCGCGATGGTCGAGCTGCAACGGCCAGGCGTCGAGGACCTGAGGTGGCTGCACGACATCGTGCGCCGGCACCACGAGCTGACCGGGTCAACGGTGGCGGCGTCGCTGCTCGGCGACTGGCCGCGCCGCGGCGCCGCGTTCACCAAGGTCATGCCTCGCGACTTCCAGCGCGTGCTGGAGGCCATGCGGCAGGCGCGCGCCGAGGGCCGGGACATCGACGACGCGATCATGGAGGCTTCCCGTGGCTGACCCGCACGGCTTCCTCAAGCACGCCCGCGCGGACGCCCCCAAACGCCCGGCGGACGAGCGCGTCGGCGACTGGTACGAGGTCTACGCCGCACTGTCCACAGCGGACCGTGATCGCGAGGTGTCCACCCAGGCGGCGCGGTGCATGGACTGCGGTATCCCGTTCTGCCACTCGGGTTCGTCCGGGTGCCCGCTGGGCAACCTGATCCCCGAGTGGAACGACCTGGTGCGCAGGGGCCAGTGGGAGCGGGCCAGCGACCGATTGCACGCGACGAACAACTTCCCAGAGTTCACCGGGAAGCTGTGCCCCGCCCCGTGCGAGGCCGGCTGCGTGCTGGCGATCTCGCCCGAGGCCGGTGGTCCGGTCGCCATCAAGCGGGTCGAAGCCGCCATCGCGGACGTCAGCTGGGAACGTGGTTACGCCCAACCGCACACCCCGGACATCTCGACCGGTCATCGGGTGGCCGTGGTCGGCTCCGGGCCCGCCGGTCTGGCCGCGGCCCAGCAGCTCACCCGCGCCGGGCATGAGGTGACGGTGTACGAGCGGGACGACCGGGTGGGCGGGCTGCTGCGCTACGGCATCCCGGAGTTCAAGATGGAGAAGTCCGTCCTGGACCGGCGGCTGGCGCAGATGCGTGCCGAAGGCACCCAGTTCGTCACCGGCTGCGAGGTCGGCGTGGACCTGCCGGTCGAGCAGCTGCGGGCGCGGTACGGCGCCGTGGTGCTCGCGGTCGGCGCGTTGCGCGGCCGTGACGACCGGTCGATCCCTGGCCGCGATCTCCAGGGCGTGCACCTGGCGATGGAGCACCTCGTGCCGGCGAACAAGGAATGCGAGGGCGACGGGCCGACGTCGATCTCGGCGCGGGACAAGCACGTCGTGATCATCGGTGGTGGCGACACCGGCGCGGACTGCTACGGCACCGCCACCCGGCAGGGGGCGAAGACCCTCACGCAGCTCGATCAGTACCCGCGGCCGCCGCTGGAGCGCGACGACGAGTTGTCGCCGTGGCCCACCTGGCCGTACATCCTGCGCACCTACCCGGCGCACGAGGAGGCCGGCGAGCGGAAGTTCGCGGTCGCGGTCGAGGAGTTCGTGGGCGACGAGCACGGGCACGTGCGAGCCGTGCGCTTGCGCGAAGTGCGTGTCGAGCGCGACGCCGCAGGCCGCCGGCGGGTCCGGCACGTGGGTGACGAGGCGCAGGAAATCCCGTGCGACCTCGCACTGTTCGCGATCGGGTTCGAGGGTGTCGAGCACATGCGTGTCCTGGATGGCCTCGGCATCGAGCTGAGCGGCCGGGGCACGATCGGCTGCGGCTCGAACTGGGAGACGACCGCGCCCGGTGTGTTCGTCTGCGGCGACGCGCATCGGGGAGCGTCCCTGGTGGTGTGGGCCATCGCGGAAGGTCGCTCGGTCGCGAGCGCGGTGGACGCCTACCTCACCGGCGAGTCCCAGCTGCCGTCCCCGGTGCATCCCACGGCTCTGCCGCTGGCGGTGTGACGACTAGCTCCCATGCCATGGGTCAACGACTCGAACACCAGTGTCGGCGAAGTGCTTGACGTTGCGGGTGGCGAGAGTTGAGCCGTGGTGGCGGCAGATCGCCGCGATCTGTGCGTCGGCCATGCTGACTGGTCGCCCTTGGCGTTCGCGAGACGCGACGATCGGGGCGTAGTGGAGGGCCGCGGCCGAATCGAACGCGAGTACCTGTCCCGCGAAGTCGTCTTCCAGCAACACTTTGATCTTCTCCGCCAGGACGGTCTTACGTCGGCCGTCGGGGAGCCGGCTGACGCCGTGAAGAAGCTCTGCCGTGGTGATGGCGGTGACGAAGACCTGATCCGGTGGATGCTGGTCAACCCAGTCGATGACGTTGGAGGCTGGTTCCCGTCGCATCAACTCGGAAACGACGTTGGTGTCAAGAACGATCACGTGTGATCACTCAGGAAACTCGGCGGCTCGGGGAGCATCAGTCCGTGGCGGCAACGGCAACTCCGCATCTTCCAGATCGGCGAACCGCTGCCGGATGCGGCTTCCCATACCGACCTCCGATGGCTGCACGCTGAGTACCGCGCGCAGGATTGCTCGTACCTCTGCCTCCATGGACCGGCCGTGCCGGGCTGCCCGGACACGAAGTTCCGCTTTTAAGGAGTCGTCAAAGTCGCGAATGGTCAGCGTAGCCATCGCCGCCCCCTGCACTGCTGTCGATGCAGTCAATGCTAGCATCCGCTCTAGCCTGGGTCGACCAGACCGGTGGTGTCGGTCGTCGCGGCGACGGCGACGATCCGGTCAAGCCGGAAGTCGCGGGTGTCTTCACGCAGGTGACACCACGACGTCAGCCAGGTGTAGTGATGCTCCATGGGCGTGATCGGGCGGGTGGTGGCCCGGTTGTTCTGGTCCAGGTAGTCGATGATGACCGTGCCCTTGTTGTCGAGCGCGTCAGCGAGGAGGCGGACTTCGGCTGCGCTGAGTTGGCTCGCCATACCAGCCATCGCCTGCTCGGTCGCGCTCTGCTCCGGCTCGTCGTCGACCCGCGCAAGCAGTTTGGCGGCGTGCTCGCGGAGTTCGTCGCGGTCGACCTGCCCGCGATGGAGCGTGTCCGGCATGAAGCGGTACACCTGGAACCGCTGGGATTCCGACGCACCGTTGGTGCCGCGTTCGACCAGCACAGTGCCGTCGAGGTCCTTCTTGACCGGGAAGTAGCCGGCCTTGCGCAGCAGCTCGACAACCCTCTCGGGCGGCTGGTCCGAGGCGAGGACGGTCGGTGCGAGCACTCTCGGCCGCAGCTCGCGCAGCGACTTCGCCGCGTTGAGCTCGCGGACCAGGCTTTCTTCCGCGACGACGCAGCACGTGACCGGCACGACGACCAGTTCACCGAACCGTCGCGCGACATCCCGCACCAGGTAACCCAGCGGCTGCGGAATGCCAGAGACGGAGATCTCCTCCAGCTGCTGGAGAAGCTCGTCGGCGGTGTGGCCCTGGTCGAGCGCCCGGCGAACCGACGACGGCGAGAATCTCCAGGTCGAGGCCGCATCGCGGTCCTCGACATCGGCTGCCCGGTCGAGCATCGACCGGAGGCGTGCGCTGGGCGGGCCCGTGACGACCGCGGTCAGATCCGCCTGCAGCACGGCGGTCTCCACGGCTTGGGGCAGCATGTCGCGTGCCGTGGCCAGCAACGCCTCGGTGTCCGCGTGATGCAGGTGAAAGCCCAATGTGGACAGTGAGTTGAGCGCGGTGACGCCCAGCGTCTCGGACTCCTCCCAGGTCAGCTCCACGGACCTGCCGTTGTGCTCCGGGTGGAAGGCGGGCCGGCGCCAGGTCAGCAGCTCACCGACATCCACTCGGGCCGTGATCGCCACCGCGCGCGGGTGTCTGGCCAGCTCGGCGAGCAGATCATGTCGAAGCGCCTGGTCGGCAGGGTCCGCCGGCCCGGCTAGCGCCGGTTCGGGCTTCTCGGCCTGCGCGGCAATGGACGGTGTGAACGGCAACGACCACCACGCGCACAGCAACGGAACCAGCTGTTCGGGCGGGCTCGCGGTCAGCCAGGACTCGGCAGATTCGGAGGGGACGATGTGGCCTTCGGCGTTGAACGCCAGCAGCCCGGCCCTTGCCGCCACCTCCAACCACAACCGCACGTCGGCCGGCGTGCTTCGCAGCGCCTTGGCGGTCTGTTGAAGTGCGCGGACGCCAACTCCGCCGGTGTTGCGGAGCTTGGGCAGCGGTCGCTCGGCGCAGTGGTCGAGCAGCCGAGTCACGCCGTCCACGAAGGCGCCCGCAGCGACTGACGCGCGACGGTCCACCTCCGAGGCATCCACAGTGGATGTTTCTGGCGGCTCGGGTGGTGGACGCAGCGGTGGCCGGTAGTCGGGTCCGCGTACCGCCAGCGCGACCTCGCGGGGCATTTCGCACAGCCCGCCCTTGTACGCCGGTTGCACCGCCACGACGAACCCGTGTGTGCGCAGCCATTCCAGGCCAGGCTCGGGCGGACCGAACCCGAGCAGCTCGGATGTCGGCGTCTCCCACGCCATCAGTCCAGCCAGCTGGCGTGCCGGCTTCGGTGCTGCGGCAAGCAGCGCTCGAACCTGCTCCGGGTCGCTGAGGAACTTGACGATCTCGGTCACCAGATCGGCTTTGCGCTTGGGAGTGTCGATGCCCAGCTCGCGCGCCACCCTCGTCAGCTCGTCGACGGTCGACAGTGCGAAAAGCTCATGACCAGACCGTCCCAGCTGCAGCACTCCCGACGAGTTCCGCAGCGGGCCGACGAGCCGCAGTTTGCCCTCGGGTGTTGGCCAGACCAGCGCGTTCCGGTGCAGTTCGCGCAGCGCGCGGTCCAGTTCTGGGGTGTCCGTGCCGGCTCCGAGCATGTCCGCGACCGCGAGCGGGTCGCAGCCGTCGCCCAGCGTGATGACGAGCGCGAGCGCGTCGTGCGCGCCGAGATCCAGGTTCAGTAGCGCGGAACGAACCGACGCCTGCGAGCTCAGCCGCTCGCCGAGTTCGCGCAGGCTGCGCGGTTGGGACTCGGCGCAGTCGGGGCGGGCGGCAAGGACGTCGGCGAGCTCGTCCGCACTGAGCGTGCGCAACCAGTGACTGATCGCGAATGCCATCCGCCGATCATCCCATCCGGTGCGGCCGATCTACGTGGGGACTGCCTCCAGGAATCGGGGCAGAGTTCCGGTGTGCACGACGCCGAGCCGCTGCGTAGCGCGGGTCAACCCCACGTAGAGGTCGTTCAGCCCGCGAGCCGAACCGTCCAGAATGGACTGTGGCTCGACGACGATGACCGAGTCGAACTCCAGCCCCTTGGCCTGACTGACCGTGAGCACCACCACCGGCGCCTCCAGCCCGTCGGGCTGGCCACCGACCGCTGCCGGAGCGGAGCCGGCAACCGCCCGTCCCAGCTCGTCGATGCACTGCTGCGGCACGACCACGGCCACCTTGCCGTCCTGGCAGGCGCGCAGTTCCTCCGAGACCAGCGCCGGAAGCTCCGTGGCAAGCTCGTCCACCTGGCGTTCCCACGGCATGTGTCCGCTGTGCCGCACCGAGGTCGGGGCGGCCACCTCAACGTCCATTTCGGACAGTACCTGGTCGGCGAGCGCCATGATCTCGGACGGCGTGCGGTAGTTGATGGTGAGCTGTTCGATGCGCCAGCGGTCCCCGACGTGGGGTTCGAGAACCTGCTGCCACGACCGCGCGCCGCCGGTCGCGGACGTCTGCGCGATGTCCCCGACGATGGTCATGGACCGGATCGGGCAGCGCCGCATCAGCACCCGCCACGCCATCGCGGACAGCTCCTGCGCCTCGTCGACGATCACGTGCCCGAAGGTCCAGGTGCGGTCGTCGGCGGCCCGTTCGGCCGCGGTGAGGTTGCTGCGGGAACGCTGCCGCTGGGCCAGCAGCTCGGCGTCGAGCACGTCGGACACCCGGAGCCGCTCCGGGTCGATGATCTCCTCGTCCTGCTCCAGAACGTGCAGAACACCCTGCGCGTAGGCGAGTTCTTCGAGTTCCTGCTGCCGCTGCGCTTCCCGCGCCTCGACGTCGTCTTCGCCGAGCAGCTCGGCGAGTTCGTCCAGCAGCGGAACATCGGCGGGGGTCCACTCCGCGTCCGGTGCACGCAGCAGGGCAGCACGCTCGTCCTCGCCGAGGTGCTTGCGGGCCGCGCTTTTCAGCCGCTCCGGTGAGCTGAGCAGATCAGCCAGCAGCTCCTGCGGGGTGATCTTTGGCCACAGCTCTTCCAGCGCCCGCCGCACGCGGTCATCCTCGCGCAGGTCAGCGCGGATGTCGTCCAGATCGCGCTGGTCGAGCAGCTCCCGCCCGAGCCGGTCGGCGGCGCGAAGGGTCAGCGCGGTCAGCATCTCGCGCTGGAAGATCCGTCGGGCCTCGTTGTGCGGCTTGCGGGACCGGCGGGCCCGGGTGCGGGCGTCCGAGCAGGCTTTCCGCTCCAACCGCAGCGGCTCGGACTCGAAGATCACCTCCAGGTACTCCTTGGGCACCTGCTGGCGGTCCCGTACTGCCTTGACCAGCACGTCCACCATGCACGCCCGGCCCTTGACCTCGGCCGCCTCCGCCGGCTCCACGCCGGTGGCGTCGATGCCGGGGTAGAGCTGACCGGCGGTGGACAGCAGCACGCCGGTCTCGCCCAGCGAGGGCAACACCTGGCCGATGTAGCGCAGGAACGTCGTGTTCGGCCCGACCACCAGCACGCCCCGCTTGGTGAGCTGCTCGCGGTAGGTGTAGAGGAGGTAGGCCGCGCGGTGCAGCGCGACCGCGGTCTTTCCCGTACCCGGGCCGCCCTGCACCACGAGCACGCCGTTCATGTTCGACCGGATGATCCGGTCCTGCTCGGCCTGGATGGTGGCGACGATGTCGTTCATCTGCCCGGTGCGCCGGGCGTCCAGCGCGGCCAGCAGCCGCGCCTCGCCCACCAACTCGATGTGCTGGCCGTGCTCGGCCGAGTCGAGGTCGAGCACCTCGTCGTCCACGCCGACCACGGTGCGCCGCCGGGTGCGGATGTGCCGGCGCCGCCGCACGCCGTCCCGGGAAGCCGCAGTGGCCAGGTAGAACGGGCGCGCCGCCGGCGCCCGCCAGTCCATCAGCAGCGGCTCGTACTCGTTGTCCTCGTCGAACAACCCGATCCGGCCGATGTGCCGGCGCTCCCCGTCGTCGAAATCCAGCCGCCCGAAGCACAACCCGTTCTCCACCGCGCTGAGCTGGGTGAGCTTGTCGGTGTACATGGTGGTGGAGATGTCCCGCTCGGTACGGGCCTGCGGGGTGCCCCCGGTTTGCCGCAGCGTTTCGGACAACCGCTTCGTCGTGTATTCCCGCAGCTCGTCGAGCCGCCCGTACAGCATGGATACGTGACGCTGTTCCCGCGCGACGTCGTCGGCGTGGTCCAGTTCCCGATCATGCGGGGAAGTCGACAAATGCTCCACCTCTTGTTGGGCCTCCCCGAGCCTCGTTGCTGTGGCCGGACACCGGGCGGCACGGATGACTTCGGGCGCGAATTGTGCGCTCTGCGCTGGCCCGACGTGCGAATATACCAACGCGCCTGATCGTGCTGCCACGCCGAGCGAGCTCGCGTGGGGCCGCACAGCCTACCGAGGGCTCGCGGCATGCGAAACGGCCGGTCCGTGCCCCTGGGGGAGGCACGGACCGGCCGATGATCGGCAACCGCTCGACGATCAGTAACCCTGGTAGCCGCCGCCGCCCTTGATGCCGGCGACGCCGGGCACGCCGTCCATCGAGCCGTAGCGGTCGATGGAGTACTTGACCGCCGCGGCGATGTTGTCCACCGGGTTGTAGATGTCGTGGTGACCCGGCACGGCGTAGGAGTCGAACGTCGAGTCGATGGTCTGCATCAGACCCTTCGACGGCGTCCCCTTGGCCGCGTTGGAGTCCCAGTTGTTGATCGCGTGCGGGTTCCCGCCGGACTCGTGGCTGATGATCACCCGCTCGTCATCGGCGTTGATCTTGCTCGCGGGAACGCCGTTCTGCTGCAGGATGCAGTCCGCCTGGTTGATCCAGACCGCCATCTGGTCGGCACCGGTCACCTTGGAACAGTCCGTGGGCTGATCCTCCGACTTGGCGTCAGAAGAGTCCTTTTTGGACCGATCGCCGGAGTGGTCCTTGGACTTGGACTGGTCGCCGCCGGACTGCTCCGACTTCGTCTGGTCCTTGGACTGCTCCGACTTGGACTGGTCCTTGGACTTGTCGGAGGAGGACTGGTCCTTGGACTTGGACTGGTCACCACCGGACTGGTCCGACTTCGACTGGTCGCCGGAGGAGTCCTGTTTGGACTTGTCCGAGGACTGCGACTTCGTCGCCGGAGCGGACAGCGTGCTGACCTGACCGTCCGAGGACTGCGTGGGCTCCGGTGCGGATGGCAGGAACCTGGCCTGGGACTGCTGGTCGCCCGCGTGGGGTCCGGCGGCCAGCGCGCCAACCTGTGCGGCCTGCACGGTGCTTTCCGGCCGCTGCGCGGCCTGCGCCACTCCGAAGACCGTGGCGGCACCGAGCACGCCGACCAGCGCGCCGGCCTGCAACCGGCGCGACCGTAGGCCGGGACCGTCCGCAGGCAGCACGTTACGCAGCGCTTCCAACCGCCGGCCCACGATCTGGGCCGATGTCTGGATCGCCCGACGGGCCGGCGCCAGCGCGCCGGAGTCGGCCGACTCGCGCAGCGCGTCGGTCGCCGCCCGCGCCGCCCGGAGCACCGGGTCGACCACCGGCTTCAGCGTGCGGACCAGGGCATCCCTCGCGGGGGCGGTGACCCGGAGCACGAAGGCGAGACCGGGCGCGATCGCCCGCCGCGTGGCGGCGAACGCCGGCGCGGTCACCCGGCTCGCGTGGACAGAGCCGCGGCGTACGCCCTGGCTCACGAACGCGAGCGCCACCAGGATCGCCTGACCCGCCGCCAGGACTGCCCGGTGCACGACGCCGAGCGCCGTACCGCTGGCCCGGAGAGCGGAGTCGAGCCCGTCGCGCGTGACTCGGCCCGCGGCCTCCGCCACGCGACGGCTCTGCGCCGCGACCCGAGCGGTGACCGGTTCGGCGGTGCCGCTCTGGGGCTCGCCAGCCGCGTCGCGCTCGTCAACGGTCGCGTACCAGGGAAGCCGAAGCTTCTCGTGATCTTCGGGGGACTGATTCGGATCTGTGTTATGTGTCTCAGGATTCATCCGGGGAATCTTCGGGTTCGGGGATTCGGGGCAATGTTGATTTATCGCACCGTGATCTGCCGGGGGAAACATGAACACGGAACATGCCCAGGCTCGCCCGGGGAGCTACCGAGGGACATCCCGGATTGCACGCATACGGGTACCTAGTTCCGGGAGTTAATCTCGCGTTCTCCCGGATGTCGGTTCCGTACCGAATTGATCCGAACTCATCCTGTTATGACAGCTGATGAGCGCTGGGTCACAGCGTTGCCGGAAAGTGTGCCACGCCACCTCTTGATAACGCGACCCTCGATCCACGCGATCACTCAACTCGAATTCTTCCGGGCCGCGACCCAGCTGGCGATCTGTGCGCGCGAGGAGAAATCGAGTTTGGTCAAGATATGTTGCACGTGCCCCTCGACCGTACGTTGTGCGATCACGAGACTTTCCGCGATCTCTTTATTGGTACGTCCCTGGGCGACCAATTCCGCGATCTCCCGCTCCCGCCGGGTCAAGGGCATCTGTGTCACGTTGTCCCGGGGAGCTTCGCGTGCGTGCCGCTTGACCTCAAGCGCGTAGTCGAGCGCCATCCCGGTCGGCAGCTTCATGCCCCGCTCGAAGGCGTCCTGGTAGGCGGCCTCACCCAGCGCGGCCCGAGCCCACTCGACGTGCTCGTCATGGGTCGACTGGAAGGCCGTGTAGAACTCGGGGGCCGCGTTCAGGGCGTTCCACATCGTGTGGGCCACCCCGAACAGCCGGGCAGCGCGCTCGTTGTTGTTCCGGCGCTGGCCGATCCAGGCGAGCGTGTCGATGGTCAGGGCCATCGCCAGCTTGTTGTCCAGTCGCCGCTGGAGCCGTAACGCGTCTTTCGCGGCGCGGTCCGCCTCGTCCAGCCGGTCCCGCAACGCCTCGATGTATGCGGTGGCCCAGAGCGCGTACGACCGGAAGAAGATCTCACCGCGCTGCGTCGTCCGGTCGACGCATTCCGACAGCAGGCCGAGGGCACGCTCGCCCTCGTTCCGCCTGCTGGCCACCAGCCCGAGAGTGACCAGCGAGAACAACTCCCCGCGCAGCTCGCCCGAGGCCCGGAACGCCGCCAGGTTCTGCTCGAACAGCGCCCGGGCCTCCGACAACCGTCCCTGGAACATGGCCGACATGCCCAGCGCGTGCCCGACGTAGGCTTTCTGGATCTCGTCGCCGTAGCGCTCGGCGAGCTGGCCAGCCTGCGCGAGCAGCCGTTCCCCGGCCGGTGTGTCCCCCTGCAACAGCGCGAACCAGCCGTCGACCCGCAGCGCGGGTGTTCGTTCCTGGCTGTCCTGCGGTGCGACCGACAGCGCCAGGTCGAGCCAGTACCGCGCTTCGCTGGTGAAGCCCCGGATGCTCCAGTAGTCGTCGAGTTGGGTGGCCATCCGCAGGCCGATCGAGGCGTCTTCCGGTCCGGTGGCCGAAGAACCCGTCGCTGACGACATCGCCACCCGCAGGTTCCCCTGCTCCAGCCGCAGCCGCTGCACCCACTCGGGCTGGTCGCCGCCGAGCCACTCGGTGGCGAACCGCTCCACCAGCAGGGCGTACCACTCGCGGTGCCGGCGCTGGAAGAACGCCGCCTCCCCAGAGGCGGCGAGCCTTTCCTGCCCGTACTCCCGCATCGCCTGCAACAACCGATACCGCACCACCCCGGACTCGTCCTCACGCAGCAGGATGGACTGATCCACCAGGGAGTGGACGGCGCCGAGCACGTCCTGGACGCGCAGCGAGCCGCCGGCCGTCACGTGCTCGGCGGCTTCCAAGTCGAAACTGCCCGAGAACACCGACATCCGCGCCCACGCCAGCCGGTCCTGCTCCGGGCAAAGGTCGTAACTCCAGTCGATCAGCGCCCGCAATGTCTGCTGCCGCTTGGGCGCTCCCCTCGGCCCGCCGGTGAGCAGCTCGTACCGCTCGGCCAGCCGCTCTTCGAGCTGCTCCAGTGACAGCGAGCGCAGCCGCACGGCGGCGAGTTCGATGGCCAGCGGGTTGCCGTCGAGGTGGTGGCACAGCCGCATGAGCACGGCGCCGTTGCTGGCGTCGGCCTCGAACTCGGGCAGCGCGGCCTGGGCGCGGTCCACGAACAGCCGTACCGAGGAGTACTGCTCGTACGCCTCCGGCGGCGGCAGGTGCTCCAGGTCCGGGACCTGTAGGGGTGGGACCACGAGCACGCTCTCGCCGGCCACCCCCAGGGACTGCCGGCTGGTGGCGAGCACCCGCACCCCCGGGCACGCCTGCAACAGGGTTTCGACGAACCGCGCGACCTCGTCGACCAGGTGCTCGCAGTTGTCGAGGACCAGCAGCATCTCCCGCGAGCGCAGGTGCTCGACGATGTCGCCCACCTCGTGGTCGACCGAGTGGTGTCCGCGCACCTCCAGTTGCTCACCGACCGTGTCCGCCACCAGCGACGGGTCGCGCAGGTCGTCGAGGCGGACCAACCACGCCCGGTCCCGGAAGCTTCGCCGCATGTTCGCCGCCACCCGCAGGGCGAGCCGGGTCTTTCCGACGCCTCCCGGGCCGGTCAGGGTCACCAGGCGGGACTCCGCGAGCAGCCGCTTCGTCAACGTGATCTCCCGCCGCCGGCCGACGAAGCTCGTCATGTCGACCGGGAGGTTGCCCCCCGCCTCCCGGATCTGGGCACGCGCGGTTGGGTCCACCGTCCGAGAATACGCCCGGTATGCGAACCGCAACCGGATGTCGCGGGCGGCTGACCATCGGGAGAGTGACATACGGTGACGCTGTGCGGGCAGTGGCATCGGCCGGGGACAGCCGGTTCGAAGGTTTCGGCGAGGGCGCCGTCGACTTCTACGAAGGCTTGGAGGCGGACAACTCCAAGACGTACTGGAGCGACCACCTGGAGTGGTACCGGGAGCATGTGCGCGGGCCGATGGAGGCGCTGCTGGCGGAGCTGGAGCCGGAGTTCGCACCGGGTTTCGGCACCGGCAAGGTGTTCCGCCCACACCGCGACGTGCGGTTTAGCCGGGACAGGTCGCCGTACAAGACGCATTGTGGCGCGGTGATCGAGCCCGGCAGGGGAGCGGGCGCGTACTACGTGGAGCTCAGCGCGCAAGGGATGCTGGTCGCGGGCGGGTGCTTTCACACCACCTTGGACCAACTCGCCCGCTACCGCGCCGCCGTGGACGAGGACCTGCACGGCGAGCGGCTGCGCACCCTGCTCTCGGCACTCGATCAGGAAGGTTGGCAGCGAGCCGGCGACGTGCTGAAAAGCCGGCCCAGGGGAGTTCCGGCCGACCATCCACGCCTGGGACTGCTCCGGCACCGGACGATGTACGTGTTTCGGAGCTGGGAGCCTGACGACGTGTTGCACGAGCGCGCCTGCCTCTGGCGGGTCCGCGCGTGCTGGCAGCGCCTTCGCGGCCTCAACCAGTGGTTCGCCGACCACGTCGGGGTCGCGGAGCCCCGTTGACCAGCCTTTTCAGCTGTGATGCGGAGTAGACTCGGCCGGCACGACCCCCGTACCAATGGCGTCTTCACACCGGTAGTCGCCGCGCGCATGTTTCTGTAATGATCCAGTAACGATATGCGCGGAATCACCACTGTTTCGGTTTAGTTCACGAGGACGGTCTAGGGTGAGGCATTGTGAGTCGACGCGCCAAGATCGTTTGTACCATGGGGCCCGCCACCGCGACGCCGGAGAAGGTGGCCGAACTCGTCAGCAGCGGGCTGGACGTCGCGCGGCTGAACTTCAGTCACGGTAGCCACGACGACCACCGGCGGGTCTACGACATCGTTCGCACCGCGGCCCGGGAGTCGGGGCGCGCGGTCGGCCTGCTCGCCGACCTGCAGGGGCCGAAGATCCGTCTGGGGAAGTTCGCGGCCGGCCCGGTGGAGTGGCGCACCGACGACATCGTGCGCATCACCGTCGAGGACATCCAGGGCACGCACGACCGGGTCTCGACCACGTACAAGGGGTTGGCCAACGACGCCAAGTCCGGTGACCGCCTGCTCGTCGACGACGGGAAGGTGGCCCTGCGGGTCACCGAGGTCAACGGCGACGACGTGGTGTGCAAGGTCGTCGAGGGCGGCCCGGTCAGCGACAACAAGGGCCTGTCCATGCCCGGCATGGACATCTCGGTGCCGGCGCTGTCCGACAAGGACGTCCAGGACCTGGAGTTCGCGCTGGAACTCGGGGTGGACTTCATCGCGCTGTCGTTCGTCCGCTCGCCGGCGGACGTCGACCTGGTGCACCAGGTGATGGACCGGGTCGGCCGGCGTGCACCCGTGATCGCGAAGCTGGAGAAGCCGGAGGCGGTCGAGAACCTGGAGGCCATCGTGCTGGCCTTCGACGGGGTCATGGTCGCCCGCGGTGACCTCGGTGTCGAGCTGGCCCTGGAGGACGTGCCGCTGGTGCAGAAGAAGGCGATCCGCATCGCCCGGGAGAACGCCAAGCCGGTCATCGTCGCCACCCAGATGCTGGACTCGATGATCAGCAACTCCCGCCCGACCCGCGCCGAAGCATCCGACGTGGCCAACGCCGTCCTGGACGGCACCGACGCGGTGATGCTCTCGGGTGAGACCAGCGTCGGCCGCTACCCGATCGAGACGGTGCAGACCATGGCTCGGATCGTGGAGGCCGTCGAATCCGGCTCGCCCACCCCGCCGCCGCTGAGTCACGTGCCACGCACCAAGCGTGGCGTGATTTCGTACGCCGCCCGCGACATCGGGGAGCGGCTCAACGCGAAGGCGCTGGTCGCGTTCACGCAGTCCGGTGACACCGTGCGTCGCCTGGCCCGGCTGCACACCCGGCTGCCGCTGCTGGCCTTCACCCCGGAGGAATCGGTTCGAAGTCAGCTCGCTCTCACTTGGGGGACCGAGACCTTCCTGGTGCCTAAAGTGGACACGACCGACCAGATGATCCGGCAGGTCGATCACGCGATGCTGTCGATCGGCCGCTTCCAGCCCGGCGACGTCATGGTCATCGTCGCGGGTTCCCCGCCGCACACGGTGGGGTCCACGAACCTGATCCGCGTGCACCGCCTGGGCGAGGAGGACGTCTCCTAAGACGTCTGACCAGCCGAAATGCCCCGGGGTGCGCGCCGGAAGGCAAGTACGAACGGGGAGTCACAGTGACCGAAGCAGCTCGGGCCGCCGCGGTGGACCTGGCCGCGATGCGGGCTGGCCAGGACATTCCGACGGCGGAGGACGGGCAGCCGCACGGGCAGCTCGTGCTGGACCGGTTGGTCGCGCTGCTGGACCTGGAACGCATCGAGGAGAACATCTTCCGCGGGGTGAGCCCGGCGGAGTCCCCGGTGCGCGTGTTCGGCGGCCAGGTCGCCGGCCAGGCACTGGTCGCGGCAGGGCGTACCGTCCCGGCGGACCGGCAGGTGCATTCGCTGCACGCCTACTTCATCCGTCCCGGTGATCCCAGTGTCCCGATCGTGTACAACGTGGACCGCACCCGGGACGGCCGCTCGTTCACCACCCGCCGGGTGGTGGCCGTCCAGCACGGTCAGGCGATCTTCTCGCTGTCGGCGTCGTTCCAGGTCCCCGAGGAAGGGCTGGACCACGCCGAGCGGATGCCGGACGTGCCCGACCCGGAAACGCTGCCGACCTTCGGACAGCGGGTGCTGCCGGTCCAGGACAAGCTCGTCGGCATGGCGAACGTCCCCCGTCCGATCGACATCCGCTACGTCACCGACCCGCCGTGGATGCGCCGCGAGAGCCCGGAGACGCAGGACGCCCGCAGCCAGGTGTGGATGCGCGCCGACGGGGAGCTGCCCGACGACGAGCTGCTGCACGTCTGCCTTCTCGCGTACGCGTCGGATCTCACGTTGCTCGACTCCGTGCTGGCCAGGCACGGCGTGTACTGGGGACTGGACCACGTGCTGGGCGCGAGTCTGGATCACGCGATGTGGTTCCACCGCCCGTTCCGCGCGGACGAGTGGTTCCTCTACGACTGCACGTCACCAAGCGCGTCTGGTGCGCGCGGGCTGGCCACCGGCCGCTTCTTCACCCACGACGGCCGGCTCGTCGCGACCGTCGTACAAGAAGGTCTCCTGCGCGTCGTTGACTGACGGTTCGTGGTCACCGCCGGCCAGGTCCACTGTCGACACTCGTGCGCGACATGCCGTGGTGTGTCAGACGCGAGATCGTTGACCAGGCCCGCTGGGCGTGCTTATCTCCTCTCGATAACCGCGCGTCACTGACCGATTCCGGTCGGTGTCCGCGGTTTCGGGCCCGCGCACGAACGGGCTCAGGAATTCTTGGTCCTGCTCGATCTTGGTGGGCGGATTCTCGGAGGTGGGCGATGCGCGGTCGCTGGCGTCGCGGGGCTCTGGTCCTGGTGACGATGCTCTTGCTCGGCGTTCCCGCCGCTGCGACGAACGGCGAGGCCGCGCCGTCCGGGCCGGACGCGCTGCGCGGCGACCTCGACAAGATCCTCGCCGACCCTCGACTGGACGGCGCACACGCCGGTGTGGTCGTTCGGGACCTGGACACCCACCAGATGCTCTACAGCAGGGTGGGCAACGGGCGTGCCATCCCCGCGTCGAACGCGAAGCTGCTGACGTCGGCCGCCGCGCTGGAGTCGTTGGGACCTGACTACCGGTTCCGCACGGACGTGTCCACCACGGCCACGCAGCGTGGCGACGTGCTCGACGGCGACCTCTACCTGCGCGGAACGGGTGATCCGACCGTGCTGGCGGCTGACTACCAACGGCTGGCCGACCAGGTGGCCAACGCCGGGGTGCGGCACGTGCGGGGGCGTCTGGTCAGTGACCACACGTGGTTCGACGACGACACGCTGGGTGCTGGCTGGGCGTGGGACGACGAATCCGCGTACTATGCCGCGCCGGTTTCAGCGTTGACGGTCGCTCCAGACACCGATTACGACGCCGGCAGCGTCATCGTTCGAGTCACCCCCGGAGCCGCTCCGGGGCAGCCGGTCACCGTCGCCCTGAACCCTCCGACGAGTGTGCTCACGGTCGACAACCGGGCCGTCACGGCGCCCGCGAACAGCGCGTCGACGTTGTCGGTGCAGCGCGATCACGCCACCAATCGGGTCGAGGTCACCGGAAGCCTGCCGGCGTCGGCGCAGCCGGACCAGGAGTACATCAGCGTCCCGAACCCGCCGTCGTATGCGGCCGACATCTTCACGCGCGCTCTGGCGGCTCGCGGTGTCCAGGTCGACGGGGCTGGCGGCGGCCCGACTCCGGCCGGCGCGCGGGTGCTGGCGGCGCACGAATCCATGCCGTTGTCCCAGCTTCTGGTGCCGTTTCTGAAGCTGAGCAACAACAGCCACGCCGAAGCGCTGGTGAAGGCCATGGGCCGGCAGGTTCGTGGGCAGGGGAGCTGGCCGGCAGGGCTCGGGGTCGTGACCGACAAGGTGACGGGACTCGGGGTCGACGCACGCACTCTGCGGGCAGTGGACGGTTCCGGGTTGTCCACAATGGATGTCGTCCCGCCCGATCAGCTCGCGAATCTGCTGGACCACGCTCGGAGCAGGCCGTGGTTCGGTGCCTGGTACCAGGCACTTCCGATCGCTGGCGCACCGGATCGCATGGTCGGGGGCACCCTGCGCGGCCGGATGGCGGGAACCCCGGCCCAGAACAACGTGCACGCCAAGACCGGCTCGATGACGGGAGTCACGTCGCTGTCGGGGTACGTCCGGGCAGCCAACGGGCACCAGCTGGCGTTTTCGGTGCTGTTCAACAACTTCCTGTCGGACGCACCGGACGACTTGCAGGATGCCATCGCGGTTCGACTCGCGCAGTACGCCGGTGCGGCCGACCGATCCAGACCGCAAGACAGCTGGCCTACGCCCAAGCAACGTCCCCACAGTCCAGGGCGCACTCTTGAGTGCAGCTGGGTCAAAGCCTGCTGATCACACTCCATGCTCACGCCTTCGCGAAAGCGATCCGTGAGCACGTCACTCGGTCGCCGGCCGTTCGCCTTCCGCCGGCGGCTCGTCCGATGTACGTCCCGCTTCCGGTCCGCCCGCCCGTGCGTCGAGGATCTGGCCGATGAACAGGTCGTAGACGACCGCGCCGATCACACCCCCGATCAACGGACCGACGATCGGAATCCAGAAGTAGTTGCTGAACCATTGGTAGGTGCCCGGTAGCGCGATCTGGCCCCAACCGGTGAAGAAGGTCCACAGGCGCGGACCGAAATCGCGGGCCGGGTTGATCGCGTACCCGGCGTTGGGACCGAGACTCAGCCCGATCACGTTGACCACGAAGCCGATCATGAGCGGTCCGAGATTCGAGGTGGGCGCCATATTGCGTGAATCGATGAGCGCGAAAATGAGCAGCACGAGGATTCCGGTGCCCACGATCTGATCCAGGAAGGGACCCCACCAGCCGCCCCCGAAGTATTTCGCGGGAAACGTAGCGAAGATCGCGAACGTGTCCAGTGATGCGCGCCGGGGGACTCCCAACTTGGCGTTGTAGTAGTCAATGGCCCAGCTGTAGACCGAGTACACCACGCCCGCCGCCAGGAAGGCTCCGACGAGCTGCGCGAACATGTACGGAATGACCTTCCGCCACGGGAAAGCGCGGCGTACCGCGAAAGCCAGCGTCACGGCTGGGTTGATGTGCGCGCCGCTGACACCGCCGGCGGCGTAGACACCGAACACCACGCCGAATCCCCAGCCGAAGGCGATGATCAGCCAGTTCGCGGGGCCGAAGGCGACAGCCTGCCGCCCCGATCCCAGCAGCGCGACGACGGCGACGGCGACCGAACCACAGCCGAACAGGATCAGAACGAACGTTCCCAGGAATTCCGCGAGCATCTCACCGCCGGTGCCTGCACGGAAACCATGACGGGACTGACTACGCTCAGCCATCGGTCCTCCTCGAACAAAGACGCGGGACCTGGCGGGATACGCGGATAGCCGACATCCGAAGGTTTCGACGGTGACCGCCGATTCAAACCACACGAAGGTGTGAAAGAGGCGAACCAGCCACAGAAGGGGTGTGTCCACTGCGCACAGTGCGACGAAAGCCGCACTCCGACTGATGGAGTGCGGCTTTCGCGGTCAGCTCTTTACATGTTCGGGTAGAGCGGGTGTTTGGCGGCCAGCGCCTCCACCCGGCTGCGCAACTGCTTGCTGGTGGCCTCGTCGAAGCTCGGCTGCAACGCGGTCGCGATGACGTCCGCGACCTCGGTGAAGTCCTCG
>JBPYFK010000189.1:0-3270 GCA_051984675.1 Pseudonocardiaceae bacterium | reverse complement strand
GTAGGCGTGGCGGGGCCGTGTCAGCCCAACAGCGAGTCGCCGGAGGCCGTGACGAGTTCGAATGCGGTGGCGCCGTCGAGTGACTCGCGGATGATGTCGGCGTGCCCGGCGTGCCGTGCGGTTTCTTCGATGAGGTGCAGCAGGATCCATCGTCCCGACCGGGTGGTGCCCTCGGGCAGGCGGGGAGCCGACTCGGGGAGGTGGTCGTTGACGACGGTGAGGTCACGGGTTGCGCCGAGATCGGTGAGGTTGGTGAGCAACTCACCACGACACCCAGCGCCAGCGCCCCCTGCGCAGGGCGGCTCGCTGTGCGGCGAGAAAGGTCAGCAGGCCGTCGCGCTCGTCGTTGATCGCGGGCACCAGTGTGGGCATCGGGAACACCTTTCTTTGTGATCGGTGCGGTCATCACAGCGGATCTTCGATCGCACCGGGGGCTGGGTTCGCTGTCGGCGGAAGGTCCGCCGATGGCTTCTGTTACGGCCGAACGACGACGTGCCGGGGGGCGTGATGTGCGGTGTACTATGCGAGCACTTCGCGTGGGAGATCTCCGTTCGGGACGGTGGCACGATGCCTCTGGAGTCGGAGGTGTGGCGTCACGCTTCCGCGTTGGTGCCGGCAGGCTCTGAGATCCAGTACCTCTTCCCCGCCTCGGTGCCGACGCAGGGTCCGTTGGCGCATGTTCTCGTGGTCGTCACCGGCACGGAGATTCTGGTTCTGCACACGGGTTTCTTCAGCCGGATGAAACCGAAGGCGGTGTGGCGGCGGTTTCCGCGCCGCACGCGGCTGGGGCCGGTCGAGTACAGGTGGGTTCCGCGTTTCACCCTGGGTAATCACACGTTCGAGATCGATGACCAGTACGTGTGTGTGGTGAACGCGGCGGACGCGGAGATCGGCGCGGCGGACTACCTCCCGCCGGACCCCTACCCCGACATGTGAGGTCCTGGCTCGGGTCAGCGCGTTCGGGCGCGGTTGAGGCGGGCGGTGGCCGCGGTGACGAGTTCGGCGTTGTCGTTGGCGATCTCGCCGTCGGGCAGCAGCAGCGTGTCCTCCAGACCGATCCTGGTGTCCAGGTGGCGTTGGGCGGCCAGATCGAGGACCGGCCAGGCGCCGGCGCTTCGGCCGTGCAGGAGCACCGGGGCGGTGAGCCGGTTGAGGCGTTGGAGCAGGGCGTGTGCGGTGGCGGCCGAGCCGCGGGCGGAGACGTCGGTGACGGTCGCTCGCACGCGCAGCACGTGGTCCCGCAGCGGGGAGCGGAGGAACTGTTCGTCGGCGTCGGTGCCGGAGAACAGGCACGCTTCGACGCCGATGCCGCGCTCGAGCAGGGCGCGGGCGACGTCGTCGGCGCCGGGTTCGTGCCAGTTGACCGAGGCGTGGTCGGGCAGGACGGTCCAGTGGCGGATGGCGGCGATGCGTTCCTGGGGTGCGGGGATGGTCCAGCCGGCGGTGGTGATGCCGACGGGGGTGCCGGGTGCGGCGGCGCGGACGGCTCGCAGGGTGGTGGCGACGATGCGTGGGTCGAGGCAGTCGGTGCCGTCGGTGGTTTTCGGGTGGAGGTGCAGGTCGCCGGCGCCGGCGGCCACGCTGGTCGCGGCGGCTTTGGCCAGTTCTTCGGGGCGGACGGGCAGGTGGTGGTGCTCGCGGGGTGTTCGGGCGCCGTTGAGGCAGACCTGCAACATGTCTCGATTCTGCTGGACGGGGCGGGCCGACGGTACTCGCGGACGTCGCACCGTTGGGCAGTCGTGATCAACCGCCGGTGGTCGGTTGCCGGCGGGTGGGTGGATGGCCCGGCGCTTCGGTCAGGTTTGGGGGCGGGTCCTGCTGGCGAGTTCGTCGATGGCCGCCGCGACCTGTACCGGGTTGCTGATCATGGTGAGGTGTCGGGCGGCGGGGATGATCGTCGGTGGGCCGGCGCCGATGCGGTGTGCGGTGAGGGCGGGGCTGTCGTGGGAGAAGGAGGGGTCGTCGGCGCCGAAGACGACGGACTTCGGGACGGGGACGGTTGCCAGCCGGGAGAGGTCGGAGGGGGTGAGTCCGAGCAGGCCGTGGCCGGCCATGGCGGTGAGGGCTTCCTCGGCGCCGGGGACTTGCAGGGGGCGCCGCCACTGGTCGAGGCCGGCGGCGTCCAGCGGTGGGCAGGTCGGGCCGCATTGTGACGAGTACAGGTGGTTGATCACGGTGTCGCTGCTCACGGCTAGGCGCAGCAGTGTGGTGCGCCAGGGGTCGGGCAGGCCGCCGGGGCCGCCTGAGGAGTGGCCGCTGCTGCCGATGCCGTCGCCGTCGAGGAAGAGGATGCCGCCGACCCGGTCGGGGTGTTGCAGGGCGAACTGGGCGACGATGCCGGCACCGAGTGAATGGGCGACGAGCACGGGGCGGTGCAGACCCTGGGCGTCGAGGAACTGGCCGAGCTGGTCGGAGAGGGCTTGGAGGGTGTAGGGGCCGCGGCGTTGGGTGTAGCCGAAGCCGGCCATGTCGTAGGCCTGCACCCAGTGGTGGGTGGCGAGTTGGGGTGCCAGCGGTGCCCAGGTGTCGGAGTCTTCGACGAAGCCGTGGACGAGGACGACGGGTGGTGCGGGGGCGTGGGGGTCGCCCCAGGAGTGGTAGCGGGTGTTGATGTCGCCGGTATGGACGTAGGTCAGGTCGGGGGGTAGCGGTGCACGGCCGGCGGTGGCGGCGTTGTAGGTGACGCAGAACAGGGTCAGCACGACCGCCAGGGTGAGGGCGGCGATGGCCAGCCGGCGGGTCCAGCGGGCGAGGCGACGGGTGATCCGGCCCCGGCGTGTCGCTTGTCGTGGGGTGGGTCCGTCGGTGTGGCTCGTCTCGTCCGGTGTGTTCGGCTCCGTGCTGACGTCCACGCTTCCATCCTGTCTGCCGGGGCACGCGATCATGGCGGGCGGGGCTCACCTTACGGGCGTGCCCGTGGTGTGCCGGGGTGGGGCGCTGCCCCTGGGGTGGATCTTCCGGGAGTTCGGCTGGGAATTCAGCGAGTGCTGCCGCAGAGTTTGCCAAGAGTGGGGGCGGCGGCGCGACGGACGGTCGCGGGTGGCGTCGTGCGCGTGTTTCCGGGCAGTTATGATCTTGCGTCTGCGTGCGTTCGCGCGGTCTGAATTCTGGGGTTTTGGCCGGTAGGGCCCACCGTCACAAGCGCTGTCGGGCACTGCTGTGCCTCTTTGTGTGCGCAAGAACAGTGAAGGACGTCGGTTCGCGTCGGTCGGCGCGGGCTGGTTGAGGAGGTGATGGCGCGGTGGACGCGTGGGACTACGACGTGGTGGT
>JBPYFK010000188.1:0-6167 GCA_051984675.1 Pseudonocardiaceae bacterium | reverse complement strand
CACACGCACCTCGGTGATGCCCACCGTTCCGCGCGGCCCAGGCGGTGTCCTGGTTGTCTCCGGTTGGCCGGAATGGCGAATGGTCACGCTCACTGGTGGTGGGCCAGCGCGTTGTGGGCATACTCGGCACCAGTGGTCGGCTCGATGTGGACGGTCGCCGCCGTCAACCTCGGCACGGCGTGTACGAGGGCGTGCTCAACCTCGTGGGCGATGTGATGGGCCTGCTGCACGGTCAACCCGGAGTCCACGGTGATCGCGACCTCGGCGCGCAGACTGTGCCCGATCCAGCGCATCCGGACCTCGCTGACCCCCGCCACTCCTGTAACCGCGACCGCAGATCGCTCCGCGGAAGCGACGGCCTCGGGATCGACGGCGTCCATGAGCCGCCGGAACACCTCCATGATCGCGTCGCGCAGTACGAACACGATCGCGATCGTGATGCCCAGGCCGACGATCGGGTCAGCCAGGGGCAGCCCAACAGCGACCCCGGCCGCGCCCAGCACCACAGCCAGCGAAGTGAAGCCGTCCGTGCGCGCGTGCAGGCCGTCGGCGACCAGCGCCGCCGAGCCGATCTGGCGGCCGACAGTGATCCGCCAGCGCGCCACGATCTCGTTGCCGGCAAACCCGACGACACCGGCAAGAGCAACCGCCCATAGGTGCGAGAGCGGCTGCGGGTGCAGCAGGCGCAGGATCGCCTCGTATGCGGCCAGCCCGGCCGAGCCGGCCATGATCAGCACGACCACGACGCCGGCGAGGTCCTCGGCGCGGCCCAGGCCGTAGGTGTAACGGCGGGTGGCCACCCGTCGGCCGAGTAGGAACGCAACGCCGATAGGCACGGCCGTCAACGCGTCGGCGACGTTGTGGATCATGTCGCCCAACAACGCGACCGATCCGGTGAACAGCACGATCAGCAACTGGATCATCGCGGTCGCCAACAACACCGCAAACGACCCCGCCAGCGTGTGCATGCCACGCTTGCTCGTTTCCAGCGCGGTGTCCAGCCGGTCCGCGCTGTCATGGCTGTGCGGTGTGACGGCGTGGCGTAACTGCCACCACAACGACGCCAGCCAGCCCGACGCGGCTCCGTGCTCTCGACCGTGCCAGTGGCCGTGGCCGTGCCGGTGGTCGCCGTGGTGTTCCTGCTTGGCCATCAACCCGCGCCCCCTCTGCTCGAATCGCCGTCGCTTGCCAGAATGGCCTGTTCATAGCCATTATGCAAACATGCGCGCGCACAATGAATTTGCAACAGCAACCTCCTCACAACGGCAAGAGGAGGGCGATCAGTGGACGGTGGCCGCCAACGTGCTCGGCCACCTCGCCGACCCAACCCGCCTCCACCTGCTGCGCCTGCTCAGTACCGAGCAGGACGTAAGCACCCTCACCGACCAAGTGGCCGCCTCCCGCTCCTCGGTTTCCCAGCACCTGGGCCGTTTGCGGCTGGCAGGACTCGTCCAGGTCCGCCGCGACGGCCGCCGCATGCTCTACCGCCTCACCAGCGACCACCTCGCGGCATTGATCGATGAGGTGCTTCAGTTCGCTGACCACACGGTCCGGGGCATCCCGCACCATCGGATGCACTGACACGTGCGCGATGGCATCGACACCGGCTCGCGCTGGCCTCAGAAACGATCGTTCGTCAGCGGTACTACGACACAAGTGCGCCGAGGGCAAGAAGCACACCCAGGCCGCGCTGTGCCTGGCCCGGCGGCGAATGAACGTGTTGTGAGCGATGTTGCGCGACCACCAGCCCTTCCAACCAGACCCCCGACACCCATCGAGCCTGTGGAGCTGTCGGCGGTGGCCGCGTAGTGGTGGTGTTCGCACACTGACTGGCAGGACGGTTCGACAACCCCGGTTTCGTGCAGCTGTGTCCTGTCCCGGTAGATGCTTGACAGGGTGATCTCACAATTAGCTCATCGCTGCTCCGTTCGGGTGGTCGGGAAGGTGCGCGGGGAGGCACAGGCACCTGGACGTTAGTCTCACCCCCGAATGAGACCGACGGTACGAAGGGCGCACGTTGTTGGCGGACGAGGAGCGGGCTCACGAGATTGACGTGGCAGACCGCGCGGGCGCGGTGCTGTTTGTTCCGTGCACGGATCGCCATGCTGGGGAACACGGGGTGCAGTTGGCACTGAAGCCCTTGGAAGACGGCCGCCTGGCGATGCTTGTGTTCACGTCGCTCGATCTGCTGGTGGCAGGCTGTGGTGAACAGCAGCCATGGGTCGCCTTGTCGGAGACCCAGGTGGAAGAGGCTTTCTATGCCTCGTCCGCTGATGTTGTCGCTGTTGATGCTGGGTTGACTCCGGAACAGCGCTGGGGTGCGGGAGGCGAGCCGCAGGACTTGGAAACCTTTCGGGCCCCGCAGGCTTCCGTGACTGAGGTGAGTGAGTAGATCGATGGCAGGGCACACAGACACCGACCTGGATTCTCTCTCGCGGCTGGCGGCTGAGCTGCGTCAAGCGGCGGATGGCATGAGTGGTGCGCCGTCCTCACCGCCGAACGCTCCTAATGCTGGCGAATCGACGGGCGCTGTTGCGGCGATGCTGGAGTCGTTGACGCAATCGGCTGCGGCGCTGACGGAAACGGCTTCCAAAGCGGGCGATGACGTGGACGCGAGCCGTGCCACGTATGGCGAGAATGATCAGCATGCGACGAGTCAGTTCAACAACATCAACTGATGGCGGGGGCGTCTGTGAGTGACGGGCCACTGAATATCGAGGTTGTCGGTGACTCGGAGTCCTGCCGTGCAAACGTGTCCTGGCTGAATGCACTGCATGAGGGTGTCGGCCGGCTCGTTACTGCGTTTACACGTACAGCAGGCGAATCGGAAAGCTTCTGGCACGGGGCTGCTGGCGACACGTTTCGCGGTCATATGGCCAATGCGAAGGGCAATGCCACCCAGGTGGAGGACGCCGTTTCGACGCTCTCACGTGCCCTGTCGACGTTCGCCGACGAGCTGGACACCGTCAAAAGCCGGATGAACCAGGCACGCGAGGTTGCCGCGCATGCGGGTCTAACGGTGACCAATACTGAAATTCTCCCTCCAAGTGCCGGGCCAGGGCCGGCGCCGCCCGCGCCTACGGGCAACGTCAGCCCGCAGCAAGTGCAGGAACATGACAACGCCGTCAGCCAACACAATGCCGCTGTGGCTACCCACCAGCAGCAGGTTGCCGCATTCAACGAAGTCTCGGCGACCGTACTTCAGGCACGTGGCAAGGAAAAAGCCGCTCACGAGGCGCTTCAAGGTACGACGAAGCAGCACCAAGATCTCCTGGACAAGCTCAAGACTTACGGGCAAATGCCGTTGTCGAAGGCCGTGGCGCTGACGGGCGGGCTCTCGGGTGCGTCGCAGAAACTGCTGAACTCGGCTAACAAGAGCAAGGGCCTGGCGGTGTTGGCCACCGCACTCCGGTCGAATCCGTCTCTGTCACCGGAGGCGAATACGGCGCTTCAGGAGGCCCAGCAGGAACTCTTCGAGAAGATGTACAAGGACCAGGCCGATCGAGCAGGGATCGAACGGATCATCGGTGTGCTTCCGCAGAGCGTGCGAGGAGTCCTTACGCTCAACGCATCGGATCTTGTCAAGAAACTCGGGGGGATCGACCAGAACATACCTGAAGCTTTCCAGAAAGGTCTTCCAGTCCTTAAACGGTTGCCTGTCGTTGGCACCGCTTTGACAGCATTCTTCGCGGCTAACGACATCTCAGATGGAAAGGACCCCGTCAAGACCACCGAGAACGCTGTGGGCGGGACAGCAGCCTCGATGGGCGTCTCAGCAGGAATCGAAGCCGCGGTTGGCGCCGCGGAAGCAGCCGGATTGGCGGTTCCCGGGCCAGGTTGGGTCGTGAGCGGGACGCTCGCGCTGGGAACGGCGGCAGCCTTTGGGGTGGGCTATGTTGTCGATCACTACGGTGACCAGATCAACCACGCCGTAGGTAGTGCCGCCGACGGTGTCGGACACGCAGCTGAAGGTGCGGCCAAGAAGGTCGAACGATTCGTGGGCGATCTCTTCTGATGTATGTCGACCCGGGCTCGACCAGGAAGAGGAGGACACGTGAGTAACAAGAACGCGGCGCAGTTGCCACCCAAGCCTAATCCGAAGACCGGGGAGCCTCGCCCACCACGTGCTCCTGTACATGGCGAGACGAACATGCGGGCCCATAACCCTGCAGCCCCGACCCCGAGACCACCCAAGGGCTGTGACCGCACCCTTGAGTCGTACGTAGTGTCCAACCGGACCGCCTGGTCCGGAGGAGTCTTCACGGTCCTTCTCTTCGTCATCGCCGCGACCCTTTTCTATGGATTTTCTTGGGCTAGCAAATGGTGGACGTGGGTATTTATCGTGCTCGTGGCAGCAGCCATCGTCTTCCTCATACGTGGGACGTTCTGTGCTGCTGGCGCGGATTGGGTGCGGACCAGGAATGGTTGGGTCAAGACCTACGAGCTGGTGGTGGTGGAGATGCACCTCAACGGCACGAGTATCGATCTCTTCTTGAAAGACAGCTCCGACCGTTCCCTCAACAACCAAATCGCTGACCTACAAGCCAATCGAGCCCTGTGGGACCTGGTCTATAACGGGATACGCCACTCGGTCGCCAACGGCGCGAAGACTAACGGCTATGCGCGCGGAGCCCTCAACCTCGGCGGAAAATCCTGATAATAGGCCGGAGGATCTTGGCATTAACCTGGCGACGGGTGGGAGCTACATCCCGACTTGGAGCATCAAAGCATCCGCGGGACGGCGGCTATGGTCTTGACAGTCGTGACGCCTGCGGGCGGGAATCCCTTGGCGTTGCAATGCTGTAGAAGATCGAACACTTGCTGATCGTCATGCAGACAGCTAATCAAGCGCCACGAGCACTGTCGATCACCGCACCAAGGGGCAGCACGAGTGCGGGTTCCTAAGCGGCTGCGGTCTTCCGACGGCCGGTGCAGTGCTCACGGCACCGTCTTAGCTCGGCGTACAGGGAGTCGAACATGCCGCCATCGATACGACCTACCGGTTCCCGGCCGATAAACGGCGCAATGTGCTTGCGCACAATAGCGGCAAGCTTTCTTGTTGGTCGGCCGCGGCACCGGCCGGGTCGCTGAGCGTTCGACCACCTCTACACAGGACGCTGGTCGAGGGGTTCGAGGACCTTGGTGTGCTCGCGCCACCATTGGGCCGCTTGCGGATTAAACCACTCGCCCAGGGTGAAGATGTCGTCGATGGACTGTTTAAGTTCGTCGATGCGTGCGGGCTCCTGATGTGCGATCCTGTTGCGGCACAAAATAATTCCGTGCAACCTGCCGTCGATCTCCTCACGGCGGGGCCGTCGCGGCGCGTGAGGGAATGCCCGGCTCAGATAGGGCGCCCAGATGGTGTTTGTGTAGCCACGCATCGTGAAGCGCCAGAATCCTATGGGAAGCTCACCGATGAGCTTACCTATTGATGGCTCGACCCTGCCGCCACGGCGAAGCTTCGCCCGGGCCTTGGTGATCTTAGCGCGGCTGCCCTCCTGGAGGGGAAACTCTGGGTCAAGAAGCCAATGCGGCCGATGGTCAGGACGCCGTCGTGTAATGGCCCGATCGACCGTGTTTCGCCACCCCACCTCGAACCATCCGATAAGTTCGAACATCTCTTTGCTCACCCCGCTGTTCCAGCGATAGAGCTTGAGGAAGTCGTCCCCTGCGGCTCGGAGGTAGGGTGTGGCGCGGGGTTCGGATAGCCAATCGGTCGCCCACTTCGGTGGCCGTGGAGGTGACGTCGGCATCACGCTGGCCCTCTTTCCCTCTCTCCGTTACACTGGCCGTTGCGAGCTCCGGAGCGTATCCATACCGCCTTGTCGCGGCACATCGCCGGGGCGTTTGACTCAGCGGGCGGCACTGTAACGTCACAGTGCCGCCCGATTTTTCGTGGGGTGTGCCCTCGTCTCGGGTACGAAGCGCGACCAACCGTGAGCCCTCTGTCACGACGCCGGGAACCGGGGGAACCGCGTAGGCGTGACCTCGGACAACGTCCGTTCCTGAGTTTGAGTGCTGCGCATAGGCGCGCACGGCTCGGCGGTCTCGGGCTCGTTGTGACAGCCGCGTGGCGTCGGATTTTCGCACCCGCTGGGGGCATCCGGTGACCACCAGCCCGATGTCGGGCATTCCACCACTGCCACCCAGAACCCTTCTGCGGTGGC
>JBPYFK010000187.1:0-4345 GCA_051984675.1 Pseudonocardiaceae bacterium | reverse complement strand
ACGCCCCCCGGTGTTCGCGCCGACCCGGCGTGCCGGTTGGCACGTGGTGATCCAATTGCTGTAACAGACTGGCGAGTATCCGTCGTCTGAGCACGTGTGTCAGTGTCGCTTCAGGCATCACGCGGCAGTTTGCGCGCCGGCGGGAAGGATGAGTCCGTCGAGTCGTCGTAGCTGCCGGTCAGACTTGATCTGCAAGGCCAGACGACGAGCTTGCCGCACGTAGTTGAGTGTCACGTCACGCTCGCCGACGGCCGCGTGGGCAAAAGCGAGATCGACCAGCATGCCCGTTCGGGCACAGACAAACGCGTCGGGGAGGCGAGGTACCGCCTCGGTGAGTTGATCGATTGCCTCGGCCTCGCCGAGCTTGCTCAACGCTGCCGCGCCACCGGTCCAGGTGGACGCCGCCGAGGACGAGGAACGGCAACGCAGGATCAACCGGATCTTCCGGCAACAGTGAGTTAGCCGCGTCGAAGGCGCGAAAGGCATCATCGTGGTTGCCCGCAGCGGCGAGCGCTTCACCGTGAGCTGCAGCCAGCCACGAGCGCAGCAACGGCGCCACATCAGGTCCAGCAAGCTCGCGAGCGTAAGCGAGTTGTTGGACCGCAGACGTGAGCTCACCAGCGTCAATCAGTACGAACGCCTGCTGCCCGATCGCATGCACAAGCTGCGGCCACGATCCCGCTTCTCTGGCTGCGACCTTGGCAACCTCATGGTGATCCCAGGCTTGGCCCAAGGCGCCACGGTCGAGCGCTTGCCAGCCGGCCAGAGTGGACGCATCCGCAAGAACAACAGTGAGGGATTGTCGGTGCTGTCAATCCCCTGGAATCGCGGAGACGGTGTTATGCCACTTCGGTGGTGACCTGGATTGTTGATGCTGTCCGGGCTCGTGCTATCTGTTGCTCGAAGGTGATCGGGGCGAGCCCGTCGTTGGCGCTGTGCCTGCGGGTGGTGTTGTAGAAGTCCGCGATCCAGGTCGAGACCTTCAGCCTCGCTTCGATCCTGGTTCGGAAGTGCTGCCGGTGCACGAACTCGACCTTCAGCGTGGAGTTGAACGCCTCCGCTGCTGCGTTGTCCAGGGCGCAGCCCACCCGGCCCATCGACTGCACCACACCCAGTCCTCGGCAAGCTTTCGCTGTGGCGGCCGCGGTGTATTCCCCGATCCGCGGTCGGTATGGAAGATCACCCCGTCCACGTTCCCGTCCCGGGTCGCAGCGGCCATCTGCAGCGACGCCACGACCAGGTTCGCGTCGTGGTGTTCGGACAGAGCGTGGCCGAGCATCCGGCGGGAGAACAGGTCTTCGGTCGTCGCCAGATACAACGGTCCCTGGTCGGTGTCGATCTGCGTGACGTCCCCGCACCACAGGATGTTTGGTGCTATGGCGGTGAAATGGCGCCGCACGAGATCGCAGGCTGCCGGCCGCTTACCTTGCCGGGTCAGCGATCGCCGTCGTTTCGGTGCTCGTCCAGCCAGACCCAGCTCGGCCATCCGCGTGGCGACGGTGTTCTCCGAGATCTTCCAACCCGCTTCCCGCAAATCGCGGGTGACCCGCGGGCTACCGTACGTGCCGCCGGATGCGGTAAACAGTCTGCTGATCTGCTCATCCAGTCGCTTTCGCCGCGCGTCACGCTCGGTCGGCTTGCGGTGGATCCACTTGTAGAACCAGGACTGCGAGACATCCAAGGCCCGGCAGGAGATCGTATGCGGGATACCGTGCTGGGTCCTCTGGGACGCGATGAACTCCGCCACGATCACCGGTTCATCGCATCCTTCACCCACAGGACCACCGAGCGCTTGAGGACATCACGCTCCATCTCCAACTCAGCGCGGTCTTTCTCCCACCGCGCCCGTTCCGCGCGCAACCGAGCCAACTCCTCACGCTCGGCATCGTTCAGGGACTCGTCTGTGCCCTGCCCACCCTGCTTCCGGTCGGCCTTCACCCAGTTATGCAGGGTGTACGCGCTGATCCCCAGCTCCCTGGCGACCTGCGCGACCGGCTTCCCGGTCTCGGCCACGATCCGCACCGCACCCGCACGGAAGTCCGGATCGAACCGGCGTCTCTTCTCTCCCACGACCCAACCATCTCTCTTGGTTCAGGTCTCCACGCTACGAGGGGAAGCACAGTGCCTGCCCGCAGTGCTATAGGTCAGCAAGCCTTCCACTTGCTTGATCTGGCTTCGTAACTGGTCAAGCAGTGTGACCCCGCCGAACCTCCGATCAACCCGCCGCACGTCGTCGAGCTGACGTTGGAACGCCGCGACTGTCTCTGCATCGACGGTCCGTGCCACAGCAAGCCGCGAACGAAGCTCGTCCGCATCGGTGTCGCCCGTCTCCGGAGGGAAGCCGAGTTCTTCGTTGGTGCGCCCGTAAACCTCGCGGAACAGCCGCCGCATAGGCGGCTGGCTGACCGCCTCATGGCCGTTCTCCCAACGGGAGAGCTTGACTTTCAGACTGGTGGCCGTCATCACCGGTATCCGGAGCGCCTCTGCGCGCTGACGAATCATCTTGATGACTTCCTCGGCGGAGTAGCCGAGCTGCTTTCTCACGGCTTGCAACGGGGTTCCGGTCATCTCCGCCCCCATGCCATATAACCGCTTTGACCTGCGAAGTTAATTGCAGTTAATGGCGCTGCTGTTAACCGAAGCCAACTGTTGAACCAGGCTCGATCGCCGTTTTCTTGAAGCATGAACAGCACGCAGAAAACAGCCGGCCGGGCTCGGGCTGGCAACGCAAACTCGAACGCCGCTACGGTGTCGAGTCGCCGTCATTGCCGGTCACCACTGCCAGCCGGGAGTCCATTTCTTCGAGTTCACGGGTGATCCGCCGCAGGTGGTGTTCGATGGCCGCCAGCCGCGCGGACACGTCATCTTCGGCGGAGGTCACAGGCTCGCTGACCTAAGCTCGTGGTGGTGCTCCACAGAGCATTGCTGAGGGACCCAGAAGTTGATGCCGACTCTCAGAACTGCAAAGTCAAGCCTCATCTTGGCTGGTTGAGTCCTGATTGCCAAGAGCACGCATGTAGGCGCGAACATCGGCGATGTCAGGAGCATTAAGGTGGATGCCTTCCGAGATCTTCAGTTCGTCAGCCATAGCTAATGCTTGCTGCCATACTAGTGTGCTGCGCCAGGAATTCGATCAAGATATGAGGCGAGGCGATCGAGGATCTCGTCGGCGTTCTTGGTCCACACGAACGGCTTGGGATCGTCGTTCCAGGTCTTGATCCAGTCTCGGATGTCGTCTTCCAGAGCGCGTAGAGACTTGTGGGCGGCGCGTCGGAGTCGTTTGTCAGTCAGCAGCCCGAACCACCGTTCGACTTGGTTGAGCCAGGAGGAGTAGGTGGGGGTGAAGTGCATGTGGAAGCGGGGATGCGCGGCCAGCCACTTGTCGATAGTGGGGTGCTTGTGGGTGGTGTAGTTGTCGCAGATCAGGTGCACGTCCAGGCCAGCGGGTATTTGTTTGTCGAGCTTGGTCAGGAACTTCTTGAACTCCACGGCGCGGTGGCGGCGGTGGATGGAGCCGATGACCTGACCACTGGCGATGTCCAGGGCGGCGAACAGGGTGGTGATGCCGTGTCGGAGGTAGTCGTGGGTACGTCGTTCGGGCAGCCCGGGCATCATCGGTAACACCGGCGCTGACCGGTCCAACGCCTGGATCTGGGACTTTTCGTCGACACAAAGCACCAAGGCGTTCTCCGGTGGGGCCAGGTACAGCCCGACCACGTCGCGGACCTTGTCGATGAACTGCGGGTCATTGCTGAGCTTGAAGGTGTCGACCTGGTGCGGCTTGAGGCCGAAGGTCTTCCAGATCCGCCCCACGGTCGAGCGCGACAGACCGGATTCGGTTGCCATCGAGGCCCGTGACCAGTGCGTGGCGTCGGTCGGTGTGCGTTCCAATGTCGCCACGACCACGGCCTCGATCTGCTCGTCGGTGATCGTTCGCGGGGCCCCGGGACGGTGTTCGTCCACCAAGCCCTCCAGGCGTTTGTCCACAAACCGGCGCCGCCACTTGCCCACCGTCTGCGGCCATACACCCAATTCTGCAGCGACGTCCTTATTGGACTTTCCCTGCGCGCAGCCCAGCACGATCCGGCACCGTTGCGCCAACGCCTGCGAGGACTTCGCTCGTCGGGACCAGCGCGTCAGTGTTTCGCGCTCCTCATCGGTCAACACCACCGCGGCCACTGGCCGACCTCTACCTGCCATCCACCGATCTTACAATTCTTCAACGAACTTCAGACGCACGACACTAGCGTCCCGACGGGTGTGTGGCATGGGCAAAGCGGTGCGATCCGGATCCCGTTGCGCTGCACGAAGCCCTCAACACCTGGTGCGGCCCCGGAATCTCCTC
>JBPYFK010000186.1:0-4889 GCA_051984675.1 Pseudonocardiaceae bacterium | reverse complement strand
ATATTCTTTCCAGAAGCTGAAGCGATTCTTGTGTTACCTACTATGGAACCTGTTGTTGAGAGATCACTGCTGCCGTCTTTATGTCCTTGGGTAATCTGGTCCACTGCGTTGACGATCCGTACCGTGTCCAGTGCCGCCTTGATAGCAATCATGACGTGTACGACATTCTGGAGGATGTTCATAAAGCGCTGCATCGTCTGGGCGACACGCGCAAACGTCATCCCGGCTTCGACGGCAGTCATGGCGGTTGCTGCTGCAGTGGAACCACCGAAGGTTGGCCCCGCAGTGGCTAGCGCGGTGGCCCAGTTGAGGATGGCAAACGTGAGGAAGTCCCTGATAAATCCCCTGATGAAGCCTTCCACGGCGTCCATCATGATCGCACTCATCCGCAACAGCTCGGCCAGGTTATGCGCCTGTCCCGCCGTGTCGTGCACACCTTTGGCGAAGGCAGTCACCTTCGCGCGCAAGGCGTCGGCCGCTGGCCCCTGGTAGTGCGGTAGCTCGCTTTCGATCGCGTCACTCAGGGATTTCGCGAGCCGCTCTAGTTCGCCCCTGGCGCCGTCGAAATCCTTGGCCTTCTGCCTTAACGCGTCGCCGTCTCCGCTTACTATGTGGAGGATGTCACGAACCGGGGCGATGAAATTCATGAGAAAGTCGAACCCGGTACCGACGAGCATGTTGAACGGGTCCGTAGCGGTCATTACGCCAGTAGCAAGAAAGGAACTCAGGTTGTTACCCAAATCCTGGAGGTTTCCTTGGGCTGCGTCCGTACTGAACTGGTCAAGACTCTTGAGTAACGGTGTGTTCTTGACTGAGTCATGGTTGCGATCTGTGGGCGACGACCAGAACCCCCTGATATCGGCATCGTTTGGAGGAGTAGCCAGCCTGGGGTCGCTGTCGTTCGACGGTTGTGTCACTTGGCGGTCTCCTTACATTCCGCATGAAGCCTCGTGAGTTCGTCGCATACGCGCTGCTCGATCTCTTCGTAAAGCTTGCCGGCCTCGCCGATATCTGATCCCAGCTTCTTGAGCGCACCGGTGATCTGGTCAATGTGTTGCTGGAACTGCTTCTGGACCTCTACGTACTTGGAATGGACGGTGAGCTGCCCGACAATCCCCCACGCGTAGCCAGGAACTGTGGACTGGTCAGCTAGCTCCCTGATGGTGCTCGCTTCGTCAGCCAGAAACGTAACCTTCTCATGCGTCCTAGCCATTGCCGGAATGTCTGCCTGGTAGCCGCTCATCAGGATCTCCCGTTAGTGCAAGAAAGTCTGTGGCACGTCATAGTCGGTGTCGTCGTACTCCCGCTCGCTGCGGGGTTTCCGCTTCGGTGCCGTCGACGGGGCAGAAGGGGTAGGCGGAGCCGGTGCTGGAGCCGGCGGGGCGCCCTGGCTGCTCGTTGCGCCAAACACTTGCTCCTGCGTCTTGCGGACGCGTTCGAGCACGTCGCTGTCCGGCACGTGTTCCTGGACGATGGTCGCCTGCTGGCGTGCGGCTTCGGCCACGGCTTGGCGCAGGGTGTTCATGACAGTGCTGGACAGCTGGATCGGTGACAGCCTGGTCGCGTCCTGGGTGAACCGGATGTCGGAGATCGAGCCGCCGGGGCCGGCGGTGACGGTGACGGCTTTGTCTGCGGAGGTCACCGATGCCTGTACGCCGCTGAGCTGCTCGCGCATCGCGTTGATGTCGGGTTGTTGCTCGTCCCGCATGCGCGCGGCAGCTTGCAAATCGTCCAGCTTCTTCTGCAGCTCATCGATGTCGAGGCCCTCTGGCATGGAATCTCCAGACTACGGTCGGATGGTCGTAACCAGCGGTTGTGTTGTGGATATCTTCGCGCAGTGCCTCACCGAGCCGGGCCGAGTCAGCAAGATTGTGTGCTCAAGCGAATAGCCGAGGCCAGATGGCCTGCTCCAGAAACGCCTCGGTGGCTGCCGCGGGTTGTTACGCTGCTGCGGGAGACCGCAGGACACCGCGCGAGGGATGGCATTGGACCCTGACTTTAGCCGCCGAAGTGAGTTAGAAGCACGCAATGCCTCGCTTCGGAAGCAGATCGACAACATGGTGTCACAGTTGGGGCGGCGTACCTCTGCACTGCGCCAGAAGCAGGCCGAGGCAACTCAGCAGACGAGCGAGGTGACCTCCGAGGACGGCTTGGTCACGGCGAGAGTCAACGCCACCGGGGCGTTGCAGGAGTTGACGCTGGCGCCGAAGGCGTTCGAACGCACTTCCCCGGAGCGCTTGGCTCGCGTCGTCACGAGCGTCATCCGGGAAGCCTCCGGGACACGACGTCGGGCGATGCGGGAGCAGTTCGAGCCGATGGTCCAGGACGTCCCGGATCTGTCCGAACTCGTGCCCGGTGCGCCGTCGTTGAAGGGACTCTTGCGTAGCGGTCCGCTTGTTGAGCCGCCGGATCCTGAGGTGGAACGCGCGCAGCGCGCTGGTGCTCTGGCCCCAGAGTCGAAGACTTCTTCGCCCCATCAGGAGACTCCTGCGCCGAGTCGCCCCAAGCGCCAGAGTCGTCCGCGCCTGGATGACGATGACGATGACGGTATGGCCGATTCCTGGCTGGTCTAGCCTCTGCCCGCGTCCACATCGCGGGGACTTGATCGCCAAGACTGAGCAATAGCGGCGTCGTGTCGAGCCGCCGTGTCAATGCTGACTAGTCGCTGACAAGTCGAAACCGACTCCGCGTTCGCTGATCGGCTGTTAGTGTTCGTACGGACTTGGTGCAGCGTGAGACCGCGGGAAGGACGGCCAGTGGACCCGGAGGACATCCAGTCCGGTCTAGATCGGCAGGCCGCCGAGCTGCGGCAGCGCCAGGACGAGTTGGCGCAGCAGTCGACCAAGGTGACCTCGGAGGACGGCCTGGTGACGGCGCGCGTTGACGCGAGCGGCACGGTGCAGGAAGTGCAGCTGTCACCCAAGGCGTTCGAACGCAGCCGACCCGAACAGCTGGCGCGGACGATCACCAGCGTGGTTCGTGAGGCCAGCGGGCGAGCGAACCAGGCGATGCGTGCGCAGTTCGAGCCGATGACCGAGGATATGCCGGACCTGTCGGACATCCTGCCGGGTGCTCCGTCCTTTAAGGAATTGTTCGGTGGTGGGCTCGGGGAAGCACCGGATCCCGATGCGGAACGGGCACAGCGTGCCAGCGAGCGGACACCCGCGACCGAGCGCCGGTCGCGGAAGAATGACTCTGGGTGGTTGAGATGAGCGCGCCGGGCATGATGCACGATCCGAACGAGATTCGTTCGGGCGGTACCAAGATCGGCCGTGCTGGCGATGACCTTCACCACGCGGTGGACACCCTGGACGCGGCGCTGCGGGCCCAAGGGGATTGCTGGGGCAATGACGAGGCAGGCCAGAAGTTCGCACAGCAATATGTGCCTGGGCACGCCGAGGTGCTGAACGGGCTACGGCAGCTGAGCGACAAACTGCACGAGATCAACAACAACCTGCAGCAGACCGCGAATGACGTCGAGCAGCGGGAACACCAGCAGGGCGGCCATTTCGGAGACATGCGATCCCAGATGGGGCATTAGGACGTTAAGGGGGCCGCGTGATCGAAAAATGGCGCGGAATTGTGAACACGATCGCCTACCGCGTTCAGTACGCCGATAAGCTGGACGACGCGCTCGCGGCGGGGCAGGCGAACCAGATCGTCACCAAGCCGGATTATGACGCTCCTGAGGAACAGTACGCGGATCTCGCCTACGCCGTCGAGTCGGGAACAGAGCTGACGAGGCTGATCAGCGACACGTACAGCGAATCGGATTTCCGGGAGTTCCTGGCGAACGTACTCCGGCATCTCGATGACCTTCGCCCTTGGCCGGAGCTGCCGTTTCGCCCGTTACGCATCTCAGAATGGGACAGGTTCGTCGATGCTCGTCCGCTGGCCAGGATCAACATGAGGTGGGTCCGGGTGGAGGAACGAGTGCATCAGGTCTTCCGCCAGCCGAGCGAAGGTTCCGTCAAGCGTGTCGTCCTGCGCCGCATGGCTTCGGGCGCGGAGCTGGCTCTTGTCGCCGAATCGGGGGGCGGTGACCACGTCGACGTGCTGGCCCGCAACGTGCAAACCCCGCCAGCGACGGTGATCTCCGAACTCACGGCGAGCACCGCGTTGGAGCCGGAAAACCTGACGCCATTGCCCGCCTGAGTAGGACCGCACCGATGTCAGTCCAGGAATCTGCTGCCCAGCTCGCCACCGACAGCACGGGGTCGGAAACCCCGCGCCTGGAAACGATTCCGCTCCGGCGGCAATTCGTTGGGGAGGATCTGCCGCCGCGGCAGAACAAAGTGTTTCCCGGTCGGCAGGTGACATACTTGAATGCGCAGCAGCGGTTAGCCTATCGCTTATATGTGAACGAAGAAGGACTGCTGCTGGACGCGGAGGGGAATCTCTTCGACACCGCGGCAGGTCGCAGCATGCACACGCCGGCTGGGGGGCGCGCGATCTTCGTCATGGACGGGTACGGCAACCTGTACGCGTCCAACCGGCATGTCGCGGGGAAATTCCAGCACTCCAGTTTCCTCGCCGGCCAACCCGTCGCCGGCGCGGGCGAGTTGAAGGTCACCAGAGGGCGGTTGGAGCTGGTGTCCAACAAGAGCCACCACTACATGCCGCCGCCGAAGTACATCACGCAGACCGTCCGGCACATGGTGCGGTTCCTCGGGGTCGTGCCCGGCACGGATGCTGACCTCGAAACCGTCGACTGGCCCGCTCGCGACGCGGACGCCGTGCCATAGGCTCGGCCTGCGGCCGGAGCGGCAGATTCTCCCTTTCGCACCCGGGGTCATCCGTTCGGGTGATAACGTCCTTGATCACTTGGATGCTGTGACCTGCTGGGGGACGGGTGAGCCACCTCGACGACTTCATGCCGGATTGCGTCA
>JBPYFK010000185.1:0-3388 GCA_051984675.1 Pseudonocardiaceae bacterium | reverse complement strand
TGTGCAGGCCGTAGAGGCAGGCCAGCAGGTCGTCGACCTGCTCCGGGCGCAACTGTCCGTCGGGTTCGGCGAGGTCGAGGTGGGCGGCGATGCGGTTGCTCAGGCGTTCGATCTCGGCGTGCATGCGGCTCATGGTCGCGGTGGCCTCCGCGCTGCCCAGCGGGCCTGCCAGGGCGGGGTAGAGCTGGGTTTCTTCCGCGTGTTCGTGGGGCAGCAGCTTGTCGGTGAGCGGGCGCTCGGTGTTCCATGCGGACAGTGCACCGCCGACGAGACCTCCCTGGAGTCCGTGTACTGCCTGGGCTTCTGCTACGCCTCCCCGGCCCTGCTCGATGGAGGAATCCCGCGCGCCGGGGCCACGGTTGAGACGTTGCTTCAGTCCCAGCCAGACCCCAAGTTGCTCAACCCGCGCGTGCCGTATCGAAGTGCGAGCGCGGAGACAGTGGTGCTCGCCGGACTGACCGGCCAAGAAGGCTCGTGGGAGATCTGGCCGCATGCGGTGACCACGGCCTCGTCCACCGATGTGGTGGCCGAAGTCGAGAGCGCCGGGCTGCGAGGGCGAGGCGGGGCGGAGTTCCCGGTCGCCGCCAAATGGCGCACGGCCTGCGAGGGTGCGGCGCCTCTGTTGCGGTTGTGGCGCGAGGCCCGAGCACAGCATGCCGACCCAGTCGCGGCCTGATCATCCATTGTGGACGACCAAAGAACCACAGCCGAGTACAAGCGGGCACGCGGCAAGGGAGGCTTCGTCCGGTCAACCTGGGACGAGGTGGTGGAGCTGATCGCCGCGGCGCAGGTGCACACGATCAAGCGGAACGGCCCAGACCGGATCGTCGGGTTCTCCCCCATCCCGGCGATGTCGATGACCTCCTACGCGGCGGGAACACGGTTCCTGTCGTTGATCGGTGCGACGATCTCATCGTTTTACGACTGGTACGCCGACCTGCCGGTGGCGTCCCCGCAGGTGTTCGCGGACCAGACCGATGTGCCGGAGTCAGCGGACTGGTTCAACGCCGCCTATTTGATCGTGTCAGCGTCCCCGGGATCACATAACCCAGGACCAGCCAAGTCACCCCGGCCACGACCAGCAGCGCCACCGCGAGATGGAGACCGCCCGCCGCGGCGGTGCGGGACGACAGCACGCCCGCTGCGGCAACGAACGTGAAAAAGCCGAAAGAGCGAGACGGATCAACCGCATCGGCCAGCAATTCCATGCGGTAGCGCACCGACCACCACACAGTGGCGGCCGTGAGCACGCCGAACGCCAACACCCACATCCACAGCAAGACCAACGCGCTGGCGTGCCAGGCATTTTCCGCCAGCGCACGCGATACGACCCCGGTCGCCATGACCAACGCGAAATACCCCGGGTGCAACCGCCGCACCCATTCCGATACCACCCGGGTCACTTACCTCAGCCAGCCCACCCCCGCAACACGAACCCCTGGTAGAGCTACACCGCAGCGAGGGCCAATGAAATTCAGCTAGCCACGATCAACTGCTCCCAGTTTGCTCCCACACACAGCAAAACCCCCACCGGTGAAGATCACCGACAGGGGCTCTGACCTGGGAAAAATCGCTGTGCGCGATACTGGGATCGAACCAGTGACCTCTACCGTGTCAAGGTAGCGCTCTCCCGCTGAGCTAATCGCGCGAGGCGGAGGCGGGAATCGAACCCGCGTACAGGGCTTTGCAGGCCCTTGCCTAAGCCACTCGGCCACTCCGCCGTGCTCCGTATGCCCCGATCTGGGGCCACTCGGAGGTGGCCTGACCTGTGGGGTCACCCAGAGCGGACGACGGGACTCGAACCCGCGACCCTCACCTTGGCAAGGTGATGCGCTACCAACTGCGCTACGTCCGCCTACGCCTTGGCTTGCGGGCCGTCAGGCCCGTCCGCCGGCTGCACGAAGAACTCTAGACCACCGCGCAAATCACGATCAAATGGGGGTACCCCAGGACTTCCTGGTCCCACCCTGGACCGGCGCGAGCGCTGGCCGGGCACCCCTTCGTCCGGTCAGCTCCGGTCGTGCGGCAGCAGGCGGGTGAGAGCCTCGTCCACGTCCACCCACAGGTTCTCGTTGCCCGGGACGACGACGTCGTAGGTGCGGTCGAGGAAGTCGGCCAGCTCCTGCGCGGAGGCTTCGAAGACCGCGTGCCCCGACGGGGAGCTGAGCTCGATCACCACGACTTCGGGATCGTCCACGGCGGGCCGGATGGCCACGTCGCCCTCGCCGGCGTGCGCGATCAGGCCGTCCGCGAGCAGGTCTCGGGCGAACACCCACTCGACCCAGCCAGCGCGGCCGGTGCGGAACGCGGCGACGACCGCGTAGGGGTCACGCGTGTCATAACGGAGTTCCACCTGGACCGGGACGGCCGGGGCTTGCGGTGCCAGCAGGTCGAACACTGCCGTAGAACGCAGAGTCACATGATCGTTACGCATTGTTGCTGCCCTTCCGTGCTGACCTTTCCGCTCTTCGTGCTTCTTCGGCGTCGGAAAACCCCGAGCACCTCAGTTGTGACGCGTACACGGCCACTCGCGCTTGCATCTCGCACACAGATCACCCGTCCGGGTCAGAAATAATTCGCTGGGCAACCGGCTGGTGGCGCACAGTGTTCAATCTGCTCTCGGTTTCGGGGACTCCACACACGACCGGGCAATCTTCGACGACGGGGTGCAGCCAGGTGTCACGACGGAACATGAGAGACTCACATGTCACAGCGAGACCGTCCTGGCCTGTCGTTCGAACATGTGTCGGACGAAACGTGAACCGCCCGGCACCGGAACGTTTGTTAACGGTTGTTAGCGATTGCAGGGGATGGGGCCGTCTTGTCTTTGCTGCCGTTCCCTCGGCGCCGAACGACGAAGCGACCGGTCGACGAGGGGGCTACCAGCGGGGCCTCGCTGCCCGAACACTTCCTCGTTCCGACGGCGTCGCGGAACGCATAGACGAGCGTAAGCGATCCGGTCCAGCGAAAACCGCGCCCGTCCAGATGGTTGTGAGGCGTTCGCCACTTGAGTTACCCAATTCGGGTGACAAGCGCGCCCTCCACCTCGGAGCGTCACGACGGCAACCCAGAGTTCACGCTGGCGCAATGTGTGATGCACAACACAGTGTGACGCAAAACCCAGCGATCCGCGGACGGAGGGTGACGATCTCTTCCGGCCTTCCTTGAACACCGGAACCTGATCGACTTTCCGCTGGTCGAAAGCGGGTTCGATGGGCGCCTGCCCCGACCCGTGACCGTGATCGACCACCCCCGGTTCGGGCCTGCGGAACGATCGTGTATGGTTTTCCCCAGAGCCGAGCAGGACAGGCGGACGGGCGATTAGCTCAGCGGGAGAGCGCTTCGTTCACACCGAAGAGGTCACTGGTTCGATCCCAGTATCGCCCAC
>JBPYFK010000184.1:0-79202 GCA_051984675.1 Pseudonocardiaceae bacterium | reverse complement strand
CTCGAACGGGTCGCCTCGTTCGTGCCCGACGACGCCCCGGTGGCGTTCCGTGGCGACGCCCCGGAAGGACCTGGATTCTGGTACCCGCCGACGGTGCTGGCTCCGGTCGACCGCACCTTTCCCGCCTTCACCAAGGAGATCTTCGGGCCGGTCGTCACCGTGCTGCCGTTCACCGACGAGGACGAGGCGGTACGCATCGCCAACGACACCGAGTACGGACTGGCCGGTTCGATCTGGACTCGGGACGTGGGACGTGCGCTGCGGGTTTCGCGTGCGGTCGAGGCGGGCAACCTGTCGGTCAACTCGCACTCCTCGGTGCGCTACTCCACCCCCTTCGGCGGGTTCAAGCAGTCCGGCCTGGGCCGGGAACTCGGACCAGACGCGGTCACCGCGTTCACCGAGACCAAGAACGTCTTTCTCGCGAGCACCCACTAGCGGGTCGTCCGGTAGCGGGACGCCCACGAGCGGGGCGAACCAGTAGATAATGCGAAGTGGAGGACTGGCCAGCATGTCTCAAACGAACATCCCCGCCGCGCGGCGCCTGGACGGCCGCGTTGCCGTGATCACTGGCGGGGGCAGCGGGATTGGCCTGGCGACCGCGCGGCGCCTGATGGACGAAGGCGCTCGGGTGGTCATCGCCGACGTCGACGAGACGGCCGGCAAGGAAGCTGCGTCCGAAGTGGACGGACTGTTCGTGCGCGCCGACGTCACCAGCGAGTCCGATGTCCGGGAGCTGTACGAGACGGTCTACGACGGTTTCGGATCAGTCGACATCGCCTTCAACAACGCCGGAATCTCCCCGCCGGATGACGACTCCATTTTGGACACCGGATTGGAGGCGTGGCGCAGGGTGCAGAAAGTCAACCTGACTTCGGTCTACCTGTGCTGCAAGCACGTGATCCCGTACATGCGGCGCGCCGGTCACGGGTCGATCGTCAACACCGCGTCGTTCGTCGCCGTCATGGGCGCGGCCACGTCCCAGGTCTCCTACACCGCGAGCAAGGGCGGCGTGTTGGCGATGTCGCGGGAACTCGGCGTGCAGTTCGCCCGCGAGGGCATCCGGGTCAACGCGCTGTGCCCGGGGCCGGTGAACACCCCGCTGCTGGAGGAGCTGTTCGCCAAGGACCCGGCGAAAGCGCAGCGCCGGCTGGTGCACGTCCCGATGGGACGCTTCGCGCGGCCGACGGAGATCGCGGCGGCGGTAGCATTCCTGGCCAGTGACGACGCCTCGTTCATCACCGCCTCGGAATTCCTCGTGGACGGTGGGATCTCGGCGGCGTACGTGACACCCGAGAACGTCGGCGGGTAAGCAGCAGTCGGGAGTCGATGATGACCAGCCAGCCAGAGCCGGACGGCCCTCCGCGCGACCTGGTGCCGCCCAACCGGGCCGGGGAGGCGCTGTTTCGCGCCGTGCGCGCGGGCAACGCGTTCGAGGAGACCGTGGAGCGGCTGCTGCAGGCCGTCCGGCTTGGCGTGGTGGGACCCGGCGAGCGGCTGCCCAGCGAGCGGGAGCTGTCCGGCCGGCTCAACGTCAGCCGGGTCACCCTCAGGGAAGCCATCCGGGCATTACAGGAGGCCGGGTACCTCGAATCGCGCCGGGGCCGGTACGGCGGCACCTTCGTCAGCCACGAGCTTCCGCGACCGAACCGCCGCGCGCTGCGGCGGGCCGCCGAGGAAGCCGGCATCGACCTGCACGACGCGCTGGTGCACCGGCACGTGCTGGAGACCGGGTCCGCCGAAGCGGCGGCCGGGCGCGCGTTGACCGAAGCCGAGCGGGCCCACCTGCTCGGCCGGCTCGCCGACGCGGCGGAGGCGGACCTGCGCAGCTACCGGCGGATGGACTCCCGACTGCACCTCGCGATCGCCGAGGTCACAGCATCGGCGTCGCTGACCGCGGCGGTCGCCGACGTGCGCATGCGCCTCAACGAGCTGCTGGACGCGATCCCGCTGCTGGAACGCAACATCACGCACTCCAACGAGCAGCACGAGCGGATCGTCCGGGCGATCCTCGACGGCGACCCGGCCAGCGCCCGCCAGGCGATGGCCGAACACCTCGACGGCAGCGCCTCCCTGCTACGCGGATTCCTCTCCTGAGCGGATTCCTGTCCTGATCAGTGTCGCCAACCAGCGACCTGTAGCAGAATGTCAGAAACGATCGACGCCGAATACCCGACCGGGGAGTCGCCCATGAGCGACGCGAGCGTGTTCGACCGCTGCTGGGTCCTGACCGAGGACGAGCTGCTGCACCTGATGTGGCGTTGCCACGGCGGAGAGAATCCCGACGTGGTCCTCGTCGAGCTGCATGCCCGGCACGACGGCCGACGAAGTCACAGCCCTGGCCGTGCCGCGAGCCGGCCCCACCGGGCCACCCGGCATGTGCAGCGCCATCGGCAGCAACGCCAGCACCACCAGCATCGTTGAAGCTCGACCCGTCCAGTTCGTAGCCGCGTCCAGTTCGTAGCCGCGCTGGCCCGACGAGCAGGAGGACCGTCCATGCTCCGGTACCCGCTGACCCACCCGCCGCTGCTGGAAGTGCTCGCCACCGCGGGCCACGGTTCGAAGATCCTGATCGCCGACGCCAACTACGCACACGACGTCAACGTCCGCCCTGGCGTGCCGGTCATCCACCTGAACCTGCGGGCCGGGTTGGTCGCCGCCGACGACGTGCTCGAAGTGCTGCTCACCGCCGTACCGGTGGAGCAGGCGCACGTGATGGAGCCGGACGATGGCAGCGTCCCCGAGGTCTTCGCCCGGTACGAGAAGCTGCTCGGTGCGGAGGTCGCGCTGCGGCCACTGGGCCGGCAGGAGTTCTACGACACCTGCCACGAGCGGGACTTTGCGGCCTGCATCGCCACCGGGGAGGATCGGTTGTACGCCAACCTGCTCCTGACGATCGGAGTCGTGTCGCCGCGATGAGCGTCGCTGGTGATCCCGGCGGCGGAGGTGACGGCCGTGTACGGCTGGTGTGTGTGAGATGGCGCAATGCTTGCCGCCCGGGAGGGGAAACGCTGCCCAGGTGGGCGGTAAGCTGCCCTTTCCGGTGCAACCGCACCGGCCCAACCCGAGGATGATCCAGGAGGACCTGGTGACCACGCCGGCTGCCGAGGCCCAGGGCGAGGAGAAGCCCGTGCAACGACGTGTACTCGTGGCCGAGGACGAGGCGCTGATCAGACTGGACCTGGTGGAGATGCTCAAGGAGGAGGGCTACCAGGTCGTCGGGGAAGCCGGTGACGGGGAAGAAGCCGTTCGGCTCGCCGAGGAGCTGCGACCTGACCTGGTCATCTTGGACATCAAGATGCCGAAGAAGGACGGGATCGAAGCGGCGTCGAACATCGCGGGTGAGCGGGTCGCCCCGGTGGTGATCCTCACCGCGTTCAGTCAGCGCGACCTGGTGGAACGCGCCCGGGACGCCGGGGCCATGGCCTACCTGGTCAAACCGTTCGCCAAGCGCGACCTCATCCCGGCGATCGAGCTCGCCGTCTCCCGTTTCACCGAAGTGCAGGCGCTGGAAGCCGAAGTCGCCGACCTCACCGAGCGGCTGGAGGCGCGCAAGACCATCGAGAAGGCCAAGGGGCTGCTGATGACCAAGCACAGCCTTTCCGAGCCGGAAGCGTTCCGATGGTTGCAGCGCACCGCCATGGACCGGCGTACCACGATGAAGGCCGTCGCCAAGGCTGTCCTGGACAACCTGGAGTGACGCGTCCCCGCGGTGAGTGAGGGGCGTCAGACGTCAGCGGTTCGCGCGACGAATAACGTCACAAGCACGTCTAACGTCACAACCACGTCGTCCCCGGTCAAACGGCCGGGGACGACGCGTGCCGGTCATGTGCCGTTCGGCCCGCTCGGCGGCTGATCGCGCAAGACGCACGTCAAGCGCGCGGAGCAGGTGCGCCTGCCCTGCTCGTCGGTGATCACGATGTCGAAGGTCGCCGTTCCGCGTCCCCGGTGTACGGGGGTCGCGACGCCTGTCACGAGGCCGTCCGTGGCCGCCCGGTGGTGGGTGCACGACAGCTCCAGGCCGACCGCGAACCGGTCCGGGCCAGCGTGCATGGCCGCCGCGATCGACCCGAGTCCCTCGGCGAGGACGGCGTTGGCGCCCCCGTGCAGTAACCCATACGGCTGGCGGTTGCCGGCCACCGGCATGGTCCCGACCATCCGATCGGGGTGCCATTCGGTGATCTTCATGCCCATCCTGGTGGCGAGTTGCTCCTCACCGGTGATCGCCCGCTGAATCTGCTCGATCATCTCGCTGGTCAACGAGCCGTTGGGCTCGGTTGTGGCCACGCCGGTCCTCCCTGTCGTCGCGATCCACCCTGTCCGCCGGCCGTCAAGGGTGTCTGGCCGTCAGCTTAGACTCGCCTCGTGATGGCATCCGAGGACCGACGCCTGCTGCTGATCGACGGCCATTCCATGGCCTACCGCGCGTTCTACGCCCTGCCGAAGGAGAACTTCGCCACCGGCACCGGGCAGCACACCAACGCGGTGTACGGCTTCACCTCGATGCTGATCAACCTGCTTCGGGACGAGCGGCCCAGCCATCTGGCGGTGGCCTTCGACGTCTCCCGGAAGACCTTCCGCACCGACCACTACGCCGACTACAAGGCCACCCGCTCTGCCACGCCCGACGAGTTCAAAGGCCAGGTCAGCCTGATCCAGGAGGTGCTGGCCGCGCTGCACGTCCCGGCGTTGAGCGTCGAGGGCTACGAGGCCGACGATGTGATCGCCACGGTGACCACCCGGGCGCTGGCGGAGGGTTACGTCGTCGAGATCTGTACCGGCGACCGGGATGCCCTTCAACTGGTCAACGACAAGGTCACGGTGCTCTATCCGAGCAAGGGCGTCTCCGAGATGACCCGCTTCACCCCGGAGGCGGTGCACGAGAAGTACGGCCTCGGGCCGCAGCAGTACCCGGACTTCGCCGCGCTGCGCGGCGACCCGTCGGACAACCTGCCGAAGATTCCGGGGGTGGGGGAGAAGACGGTCACCAAGTGGATTCAGCAGTTCGGCTCACTGGGCGAGCTGGTGGACCGCGCCGACGAGGTCAAGGGCAAGGCAGGCGAGGCACTGCGGGCGAACCTGGACACCGTGCTGCTGAACCGCCAGCTCACCGAGCTGGTCCGGGACGTGGCGGTCGGCGCGGACCCGGACGATCTCGCGCTGCGGCCGTGGGACCGCGACGCCGTGCACCGGGTGTTTGACGAGCTGGAGTTCCGGGTGTTGCGGGACCGGCTGTTCGCGACGCTGTCCAGCGCCGAGCCTGAGGTCGAGGAGGGCTTCGAGGTCACCGGTGGGCTGGCCGAGCCGGGTGGGCTCGCGGCGTGGCTGGACGCGCACGCCCGCGACGGGCGGCGGCTCGGCCTGTCGTTCACCGGAACCTGGGGCAGCGGCCACGGCGACCTGCGCGGCATCGCGCTGGTCAACACCTCTGGTCAGGGCGTGTTTGTCGACGTCAGCGCGCTCACCGACGCCGACGAGCGCGCGCTGGCGGGCTGGCTGGCCGACCCTGACGTGCCCAAGGCGGCGCACGACATCAAGGGCGCGCTGCACGGCGTCCGTGATCGTGGCTGGTCCATGGCCGGCGTGACCAGCGACACCGCGCTCGCCGCGTATCTCGTGCGCCCGGGCCAGCGCTCCTTCGAGCTGTCCGACCTCGTTGTGCGCTACCTGCAGCGGGAGCTGCGCGCGGAGAAGTCCTCCGACGACGGGCAGCTATCGCTGCTGGAGGACGAGCAGCAGGCCGCCGCCGACGCGGCGCACACGGAGCTGATCCGGGCCAGGGCGATCGGCGAGCTGGCGGACGCGCTGGACACAGCGTTGGAACGGATCGACAGTCGGGGGCTGCTCACCGAGCTGGAGCTGCCGCTGCTGTTCGTGCTCAGCGAGCTGGAGGCGGCCGGGATCGCGGTGGACGCCGACCAGCTGGCCGAGCTGGGCGCGCATTTCGCCGGCCGGGTCAAGCAGGCCGCTCAGGACGCCTATGCCGTGATCGGCAAGGAGATCAACCTGGGCTCGCCCAAGCAGCTCCAGGTGGTGCTGTTCGACGAGCTGGGGATGCCCAAGACCAAGCGCACCAAGACCGGCTACACCACGGACGCCGAAGCGCTTCAGGGACTGTACGAGAAGACCGAGCACCCCTTCCTGCAGCACCTGCTGGAGCACCGGGACGCGAGCAAGCTCAAGACCACTGTGGAGGGTCTGGTCAAGTCGGTCGCGGACGACGCCCGGATTCACACCACCCTCAACCAGACGATCGCGGCCACCGGGCGGCTGTCGTCCACCGACCCGAACCTGCAGAACATCCCGGTGCGTACCGAGGAAGGCCGTAGGATTCGCGAGGTCTTCGTCGTCGGCGGCGGCTACCACGAGCTCATGACCGCGGACTACAGTCAGATCGAGATGCGGATCATGGCGCACCTCTCCGGTGACGCCGGGCTGATCGAGGCGTTCCGTTCCGGCGAGGACCTGCATTCCTACGTCGCTTCGCGGGCGTTCGGAGTGCCGATGGAGGAGGTCTCCGGGGAGCTGCGCCGCCGTGTGAAGGCGATGTCCTACGGGCTGGCGTACGGCCTGTCCGCGTACGGGCTCGCCCAGCAGTTGCGGATCAGCGCGGAAGAGGCCAAGGAGCAGATGGACGCGTACTTCGCTCGGTTCGGCCGGGTGCGCGACTACCTGCACGAGGTCGTCGACCGGGCGCGCAAGGACGGCTACACGTCCACCATTCTGGGCCGCCGCCGCTACCTGCCGGACCTGACCAGCGACAACCGGCAGCGCCGGGAGATGGCCGAGCGGATGGCGCTGAACGCGCCGATCCAGGGCAGTGCGGCGGACATCATCAAGGTCGCGATGCTCGGGGTCTATCGCGCGCTACGGGAGTCGGGGCTCCAGTCTCGGATGCTGCTGCAGGTGCACGACGAGTTGATCATCGAGGTCGCCGACGGTGAGCAGGAGGCCGTCGAAGAGCTGGTACGCGCCCAGATGGGCTCGGCCTTCAAGCTCGACGTACCCCTCGATGTGTCCATCGGAGTAGGCCGTTCCTGGGACGCGGCGGCGCACTGAGCGTTAGCCTTGGGCCCCTCGGGCCTGCCACGAGGAGGAAAATGATCAGTATCGACAGGGTGGACCACCTGGTCATCACGGTAGCCGATGTCGATCGAGCGGTGCGGTTCTACGAGGACGTCCTCGGGATGAAGTCGGTGACTTTCCCAGGCGACCGGCGGGCGGTGACGTTCGGGCAGCAGACCATCAAGCTGCACGCGGCCAGCGACTTGGTGGAGCCCACCGCGACCCACCCGGTTCCGGGCGCGGCGAACCTGTGCCTGATCACCGACAACGCGCTCGGCGAGGTGCAGGATCACCTGCGTGCCAACGACGTACGGATCGAGGAAGGGCCGGTGAGCCGTACTGGCTCGACCGGCCCGATCACCTCGCTCTACCTGCGTGACCCGGACGGGAATCTCATCGAGATCGCCCGCTACGACGACGAGTCGCCGGGCGCGGAAGAGGAACCCGCGGAGACGGTGGACGCTACAGGGCAAGCTCTGGCTTGAGCCGGCTGGCCGTCCACACCCGCTGCCGCCACGCCGCGACCGTGCTCAGCAGCAGCCCGGCCGCCAGGTAGCAGAGCAGGACGCCGACCGACTGGCCTACCGCGCCCAGCTCAGCTCCGTAGAGCAGGTGGCGCAGTCCGGTGACGACGTAGGTCAGCGGTAGTACCTCGTGCAGCGGGTACAGCGTGCTCGGAATCGTCTGCCACGGGAATGTGCCACCGGCCGTCACCAGCTGGAGGATGAGCATCAGCAGCGCGATGAACTTGCCGCGCGGCCCGAACGCCGCGTTCAGCGAGTGCACCACCGCCGTGAACGAGAACGACGTGAGGATCAGGAAGCCCAGCGTCAGCCACGGGCTGGCCGGTCGCACGCCCACACCGAAGACGACGACCAGGAACAGCAGCACGGCCTGGGCGGTACCGACCACGGCCGCCGGCAGCCAGCCGCCGAGCGCGACGCGCCACGGAGCCACACCTGCCGCCAGCGCCCGGTTGGACATCGGCCGGATCAGCAGGAACAGTACGAACCCGCCAACCCACAGGGCCAGGCCCATGAAGAACGGGGCCAGCCCCGCGCCGTAGGTGCCCGCGCTCACCTGGGCCTTGGTGTCCACGGCGACCGGGTCGCCGATGGTCTTCGCGGTGTTGTCGCGGGTTCCAGGGTCCGGGTGCGGGATGTTGTTGGCACCCTTGCCGAGTTGGTCGGCCAACGTGTGCGACCCGTCGGCGAGCTGACCCGACCCTGCGCGCAACTGCCTCGCGCCGCCGTCGAGCTGGTCAGCGCCGCCGGCGAGCTGCTGCGAGCCGCCCAGCGCCGTCTTCTCGCCGTCGCGGAGCTGGCCCGCGCCGCTGTCGACCTGCTTGGCGCCGGTGGACAGCTCGCCCGAACCGTCGTGTAGTTGACCGATCGCACCCGTGAGCGCGGGCATCCCGTTGGCGAGCTGGCGCGTGCCGTCGGCGACCTGCCGGGAGCCGTTGGCGAGCAGGCGGAACTCTCCGGTCTGCTGCTGCACCTTCGAGTTCGCGTCCAGGACAGGCTTGTTCGCCTGGTCGTATCCGCTGAGAATCCGGGCGATCGTCGCCTCGTCCACACCGGACTGCCGAAGCGAGTCGGCCAGCCTCGCCCGGTTCTGCGCCAGGCTGTCTGCCAGCGTCTGGGACGCTCCGCTGATCACGTCGAACTTCTCCGCGATCTGCTCGTTGCCGTCCGCGACCTTGGCTGCTCCTTCCGCGAGCTGCTCGGTCTGTCGGGGTAATGGGGCGGTTTTCTGTTGCAGCTGGCCCAGACCACCGTTGAGCGTGTCCGCGCCGGCACGGAGCTGGCTGGTGCCGTCCGCGAGCCGGTTGGCGCCGTTGAGTAGCGTGCGCTGGCCGGTGACGAGCTGGTGCGCTCCCGACGACAGTTGCGCGGTGCCCTGCTGGGCCTGGCCGATTCCCTGATCGAGCTGACCAGCGCCGTTGGCGAGCTTGCCGGCGCCGTCGGCGGCCTGGTCGGTCTTGTCGTGCACGGTGCTCAGGCCGAGCAGGAGCTGGTTGGCCGCTTCGGTACCGCTGCTGGTCGCGATCGCGCTGCGAACCTCGCTGGCGACCTTGTCCGCGATCGTGCCCACCAGGTAGTTGTTGGCATCGTTGGTGATGACCTGCAACCGTGCCCGTTGCGGATCGAAATTCCCCGGCGAGAGCAGGGCCTTGGAGAAGTTCCGTGGGACGACGAGCGCGAACGTGTACCGGCCGTCGGCTACTCCGGCACGAGCCTGCTGCTCGCTGGTGCGTTGCCAGTCGAAAGAGCCGGAGTCCTGCAACTTCTCGTACACCTGCTGGCCGGCTCGCAGCGAGGTGCCGTCCTGACGGGATGCCCCCTGGTCGTCGACGACGACAGCGGCCGGCACCGAGCCGAGCCGGTGGTAAGGGTCCCAGTTGGCGTAGATGTACATCGCGCCGTACAGCAGCGGCACCAACGTGACCGCCACCATGGCGAGTTTCGGTAAGCGGCCCGAGGTCAGGCGCCGCAGCTCTGTGAGAGCAAGACGAACCGTGATCATCGCGATTCCTGAATGTTCAACGCTTTCGGAAGGTCCTGGGCGGTCGGGAAGTTCTGGTCTGTCGGGGGGTCCTGGGCTGTCGGGGGGTCCTGGGCGGTCGGGAGGTTCTCGGTAGTGCGGAGCGGAGACTCTGATATGTCCACTGTGGAGTTGTCGTGCCCGACTAGTGCGGTGTCGATACCGAGCTGGCTGGCCGAGCGGGGGTCGCACAGGACGATGACTGCGTAACCGCGTGCGGCTTCCCGCCGTGCCGCCTCGAACCACGCGCCCGGGTCGCCGCCGTGCCGGTCAGGGCTGTCGAGGATCAGCACCGCCGTGTCGTTTCTCGTAGTCGCGAGCGCGAGCAGCAGTCGGGTGCGGTTGGCGGCCGGCAGGTTCTCGAAGCGTTCCGCGGCATGCTGCTGCTCGTCGTGTTCTTCCAACCACGACCGCACCGCGGACCGGCGAGATGACCGGCCGGCGAGGCTCAGGCCCTCGGCCACGACGTCACGGACTTTCAGCGCTTCGTCCGGCTCGGTGACGTCGGGAGCGTCCACCACGGCGACGCGGCGGCGCACCTCGGCCGGGTCGGACGCGCCGTTGAGGAGCACCCGGCCTTGGTCTGGACGCAGCCGGCCAGACAGAACCAGTGCGAGCGCGGTGCAACCCGACTTGGGATCGCCCGCCACCACAAGTGTTTCCCCGCTCCGCACCCGCAACGAGGTAGGGCGGAGGAGGGGACCGTGGGCGCCCGTCACCCCGGCCCCCTCGGCGGTAAGCTCAACCGTTCTCATGCGGCCCTGACCGGGCCCGATGTTCCGATGCTTCACGGGCGGTGCGACTCCTCGGCGCGCTCGTTGCTCGACTGGCGGGGCTCGACTGGAGGCCCCCCGAGTTGCGGGCGCCGGCAGCCCGCCAGCGGGCATCTAGCGCAGCGCGGTGGCCGGTCGCACCTCCCACATCGTCCACAGTGGCCGGTATCCCTGCCGGGGCCAGAACACTGAGGACAGTGGGTTCGGGGGGTTGTAGTACAGGTAGCTACCGACGACTCCGGCGCGTGCGAACTCGTTGTGCGCCAAGGCCATCAGCTGTTGCCCGATGCCAGTGCCGCGTGCCTGCTCGTGTACCGACAGGCAGTTGACATATCCCCACGTACCCGCTGTGAGCCGGTGACTCCCGCGGTCGGGAACGTCGGTCCAGCCGCACTCGGCGAGCGCGACGGGAACCCCGTCCCGTTCGGCCAGCCACACGGGGTCGCTGGTGTTCAAGCGCACGTGTGCGGCCGTTCGCTTGAGATGGGCGGCGTCGGGGCGTAGCACCGAGGCGCCGACCAGGGCGGAGTACTCCAGCTCGGCGAGCGCGAGGTCGAGTACCGCGTCGAGGTCGTCGGGTCCGGCGCGACGCACCTTTACGGTACCAGATAGTTTCGTAACTCTATCCGGCGAGAAAGGTGAGCTAGGACGCACCGCGAGGCAGGACAGCGGGACGCAGCCGTGGTCCAGCAGCGCCCGGGTTGCCGGGACGTCCCGGCTCGGCCAGATGATCAGGCACGACGAGTCCTGCGAGGGGGCCCCCAAGTCGACCAGGCGGTCTCCCAGCGCGTTCAGCAACGCGTCCATACCCTCGCGCGGGCGCTCTCCCAGCAGGGGGAACAGCTCGTAGGTGTGCGTCGTGGACCACAGACGCTGTATCGAGCCGGGTGGATGTTGGGTGTACGTCACGATCCCCGCGACGGCCGAGCCGTCGGCCAGCCGTGCAAGTACCGGCTCGCCGCCGGGAACCAGAAAGGAGCGGGGGAGCGCGGGGTCGAGGTCACCAAGCCGGGCGCACTGGACGTCCAGCAGCTCCTGCGCGGTGGTGGTCACGGTCGTGCACCTTCCCCCAAAGAACGCTTCAGACCCTCGATGTCAGCAACAGCCGTCCCCACGGCAACAGAAGATGGCGGTACCGGGGAACAGCTTGCCGCGCAGCGGGCTCCACTGTCCCCAGACCAGATCATGCCCGGCTGGCCACTCCGGCTCGATCAGGTCGACCAGGCGCAGGCCTGCGGCGTTGATCGCGCGGACGTAGTCACCCAGGGTCCGGTGATGCTCCACGTATGTGGCGCGACCGTCGTCGTCCACCTCCACATACGGCGTGCGATCGAAATAGGGCTGGCTCGCGGTCAATCCCATCGGCCCCGGATCGTCGGGAAAGATCCACCGCATCGGGTGGGTGACCGCGAACACCCAGCGTCCGCTCGGGCGCAACACGCGAGCGACCTCGCCCATCACCGCGCCCACGTCCGCCACGAAGGGCACGGCACCGAACGCCGAGCACACGATGTCGAAGGTGCCGTCGGGGAATGGGAGCGCGTCGGCGCTCGCCTGCACCAGTGGCACGTCCACCCCAGTCTCGGCGCTTCCGGCGGTCGCGTGACGCAGCATGCCCGCCGAGATGTCCAAGCCCACGACGTCGGCACCCCGCTTCGCGAGCCAGCGGGCGCACGAAGCGGCGCCGCAGCCCAGTTCCAGCACTCGCGCGCCGCGGACGTCCCCCAGCAGTCCGACGTCCTCCTCGCGCAGCCCTTCCGGGCACCAGACGAAGTCGCAGATGCCGAGGAAGTCAACGTGCTCTGCCTGGTAATCATCAGCGTCGGCGTCCCACCACAGCCGGTTGGCGGACCGGGACTCGGCTGCGCTGGCTGTGCGTTTGGCCACCCCCGAAGTCCCCAGAAGCTCCTCGGCGGACGCATGAGGGCGAGCCGGAGTGGTCACAGAGCGTGACGCTGCTGGCTCCTGGGTTGGCCGCTGCTCGGACTGCCGGGTGTTGTGCGGAGCGCCGTGCACGGTCAGTGTCCTCCTCGGTAGGCCGATAGCTCGAACGCGGGATACCCGTGTCTTCGCTGGGGACAGGTTTGCCGGACGATCGAGAAGGCGCGTACGATACCGGGCGCGCCGTGGGTCTTCTGTCTCCAGTGTCCAGCACGGGTCGACCGCCCGGGTTCGGGTCTGGAAATGGGTCAGATCTGGGAATGGGCACGCTTTAGTCGTTCCCGCTCAATGCAGCTGGTCGCGCCAACGGGTGGCGGCCAGCCCGGTCAGCCTGGCTGACTGGAGCTGGAGGCTAGGGGCTGAAGCCCCTGGTGGCAGCACTGGCGGCGCGCTAAGAAGAAAATCCACGACCAACCTATCCGTACCGGAGCAACCCACCTGATGTCCACCGAGACCACCACCGTCCCGACTGCGACCGCCAACAAGACGCAGGTAGCAGTGAACGACGTCGGGACGGAGGAGGACTTCCTCGCCGCCGTCGACCAGACCATCAAGTACTTCAATGACGGGGACATCGTCGAAGGCACCATCGTCAAGGTTGACCGCGACGAGGTGCTGCTTGATATCGGCTACAAGACCGAGGGCGTGATTCCCTCCCGCGAGCTGTCGATCAAGCACGACGTCGATCCCGCCGAGGTCGTCGCCACCGGCGATTTCGTTGAGGCACTTGTCCTGCAGAAGGAGGACAAGGAAGGCCGGCTGATCCTCTCCAAGAAGCGCGCCCAGTACGAGCGCGCCTGGGGCACCATCGAGGAGCTCAAGGAGAAGGACGAGCCCGTGCGCGGCACCGTCATCGAGGTCGTCAAGGGCGGCCTCATCCTCGACATCGGCCTGCGCGGCTTCCTGCCGGCGTCCCTGGTCGAAATGCGGCGCGTTCGCGACCTGCAGCCCTACGTGGGCCGGGAACTCGAAGCCAAGATCATCGAGCTGGACAAGAACCGCAACAACGTGGTCCTGTCCCGCCGTGCCTGGCTGGAGCAGACCCAGTCCGAGGTCCGCAGCGAGTTCCTGCACCAGTTGCAGAAGGGCCAGGTCCGCAAGGGCGTGGTGTCCTCCATCGTCAACTTCGGTGCGTTCGTCGATCTGGGTGGGGTGGACGGCCTGGTCCACGTCTCCGAGCTGTCCTGGAAGCACATCGACCACCCCAGCGAGGTTGTCGAGGTCGGCCAGGAGGTCACCGTCGAGGTGCTCGACGTGGACATGGACCGCGAGCGCGTCTCGCTGTCGCTGAAGGCCACGCAGGAGGACCCGTGGCGCCAGTTCGCCCGGACCCACGCGATCGGCCAGATCGTCCCGGGCAAGGTCACCAAGCTGGTGCCGTTCGGCGCGTTCGTCCGCGTCGAGGAGGGCATCGAGGGCCTGGTGCACATCTCCGAGCTGGCCGAGCGCCACGTCGAGATCCCGGAGCAGGTCGTTCAGGTCGGCGACGAGGTCATGGTGCGGGTCATCGACATCGACCTGGAGCGCCGGCGCATCTCGCTGTCGCTGAAGCAGGCCAACGAGGGCTTCTCCCCGGACTCCGAGTTCGACCCGACGCAGTACGGCATGGCCGCGGAGTACGACAACGAGGGCAACTACATCTACCCCGAGGGCTTCGACCCGGAGACCCAGGAGTGGCAGGACGGCTACGAGACGCAGCGCGAGGAGTGGGAGCGTCAGTACGCCGAGGCTCTCCAGCGCTACGAGCAGCACATGAAGCAGGTCGCGAAGGCCCGCGAGGCCGACGCGGAAGCCGCGGCGGCCGGCGCGGCCGAGGACGGCGGCGAGCAGCAGCCGCAGGGTGGTGGCGGCAACGCCACGTCCTCGAACGCGTCCAGCAACTCTGAGCAGCAGGACGAGAGCGGGTCGCTGGCCAGCGACGCGCAGCTCGCCGCGCTGCGCGAGAAGCTCTCCGGCGGCGCGTGAGCGTGAGCTGAGCTGACGGGGAAGGGTCCCGTTTTCCGGTTCCGGCCGGGGAGCGGGACCCTTCCGCTGTTTCGGGTGCCTCCTGGCAGGATTGCTCGCGTGCTGCGAGTGGGACTCACCGGTGGTATCGGTTCCGGCAAGTCGACGGTGGCCGAGCGCCTCGCGCGGCGGGGCGCGGTGGTCATCGACGCCGACCAGGTCGCGCGGGAGGTCGTCGCGCCCGACAGCCCCGGCCTTGCGGAGCTGGTCGAGGAGTTCGGGGCGGAGATCCTCGACGCCGACGGCGCCCTGGACCGCCCGGCGATGGCGCGGCGGGTGTTCGCCGACAACGACGCCCGGGCCACGCTCAACGGGATCGTCCACCCACGGATCGGAATTCGTACCGCGGAGCTGATGGATCAGGCACCGGCGGACGCGATCGTCGTGCACGACGTCCCGCTGCTGGTGGAGAACCGTCTCGCGCCCGGCTATCACCTGGTGATCGTCGTGGACGCTCCGGTCGAGGACCGGGTGCGCCGACTCGTCGCACGCGGCCTGGAAGAAGATGATGCCCGCAGACGCATCGACGCGCAGGCGACGGACGAGCAGCGGCGCGAGGTCGCTGATGTGTGGCTGGACAACTCCGGTCCGGTCGCTGGCCTGCTGGAGAGTGTGGACCGGGTGTGGTCAGAGCGCCTCGTGGACTTCGAAGCCAACGTGCGGCTGGGGAGACCGCACGCTCGCACCGGTCCGCCGAGGCTCGTCGGACCGGACCCGGAATGGCCACGACAGGCACGGCGACTGACCGAGCGGCTCAGGTTCGCGGCTGGGGACCGGGCCGTGCGAGTGGATCACATCGGCTCGACATCCGTTCCCGGGCTCGCCGCCAACGACGTGATCGACCTCCAGGTCACCGTCGGCTCGCTGGTGGACGCGGGCGGCCTGGCCGAGCCCCTTGCCGAAGCCGGCTTCCCCGTGATCAGCGGCATCACGCGGGACCGGCCGAAACCAGCCGCACACGATCCGGCGCAGTGGGCGAAACGGATGCACGCCTCCGCCGACCCGTGCCGCCCGGTCAATGTGCACGTGCGCGTGATCGGGACGGCGGCCTGGCGATTCGCCCTGCTGTTCCCCGATTGGCTACGCGCGGACGCACAGGCACGGTCGGAGTACGAAGCGTTCAAGCGGGAGTTGGCCGATCGGCACTCTGCCGACGCGACCCCGGACGCCTATGCCGAGGCCAAGGAGCCGTGGTTCGACGACGCGTTCGTCCGAGCCCAACAGTGGGCGGAGCGCACGGGTTGGACTCCGCCTTCGTCCTGAAACGACGGGTCAGCGTTGAGCACTTCTGGGGTGAGCACTTCTGGTCACCGCGGCCAGGTGTCGAAGATGCCCCGGTGCGTCAGCCACTGACCGAGGTCGTGATGCAGGCTGAGCTGTTCGAACGTCCGGTGCACTGTTCGCAGAGCGTATTCAGCTTCGCTCGCACGGATGACCCCGCCGGAGACGGCGGCCGCGAAGTCCTCCGCCTGGACCAGTCGGGGGGCACCCTGGTCGGGGACCTCTAGGCCGAGCAGCAGGTCCGTGGTGCTCCAGGAGCGGGTGTCCCGCTCGATGTACACCGCCGTGAGCACGCTCGGTCCACGCCGGGCGTGCCGGCTCCTGGGGCGTCGTTGGGTCAGGCGTAATCCCAGGTCAGTGAACAGCCAACTGACCTCGGACTCGAAAGTGGGGTCCTCAGGAATCGGGCATTCCAGGGCGAGTCCCCAGCGTTCGACCTGGCAGGTCGTGAGCTGCTGTCGATGCCCGGACGGACTGATCCGCTGTGCGCTGAACAGATCTATGACGTCCACTAGCTGGGGAGTGACCACCGAACCCACCCGTTAGAGGGTAGTCCGCAGCCGGCTCCCAGTGATCAACAGTAGCGAGTTGTTGTGTAACTGTTTGCATCTGTTCGCGCATCGATCAGGTGTACTTAACCGTCGCCACCGTACTGGCGGTAGCCGGTGCCGGTGCGGTTCCACCTCAGCTCGATGCCCTTGTCGCGAAGCCACCGAGCCAGGTCGTAGTCGTGTCGCGCAAGGCCGTCCGTCGTGGCGTAGGTGATCTCCAGCGCGCGTTGTGCCGTGGCCGGGTCCAGCAGATCCGCCCGTGCGGCCACCAGAAACTCGTCAATATCCAGAACCTCGGCGCCGCGACCCGCACGTACCGTGATGTCCAGGTAGTAATCGACGCTGCGCCACTGCTTCGAGCCACGCTCGACGTCCACGATGTCCAGGTAGAAGTCCTGGTCACGGCCCGCGCCCGGCTTCCATTCCCAGTCCGTCACGCGAATCCCGAGGTCCGGCAACAACCACGACTCCACGTAGGTGGCACGCGGATGGTCGGCCATGGGCCGGGCCATGAACAGCCCGAACGGTTCCACGCGGTATTCGTCGACACGACGAACCCGGTTCTTTGAGTCGGTGTTGGTCCTGTGTTCGAGGTCGAAGATTTCCACTTTAGGCGGGTGGATGGGTAGCCCGAGCTGCTCGGCGATCTCACGCTGGGTGGTCACAGCCCCACCCTATGCGTGAACGGGCGCGACGCCCACCCTCTGCGGCGTCGCGCCCACCTTTCGCTCATCCTCCCAATATTTCGCGGTGCCTCTCGGTTACGTTTGGCGGCCTCGCGCCGCTGGTGACATCGCCGGTGCCATGGCACCCAGGCCGGCGACCAGCGCGACCGCACCGCCGATCACGTTGCACAGCACCGTGCTGGTGGTGATCACGGTCCCGCTGATGACGAACACAGAAACGATGGACCACACGCCGAGCAGTGGGCAGGTCCACGCGATGCCGTGGGTCCGGTGGAAGGCCGTCGCGAACGACAGCCCCAACACCCCGATGGCCAGGCCGGTGACCAGGTTGTTCACCGCCAGTGAAGGAGTCCGTGCGCTGAAACCCGCGATCCACGGGGACAGCGCCACGAACAGCCCGGCCAGAACGACGACGCCATCGGCAACCTGAGCCGTTGCCGTCTCCGCGGCCCGCTCGTACCGTGCGCGCATCTCGGCAAGGTCTGGATGCCCGGCGATGGGCATACTGCCAGTCGACATCACACCACCTCCAGGACATGAGCCGACCATTCCATTATTGGCGCTGGAACCACCTTGAGCACCACCCCTTACCAGCTCATTTCTCAGACCACGCCAGTTTTCGGTGTTTACCTCCTGGCGTCCCGCCTCGGCAGCGGCGGACCGGGGGCTGGCCGATGTGCTCGCAGAACGTCAGGGCCACCTCCTACCCTCGAAGGCGTGGCTTTTGCGACCGAGCGCCCGGTACTGGCGCATTCCGAGTTCCGTCCGGTCAGCGACATCCCGCGCAAGGACAGCCGGTTCCGGGTGGTCAGCGACTACCAGCCGGCCGGTGACCAGCCGCAGGCCATCGCCGACCTGGAACGCCGGATCAACGCCGGGGAGACGGACGTCGTGCTGCTCGGCGCGACCGGGACCGGCAAGTCGGCCACCACCGCGTGGTTGATCGAACGCGTCCAGCGCCCCACGCTGGTGCTGGAGCCGAACAAGACGCTCGCCGCCCAGATCGCCAACGAGCTGCGCGGGTTCTTCCCGGACAACGCCGTCGAGTACTTCGTCAGCTACTACGACTACTACCAACCCGAGGCGTACGTCCCGCAGACCGACACCTACATCGAGAAGGACTCCTCGATCAACGAGGATGTCGAACGGCTGCGCCACTCGGCGACCTCGAACCTGCTCAGCCGCCGGGACGTGGTCGTCGTCTCGTCCGTGTCCTGCATCTACGGCCTCGGTACGCCCCAGTCGTATCTGGACCGATCCATCGAGCTGAAGGTCGGCGGCGAGGTCGACCGGGACGTCTTCCTGCGGGCGCTGGTGGACGTGCAGTACCAGCGCAACGACATCGCGTTCGCCCGGGGCACCTTCCGCGTCCGTGGCGACACCGTGGAGGTCATTCCCGCCTACGAGGAACTTGCGGTGCGCATCGAGTTCTTCGGCGACGAGATCGACCGCCTGTACTACCTGCACCCGCTGACCGGTGAAGCCGTCGAGGAGGTCGAGGACCTGCGGATCTTCCCGGCCACGCACTACGTGGCCGGACCGGAGCGGATGGAGAAGGCGATCCGTGGCATCGAGGCCGAACTGGACGAGCAGTTGGCCAAGCTGGAGAAGCAGAACAAGCTGCTCGAGGCGCAGCGGCTGCGGATGCGCACGCACTACGACATCGAGATGATGCGCCAGGTCGGCTTCTGCTCGGGAATCGAGAACTACTCGCGACACATCGACGGCCGCGAGGCCGGATCGGCTCCGGCGACGCTGCTGGACTACTTCCCGGACGACTTCCTGCTGGTCATCGACGAGTCGCACTACACGGTCCCGCAGATAGGCGGAATGTACGAGGGGGACGCCTCCCGCAAGCGCACCCTGGTCGAGCACGGCTTCCGGCTGCCCAGCGCGCTGGACAACCGCCCGCTGACCTGGGAGGAGTTCTCCGACCGGATCGGCCAGACGGTGTACCTGTCGGCCACGCCCGGGCCGTACGAGATGGCGCGGTCCGGCGGGGAGTTCGTCGAACAGGTGATCCGGCCGACCGGGCTGGTGGACCCCGAGGTGGTCGTCAAGCCGACGGAAGGCCAGATCGACGATCTGGTCGGCGAGATCCGCGAGCGGGCGAAGCGCGACGAGCGGGTGCTGGTCACCACGCTGACCAAGAAGATGGCCGAGGACCTGACCGACTACCTGCTGGAACTCGGTATCCGGGTGCGCTACCTGCACTCCGAAGTGGACACCCTGCGCCGCGTGGAGCTGTTGCGGCAGCTGCGGCTGGGCGAGTACGACGTGCTGATCGGCATCAACCTGCTGCGGGAGGGGTTGGACCTGCCCGAGGTGTCACTCGTGTCCATTTTGGACGCCGATAAGGAAGGATTCCTGCGTTCGGGCACGAGCCTGATCCAGACCATCGGGCGTGCAGCGCGGAACGTCTCTGGCCAAGTGCACATGTACGCGGACACGGTCACGGACTCGATGCGACACGCCATCGACGAGACGAACCGGCGCCGTGCCAAGCAGATCGCGTACAACGAAGAGCGCGGCATCGACCCGCAACCGCTGCGCAAGCAGATCGCGGACATCCTGGATCGGGTCTACAGCGAAGCCGAGGACACCGAGGAGAGCGTGCCGGTCGGTGGCTCCGGGCGGAACGTCTCGCGCGGGAAGAAGCCAAGCGGCGAAGCGACCCGGGGTGCGGCCGGCGTGCTGGAAGACCGCGACATCAAGTCCATGCCACGGGCCGAACTCGCTGATCTGGTGCAGCAGCTCAACGACCAGATGATGAGCGCCGCGAGGGAGCTGCAGTTCGAGCTGGCGGCACGGCTGCGCGACGAGATCCACGACCTGAAGAAGGAGCTGCGTGGCATGGACGCTGCCGGTATCGAGTGAGCCCGCTGTTCACCGGTCTGTGAGCTGCGGTTGGTCGCGCGGTGGTGGCGCGTGCGCTTCGGTTCGGTATACCTGCGTGTGTGACGACCACAGCAGCCTCCCAGGCCGGCAGGCCAGGCGCGAAGCCGATGTTCGCCGGCAAGCGCCCGCTGGCTCCGCACCTCTCCGTGTACGTCTTCATCATCGGCCCGTTCCTGGCGCTGGTCGCTTCGGTCCCAGCGTTGTGGGGATGGGGACTGCGCTGGTCCGATGTCGTGCTCGCGGTTGGCTGGTACGCCTTCACGATTCTTGGCGTGACGGTCGGGTTTCACCGCTACTTCACGCACGGTTCGTTCCGTGCTCGTCGGTGGCTGCGCATCGCGCTCGCGGTCGCCGGGAGCATGGCGGTTCAGGGGCCGATCCTGCATTGGGTGGCGGACCACCGCAGACATCACGCCTTTTCGGACTCCGAAGGCGATCCGCACTCGCCTTGGGCGTTCGGGTCGTCCCCGGCGGCCTTGGCGCGCGGCTTCTGGCACGCGCATATGGGTTGGCTTTTCGAGCGGGACCTGACGAACCAGGAGCGCTTCGCGCCCGACTTGCTCGCGGATCGGGATATTCGCCTTGTCCACCGGCTGTTCGGCCCGCTGACGGCTCTGACGCTGGCCCTTCCGGCATTGATGGGCGGGCTGGTAACCGGGACTTGGTGGGGTGCGCTCACGGCGTTCTTCTGGGCTGGGTTGGTACGCGTGGCCTTCCTGCACCACGTGACGTGGTCGGTGAATTCCATTTGCCACATGATCGGGGATCGGCCGTTTCGTAGTCGGGACAAGGCGGCGAACTTCTGGCCGCTGGCGGTCCTGAGCATGGGCGAGTCCTGGCACAACCTGCACCACGCCGACCCGACCTGCGCGCGGCACGGGGTCAAACGGGGGCAGATCGACATCTCGGCCCGGGTGATCTGGCTGTTCGAGAAGGCGGGGTGGGCCACGAACGTCAAGTGGCCCCAGCCGGAACGCCTGGATCGGTTGTCGGTGGCGGCCTAGACCCCTTCGGCCGCTTCGAACCCTTGTTCCCTTTTTGGGTGATGACGGGGGGTTGTGACCCGGTCATGCTGGGATCATGAGCGTGGATGTGTGGTCTGTGTTGGGGCTGTTCCGTGAGATGGCGGAGTAGCCCGACGGCACGCGCTCGACGGTGCCGAGGTTGGCGACGTAATCCGGGAGCTGGAAACGGCGATGCGGCTGCTGATGGCCGTGCAGGTGCCGGTCATCGCCGAGGCCGACCGGCGAGGGCTGGCCGTGCGTGACGGGGCGCGCAGCACGCGAGCGTGGTTGCAGCAGATGCGACTGGCACACCTTCGACTTCACCAGATAGGAATGAAGTCGTCCCGCTGCATGCCCGATTCCCGTTCGGATCGGGTGGGATGTCGCCTGCGCTGCCAATTGACCTCCACCTGGCTTGAGGTTGCACACTGATCACCAAGATCGGGTGGATGGTCAACCCGGCAGCTTCGCGTATCGCGCGGAGTTCTTCGCCGAGTTCCTGGCCCCTGACGGTTGGATCTGGTCGCGACATGTCTTCCCTCGGGCTGTGAGTAATGGCAGGCAGGCGTGAGCCCGGGGCGCTGGGAGCACCGGGACGCTGGGAGCACCGGGACGCTGGGAGCCCCGGAACGCTGGGAGCGCCGAATGCGGAGTCGCCATGGTCGCGTTCCTGGTGCAGCCGAAGCCGCAGGTCGCGCCGGTGTTTCGGCACAACCACCCCAGGGCACGAAGGGTTGCCCATCGGTCAACACCACTGCCCGTTTTCCCAGCGACTCTTCAGCTTACTGCCCTACCCGGCGGAACTCGTCAGGTCTAAATTGGCTGCTAGAGGCTGGGCACGGAGCTGTTCCAGGCTCGTGAGGGGAGGTGCCGGCGATGATGCACCACTACGGAGCTGGCTTCGGGTTTGGGATCTTCCTCTGGACTCTGGTCACCCTGGGGCTACTCGTACTGATCATCCTGGCCATCATCTGGTTCATCCGCGTGTTGTTCCTGTCCGGTCCGAGGCACCACAAGGGTGCCGGTCGCGGTGCGGACGAGGCTGAAGCGATACTCCGCCGCCGGTATGCCGCAGGGGAGATCGACGAGGACGAGTTCCGCCGCAGGCGGGATGACCTGCATGGAGGGCCGCCCGGTGGCGAGGGTGGTGGTTCAACCGGCGGCCAGGGTGCCGCGACCTGACCACCGGTCGCTCAGGTCGTGATGTCCCTCAGGTCGTGATGTCCTTCGTGCGGAAGCGCAGGACCGCCAACACGATGAACGCGGTCGCGTACGCCAGCGCCGAGAAGGCGCCGTTGGCGAGGCTGGTCCAGTCGATGTCGCTGGTGAGCAGGTCGGTCCAGCTGAGGGCGTAATGCGTCGGCAGGTACGTTCGGAGGTCACCCAGTGCGGTGATCTGGTCGAGGATCTGGGACAGGATGGACACCAGGACCGCCCCGCCGACCGCGCCGAGGGGCGCGTCCGTCGAGACACTCCACCACAAGGCGAGGCCGGCGATCCAGGACAGTTGGACCGCCATGTAGCCGACCGCGACCGCGAGCCGGAGCAGGCCCGAGACCAGCGGCAGTGCCTCGCCGGTCGGGGTCAGGAGGTCCCCGTGCCCGTACCAGTACGTGCCGGCGGCGAGCGCGACCGCCGCCAGCAAGGCAAGTGCGACCACCGACAGGACGGCGGCGACGAGCGCCTTCTGCCGTAGCAGGCGGGACCGCGGTATAGGGGCTGCCAGCAGGTACTTCAGGCTCGACCAGGAAGCTTCGCCGGAGACCGTGTCACCGAAGAACAGCGCCACCACCACGACGAGCAGGAAGTCGGTGGCTGCATACAGCGTGAACACCGTGAAGTTCAGGCCGCTGGACGTCGCGATGTCCGCCAGGTTGCGCGAGCTGCCCCGCCCGCCGACGTGCCCGCCGGACTGGAACGCGACCAGCAACAGGATCGGGAGCACCGCCAGGAACAGCAGTGTCAGCACCGTGCGCCGCCGGCTGGCCTGCCTACGCAACTCGACGCGCAGCGGCAGCGTCCGGCCCGGGCGGTAGCCGTAGGCGCTGCCGTCCGACGACTGCGGGTCGAGTCGGGGGGAGTCTTCGAGTGACGACTTCGCGTCCCGCTCAGTGTCGGTGTTGCTCACCGTTCCTCCCCAGTGCACGGGTCCCGTTAGTGGTGTTCAGGCTCGCCGAGTCGATGTCCGAGGCGCCGAGACCGTTGTGATCGAGACCGCCGTCATCGAGACCGCTGTGATCCAGCCCGAGGTCATCTAGGTCATCGAGGCCGTCAGCGGTGTCGAGGTCGTCGGAATCGAGGGCCGGAGCATCTCCGTAGGCCACCTCAAGGTCGCTCTCGCCCAGGTCGCCCTCGTCCAGGTCGTTGGCGCCAAGGTCGCCCTCAGGTTCGGCTGTTCCGGTGTGACCGTCGGCATCCTCACCGTGCTCGGCCTTCGGCGCCGCATCATCATCCTGGCCGACAAGCTGCAGGAATGCGTCCTCCAGTCTCCGGCGGGGGCTGATTTGGCTGATGGCGACGCCCGATGCGACGAGCACGTTGACCGCCACCGCGGGAGCGTGGCCGGCGAGGTCGGCGTGGACGCGGTCGCCGTCGGCGCGCACGTCGCCGATGCCTTCCAGCGACCGCAGCGACTCCGCCGCCAGCCCGGGCTGGTCGACCCGGAAGGTGAACTGGCCGTCGACGGCGGCGAGGTCGGTCACGCTGCCCTCGGCGACCACCTCGCCGAGGTGCATCACCACCACGTGCGTGCAGATCTGCTCCACCTCGGAGAGCAGGTGGCTGGACAGCAGCACACTGCGGCCGGTCTCGGCATACCGTCTGAGGACGTCGCGGAGCTGGCGGATCTGCGGGGGATCGAGTGCGTCGGTCGGCTCGTCCAGGACCAGCAGATCAGGCATGCCCAGCATGGCTTGGGCGATCGACAGTCGCTGCTTCATGCCCCGGCTGTAGGTGCGGACACGGCGGCGCGCGGCCTTGCCCAGACCGGCGATGCGCAGCACCTCGTCAAGCTTGGCCTCCGACCAGGGACGACCGGTGGCGGCCCAGTACGACCGCAGGTTGCTCACGCCGGACAGATGCGGCAGGAATCCCGGGCCTTCCACGAACGCCCCGATGCGGGAGAGCGCCGGGGCGCCGGAGAACACCCGATGGCCGAACACCCGAATCTCCCCGCGTGACGGGCGCACCAGACCCAGCAGCATCCGCAGGGTCGTGGTCTTGCCCGCGCCGTTCGGGCCGAGCAGTCCGACCACCTGACCGCGTTCGACCCGCATCGACAGGTCGCGGACGGCCGTGAGCCTGCCCGGGTAGGACTTGGCGACCTGGGAGAACACCAGGGGCGTGTCCGCGAGGTCGGGGTCGGCGTCGTCCGCGTGGCCGCGGCGGATGGCGGCGATCAGCCACACCAGCAGCGCGCCGGCGAGGATCAGACCGATTCCGGTCAGCGCGGGTACCGGAACCGCGCTGGAGTTGATCGACGTGCCCGCAACGGTGGGAACCGACAGCGCGTTGTCACCAGCGAGTCCGACGCGGTAGACGGCTGGCGTGGTTGGCGTGCGGTACGCCTGGTCAGTGGTGGTGACCGCGAGCTCCAAGTGGTGCCCGGCTTCCACCGGTTGCACGACCCCCGGTAGGGCGACGTTGGTTTCGACCGGGCTCCCGTCCGGTGGCAGGTCGGTGACGCGCAGCGGGGAGACGGCGTTGCCGGTCAGGGTGCGCTCGCCGTCGGCCCCGACGTCGTAGAGCTTGGCGAACAACACGGCGTCTCCCGGGTTCGGCTGTCCGGGGACGGCCGCGACCGAGATCCGTGCCTGGGACACACCGGAGATCAGCATCTGCTTGCCGAGCGGATCGGTGCGAAACACCGCCGTCTGGCCGGGGAAGTCGTGGGCGATCCCGGCACCGAAGCGCGAGTTGCTGATGCTGCCGGCCCCGGGAATAGCGCTGGTGGCAGCCGGGACGCCACCCGGCGGGTTGATCACACGCGCGGCCGGGCCGTGCAGAGGCAGCGACGACCGCTCCGCGGTTCCCGACCCCAGGCCGGGATAGCCGGCAGCCGCCACGGTGTGCTCCGGGATCTTCCCGTCGCGCTGGGGTTGACCTGCGATGACGTACTCGAACCCGGTTCCCGGGTCCGGCACGGGCGCGTGGCCGGGCGGCGCGAGGTGGTAGGCGAACCAGTCCGCGATCTGGGAGCGGATCGCCGGCCCGGGACCAGAGCCGTCGTGGCCACCGGGGTACCAGATGGTCTTGACCTTCGCGCCCGCCGCCGCGATCTGGCGGGCGTTGGCGTCCGCCTGGTCCAGGCCGAACAGGCTGTCGCGCTCGCCCTGCACCAGCAACGTCGGCGCCTTGATGTTGTGCGTGACGCTCTTCGGGGACGCGGCGGCCAGCAGGTTCAGGGTCGCGGGGCTGGGCTTGCCGGTCTGCGCGACCTCGGTGTAGGCGGCGCACACTTCGGCACGGAAGTTGCCGCACGTCGCGGGCTCCGGCGGCCCAGCGCCTCCGGGGAGCGTGGGCTGGGCAGCGTCGCCGGCATCGTGGTCCGGTTCTGGCATTTCCCGGTGTGGGGCGCCTCCGCCCGCTCCGCTGGCGAACAGCAATCCGGCCCACCCCTGCTTGAACACCCCGTCCGGGGTGGACGTGCCCTGTGCGGGCGTACGAGCCGGTATGGGCTGCCCCGAAGACGAGTTGGGGAGAAGCGCCTGTTCGAGGTCGTTGTAGGTCATCACCGGCGCGACCGCTTTCACGCGCGGGTCGGTGCCCGCGAGCAGGAGCGAGAGCGCGCCGCCGTAGGACGAGCCGGTCACCCCGATCTTCGGGTCGTTCTCGCCGTCCCGGGCGACCTCGGGCTGCCGCGAGAGCCAGTCGATGAGCTGGTGGGCGTCGGCGACCTCGTAGTCGGGCGAGTTCAGCGCGATCTGGCCGGTGCTGCGCCCGAAGCCGCGCGCCGAGTAGGCCAGCACCGTGAAGCCGCGCGCGGCGAGCTCGTTCGCCTCACCGGACACGCTGTTCTTGTCCTCGCCGAAGCCGTGGGCCAGCAGGATGGCCGGCGCCGGGGTCTGGGCCGGCGCGTACAGCGTCACGTCGATCTGCACCCGGTCCCGCCCGCCCGGGCCGTCCAGCGCGTCGACGAGCGCCTGGCGGGTGGTGATCTGGCTCGGTTGTGGGCTGGGGGTGTCCGTGGTCGAGCCCCACAGACCGGCGGCGGCGATCACGAGAGCCACCAGGGTCACGGCGATGACCAGAAAGCCCTTACGGCGAGTGGAGGGCCCCTTACGGCCGGAAGACACGGACACAACATCGACAGTAGGGGAAAACCTCGGTCGCGGATTCATAGTTCGGCGGGGTGCATTGAAGTAGCAATCATTCGGAGACTCATGGATCTGCTTTCGTGGCTACTCTGTTACTTCTTGAGCCCCCGACGCCCGCATCCCCGCATGCGGTGATCGTCGATCATAACGGTGAGACGAGGGCTGGAGGGGAGGCTCGCGGTCGCCGTGCTGTGTGGCTGCTCACCCGGGCTGGTCGAGATAGTGGACATCGGGGATAATCTTCGCCATAGCGTGGAGGGGAGTATTCCTTCGCGGCGGCATCGTCATCACGGAACGGCGTTCTTCGACCGTCCCGGTGTCGCTGACCGGCTGATCCGGGTGCCTGGATCGCTGGTGGGAGAGACCTCCGGTTGTGGGCGTGAGCCCTGTACCGGAGGTATGTGTGCGACCCGAGATGATCGATGTTCCCTGGTGGGTCTGGGGACTGACGCTGGCTGGCTTGGCCGCCCTGCTCCTGCTTGACCTGCTGATCATCGGTCGCAAGTCGCAACAGGTCACCGCCGCGGATTCGCTCAAGTGGGTGGGCTTCTACGTCGGCTGCGCGATCTTGTTCGGGCTCGGCGTCTGGTACTTCGCTGACGCGCACTTCGCCGTCGAGTATTTCACCGGTTATCTCACCGAGTACTCGTTGAGCGTGGACAACCTCTTCGTGTTCATGGTGTTGATGGCCAGCTTCGCGGTACCGGCCGTGCACCAGCAGCGGGTGCTGTTGGTCGGTATCGTGCTGGCGCTGGCGATGCGTGGGGTGTTCATCGCGATCGGATCAGCGCTGATCACCGAGTTTATCTGGATCTTTTTCGTATTCGGCGGGTTCCTGCTGTGGACCGCGGCGCGCCTGGTCGGCGCGAAAGGCGAGAGCGGGACGCACGGCGAGGGCGGCGCTGATGGCGTCGTTCGCTGGGTGCGCAAGGTCTTTCCGGTTACCGGCGAGTACCACGGGCACCGGTGCGTCGTGAAGATCGACGGACGGCGTCACCTGACCCCGCTGTTGCTGGTGATCGCCGCGATCGGAAGCGCGGATCTGCTGTTCGCGATGGACTCCATTCCGGCGATCTTCGGTATCACCCAGGCTCCTTTCCTGGTGTTCGCCGCGAACGCGTTCGCCCTGATGGGGCTGCGCCAACTCTACTTCGTCATCGGCGGGCTGATGACCAAGCTCGTGTACCTTTCGCGGGGTCTTGCTCCCATCCTCGGGTTCATCGGGGTCAAGCTGATCGTGCACGGGCTGTGCGAGTACCAGCTCCTGCCGGGGTGGATGGATATCAACAACTGGGTGTCCCTCGGGTTCATCGTGGTCGTCCTGGCGATCACGACGGTCGCGAGCCTGGCCAAAGCGCGCGAAACCAGCCCTCAATCGAGCAGCGTGTAACTGAGTTCCCGGCACACTCGCCCCAGTGGGACGTCGAGCCCTGGGTGGTTCAGCGGCAGCAGCACGTCCGGTGACTCCGGTAGCGCGCTCGCCGCGGGCGGGTCCCAGAGGCACACCGAGGGTTGACCGGCGTCCATCGACGACCGGTACCAGAGCCCGTCCAGCTCGGGGTACGCGGCGCGGATGGCGCGTGCCCAGGCCTGGGTCCGTTCCTTGACGCCGCTGTTGATCGCCTGCGAGGCGCCCGCCCGAGTCGGCCACAGGCCGGACAGGTCCAGTAGCCGCAGGGTGCGCCGGGGCCGGAACACCACGAGGTGCGGTTCACGTGTGCTTCTGTCTACTGTGGACGTCGCTTGGAAGACTTCGGCGACACAGGTGCGTACCGACAGCGAGAAGTACAGCACCCCGTGCTCGCGTGTGACCGCCGGACCGCCCTGGGAGTCGGGCCGGTGCGGGTCGAACCGTGCGTGCGGAAGCGGACCCGCGTACCGGAAGGTGTTCCACTGCTGCGGGTGCTTTCCTCCGGCTGTGAAGACCCGGGCGAGCCGGGTACCGGCGGGAAGCGCGATGACGTCTTCGGTGCGCCGCAGCATCGCCTGCAACACGGCGGGTGCTGGCGGCTGGGGGAGCCGAGCCATGGGCGTGGGCCAGGTCAGGCCGGGGTGCCGATCGCGGCGGCCAACTGGGCGGCACGCGCGGCGTCCCCGCCGGCCAGCAGCCACTGCCTCGGGCTCGTTGGCCGGTGGCCGATCAGCAGGTCTTCCTGCGGCGTGGTCATGAAGTTCGCCAGCACCAGCGCCGGCTGGTCATCCGGCATGGCGGCCAGCACCGTTTCCAGGCCGGGGAGGACGTCGTGGTCGGTGAACTGCCAGGCCGGCAGCCGCCAGCCGCCGCGAGCTTTCCAGCCGATCAGCTGGTCGGCGAGGATGCGGTGGCGGATGCGGCTGCTGTCCACCCCGATGCGCTCCGCCGCCTGCGCCACGCTCAGCGCCGTGTCGCGCAGCACGGTGTGCTCGGCGATGGTGCGGGCGCGCGGGTCGCCCTCGTCCTCGCTGGAGCGGGCCAGGTCCAGGCCCACCTCGCTGAGGGCGGCGCACTCGGCGTCGGTGAACCGCTCTGACGGGTCCTCCTGGCGCGGGGTGAGCCGCTTGGCGGCGTCTTCGACGAGGGAGAGGAATTCGGTCGCGGTGACCTGCAATCCCGCTCGGGCCAGCACGGCTTCCAGCGCGACGGACATAGCCCCAGACTAACGCCCCAGGCCCGGATGGTGCGCCGAAACGTGCGCGAGCGTGCGCGTGTTGTGGGGTTGATGTTTGGCCCCTTGATGTCCGGTGGCCTCTTGACGTCCGGCACGTGAGGCCGTTGACTGAACAGACCGACTAGTCGGTCTGGTGAAGTGTGACGGTCTGATGAGTCTGACGGAGGTTCCATGGGCAGCATCTACGACCAGCGCCCGTGGCTGGCGCTCTACGACCCCGACGTCCCGCAGCAGCTCACGCCGCAGTTCCAGGACATGCTGTCGCTGTTCGATGCGACGCTCGCGCGGGTACCGGACCGCGCGGCGCTGACGTACTTCGACGCCACGGTCAGCTACGCCGAGTTGGACGCGCTCAGCGACGGGTTGGCCAGCTACCTGCTGGAACAGGGCTTCCGCGCGGGTGACCGGCTCGCGCTGTACCTGCAGAACGTGCCGCAGTTCGTCATCGCGCTGCTGGCCGGCTGGAAGGCCGGCGGGATCGTGGTGCCGCTCAACCCGATGTACCGCAGCCGCGAGCTGACGACGATCCTGCCAGACGCGGCCCCGGCGGCGGTCGTGTCGTCGGAGCAGGGGTGGCGGGACGTGCTCGGGCCGATCGCCCGCGAGGCCGGCGTCCGCATCTCCCTCACCACCAGCGAGCTGGATCTGCAGACCCGTCACGACCCCCGGCTTTTCGCCGCGACTGAGCGGGTGTCCGCCCCCGACGCCGCCGACCTGCTCGCCGTGGCGCGAGCGCGCCAGAATGACACCCCACCGGAGGTCACGCTCGCGAGCAGCGACGTCGCGCTCCTGACGTACACATCCGGAACCAGCGGTGTGCCCAAAGGCGCCACGAACACGCACGGCAACGTCTGCTTCAACGCCGAGGGGATCAGGTCCTCCTCCCGGGCGCCGGAGGGGGCGGCGATCTTCGCGCTGGCTCCGCTGTTTCACATCACCGGCATGGTCTGCCAGCTCGGGGCGACCCTGAGCCTCGGCGGCACGCTCGACCTCGCGTACCGGTTCGAGCCGGGAGTGGTGCTCGACGCCCTGCGGGAGCATCAGCCGTACTTCATGGTGGGTCCGTCCACGGCATACATGGCGCTGATGAACCATCCTGACGTCACCCGCGAGCATTTCGCCTCGCTGGGCGCCGTCTACTCGGGCGGCGCGCCGCTGCCGTCGGCCGTCGTGGAGGCGTTCCGGCAGCGCTTCGGCCACTACATCCGTAACGGCTACGGCCTGACCGAGACCACGGCCACCGCGACCTCCACGCCCGCCGGCCGGGAAGCACCCGTCGATCCCGCGTCCGGCACGCTGAGCGTCGGCGTGCCTACGCTGAACACGGTGCTGCGCATCGTCGACAACGACGGCAAGGACCTGCCGGCGGGAGAGATCGGCGAGATCGTGATCGAGGGTCCGATGGTGGTACCCGCGTACTGGAACAAACCGGACGAGACCGCGGCGTCGATTGACGGCGGCCGGCTGCACACCGGTGACGTGGGTTTCATGGACTCCGAGGGCTGGTTCTACGTCGTGGACCGGAAGAAGGACATGATCAGTGCCTCCGGGTTCAAGGTGTGGCCGCGTGAAGTGGAGGACGTCCTTTACGGACACCCCGCCGTCCGGGAGGCGGCCGTGGTCGGGATACCGGATGCGTATCGCGGTGAAACCGTCCGCGCCTTCGTCAGTCTTGCCGCCGGCCAGCAGGCCACCGGGCCCGAGCTGGTGGAGCACTGCAAGCAGCAGCTCGCCGCCTACAAGTACCCGCGCGAGGTCGAAATCCTCGACGATCTGCCGAAAACAGCGACCGGCAAGATCCTCCGGCGGCAGCTGAGGGACACCGGTCCTCGGGAACGAAACCAGGAGAAAGGACGCGCATGAGCAAGCGGTTCGACGGCCGGGTGGCGATCGTGACCGGCGCCAGCCGGGGCATCGGACTCGGGATCGCCGAGAAGCTGGTGGCCGAGGGCGCCCGAGTGTGCCTGACGGCGCGCAAGCCGGACGCCCTGAACGAGGCGGTGGAGTCGCTCGGCGGTGCCGAGCACGCCATCGCGGTGCCGGGCAAGGCCGACGACGTGCAGCACCAGCAGGAGGCCGTGGCCCGGGCCATGGATGCCTTCGGCCGGGTGGACATGCTGGTCAACAACACCGGGATCAACCCGGCGTTCGGGCCGATGATCGAGCTGGATCACGATGTCGCCCGCAAGATCTTCGAGGTGAACGCGCTGTCGGCGCTGTCGTGGACCCAGCAGGTGCACCGGGCATGGATGGGCGAGCACGGCGGGTCGGTGGTCAACGTCGCGTCGCTGGGCGGCCTGCGGCCGGCGCCCGGGATCGGCTTCTACGGAGCCAGCAAGGCGATGCTCATCCACATCACCCAGGAGCTGGCGCTCGAGTTGGCCCCCGGAGTCCGGGTCAACGCCATCGCGCCCGCCGTGGTGAAGACGCAGTTCGCCACCGCCCTCTACGAGGGCCAGGAGGAAGAGGTCGCGGCGCGCTACCCCCTGCGCCGGCTCGGCGTTCCCTCCGACATCAACGGCGCTGTCGCGTTCCTGCTCTCCGACGAGGCGTCGTGGATTACCGGTCAGGTTCTGGTGCTCGACGGTGGCGTGACGTTGACCGGAGGTGTGTGACATGCGTCTTTCGAACACCTTCGTGGTAGTGACCGGCGGCGGCAGCGGGATCGGCGCGGCGATGGCGCGCCGGTTCGCCGCCGAGGGCGCGACGCTGGTCGTCAACGACATCGACGCGGGCGCGGCGCGGCGGGTCGCCGACGACGTCGGCGGTCTTGCCGTGCCCGGGGACGCGGCCAGCGAGCGCGGAGCGCGGGAGCTGGTCGAGCGGGCGATCGACCACTGTGGACGGGTCGACCTGTTCTGCGCGAACGCGGGCGTGGCCATCGGCGGTGGCCCGGAAGCCCCGGAGGAGGCGTGGGCGCAGGCATGGGAAGTCAACGTGATGGCGCACGTCCGCGCGGCTCGCGCGCTGCTGCCGCACTGGCTGGAGCGCGGGGGCGGGCACTTCCTGGCGACGGTCTCGGCGGCGGGGCTGCTCACGATGCTCGGGGCAGCGCCGTACTCGGTGACCAAGCACGGCGCCCTCGCTTTCGCCGAGTGGCTGTCGGCGACCTACGGCGACCAGGGCATTCGGGTGCAGGCGCTGTGCCCGCAGGGCGTGCGAACCCCGATGCTCGACGGCAGCGGGGAGACCGGCAAGAAGATCCTCGACACCAACGCCATCGAACCGGAACAGGTCGCCGAGACAGTCGTTGAAGCGTTGGCGGACGGTCCCTTCCTGATCCTCCCGCATGAGGAGGTCGCCGGGTATTACGCGACCCGTGCTTCGGCTCCCGACCAGTGGCTGGCGGGGATGCGCAAGCTCTGGCGCAATGTCGCGGGATACCCTGAACACGACTGAATCGAGCCTGTTGGGCTCCTCGAGCCTGCTGGGCCCCACGAGCAGGAAACGGAGAACGTGGTGAGCGACAACGCTGGGTCGTCGGTGCCGGAGCGACTGCTCGCCGCAGCGACCCGGTTGTTCGCTGAGCAGGGGTTCGAGAGCACCTCGGTGCAGCAGATCGTGGACGCTGCCGGCGTCACCAAGGGAGCGATGTATCACTACTTCGGCTCCAAGGACGACCTGCTGTACGAGATCTACGCTCGCGTGCTGCGGCTGCAGACCGAGCGCATGAGTCGTCTGGCGGATGGACCGGGCGACGCCGAGGACCGGCTCCGAGCGGTGGCTGTGGACGTGGTCGCCACCACGGCGGAGAATCTGGAAGACACGATCATCTTCTTCCGTTCGATGCACATGCTGCACCCGGACAAGCGGGCCGAGGTGCGGGCCGAGCGGCGCCGCTACCACGAGCGGGTGCGTCAGCTCGTCGAGGAAGGGCAGAAGAGCGGGGTGTTCCGCTCGGACAAGTCCGCCGATCTGGTGGTCGATTACTTCTTCGGCGCGGTGCACCACCTGGGCAGCTGGTTCCGCAAGGACGGCCCGCTCACGGCCGAGCAGGTCGGGGAGGAGTTCGCCGAGTTGCTGATGGGCGGCCTGCGCGCCTGAGGCGGTGGGAAGTACCCACCTGCCGAGTGGTGGGCGGTGGTGGCACAAGCTGGATGCCGCACCCAAGTGGCTTACTGAAAAGTAGCGAACGAGCTAGAGTGCACACTGCATCACTTCATACCGACTAGTCGGTCTTGACTTCGCTGAGAGAGGTGGCTTCGCGTGCGGGCATGGCGGGTGAACGAACTCGGGCAGCCCAAGGATGTGCTGCTCCTGGAGGACCTCCCCGATCCCGAGCCGGGATCGGGGCAGGTTCTGGTCCGGGTGTTGGCCTGCCCGGTCAACTTCCCGGACGTGCTGCTGTGCCGGGGCGAGTACCAGGTCAAGCCGCCGCTGCCGTTCACGCCGGGTGTCGAGCTGTGCGGCGAGATCGTCGCGCTCGGTTCCGATGTGGACGGTCTTGCGGTCGGTGACCGGGTCCTCGGTGGTGCGGCCCTGCCGGCGGGCGGATTCGGGGAGCTGGCACTGATGGAGGCCAGCAGGGTGTTCCCGGCTCCGGCGGGTCTCACCGACGCGGAGGCGTCGGCGCTGTTCATCGGTTACCAGACCGGCTGGTTCGGCCTGCATCGAAGGGCCGGTCTGCGCGCCGGCGAGACGCTGCTCGTGCACGCTGCGGCAGGCGGCGTCGGCAGCGCGGCGATCCAGCTGGGCAAGGCCGCCGGGGCTCAGGTGATCGGGGTCGTCGGTGGCCCGGACAAGGCCGAGTTCGCCCGCCAGCTCGGCGCGGACGTCGTCGTGGATCGGCACGCCGAGGACTTCGTCGCCGTGGTCAAGGACGTCACCGGCGGCAAGGGCGCTGACGTCGTCTACGACCCGGTCGGCGGGGACACCTACATGCGCTCCACCAAGTGCATCGCCTTCGAAGGTCGCATCCTGCTGATCGGGTTCGCCGGCGGCACCATCCAGTCGCCCGGTCTCAACCACGCCCTGATCAAGAACTACTCGATCGTCGGGCTGCACTGGGGCCTGTACAACGAGCGCGATCCGCAGGCGGTCCGGCAGGCACACACCGAGCTGGTCGCCATGGCTGACCGGGGTGAGATCAAGCCGCTGATCAGCGAGACGCTCGCTCTCGACGAGCTGGCGGACGGCGTGCAACGGGTCGGCGACGGCAAGACGGTGGGCCGGGTCGTGCTCGGCGGCTGAACCACTGGGCAGCTGGCTCACGCCGCCGACCCCTCGCACGGAGGTCAGCCGAGGCTGGTCATGACGTGCTTGACGCGGGTGTGGTCCTCCAGCCCGTACAGCGACAGGTCCTTGCCGTAGCCGGAGTGCTTGAACCCGCCGTGCGGCATCTCGGCCACCAGCGGGATGTGCGTGTTGATCCACACCGTGCCGAAGTCCAGGTCGGCCGACGCTCGCATGGCACGGCCGTGGTCGGCGGTCCACACCGAGGCGGCCAGGCCGTACCGGACGTCGTTGGCCTTCTCGAACGCCTCCGGTTCGTCGGCGAACTCCTGCACGGTCAGGACTGGTCCGAACACCTCGTTCCGCACGATCTCGTCGTCCTGCCGGAGGCCGGAAACGACCGTGGGAGCGTAGAAGAACCCGGCTGACCCGACCCGCGATCCACCACAGTGGACCGTCGCGTGGTCGGGCAGCCGGTCCACGAATCCCATGATCCGCTCCAGCTGCGCCGCGCTGTTGACCGGGCCGAAGTCCGCTTCGGTGTCGCTGGGTGGGCGGGTCCGGGTCCTGCGCGCCTGCTCGGTGAGCGCGGCGACGAACTCGTCGTGTACGTCCCGCTGGACGAGAACCCGCGTCGCGGCGGTGCAGTCCTGGCCGGCGGTGGCGATGCCTTCGGCCGCCGCCGCGATGTCCGCGTCGTCGAAGACGAGCACCGGTGCCTTCCCACCCAGTTCGAGGTGCACGCGCTTGAGGTCGTCGGCGGCGGCCCGGGCCACCTCGAAGCCCGCGCGGACCGAATCGGTGATCGACACCATGCTCGGCTGCGGGTGCGAGATCAGCAACCGTCCGGTGTCGCGGTTCTGCGTAATCTGAAGCAAAGGTCGCCAAAAACGACGCTTTCAGTTGTCAAAAGTTCTATTTACGATGAAATCCGCAACAGGAGGTGAGGATGACTGCGACGGAACCATCCGCCGGGAGCAAGACGCTAATTCGGGCCTCGGTTTGCGAACGGGCGACTGGATCGACGCTCAGCTGCCCAGACGCAGCCGGGCCGCTGGACGTGGTGTGACGTCCAGCGGCCCGACGTAGGGATCACACGGACCGAGGTCAGACCTCCTCCGCCGGCTCCTCGCTGGCCTCGGTGGCCCGATCGTCGGCGGTTGCTGCCTGGAGGATGTCCAGGTCCTCGACGGCCTCGGCCTTCGGCTCGTTCTCGGGGATGTCGCTCATCGCGGCCTCCAAATCCTGACGTTGGGGTGTCTGCGGCCCACGTGGTCCGTGGGCCACGCAGGTTTTAGTGGCCGCGATGCGCTCGACGCCAGCCCGCATCGGCGTTTTCCGGGCTGTTTCAACGCTTCGTTGGACCTCCGGTTCAGCGGTGATCACGAAACGTGGCGTGTATTTCGGACAGAACCGGCGGGCGGATTCACCGGGTGGAGAGACGGCGACTCACAGCACGAGCCGCGAAAGTCCTTCCGCGACACAGGCTGGCTTGTCCTCCCCTTCGATCTCCACGGTCGACTTGATGGTCAGCTGCAGTCCGCCCGCCACCTCGGTGACGTCGGTGAGCTCGGTGTGCGAGCGCACCCGCGAGCCGACCCGAACCGGGTTCGGGAAGCGGACCTTGTTGAGCCCGTAGTTGATGCCCATCTTGACGCCCTCGAACCGGTAGGTCTGCGTGTTCAGCGCGGAGAGCAGGCTCAACGTCAGGAAACCGTGGGCGATGGTGGTGCCGAAGGGGCCCTGTGCGGCCCGATCCGGGTCCACGTGAATCCACTGGTGATCCAGCGTGGCTTCGGCGAACTGGTTCACCTGCTCCTGGGTGATCGTGTGCCACTCGCTGGTCCCGAGCGACTCACCCTTAGCCGCGTAGATGTCGTCCACATCGGAGAAAACTCGCATCATCACTCCTTGCTGCCGGGTCGGGTGGAGGGCGGGGAGGCTTCGGGGGCGGGCAGGCCGACGAGTTCGGCGATCCTCGTCCGGTGCCGGGCGGGGGTGCCGAACGCGAGCTGGGAACTCTTGGCCCGGCCCAGGTACAGGTGTGCCGGGTGCTCCCAGGTCATGCCGATACCGCCGTGCAGCTGCACGGTCTCCTCGGCGGCCAGGACCGCGAGATCCGAGCAGTATGCCTGTGCCAGGGCGGCTGCCAGCTCGGCCTCGACTTGCTCCTCGTCCAGTTGGCCTTCAGCGAGGTCCTGTTGGCTGCCGGCGAGCGTGCCGGCGGCATGCCGAGCGACCGCGTTGGCGTTGCTCGCCCCCGCCCACAGGTCGGCGAGCCGGTGCTTGAGTGCCTGGAAGGAGCCGACCGGTCTGCCGAACTGGTACCGCGTCTTCAGGTAATCCACTGTGGACTCAAGGCAGTACTGGGCGAGCCCGACCTGCTCGGAGGCCAGGATCGCCGCCCCAGTCGTCAGCGCCCGTCGGAGCGCGGACACGGCGACGTCACCCGTCGCGATTCGTTGCGCCTGCGCGGAGTTCAGCTCCAAGCAGCCGATTCCCCGCGTGAGGTCCAGCGGAGTGGTCGGCGTGCTGATGGCCCCCTCCTGGGGAAGGGTGAGCAGGTACAGCGCGGGGCCGTCTCCGTCCCGGGCAGGGACAACGACGACGTCGGCGACCTCCAGGTCCACCACGGCGCGGACGGTTCCGGTGAGCCGACCGTTGCTGGCCTGGATGACGGTGGGGAACTCGGCGCCGGGCGTTGTTGTCAGGTTGACCGCGAGTGTGCCCACCAGCGAGCCCTCCACCAGCCCGCGCAGCGTGTCGCGACCCTGCGGGGTCTGGGTGCACCCGAGGAGGGTGGTCGTGGCGAGGACAGCGCTACCCAGGAACGGCACCGGGGCGACACTGCGTCCGAGTTCCTCGGCCACCACCGCGAGTTCGCGTGCACTCGCGTCGGAACCACCGAGCTCCTCACCGACGATCAGACCCGCCAGCCCGAGTTCACCCGCGATCGTCTTCCACAACCCGAGGTCGTAGCGCTCATCGGAGTCCACCCTGGACAATATGGTGGTGGCATCGGCGCGATCCTCGAACAGCCGGCGCACGGTCGCCCGCAGATCCTCCTCGGTCTCGCTGTACAGCAGATCCGGTGTACTCAACGTGGAATCTCCTTCCACGGCACGTCCTTGTCGGTGCGCGGTTCCGTGGGCAGGCCGAGGACCCGCTCCGCGATGATGTTGCGCAGCACCTCCGAGGTCCCGCCCTCGATTGAGTTTCCCTTGGCCCGCAGGTAGCGGTACCCGGCACCGCGACCGGTGAAGTCCGTGCTGTCCGGGCGCACGAACGACCAGTCGTCGTACTCCAAGCCTTCGGAGCCGAGCAGTTCCACCTCGAAACCCGAGATCGCCTGGTTCAACCGGGCGAATCCGAGCTTGACCGCCGAGCCCTCCGGCCCCGGAGTTCCCGCGGCCATCTTCTGGCGCATGCGTTGCCCGGTGATCCGGTTGGCTTCGGCCTCCACCCACAGCCGCAGCAGCCGGTCGTGCGCCGCGTGCGTGCGCAGTTCGGGGCGCTGGCGCCAGCTGTCGGCGACAACGCCGATCAGGCCGTCCTCGCGCTCGGTGTCACCGCCGCCGATGGCGATCCGCTCGTTCATCAAGGTGCCGAGCGCGACCTGCCAGCCCTGCCCGACTTCCCCGATCCGGTGTGCGTCCGGGATGCGCACGCCGGAGAGGAAGACCTCGTTGAACTCGGCCTCACCGGTGATCTGCCGCAACGGCCGGACTTCCACGCCGGGGTCGGTCATGTCGCACACGAAGTACGTCAGACCACGGTGCTTGGGAGCGTCCGGGTCGGTCCGCGCGACCAGCAGCGCCCAGCGCGCCTTGTGCGCCAGGGACGTCCAGACCTTCTGCCCGTCAACGACCCAGTCGTCGCCGTCCCGCACCGCACGGGTGGCCAGGGCGGCGAGGTCGGAGCCGGCGCCGGGCTCGCTGAACAGCTGGCACCAGATCTCCTCGGCTGTCCACAGTGGCCGCAGCCACCGCTGGCGTTGCTCGGCGGAGCCGAACTGGGCGAGGGTGGGCGCCGCCATGCCCAGGCCGATCCCGTTGATCCTTCGGTCGTGCTCGGGTGCTCCGGCGGCTTCCAGCTCCTCCTCCACGACCGGCTGCATCGCTCGTGGCAGGCCCAAGCCGCCAGCGCCCACCGGGAAATGCACCCACGCCAGGCCGGCATCGAACCGAGCCCCGTGAAACCGTGCCGGGTCAGTGCTGGCCGGGGGATTCTCGGCGAGAAACGCCCGGATGCGCTCGCGGAGCTGCTCTGTCGTGCTCTCGGCGCTCATGCTCAGTCCTTCGGTCCGCCGGCGACGTAGAGCACCTGACCGGACACGAAGCCGGAACGCTCGTCGACGAAGAACGACACGGCATTGGCGATGTCGTCCGGCGATCCGGGCCGGTTGACCGGGATCGCGGAGACGGCGGCCTTGCTGAAGTCCTCGAAGGACATTCCGACGCGTTCCGCGGTGGCCTTGGTCATGTCGGTCTGGATGAATCCGGGTGCGATCGCGTTGGCCGTGATCCCGAACTTGCCGAGTTCGATCGCCAGCGTCTTGGTGAAGCCCTGCAGGCCGGCCTTGGCCGTGGAGTAGTTGGCCTGACCACGGTTACCCAGTGCGGACGTGCTCGACAGGTTGACGACCCGGCCCCAGCCCGCGTCCACCATGTACTTCTGCACCGCCCGGGTCATCAGGAACGAGCCGCGCAGGTGCACGTTCATGACGGTGTCCCAGTCCGATTCGGACATCTTGAACAGCAGGTTGTCCCGCAGCACACCGGCGTTGTTCACCAGCACGACGGGGGTACCCAGCTCATCGGCGACCCGCCGGACGGCCGTGTCCACCTGCTCCGCGTCGCTGACGTCAGCCCCCACGGCGAGGGCCTTGCCGTCCGCGGCCTCGATCTCCTTGACCGTGTCGGCACACGCCTTCTCGTCCAGGTCGACCACGGCGACCCGGAAACCGTCCAGAGCCAGGCGTTTCGCGCTGGCCGCACCAATACCACGGGCAGCGCCAGTGACGATCGCGATCGCGTTCGAATCGGTCATGTTCACTCCTTGTCGCGTTTGTTTGCGGTGCGTTTCGGGGTGTTCGATCTCTTGTCAGTGGTACTTCTTCAGCTCGCGGCGGGCGAGCGAGCGCCGGTGCACCTCGTCCGGCCCGTCCACGATATGCAGGGTGCGCGCGTGCGCGTACAGGTTGGCCAGCGGGAAGTCCTGGCTGACCCCACCGCCACCGTGCGCCTGGATGGCCCGGTCGATGATGGTCGTGACCATCTGGGGCACCCCCACCTTGATCGCCTGGATCTCGGTGTGCGCGCCCTTGTTGCCGACCGTGTCCATCAGCCAGGCGGTCTTGAGGACCAGCAGCCGGTTGGTCTCGATGCTCACTCGCGCGTCGGCGATCCATTGCTGCACGACGCCCTGCTCGGCGAGGGGCTTCCCGAAGGCCACGCGTTCGGTGACGCGCCGGCACATCAACTCCAGGGCGCGCTCCGCCATGCCGATCGCGCGCATACAGTGGTGGATGCGGCCGGGACCGAGCCGGGCCTGGGCGATGGCGAAGCCCTCGCCTTCACCGGCGACGATGTTCTCCGCCGGGACCCGCACGTCGTGGAACTCGACCTCCGCGTGGCCACCATGGTCGCCGTCGGTGTAGCCGAACACGTGCATCCCGCGCTTGATGTGCACACCGGGCGTGTCCGTGGGCACCAGCACCATGCTCTGCTGGCGGTGCCGCTCGGCGTTCGGGTCGGTCTTGCCCATGACGATCAGGATCTTGCAGTTCGGGCTCATCGCGCCCGACGACCACCACTTGCGCCCGTTGATGACGTAGGAGTCACCGTCGCGCTCGATCCGGGTCCCGATGTTGGTGGCGTCCGAGGACGCGACCTCCGGCTCGGTCATGCAGAACGCCGAGCGGATCTCGCCCTCCAGCAGCGGTTTCAGCCACTTCGCCCGCTGGGCCTCGGTGCCGAACATGGCGAGGACCTCCATGTTCCCGGTGTCCGGGGCGGAGCAGTTCAGCGCCTCCGGGGCCAGCCGGGGGCTGCGACCGGTGATCTCGGCCAGCGGCGCGTACTGGAGGTTGGTCAGCCCGGCACCGTGCTCGCCGGGTAGAAACAGGTTCCACAGTCCCCGCTTGCGCGCCTCCGCTTTGAGATCTTCGACGATCGGCGGTGTCGCCCACGGACTCTCCGCCGCGGCGAGCTGCTCCGCGAGGACTGCCTCGGCGGGGTAGACGTGCGAGCCCATGAAGTCGGTCAGTTGCTCGCGTAGCTCTTCGGTTCGGGCATCGTACGAGAAGTCCATCTCAGCTCTCCTGTCTCTTACACGTTCCGCCCGGGAACTGATCCCCCGGGGACTGACGCCACGGCGTCGAGTCCCTGCGCGACCAGCGGCGGTACGAGCGCGCCGACGTGCTCGAACCCCTCGCCGACGGTCTGGTTGTGCTGGAACCGGTAGTGAATCCCCTCCAGGATCACCGCGATCTTGAAGAACCCGAACGCGACATACCAGTCCAATGTGGACAATTCGGTCCCGCTGCGGTCCGCGTACCGGTCCAGCAGTTCGGCGGCGCGGGGAAAGCCGTTCGACGGGCCGATGCCCTTGCTGATCGGGTTGTTGTCGATGCCCTCGAAGCCTTCCCAGTACACGACCAGCAGGCCGAGATCCGCCAGCGGGTCACCCAGGGTGGCCATCTCCCAGTCGAGGACGGCGCTGATCGCCCCGCTGTCGTCGACGATCACGTTGTCCAGCCGGTAGTCGCCGTGCACGATCGAGGTCCGGCCGCCGGCCGGCACCGACGCGCCGAGGCGCGCCGCCAGCTCGTCGATGCCGTCGAGCTCCCGGCTGCGCGAGGCGGCCAGCTGCTTGGACCAGCGGCGGACCTGCCGCTGCAGGAAGCCCTCCGGGCGGCCGAAGTCGCCCAGGCCGACCGAGGCGGGATCGATCGCGTGCAGGTCGGCGAGGACGTCCATCAGACGCATCGTCAGGTCGGCGCGCTGCTCGATGCTCAAACCGTCGATCTGCTTCGCCGTGCGGTAGACAGTGCCGGGGACGTACTCCATGACGTAGAACGGCGCACCGAGAACCTCCGGGTCCTCGCACAGCACCCTCGTGCGCGGCACCGGCACCGCCGTGCCGGCGAGCGCCGACATCACCCGATACTCGCGTCCCATGTCGTGCGCGGTCGCGAGCACGTGCCCGAGGGGTGGGCGACGAACGACCCACTTGGACCCACCGGCGTCCTGGGCCCCTCCCGTGTCCTCGACGATGTACGTCAAGTTGGACCGGCCGCCCTGCACCAGCTCGCCGCTCAGCGGACCGCTGACCAAGCCCGGAATCTTCTGGTCCAGGTACGCGCGCAGCTCACCCAGATCCAGCCCGGGCAGTTCGCCGCGATCGCTCATCTGCTCCTCCATTGCTCGTACTCGTGGCTGGCGGGCGGGTCCCGATCAGCCAGCATTGATCACCGGGACCAGCTCGGCCACCCAGGCGCGGGTTTCTCGCACGTCGGTATGCCGGAAGGCGTGCAACCCGATCGCCGTCGCCGCGTCCACATTCGGCCAGCCGTCGTCGATGAACACCGCCTTGCCGGCGGGAAGGCCGAGGCGGTCGAGGGTGAGCTGGTAGATGCGCGGATCGGGTTTGCGCAGGCCGACCTCGCCGGAGATCACGCTGAGTTCGAAGAGTTCGGCCAGCAGGTCCCGCGGGTAGTTGTTGCCCCAGCTGTTGGACAGCAGCGCGGTACGCACCCCGGCCGCTCGCAGCTGCCGGACCAGCTCCACCATCGACGGGTCCACGTCCATGCCGGCGAAGAGGCGGTCCAGCAGCCCTTCGGGGGCGACGGCACGCCCGTCCACGGTCTCCAGCCGCAAGGCGAGCTCCCGGTTGAACTCCTCGACGGTCAGCTCGCCGGTCTCCAGGCGGTGAACCGGGTTGCCCGCGGGGGCGTCGCGGGACAGCCAGGCCCGGACGCAGGCGAAGAAGCTGTCGGCCACGACGCCCTCGGCGCTGGCCCAGCTGGCGACGGCGGTGCGCACCGGACTGGTGAGCACGCCTCCGAAGTCGAAGATCGCGGCTTCGATGGTGTCAGCCCTGGGAGAGCCAGTGCCGGTAGTACCGGGGCCAGTAGTACCGGGGCCAGTAGTACCGGGGCCGGTCGAACCAGTGCCGGCAGAACCAGGGCTGCGTGGATCAGACATGTCCCGACCATACCGACTAGACGGTATGTAGCGCTAGATCCCTGCCAAGGCCAAGCCAGTGGATCTGGGAGGCCCTCGCTTTGCCATGGTAGGCAGGGACCGTGGCGAGGAGGCGAGCATGACTTTTCCGGTGGGCATGATCGGGCCCGTCGGCGTCATCGGACTGGGACCGATGGGATCGGCGCTGGCCCTGCGGCTCGACGAGATGGGGTTCGACGTCGTGGCCACCACGCGCAGCGAGGCGACCAGGGCAGCGGCGGCGGAGAAGGGGATCGCGGTGGTGCCGGACCTGCCGGCGCTGGCCGCCCGGCTCGGCGAGCAGGCGGCGGAGTCCGGCCGGACCCCGGTGATCGTGCTGTCGTTGCCGTCCGGGCCGCAGGTGAGGGAAGCGTGCTTCGGCGACACCGGCCTGCTGCCCTTCGACCAGCACGTCGAATACGTGGTCATCGACACCAGCACGTGCGCCCCTGCGGACTCTCGTGACCTTGCCGACGACCTGCACGCACGCGGGTGCGCGGTGGTCGACGCCCCGGTTTCGGGCGGCCCGACGGCCGCTCGGGAGGGGACGCTGTCGGTCATGGTCGGTGGCGACGAGCCCGACCTCGCCGCGGCGGAGGAGGTGCTGCGCGCTTTCGCCGGGAAGCTGGTCGTCTGCGGCGGGCCGGGAGCTGGCCAGGTCGCCAAGGCGTGCAACCAGCTCGTCGTCACCGCCAACATCGCGGTAGTCGCGGAAGCGCTGGTGACGGCGTCGGCGCTGGGTGCCGACCCGGCCGCGGTGCGGGACGCGCTGCTTGGCGGCTACGCCGCCAGCCGGATCCTGGAGCTGCACGGCCAGCGGATGCTCTCCGGCGACTTCTCGCTCGGCGCTGCCGCGCGTACCCAGATCAAGGACATCGGCATCATTCGCGAGCTGACCGAGGGCGTGGTGGACAATCGCGTGTTCGAGGCCGCCGCCGAGATCATGAACGAGCTGGTGGCCACCGGGGGCGGCGATCTCGACCACAGCGCCGCCGTCCAGGTCGTGGAGCGGCGCGCTGGTCACAGCCTGCGCAAGTGAGTTCCGCGCAAGCAAACCAGCTCGTCGTGCAGGTCCTCCTGCACGATCAGCCGGGAGCCGGCAGAGCAGACCCTGGCCGGAGTGCGGGCGGGCACCCACCTGCCATCGAGGAACGGTGTCGCGCTGGAGCCGGATGCCGTCTGGCGTTACCGCTTTATCCCTTCTTGTGTGCCTTATCCCTTCTTGTGATGCTCTGATCAGGGAAGATGGAGTGCGGTGAAGCGCGTTACGTCTCGCGGCTGTGGCGTGGGTCGCGTGGGCGGACGGTGGCAACGATCGTCACTGGCCTGTTAACTGGGCATGATGACCACGAGCACTGCCGGCGCGCGACGCAAGGACTCGGCCCGGCGCGAGCGCATCGCGCGGGCTGCGCTGCGGGGCGTCGCCCGGGGGTGACGTTCCGCGATGCCAAGCATCCACTGTGGACTTGAGCCGCGGAACCGGTTCAGTGTAGAGATCCGGCTTCTACTGCCCAACGGTTCGGTTACTCGGCTGGCGTCACTTGTTGATCTTTCGTGTTGCCCCGCGAAACAATGGGACATCGGCGGCCGTGATACGCATGGTTCACCGATCCGCACGGTGGAGGGCGCGTTCAGCCCTGCGGAGCACATCGTGTGGCGCTTTTCACGTGTACAACGGAAATTGCCGAGTCGGGGCGTGGCTCGCCCACCGACCTGTCCGGTAACAAATCCACCAGGTGGGGTGAGACCGTGGGGCAAAACGAAGATCGGGAACTGGTGCCGTTACAGGCCGATTTCGACACTGTGTGGTATGGCTACCGGCGTTCCCAGGTGCAGTACTACCTCCAGCAGACCGAAGCCGAGATGCGGATGCTCACCGAGGACCGCGACTCGGCGCTGAGCCAGAAAGGTGAGTTATCCAGCCAACTCGACCAGGCGCGTGCCGAGAACGAGTCGCTGCGCCAGCAGTTCGACGAACTGTGCCGGACTCCGATTGACCCAAAGACGTTGTCCGGCCGGTTGCAACGGATGGTCCAACTGGCGCAGGCGGAAGCCGATGAGATCGTCTCCTCCGCGCATGCGACCGCCGAGCACGAATGGGCGCGTGCCGAGCAGGCGGCGTCCGACCTGCGTGCCCGCTACGAGCGTTGGGTAGCCGAAGCCGACGAGTGGCGCAAGCAGTGGGAGCGCGAGCGGAAAGAGCAGTTGGAGGCGACCCGGCAGGAAGTCGAGCGGATGGCTCGGGAAGCCGAGCAGCACCGTCGCCGGCTCGATGCCGAAGCCGAGCAGCGCCGCGAGCAGGTCGAAGAGGACTTCGAGATCCACATGGCCGCGCAGCGGGAGGAGGCCAAGCGGCTCATCGCCGAGCGGGACCAGCGCAGCCGCGACGAAGCCGAGCGGCGCATCCGGGAAGCGACCGAGGAAGCGGCCCGGCGCATGCAGCACGCGGACAAGCATGTGGAGACCATGCGGCGCGTGCGTCAGCAGTTGGGCGAGCAGGTGCGCAGCGCGCAGGAGGCGCTCTCGATCGCCGAGCCGTTCCTGGCCGCCTCGGTTTCCGCTGAGGACAGCGAGAACGCCGACGCCTACGTCGCCGAGAATGTCCACAATATACAGCCAGCCGAGCTGGACACCTATCGGGACGAGTTGAGCGGGAACCAGCCCGAGGTCGAAGTGCCCGAGCAGCGTGCGGCGGAGCTGGAGCAGCCCGCCGACGTCGAGAAGGCAGCGGACAAGCCCGCGGGGGTGTCCGCCGAGACCGAGGAGGCGGACAGCCCGGTCCAGTCCAGTTAGAGCACGGTAGGGGAGGGCCGGGCGCGTGGAAGCGTCCGGCTTCACCCTGCCGGTCGGTTACCGCAGGTTCCAGTCGTGCCAGGAGTCGATCTCGATCCAGGCACTGATCCGGGGACGCGCCCGCTCGGGGTACGGCTGGCCGGTGTAATGCTGGGCCAACCGGTCGATGTCCACGAGGTCCGGGTCGTCTTCCAGGGACACCACTCGCCCGCGCAAGCTGACGTGCTGGTACCAGTTCTCCGGGCCGAGCACGGTCAGCGAGATCCGCGAATCGGAGCGCATGTGCTCCAGCCTGCGGCGTCCGGCGTCCATGTTCACCAGCACCCGGCCGCCGTCCAGCAGGTACCAGGTGGGCACGGTGACCGGTGCGCCTGTCGGGTGCACGGTGCCGATCACCGCCGGGTTGGGCTTGGCGAGCATGTCCACGACATGCGACGGCAAGTCGATCATCCCACCTCCTCCCAGGAGCGTCCAGCCCCACCGGTCTACCTGAAGGCCGTCCGGTGTGCCATACCGGCGCGCCCTTGTCCGCACACCCCACCCTGCCATCGCGAGCCCGACGAAAGTCGCGCGACACGTCCGACGTTTCGGTGCTGTATCCGGTGATCGCGGTCCAGTAGTTTTCCCGCTTGCCCCACTGATCACGCGCGTCACGTGATCAGGTGAAACGGATTCGGGAGGCGGGATGAGGGCTCGCAAGATCCTCGCAGCGATCGTCGCCGGCCTGTCCTTCGTGAGCCTGGCGCTGGTCAGCTCACCACCGGCCGCCGTCGCGGTGGCTCCCGCCAGCGGGCCGCCCGCTGACCAGCTCGTTTCACGACTGCGGGCCATCCCGGGAATGCGGGTGGTCGGGGAGCGTCCCGCCGACCCGACGATGCCGGGTGTTCGCGTGATCGATCTGCTCTACGCACAACCCTCGGATCATCGCCATCCGACCGGCCAGCACTTCGAGCAGCGCCTGACGTTGCTGCACCGCGGATTCGACCGTCCCACCGTTGCCTACACCACCGGCTACAACCTGCCGGACAAACCGCACCCCACCGAAGCCACCAAGCTCGTCGACGGTAACCAGATCAACATCGAGCACCGGTTCTTCGAACCGTCCCGTCCGAACCCCGCGAACTGGTCGGAGCTCAACATCTGGCAGTCCGCCGCCGACGAGCACCAGCTGATCAGCGTGCTCAAGCCGCTGTATGCACATCAGTGGATCACCACGGGTGCCAGCAAGGGCGGCATGACGGCCGTCTATCACCACCGGTTCTACCCGCAGGACGTCGACGGCACGGTGGCCTACGTCGCCCCGGACGAGATCAACAACGACAGCGATCGCTACGACCGGTTTCTCAACACCGTCGGCACTGATCCGGCGTGCCGCGAGGCGTTGCGCGAAGTGCAGAGGCAGGCTCTGCTGCGCCGGGACGACATGCTGGCCCGCCTGAACGCGTATGCCCGCCAGCGCGGATACACCTTCGACCGGCTCGTCGGCAATGCCGATCGGGGGCTGGAGATGACCGTGCTGGATGTGCCGTTCACGTTCTGGCAGTACCGGGGCCAGCAGGAATGCCCGAAGGTGCCGAAGGCCCAGGAGAGCACCGACAAGATCTTCGACTTCCTGGACCAGACGGTCCAGTTCTCGAACTACACCGACCAGGGCCTCGACAAGTACCTGCCGTACAACTACCAGGCCGGTACGCAGTTGGGGTGGCCGCACGTCTCGCACAACCACCTCGCCGGGTTGCTGCACGACCAGAACCTCGACGAACCGCGCTCGGTGGTGCCCCGGCAGATCCCGATGCGCTACGAACCGTGGGCCGTCCGGGATGTTGACGCTTGGGTGCGGACGGCGGGTAACCGGCTGATGTTCGTGTATGGCGGCAATGACCCCTGGAGTGCCCAGCCCTTCGAACTCGGCCCGGGCAGTCGGGACTCCTACCGGTACGTGGTGGCCGGCGGCAACCACGGGTCGGAGATTTCCGGCCTGCCGCCACAGCAACGCGGCGAAGCCGAGTCGACCGTGCGCCGGTGGAGCGGAGCAGGCCAGGCGCCTCAGCCGTGAGCGACGGCGGGTCGCGAGCGGATCGACCAGCGGTCGAAGGTCTCCATCAGGAACCGGTGCATGGGACGTTCGACGAGCCGGGTCAGCAGCCAGCCGAGCAACACGCCGGTGCCCAGCAAGCCGACGGTCTGCAGGCCATCCGGTAGCCCCAGGTCGTGCAACGTGCGAATCACGAGGTAACCGACGGTCTGGTGCATGAGGAACACCCCGTACGACACGCCGGCGAACCACTGGATCGGGCGATGGGCCCACCTGGGGATGCCGCGTTCCCAGTCCGGGCGGCGGGCGGTCAGCGCGACCACGACGAGGCCGATGCACACTGCCACGGTCGAGCCCCAGTCGGCATACAGGTCACCGGTGGGAGTCCGGGTGAAGTTGTGCAGCGCGTGCGCCACCATGCACATCGAGAACAGGCCGGTGAAATGCCGTGTGCTCAGGCGTCTGGTCGACCACATCCAGATCGCCACGCCCGCGACGAAGAGGTGCCAGCGGTGAAACCCGAAGCCGTCCGCGAGCACCCGATACGGCTCGGGCGGGTTCGAGATGCGAAACCACCACTGCGCGATCGGCAGCAGTACGGCGATCCACAACACCCAGACAAGCCGCTTGCCGTGTCCCCAGCGCCCCCGGTACAGCAGAGGAGCGAGGGTGAAGGCCATCAGCTGCAACGGGATCGTCCAGTGCGAACCGTCCATCATGAGGTAGTCCTGGGGTTTCCAGTTCCACAGCATGAGCAGGTTGCTGGGCAGGTCGCCGCCGAGCGGGTAGAACCAACCCGGCGCCGGGAAGGCTCGCAGCAGCAGGAAGATGATCACGACCGCCGCGAAGAAGGGCGGGAGGAGCCGTGCGATGCGTCCCCACCAGTAGCGCAGCAGGCTGCCCCGGCCGATCGTCACGCAGGCGAAGTAGGCCGAGAGCACCAGCAGCATGCTGGCCCCGACCTGGTACGGGAACACGAAGCCGCGCGGTCCCAGCTCCGGGTGCAGGCAGGTGCTGAGGAAGGTGGCGTGGTAGAGCATGACGAGGACCACGCAGCCTGCCCGGACGATGTCCCAGCTGATCTTGCGACTGCTTTTCTTGCTACCGGCCTGGGCAGGGGGCAGCGCCGGCACAGTGCGGACCGTCGCGGTGGAACCTCTTGGGGCTGGCCCGTTCGCGGCAGGCATGCTCGTCACGGCCACCTGACAAACCTAACAATCAGCGGGTCAATCGTGGCTGGTGCGGGCACCCAGCCCTTTCTCCTGTTTACCCTCGATCGGACAGGTTGTCCGCCCGATCGAGGGGGGAAACGGCCGGAAAATAGTGCGTTAAGTCACGGATATGCTCAGCGGGGTCGCACGCCCGTGATGAAACGCTGGTTTCTGGTGACGTGCGTGGGGGCATTCTCGATCGGTCGCCCGTAGTTGGCGGCGATTTCCGTCACCGGGTCCTGGCGAATGGCCCATCCGTGATCGGCCAGCCACTGGTCGGGGGCGATTCGCCCCTCGTCATTGGGCATCAGGTCGCGGATGTCCATTCCGAACTGTTCGCTCATTCGGGTGGTGTGCTCGTTGTCGAACAATGTGTGCACATCGTCGATGTGCTCGACGGAAACCCGGCTTCCGGGCGCCGACAACCTGTCGATGGTCGCGAGCAACTGGTGCAGCGCATCGGCCGGTAGGTAGGGCAGCAAGCCTTCCGCCAGCCAGGCCGTGGGCAAGGTCGGATCGAAGCCCGCCCTGTCCAGCGCGGCCATCCAGTCGTCACGCAGGTCGATGGCGACCGTGCGGTGGTCACAGCCGGGCTTGACGCCCTGCCTGTCCAGGACCCGCAGCTTGAACGAAAGTACGTTCGGCTGGTCGATCTCGAACAGTCGGAAGTCGTCCGGCCAGTGCAGGCGGAAGGCCCGAGCGTCCAGGCCGGAGGCCAGCAATACGCCCTGCCGGATGCCGTCCGAGGCAGCCGACTGGAAGAAGCGGTCGAAGAAGCGCGAGCGGACGCCCATGTAGTGGGACACGTGCTCCCACATGGTGTCGTCGTCGGCGGCCGGAGTCGCCGGCTGGGCGGTCCCGAGCAGGTGGGTCGGCAGCGGCAGCGGCGAGCTGTCCTCGGCCGCCGCGACGAACTCCTTCGCGAAGGGGTCGTCGATCAGCGCGTCCGGTCGGCTGGTCTCCAGGGCCCGGCCGGCTGCTACGGCCAGAGCGGTCAGGCCGACACTGCTGACGATGTCCCATTGGTCGTGTGGATACCGCTGATGGGTTGCGGTCACGCGAAAACACCCCCGGTTTTCGGATCGTTTCGAGGAGTTTCCACGCTACCGATATTAGTTGCGTAACGAAACTAGTTTGGATGATCTGTGACGCCCGACTCACCAACTGGCCGCTGACGTGATCGTCGGCCGGGAAGGGAGAATCCCTCCCGGAGCCGGACATTCCTTAACAAAGAGGTGAAGCAATGGCGGACGTCGATCTGCACGCAGTCGCTCAGGCGATGGTGGCCGAAGGAAAGGGCATCCTCGCCGCGGACGAGAGCACAGCAACCATGGGCAAGCGGCTCCGCGAAGTCGGGCTGGAGTCCACCGAGGAGACCCGGCGGAGCTACCGCGAGCTGATCGTGTCGACGCCCAATGTGGGCGAGTGGATCAGCGGCGTCATCCTGTACGACGAGACGCTGCGGCAGAACGCCACTGACGGTCGGCCGCTGGGCCAGGTCGCCCGTGACAACGGTGTCATCCCCGGCATCAAGGTGGACAAGGGTGCCAAGCCCCTGGCGGGCAGCTCCGGCGAGACGATCACCGAGGGCCTCGACGGGTTGCGTGAGCGCCTCCAGGAGTACGTCGAGCGCGGCGCTCAGTTCGCCAAGTGGCGTGCGGTTTACCGCCTTGACGAGCACCGCCCGACCCCGGTGGCGGTGCACACCAACGCGCACGCGCTCGCCCGGTACGCCGCGCTGTGCCAGGAAGCAGGCCTGGTGCCGATCGTGGAGCCCGAGGTGCTCATGGACGGCGACCACGACCTGCGGCGGTGCGAAGAGGCGACCACCACCGTGCTGCTGGCAGTCTTCGACGAGCTCGCGAAACAGCGCGTCGCCCTCGAAGGCATGGTGCTCAAACCGAACATGGTGGTGTCCGGCAAGGAATGTCCGACCCAAGCCAGCGCGTCGGAGGTCGCGGACGCGACCGTGCGCACCCTGTCGCGGACCGTCCCAGCGGCCGTCCCCGGTATCGCGTTCCTCTCCGGCGGGCAGAGCGACGCCGACGCGACCAACCACCTCAACGAGATCAACCTGCGCCGGCCGTTGCCCTGGCGAGTTACGTTCTCCTACGGGCGGGCGTTGCTCTCGGAGGCGCTGCAGACCTGGGCAGGCGCTGAGGGCAGGGTGGCAGAAGCGCAGAAGACGCTGGCCACGCGTGCGCGCCTGAATGGCGCGGCCAGCCGGGGCGAGTACAACTCGGAAGAGGAAGCAGCCCTGCTGGCCTAGGGCCGTGATGAGAGAGAACCGATGACCGGTGAGGGCAGCGGCGCTGCGGCGGCGGTGCGGGTGCGGCTGGCCCGCGAGCTGTGGTTCTTCGCGGCACCACGCAACCGGGCGAGCGAGATCACGGTGCGCTACGACGGTACCGCTACGGTCGGTCACGTCGTGGAGGCGCTCGGCGTGCCGTTGACCGAGGTCGGTGAACTCCTGGTCGAGGGGACGCCGGTCGGCCCGTACCGGCAGCCCAACGCGGGTGCCACCATCGAGGTACGCCCAGTGCGCCGGCCACAGGTCGACTCCGGCACACCGGTCAGGTTCGTCCTGGATGTTCATCTGGGAAAGCTGGCTCACCGGCTGCGGCTGCTCGGCGTCGACACGGCGTATGACAACGCCGCCGTGGACGACGAGCTGATCGAGCAGTCGGTGAGCCAGCATCGCCTGTTGCTCACGCAGGACCGTGGATTGCTGCGGCGCCGGGCACTCTGGGCGGGCGCGTACGTGCGCGGGTCACGCCCGGCCGACCAGCAGGCTGACGTGCTGGAACGGTTCCCGGTGCGGTTGCGCCCGTGGACTCGGTGCGTTTCCTGCAACGGCGAGCTGGAACCGGTCGAGAAGGAGACGGTCGCCCCAGTGCTGCGACCCGGTACCTGGCGCCGTTACGACTCCTACACGCGCTGCCTGTCCTGCGGGCGCGTGTTCTGGCGTGGGGCACACGCGCGGCGCCTGAACGTGATCATCGACGAAGCGCGAGCGGTGGTCGGGTAGCAGCCGTCAGATGTCCGGCGTCGGTTGTCGGCTTCGCCAGTCGGGTCAGCTCTCGGCGTACTCGGGCGTCTGGCTGGTGTTGCCCGCGCCGGACCACCGCTGCTCGATCCGTCCAAACCGGTACACCGCGAGCGCGACCAGCCAGGTCACAGCGAACAGCGCGACGATGCCGTAGCCGACGTTGTTGAGGTCGAGTTGGGCGATCCATCCGATCGGGCCGCCGTCGATGTTGAGCTTGTCGGCCAGTAGCTGGATCAGCTCGATGCACCCGATGATCAGCGCGGTGGCCACGGACAGGGTCGTCACGGTGATGTTGTAGAAGACCTTGCGGACCGGGTTGGCGAACGCCCAGCCGTAGGCGAAGTTCATGAAGCAGCCGTCAATCGAGTCCAGCAGGCTCATCCCGGCGGCGAAGAGCACCGGCAGGGTGAGGATGGCGTACCAGGGCAGGCTGAACGCGGCCGCCCCGCCCGCCAGCACCAGCAGCGACACTTCGGTCGCGGTGTCGAAGCCGAGCCCGAACAGCAGCCCGAGCGGGTACATCTGCCACGACGACCGGACCGACTTGGCCAGTCCACCCAGCCAGCGGTTGAGGAACCCGCGCTCGTTGAGCTTGCGCTCGAGTTCGTCCTCGTCGAACTCGCCGGCGCGCATCCGCCGGAACACGCGCACGATCCCGACCAGCACGGCCAGGTTCACCAAGCCGATGACCAGGAGGAAGACGCCGGAGACCGAGGTGCCGATCAGCCCGCCTACCGACTTCAACGGGGACGCGTCATCCTGGGCCTGGCCGGCGAGCGCCCGCACCCCCAGGCTGAGCAGCAGGCACAGCCCGAACACCACGGACGAGTGGCCCAGGGAGAACCAGAAGCCGACCGACAGCGGCCGGCGGCCATCGGCCATGAGCTTGCGGGTGGTGTTGTCGATGGCGGCGATGTGGTCGGCGTCGAAGGCGTGCCGCATACCCAGTGTGTAGGCCGTGACCCCCAGCCCGACACCGAACGCCCCGCTGCTACCGAGGCTGAAATGGCCGGGTACCACGGCGAGCAGGAGGGTCCCCCACCCGAGGAGATGCAGGAGGGCGACGAACGCGGTCATCCCGCCGATGCTGCCCCATTCCCGGCGTCCCAGTCGTGGCCTGCCCGCCAGTCGCGTCCTGCCAGCCAGCCGTGCCCCGCTCGCTGGCCCGGCGGTAGGTGACCCGGCCACCCGCATTACATGCCTCCCGATCGTGCTCCCGCAGCCACTCGTTCGAGTGGCGGCAAGGAACAGATTGTGGCATATGCAAGTTATTGGCGATAGTGCCCCAGATCATATCGACGGTTCCGGGTCTTTCGCCCCTGCCAGGTCGGCCAGGGGCACTGCCACCCTCCCGGTTCGAAGCTTTGGAGCCGGTTCAAAGCTTTGGAGCCGGTTCGAGGCTTTGGAGGAGTGCAGGGTCCCTGACAGCGAAAGGCGATCGATGAACTGGTCCAGGATGCGGCGGCATCGCTCGGCGCCGCGCTCGCCATGGTCCCCAGAGGAAGTCGCCGCCCTCGCGCGGGCGGTAGGGCATGCGCCGGCGGCCAGTGTGACAGCCGTCCGCCCGGAGCCTCCCACACCCGCCGAGCCCCGGCTGTTCCCTGCGATCGACCGGCGAGTCAATTCCACCGCAGCGGTTCGATGCCCGGACGGGTACTCATCCGTCACCCGCGGGCGCATAATTCCAGTACCGAGCTGGTAGCTCTGACCGGAGCGGGTCATGCACACCACCTCGTTGGGTTGGGAATTCGCCAGGTTGGCCCACGTCCTGGGGCCGACGCGCAATCCGCTGCGCAGGCCGATCGACCGGCTGGGAGCCTTCCTGACCGTGGCGCTGATGATCTTCGCGCTGCTGTCCGTGCCGGCCGCGCCAGCGGTCGGAATCGCCGTGTACAGCGCGAAATCGCAGGAATCCGCGATGGTTCTGGCGAGCCGGCATGCGGTGCCCGCGACCCTGGCGGACACTCCCCAGCCGCAGGTCGGCAACTCGGATTCCCAGCAGCAGACCGTCGAGTTCTGGGCGACGGCGACGTGGACGGGGGCGGCGGGCCAGCCCGAGCAGGCCAGGGTCCGGGTGAATCCGGCGAGTAAACCCGGTGCCCCGATCACCCTGTGGGTGGACTCGGCCGAACGTGTTGGGTCGGCACCACCCACGCAGGGGCAGATGCTCGCGACCGCCGTTGTCGCCGGGCTGGCCATGGTGGTCGCAGCGCAGATCGCCTGCCTGCTCCTGATCGTCGTTGTGCACTTGATCGCGTCCGCGGTGGCCACCGCACAGTGGCGGCGTGACTGGGAGATCGTGGAACCCAAGTGGACCCGAGACCAGCGCTGACCAGCGCCGATCGGGGCATTGATCAGTCACATGCCGGGCAAACTGAGGTCTTTAGACCGTGTGAGGTGCCGGTATGGACGTGCGAGCGTCGCAGTGAGGTCCTGAAGGGAGCCACGAGGTGACTGCGATACGTCCGGCACTAGGGCTGTCCGCTGCTCAGATCGAGGAAGTCCTGCGTCTGGCAGGAGCGGCGCCCTCCCCGCACAACACTCAGCCGTGGCGCTATCACGTGCTGCCGCACGTCATCGAGCTGCACGCCGATCTACGACGGCGGCTGCCCTACACCGACCCGGACGACCGCGAACTGCGGGTTGCCTGCGGCGCGGCCCTGTTCAACCTGCGGCTGGCGCTCGAACACGACGGGGTGCGGCCGTTGGTGACGTTGATGCCCCACGGCGACCACCCGACGGCGCTGGCGGCGGTACGCAACGGTGGGCGGGTCAACCGGGAAAGTGAGCATTCCGACCTGTTCCGGTCCATTCTGCTGCGACGGACCAACCGGCGTCCCTTCCTGGATGGCGCGGTGCCCAAGTCCCATCGCAACGCGCTGCTGCGCTGCGTGCAGCCCGAGCGGAGCTGGCTGCACACCGTGGAGCCGTCGCAGCGGGCGCTGCTGGGGCGGCTGGCCAAGCGGGCGCACGACATGCAGGTGGTCGACCAGGGCTACCGGACCGAACTCGCCCACTGGAGCGAACGGCCCGCTGACGCGATGGACGGCATCCCCGCCGCGGCCAGCGACCCGCGCTGGGAGGCGCCGGACGAGTGGGTGTTGCGGGACTTCTCCGGGGGACGCATCAAGATGACGGCCAAGGACGGCGATGACCCGCTGATCGTCGTGCTGTGTTCCTACTTCAACACCAGAATGGCCGACATGCAGGCGGGTCAGGCGTTGCAACGCATGCTGCTCACCGCCACCTCGGCGGGACTGACCGCGTCGTTTCTGCCGCATGTGGTCGAAGTGCGCCAGACCCGTGACGGGCTACGCAGAATGATCGGCGGATCGTTGGAGCCGCAGGCGGTGTTGCGCGTCGGATACGGCTCGCTGGCGCCAGCCACCCCGCGTCGCGCACCGAATGATCTGGTGGCCACCGGTGAGGAGTTGGCCGAACAAGCGCTCCGGGCGATGTGAGCGGCGGCGGAATGCCGCGACGCGGTGCCGCCACGTCCAGCTTTTCTGTCTCGCGCGTCCGGGTGTTCTTTGCCGTGACTGCTCATCAGGGAGCGCTGACCCCGGTTACCGTCGCACTGTGAATGTTCGTTCACCGATGGTGAGGGCGGTGGACAGATCTTCACCTCAACTGTGAGGGGGCGGTTGTGGCTGGATCAGCGGGAACATTGCGCGCGGTGCGAACGCGCTGGCGCACGCGACAGTTGCTCGACGCCGCGACCCAGTTGCTGCGCCGATCGGGTTACCACGGAATGTCGATGCAAGCTCTCGCCGACGAGGCGGGCGTCAGCGTCGGGCTGATCTACCGCTACTTCGGCAACAAGGAAGACGTGCTCCTCGCGGTCATTCTTGATGTCCTGGAGGCATTCCGGGAGCGGGTTCCGGCCGCCGCCGAGCAGGCGGGTGGCGATCCGGTGGAACAGTTGGCGGCAGCCTTTCGCGCGTACTGCGAGGTGACCGACTCCCGCCGCTATGCCGCGCTGCTGACCTACCGGGAGAGCAAGACGCTCAGCGAAGCCAGCCTGGACCGGATCAAGGAGCTGGAGCAGGAGTCGACGCGGCCGCTGCGCGACGCGATCCGTGCTGGGGTTCGCTCCGGCATTCTAGCCAATGTGGACGCTGAGCTGCTCGCGTACGACTTCGTTCTGCTGGCGCACGGTTGGGCGCTGAAGTACTGGTTTTTCGCACAGAGACTGGACTTTGAAGAGTTTGTCGCGGTGCAGACCGCCTTCGCGCTGCGTTCAGTGATCGCGCCGGAGCATCGGCAGCGTTACCAGCATCTGCTGGCAGGATTGTCCACAGTAGATGAAGACGGGTGGTCAGCGTGATTGACCTGACCGGGCAGCTCGCCGTGGTCACCGGCGCGGGCTCCGGGATCGGCCGGGCCGTCGCGCTCACCCTGCACGAGGCGGGCGCGACCGTGGTCGTCGCCGACCAGAACGTCGAGGGCGCGCGGGAAACCGTCGCGTCACTGGACGGGCAGCGGGCCGAGGCCCGGCATGTCGATGTCGTCGAAGCCGACTCGGTCCTCGCGCTGCGCGACAACGTGGTGGGCGAGCACGGCGTACCCCAGGTCGTGGTGAACGCGGCCGGGTGGGACCGAGTGGAACGCTTCATGGACACTGACGTCGAGCTGTGGCGCCGCGTCATCGACGTCAACTACCTGGGGCCGGTGCAGGTGTGTCGGGTGTTCCTGGAGCCGTTGATCGAAGCCGACGGCGGCGGCCGGATCGTCAACATCGGCAGCGACGCGGGCCGCGTCGGCAGTTCGGGCGAGTCGGTGTACGCCGGGGCGAAAGGTGGGGTCATCGCGTTCACGAAGTCGTTGGCGCGGGAGGTGGCCCGGTACCGGATCAACGTCAATTGCGTGTGCCCCGGTCCGACGGACACGCCGTTGTTCCAGGCGCAGCCGGAGCGCATGCGCGAAGCGCTGGTCCACGCGATCCCGTTCCGGCGGTTGGCGCAGCCGCAGGAGGTCGCGGATGCCGTGCTGTTCTTCAGCTCGTCACGGGCGGCGTTCGTGACTGGCCAGGTGCTCAGCGTCAGCGGCGGTCTGACCATGGCAGGGTGAGTGGGACCGGAAGGGGAAACCGACCACGGTCCTACCTGAGTCTTGAGTCAGAGCGCAGGCAACGGGCGACCCTTCCAGCCGTTGCTGGCGGGGGCCGCCCGCGCCAGCCGCTACCGCGCTGCGCCGTCGCCGTAACCGGCGCGGCGCAGCGCGTCCGCGAGCGCGCCTCCCGGCGCGGCGCCGCGGTCTTGGCGACGCGGCGCTCCGCGCTTCGCGCCGCCGTTGCCGCCGCTGTTACCGCCGCTGTTACCGCCGTCGCGCTGACTGCGCTCCGCGCGACCGCCGCCACGGCCACCGCGCTCACCGCCGCCTTCGCGGCGGTTCGGGCCATTGCGGCCGTTTCCGCCACCGCCGCCGTTGCCGCCGCCGTCGACTTCGTCGTCGAGCCGGAGGGTCAGGGAGATACGTTTGCGCGGGATGTCGACGTCCAGCACTTTGACGCGCACGACGTCGCCCGGTTTCACGATGTCCCGGGGGTCTTTGACGAAGTTGCGGGACATGGCCGAGACGTGCACGAGGCCGTCCTGGTGCACGCCGACGTCGACGAAAGCGCCGAATGCGGCGACATTCGTCACCACGCCTTCCAGCAGCATGCCGGACTCAAGGTCGTTGAGGGTGTCCACACCTTCCTTGAAGGTCGCGGTCTCGAAGGCCGGGCGCGGGTCGCGGCCGGGCTTTTCCAGCTCCGCGAGGATGTCCGTCACCGTGGGCAGACCGAACGTGTCGTCGACGAAATCGTCCGGCCGGACCGATCGGAGCACCCGGCCGTTACCGATCAGTTCCTTGATGTCGCAGTTGGCCGACGTCACGATCCTGCGCACCACCGGGTATGCCTCGGGGTGCACGGCGGAAGCGTCGAGGGGGTCGTCCCCGTCGGGGATGCGCAGGAAGCCGGCGCACTGCTCGAACGCCTTCGGTCCGAGCCGCGCCACGTCCTTGAACGCGCTGCGCGCCCGGAACGGGCCGTTGGTGTCGCGGTGCAGGACGATGTTTTCCGCGAGCCCCTTGTTGATGCCGGACACGCGGGTCAGCAGCGGAACCGATGCGGTGTTGACGTCGACGCCCACGGCGTTCACGCAGTCTTCCACCACCGCGTCGAGCGAGCGAGACAGCTTCAGTTCGGAGACGTCGTGCTGGTACTGGCCCACACCGATGGACTTCGGATCGATCTTGACCAGCTCCGCCAGCGGGTCCTGCAGCCGGCGGGCGATGGACACCGCGCCCCGCAGCGAAACGTCGAGTTCCGGCAACTCCAGCGAGGCGTAGGACGACGCCGAATACACCGAGGCGCCGGCCTCGGACACCATGGCCTTGGTGAGCTTCAGCTCGGGATGTTTCTTGATCAGCTCGGCGGCGAGCTTGTCGGTTTCGCGGGACGCGGTACCGTTGCCGATCGCGATCAGCTCGACGTCGTGCGCCTCCGCGAGCCGGGCGACGGTGGCGATGGCCTCGTCCCAGCGACCCTGCGGCTTGTGCGGGTAGATCGTGTCGGTGGCCACGACCTTGCCCGTGGCGTCCACGACCGCGACCTTCACTCCGGTGCGGTAGCCGGGGTCCAGGCCGAGCGTCGGCCGGGTACCGGCCGGCGCGGCGAGCAGGAGATCGCGCAGGTTGGCGGCGAACACGCGCACCGCCTCGTCCTCGGCGGTCTGGCGCAGTCGCATGCGCAGGTCCAGGTCGAGGTGCGCGAGGATGCGCGTGCGCCAGGCCCAGCGGACCGCGTCCGCGAGCCAGCGGTCGGCGGGTCGGCCCCGGTCGGCGATGCCGAACCGCTCGGCGATGCGGAGTTCGTACTCGCTGGGCCCCTCCGGTCGCTCGGTCCCCGGCTCGTCGGGTTCCAGCGTGAGATCGAGGACTTCCTCCTTCTCGCCGCGGAAGAGCGCGAGAATCCGGTGTGAGGGAAGGTCGGTCAACGGCTCGGCGAACTGGAAGTAGTCGGCGAACTTGCCGCCGTCGGACTCCTTGCCTTCGCGTACCCGTGAGACGAGGGTGCCCTGGGACCACATCCGTTCCCGCAACTCCCCGATGAGGTCGGCGTCCTCGCCGAACCGCTCCACCAGGATCGAACGCGCACCTTCGAGTGCTGCCGAGGCGTCTGCGACGCCCTTTTCGGTGTCGACGAACGCGACCGCGGCTTCCTGCGGGTCCGTCGCGGGGTCGGAAATCAGTTGGTCCGCGAGCGGCTCGAGGCCCGCCTCGCGGGCGATCTGTGCCTTGGTGCGCCGCTTGGGCTTGTAGGGCAGGTAGATGTCCTCCAAGCGCGCCTTCGAGTCGGCCGCCATGATCTGGACTTCCAGTGCCTCGTCGAGTTTGCCCTGGGAGCGGATCGACTCAAGGATGGTGGCGCGCCGCTCTTCCAGTTCACGCAGGTAGCGCAACCTGTCCTCGAGGGTGCGCAGCTGCGTGTCGTCGAGCGCACCGGTCACTTCCTTGCGGTACCGGGCGATGAACGGCACGGTGGCGCCGCCGTCGAGGAGTTCGACGGCCGCGTTCACCTGGCGCTCGGCTACCCCGAGCTCGTCGGCGATCTTCTGGAGAACAGACATCGCCCGTGATCCTAGAACGAGACGTCAGCGGTCTTGCCGATACCGTGCCGTTTCCGCCACTGAGGACACAATGCGTGATGGGGCCACCCACTGGGTGACCCCATCCGGCGTACCTCGTCCCAGTGCTTACGCGGGGGCGGACGCCATCTGCTGTTCCAGCTCGTCGAAGGGCTCGTCGCTGGTGGCAGCGGGCTTGCGGCTGCGCCCCAGGTAGCCGTAGACAGCTCCGACCAGCAGCGCGCCACCGACGAGGTTGCCCAGACCGGCGAGCAGCAGGTTGCGCCCGAACGCGCCGAAGGTGGCGGCCGGCACGTGCTCGAAGAGGCCCAGGGAGAAGATCGTCATGTTCGCGACGACGTGCTCGAACCCGGACGTGACGAAGGCGAGCAGGCCCCAGAAGAGCACCGCGAGCTTGGCGCCGTCCGAACGGGTGCGCGCAGCCATCCACACCGCCAGGCACACCAGGAAGTTGCACAGCACGCCACGGAAGAAGATCGCGGTCGCGGGGGCGCTGGCCTTCATCGAGATCGTGCTCGTGAGCAACGCGATACCCGGTGCGGCCTTGTGCGCGGCGGCACCGACCGACAGCACGCCGCTGTAGTGCACCAGCGCCGCGAACACGGCTGAACCGATGAGGTTGCCGACCAACGATCCGACGATGACCGCGGCCGCGGCACCGACACCGACGCGACGTGCGAAAACTCCCTGCACCTGGGTCATCATGTTGCCGGTGGACAGTTCCGAACCGGCGAAGATGACCAGGGCCAGCGCGACCCCGAAGACCAGCCCCTGAACCAGCTTCGTCCACGGCGACTGCACGGCGTTCAGCGGCCCGGTCGCTTGCAGCAGCAGGACCACGGCGACGCCGACGTAAGCGCCCGCCAGCATCGAGCTCAGCAGGTAGCGGCCCGGCCGGCGCAGCTCCTCGGCCTTGCCGACGGCGGTCTCCGCCTGGTCGGCGAGGGCCTCTGACACGGGAATCGGCATGGACGTCCTCCTGGGTAACCGCGGTTTGGCCGAATTCGGTTGCCCATTCGAGCTAATCCCCGTGACCGGGGTATGCCGGTACGGTTCGGGAATCGTTTCCAGTTCCTCACGAGATCACGTCGTTACCGTGAAATCGGATATTCCGGGCGATCTGAGGCTCTAGTGCTGTTCAGGTGCCGCTGATGGGTGCCGGACGAGGGGGAGGACGACCTCGTCGACGATCTCGATGATGACCTGGTCCGGGATGGGTGTCCCGTACACCAGGAAGTGGTGCCGGAGCAGGACTGGTCCGGTCAGCGCCACCTGGTGCGTCAACGCCGAGGGGAGCGCCTCGCCGCGATCCACGGCCCGGCGCAGGAGGCGCAGGACGAGTTCGGGCGGCGAGTCGACGATCCGGTTGCGGGCGACCTCCGTGAGTTCCGGGTCGCGCATGGTGTCGGCGATCAGGCCGCGTACCGCGATGCCGACGGGACCGTCGAGTCGCTCGGCCATGCCGCTGAGGAACGCGATCAGGTCCTCGCGGAGGTCACCGGTGTCGGGGAGACGGTCGCTGTCCGGCAGGACGTTGCGAAGCGCGTCCACCACCAGATCCGCCCGGGTGGTCCAGCGGCGATACAGCGACGCCTTGCTGGTGCGCGCTCGGCGGGCCACGTCGCTCATGGTCAGACGCTCGTAGCCGGTCTCGGTCAGTTCCGCGACCGCGGCTTCGAAGATCGCTCGGTTGAGCACGTCTCCGCGGCGCCGCGGCCGCTTCCGGTGGTCGTCGCCCGGTGCCGGTTGCACGCTGTCCACCTTGCACCGTCCGTAAGGTCCCCGTCGGTGGAATCCTGCCCGTAGAGTCCGCCCGTAGAGTCCATTGCGTTGACTATCTCGGGAGTTTACCTTCAGGGGCATAGAGAACAACTGGTTCTCTAATGTCCGGGCTGCTGCTTCACTCGTTCGAGGAGGCGCCGCGATGGCAGGCTCGGCCTCCGCAGAGGGGGTCCCCGAAGAGGGGGCCGGAGAGGCCGGGGCGGGTGCCGCACCGGGCCGTCGCGAGGTCCTGGTGGTCTTCAGCGGGCTGATGCTCGCGATGTTGCTGGCCGCCATCGATCAGACGATCGTCGCCACCGCGCTGCCCACGATCACCGGCGATCTGGGCGGGTTGCAGCATCTCGCGTGGGTGGTGACCGCCTACCTGCTCGCGCTCACTGTGGGGATGCCGCTGTACGGCAAGGTCGGTGACCTGCTCGGCCGCAAGCCGGTGTTTCAGTTCGCGGTGGTGCTCTTCCTGCTGGGGTCGGCGCTGTGCGGGTGGGCGCACTCGATGCTGGAGCTGATCATCTTTCGTGCCGTGCAGGGGCTTGGTGGCGGCGGGTTGATGGTCGGTGCCCAGGCGATCATCGGCGACATCGTCAGCCCCCGCGAGCGCGGCCGGTACGTCGGTCTCATCGGATCGACGTTCGGGCTGGCTTCGATCGTCGGTCCCCTGCTGGGCGGATTCCTGGTGGACCAGGTCTCCTGGCGCTGGATCTTCTACATCAACCTTCCGATCGGCGCGGTCGCGCTGCTGGTCATCGGGCTCGCGCTGCGGGTGCCGCGCCCCCGTGGTCGGCCGGCGATCGACTATCTCGGCGCGGTGCTGATCGCGGCGGCCACGGTCTGCCTGGTGTTGCTCACGAGTTGGGGTGGCACGAGCTACCCGTGGACCTCACCGGTGTCGATCGGGCTGTCGGCCGGGGTGGTCGTCCTCGTCGTCGGGTGGGTGTTCGCGGAGCGCCGTGCGGTGGATCCGATCATCCCGCTGCGCCTGTTCGGTGATCCGGTGTTCTCGCTGGCCAGCGTGATCAGCTTCATCGTCGGCGCCGCGATGTTCGCGGCGATCAGCTTCCTCCCGTTGTTCCTGCAGATCGTCACCGGCGCGAGCGCGACCGGCTCCGGGCTGCTGCTGGTTCCGCTGGTGCTGGGCCTGCTGACGGCGGTGATTTCCAGCGGGCAGATCATCACCCGCACCGGGCGCTACAAGGTCTTCCCGATCGCCGGAACCGCGGTCGCCGCCGCCGGGTTCCTCCTTCTGTCCACGATGGACATCCACACCACGAGGGCGACCGCGGGCGCGTTCATGGTCGTGGTGGGACTGGGTATCGGGATGGTCATGCAGGTGATGGTCCTGGCGGTGCAGAACAGCGTGCCGCAGCGACACCTGGGCGCCGGGACGTCGTCGGTGACGTTCTTCCGCACGATCGGCAGCTCCGCCGGCGTCGCCGTCTTCGGGGCGCTGTTCGCCCACCGGCTCACCGCCGAGCTCCCCTTCCTGGGTGCCAGCTCGGGTGGTGGCCACCAGACGTTGACTCCGCAGGTGATCACGCGCTTTCCCGAGCCGTTGCGCACGACGGTGGTGGGAGCGTTCGCGCACGCCCTGCCGCCGCTGTTCGCGTTCGCGGTTCCGTTGCTCCTGCTCGCGTTCGTGCTGGCGCTGTTCCTGCGGGAACTGCCGCTGCGGACCACTCCGCACGTGACCATCAGCGAGGGTGACGCTGGCCGGAAAGGGGGATCAGGGGCATGACGACCGATCGGTGTGTGCCGTTCGTGCTCCGCCTGGACGAGATCGGTCGCGACGACCTGACCCAGGCGGGAGGCAAGGGCGCGAACCTCGGGGAGCTGGTGCGTGCCGGATTCCGGGTGCCACGCGGATTCGTGGTAACCACCGCCGCGTACGAAGCGGTGTTGGAACGCGGTGGCGCATCAGTGTCCGAAGTGGATGGCGATCTCGCGGAGGGTTCCGCGATCCGGCGGGCGGTGTGGGAGGCGGGCATGCCGGATGACGTCTCGTCCGCCGTTCTCGCGGCCTACCGTGCCCTCGGTGGGGGAGCGGTCGCCGTGCGGTCGAGCGCCACTGCCGAGGACCTGGCCGATGCCGCGTTCGCCGGACAGCACGACACGTTCCTGAACGTGACCGGCGAACAGGCGGTGCTGGAGGCAGTGCGTGGGTGTTGGACCTCGCTGTGGACCGACCGGGCCATCGCCTACCGGCAGCGCCACGGCGTGGGGCATCGGGACGTGCGGATCGCCGTTGTCGTGCAACGCATGGTGCCGGCGGAGATTGCCGGGGTGCTGTTCACCAGCAACCCGGTGACGGGAAACCCTCGGGAACTGGTCCTGGACGCCAGCCCGGGACTCGGCGAATCGGTAGTGTCCGGGCTGGTCACACCGGAGCACGTGGTGGTCGACAAGCGCTGGCGGCGCGTGGTCAGCCGTCACGCCGGCCGCCAGGAGGTCGTGATCCGGCCGGTCCAGGGCGGGGGCACCGAACAGGTCACCGGCGTTCACGGCCGCGAGCTGTCCCGTCGCGAGCTGCGGCATCTTGCGCGGACCGCGGTTGCCGTCGAGCGTTACTTCGGGCGGCCACAGGACATCGAGTGGGCTCTGGCCGACGGGCAGCCGCATGTCCTCCAGACTCGGCCGGTGACGGCGGAAGCGGCTCGCCCGCCCACCGCGTTTGAGCGGGTCGCCGTGCGGATGCTGCCGGAGATGGTGCCCGTTCGCCCGTATCCGCTGGACATGACGGTGTGGACGAACCAGCTCACGTCGGCCATCGGGGGCTTGCTCGCGCTCGCTGGCTTGAAACTGCCCACCGCGGACCGCGTGTTCATCGAGGAAGACGGCGTGGTGGTCCGGGTGGAGTTGCCACGTCCACGGCCCACCGCGCGGACCTGGGCGACTCCGTGGCGGTTGATGCGGTTGGCATGGCGCTTCGACAGCGCGAAGTGGCAGGACGATCCGTTGGTCGAGATGGTCGAGGAACGGGCTCGCGCCTTGGGGGAGCGGGACGTTTCCACGCTGAGCTGGCATGAGTTGCTGGAGGTGCTTCACGACGGCCCCGCGATGCTCCCCCTGGCTATGGAGCTGCGACGCCGCTACCTGCCGCGCTCGGCGCTGGCGTTCGCGGCGCTCGCGCTGAGCTTGAAGGTGCTGGGACGCGTCCACCTGATCTGGGCGCTGCTTTCCGGCATCGACACGCAGACGACCGCCACCAACCAGGCGCTGACGGATCTCGCGGCGTACATCCGCGAGGACGAGCAGCTGGCGCGGACATTCGCGACCGTCGCGGCGTCCGACCTGCCGTCCGAGCTTGCGCGGACGTCCGCCGGGCAGGCATTTCTCAGCCGGTTCGAGCGATTCCAGCGACAGTACGGGCACCGCGACGCCGTGACTCCGCTGCTGATGACGCAACGCACTTGGCGGGACGCGCCCGAGGTCGTGCTCGGCCTGCTGAAGGGCTTCGCCGCGACCTCCCCGTCCCCACCGGGACCAGCGCCGAGCCAAGTGGCACAGCGAGAGCTGCTCACCCACCCGCTGCTGCGGTGCGATCCACTTCGGACAGTTGTGCTGCGCCTGCTGCCGCGGGCACGTTGGGTTCAGCAGTTGCGCGAGGACACCAGGTTTATGGTGGCGCTGCCGCTGTCACCGATGCGCCGCGCGGCGCTGGAGATGGGTGCGCGACTGGCCAAGGCCAAGGTGCTGGACAGCCCGGACGATGTGTTCCACCTGCGGCTTGACGAGCTGCGCGATCCGGCGAGCCCTGGGCCTGGCCCCGAACTTCGTGCGCTCGTCGCACGACGCAAGGCGAAACGCGCGGAGCTTGCCGATACACCTTTGGTGGATCTCCGTATCCCAGGGTCCTCCGGTGGTGAGGTGCTGCTGAGTGGCTCACCGGGCAGTTCGGGGGTGGCGGAGGGACCCGTCCGCGTCATCCGTGGCGTGGACGGGTTCGGCTCGTTTCGAGCGGGCGAGGTACTCGTCGCCCCCTACACGAACCCGGCGTGGACGCCACTGTTCCGGCAGGCGGTCGGTGTCGTCGTCGACAGCGGTGGCATGGCCTCGCACGCGGCGGTCGTCGCCCGCGAGTACGGCATTCCCGCCGTGATGGGTACCGGTAACGGCACCGCCCAGCTCACCGACGGTGCCCGCGTCCGCGTGGACGGTGATCACGGCGTTGTGCTCGAGGTGGCCGAGTAGCCGCGCGCTTACTCGCCGGGCTGGAACTGGTAGCTGCCGGGAACGGCTACCGGTGCGGTGGTGGGACCGTAGACCAGCGCGATCTCCTGATGCGGTTGGAGGATGATCGACGCCGGGTTACCGGTGACCTCCTTGCCGTCGACGTAGGTCCGTAGCCCGTTGCCGCCCGTCGCGGTCAGCCCGCCGATGCGGTTCTGATCCAGTGCCACCTGCCACTCGGTGAAGAACTGCGCGAGGCTGAACGGCGCTTGGGTGGGGGACTCGATGTGGATCACGCCGGTCTGGTCGTGCGTGTGCACCGGGCTGATCGTGCCGCCCTGCTCGTCGATGCCGATGCCGGCGGGCACGGAAACCGGTTGACCGTTGACCAGGACGTCGAGGTGGGCGTGAATGTGCTCGACGGCCCCCTCCTGCCCCAGCATGGGCAGGCCCGCGGCGCGCACCGCTGCCGACGCATCGCCCGGCGCGGGCCATGGTGGGGGCGTCTGGCGTCCGGCGGCCGTGGTGATCGGCGCGGCGGGAACGGTGGTGGGCGCCGGCGCAGAGCTCGGGGCCTGCGAGCGCATGAGCACGCCGCCGGTCACCACGCCAGCAAGCACGAGGATGGTGACCGCACCGGCGATCCACCAGCCCCATCCAGTGGTGCCAGCACGCGCGGCGGCAACCGCCTTCTGCCCGCCCTTCGCCTTGCGCGGGTCACGGCGGGAGCCGTTCGATCGTGCGTCCTTGCCCATTGCCCTCTCCCCGCCGGTCAGTCGACTGACGTCCCGGAGTGTAGCCAGTGGCGTGCTCCGAGGGCGACGGTGGACCGGGACAACCTACTGGCCACGATACCTCTATCCAGTAGGGACGATGAGACGTAACTGTCCATTGTGGTTAGTACCGCCGCTCATCGTGGAGCGACGCCGTGCAGGAACTCGTCCAGTAGGCGGCCCAGGGCGGCATCCGTGTTGACCCCCGGGAGCATGCCGCTGGCCGCCAGGCTCGCGAAACCGTGCAGCCCGGTGAAGACCGCGAGCCCGATCACCTCGGGATCGCCGGCGTGTACGTCGCCGCTGCGCTGGCCCTCCGCGATGACCTCCAGCATCGCGGAGCCCAGCTGGTGCCCGACGGCGACGAGTTCGTCGGAGGCGTCCGGGGCGTGCTTGCGGACGAACATCAGCTCCAGCAGTTCCGCGTCGTCCACAGCGAAGCGGACGTAGGCGTGGGCCATCGCCGTCAGCCTGCGGCGGAACGGGCCACCGGTCGCCGCTGCCGCGGCGAGTTCGGCGGACAGGCGTTCGAACCCGCGCAGGGCGAGTGCGTTGAGCAGCGCCTGCTTGTCCCTAAAATGCCGTCGCGGCGCGGCGTGGCTGACGCCGATGTCCCGGGCCAGTTCCCGCAGGGACAGGGCATCGACCCCGCGCGTGCGCAGCGCGGTGGCGGCAGAGTCCAGCAACGCGGCGCGAAGGTCTCCGTGGTGATACCGACCTCCAGCCATGACCAGCAGCTTACCGTGGATGTTGACGCTGGCGACATTGTTGTCGTTGACAACTTTGTTGTCAGTGACTACATTGCCCTCATGTCGACAACGTGGACCCTTGATCAGATCCCCGATCTGACCGGCCGTACCGCCGTGATCACCGGCGCCAACAGTGGCCTGGGGCTGCACACCGCCCAGGTCTTGAGCAAGGCCGGCGTGCACGTCGTGCTCGCCGTCCGTGACCTGGGCAAGGGCAGGGAAGCCGCGACCTCGCTCTCCGGTAGTAACGAGGTGCGCCGCCTGGATCTGGGTGACCTCGCCTCGGTGCGGGAGTTCGCCGAAGCCTGGGAAGGTGACCTGCACCTGCTGATCAACAACGCCGGTGTGATGATCCCGCCGGAAGGGCGCACCAAGGACGGTTTCGAGACGCAGTTCGGTACCAACCACTTAGGGCACTTCGCGCTGACCAACCTGCTGCTCCCGCACGTCACGGACCGGGTCGTGACCGTTTCCTCCGCAGCGCACCGGCTGGTGCGCGGGATCAACTTCGACAACCCGAACTTCACCGGCTCATACGACGCCCAGCGTGCGTACGGTCAGTCCAAGCTGGCCAACCTGCTGTTCGTGCTGGAGTTGCAGCGACGCCTCAACGAGATCGGCTCCCCGGTGCGGGCCCTGGCCGCGCATCCCGGCTGGGCGGCGACGAACCTGCAAAGCCACGCTCCCAACCCGGTGCTGCGCGGGCTCATGGCGGTCGGCAACCGGCTGCTCGCGCAGGACGCGAAGTCCGGTGCGCTGCCCACGCTGTATGCCTCGACCCAGGATCTTCCCGGCGCGAGCTACGTCGGCCCGAACGGGATCTTCGAGATGCGTGGCAAGCCGACACTGGTCGGTCGGACCGCGGCGGCGAGTGACCCGGAGGCGGCCAAGCGGCTGTGGACCTTGTCCGAGGAGTTGACCGGCGTGAGCTTCCGGCTGGGCACGAAAGCGTAATCGCATCTCCCGCGTGCCTCCCGGGAAACCACTGGTGCGGCCTAGGCTGGGGCGGCCGACAACCGGTGGGAGGCGGGATGCAGCGACCGAGCTGGGCGCCGTTGGACGTCGACATCAACAAGCCGAGCATCGCCCGGATCTGGGACTGGTTCCTGGGCGGCGCGCACAACTTCGCGGTGGACCGCCAAGTGGCGGAGGAGATGCTCGCGCTCATGCCCGAGGGGCCGCAGATGGCCCACATCAACCGGATGTTCCTGCGCCGGGTGGTGCGGACCTGCGTGGCGGCGGGCGTGACCCAGTTCCTCGACATCGGCTCGGGGATCCCGACCGTCGGCAACGTGCACGAGGTCGCGCGGGAAGCCGATCCGGGGTGCCGGGTGGTGTATGTGGACATTGATCCGGTGGCGGTCGCGCACACCAGCCGGCTTCTCGCCGGCGATACCCGATGCTCCGTGGTGCGGGCGGATCTGCGGGAGCCGGACCAGCTCTTGGCCATGCCCGAACTGCGCGACACCCTCGACCTCGGACAGCCGGTGGCGCTGTTGATGATCGCGGTACTGCACTTCGTAGCGGACTCTGACGACCCGGTCGGCGTGCTCGCGCGTTACCGGGACGCGCTGGCCCCGGGCAGCTACCTGGCCATCGCGCACGGCAGCCGGGACACCGACCGGATGCCGTCCGAGCACCTGCACGCAGCCCGGGACCGGTACGAGAGTTCCGTGGCGTCGGTGACCCTGCGCACCCGGCCCGAGGTCGAAGCGCTGTTCACCGGGTTCGACCTGATCGACCCGGGTGTGGTCTGGCTTCCGCAATGGCGCCCCGAACACCCCGCAGACGCCGAAGACGGTTCGGTGCCGAACGCGGGTTACGGCGGCGTCGGCCGCAGGACCTGACGCCTTGATCGGCGGCCTTCGGTCGACAGTGGATCAGGCTGTCCTAAGTCCTGGGCACGTCAGTACCGTCAAGCGAACCTTACGGGAACGCTGACCTCGGGAGGGACGGATGGGGGGCAGGCCGCTGGGGCCGCTGGACGCGGCGTGGGTCCTGGTTGAGTCGGAGACGACCAAGATGCAGGTGGGTGGCCTGGCGATATTCCGGCGACCTCCCGAAGCGTCGGCGGACTTCGTGGCCGACTTCGTGCGGGAGATGCGCGGGTACCCCGTGCCCGCGGCCCCGTTCAACCGGCGAATCGTGCGCAGCGGTCTGGGGCTGTTATGGCCGCACGTGGACGAGGTCGCGGAAATCGACACCGAGTACCACCTCCGGCACGTGGCACTGCCGTTCCCGGGCGGCCAGCGGGAACTGGGCATTCTCGTCTCGCGGTTGCACAGCATCCCCCTGGATCTCAGTCGCCCGCCCTGGGAGGTGTACGTGATCGAGGGGTTGGAGCGGGACCGCTTCGCGCTCTACCTCAAAGTGCACCATTCGCTGATCGACGGGGTCGGCGCCATGCGACTGCTCAAGTCGACGGTCTCCACCGATCCCGACAGTCGGCAGGTGCCACCCCCGTGGGCGGCGATCGGCGATCAGGCGAACCCCTCGCCGCTTCCGCACGCCGCTGGAGCAGCCGGAGTGGTCGGCTGGGTCAACGACCTCGCTGGTCAGGCGGCCGTGGGGGCCAGGACAGCCGGCGCGCTGCTGCGGAGCCTGCCTGGCTTCGGTTCCTTGTTCGCGGGCGGAGCGGGCGCCGAGGTCCATCGGGCCTACCAAGCGCCCGTTTCGGTGCTGAACCAGCCGATCACCAGCCACCGCCGGGTGGCCACCCAGTCCTACGATCTGACGCGCTTCCGCAAACTCGCCCGGAGGGTCGACGGCACGGTCAACGACGTGGTCCTCGCCGTGTGCTCGGGTGGGTTGCGGCGCTATCTCGGTGAGATCGATGCCCTACCGGACCGCTCGCTGATGGCTGGACTTCCGGTGTCGGTGCGCCCGTCAGACGCCGAAAGCGCGGGCAACGCCATCAGCTTCGCCGTCGCGTCCCTGGCTTCCGACGTTGCCGACGTGCATGCGCGCATCGACGCGATCAAGGCGTCCTGCGCGAGCGCCAAGCAGCTGCTGGCATCGATGCCGAGGGCGGCCGTGGACTATTACACGATGGGCCTGATGGCGCCGTTCGCGCTCGCCCACCTGCTGGGACTCGGGCGCTGGATGCAGCCGTTCAACCTGGTCATCTCCAACGTCCCGGGGCCGGAGCAGCCGCTGTACCTCAGCGGAGCCCTGCTGGAAGAGGCGCATCCCGTCTCGAACGTGATCGCGGGTCAGGCGTTGACCATCACCGCACTGTCCTATGCGGACCGGATCAACCTGTCGTTCACCGCGTGCCGCGACGCGCTGCCGCATGTGCAGCGATTGTCGGTGGCCTGCGGCGAAGCGCTGCAGGAGCTGGAAGCCGTCCTGGCGTGAGCGTCAGCGGTCAGTGACCGTGCGGGCGAGCGCGCGGTTGCCGAGGCGGTGCAGGAGTTCGAGGGCCAGCGACAGCGCCAAGCGGCGCTCGCTGGCGTGGTAACCGAGGAGCGCCTCGGCACGGGCGACCCGGTGCAACACGGTGTTGCGGTGAGTATGCAGGCGTTCGGCCGCTCTGGGTGCGTTCCCGCCCTCGTCGAGGTAGACGCGCAGCGTGGTGCGCAGTGTGCTCAGGGTCGGGTCGCTGCCACACAGCGGGCCCACGACGGAGGCGAGGAACTCGTTGAGCTGGTCCTCGTCCCGGCTGGCGAGTGCGACCACCTCCATCTCGGTGTAAGTGGTCAGCCGCTCGCCAGCGGGGTTCCCGGCGAGCAGCCGCTGGGCGACGAGCGCGGCAGCGTGGCTGCGTCGAAACCCGACGACCCCGTCGCGAGATGGGCCGAGCACGGCGCGCACGTTGGGATCGGCATGCCGCATCGCCAACCGGAGGGCTTGCTCGTCCGGGTCGTGCCGGGTGGAGATCCAGGCCCAGAGCGTGGACGTACCGGCGGGCAGGGTCAGGGGCTGGCGCGCGTTCGCGGCGGCGGCGAGGATGCCCGCGGCCTGTTCCAGCACACCGTGGGCCTCGCCGGGTGGCTCGGCCCAGAGCACGGCGGCGGTGTGCCGGGCGGTGAGATCGTAGCCGAGGCGCTGGCTGGCTCGCTCGGTCTTGAGGGGCGCGCCATCCAGGAGCAGCCGGATGGTTTCGGCGCGCCGGGCCAGCGCACCGGAGAGCAGGTCCTCGCGCTCCCGCTCGATGCGGGTCATCACGGCGGCGAGGGCACCGTCGACATACTCGAACATCAACGACGAGGACACCTGCAACAGCTCGACCAGTTCGGCGCGGTCGGGGACGATCGTCGCGGCGATGTCCATCCACCTGCGCCACGCCACGTTCTGGCCCCGGCGGTAGGACTGCACGAGCGCTTCGAGGTCGGTGCCACGGCGTACCAGCGTGCGCGCCAGATCCAGCGTTTCCGGCGGCGCATCCCGGGAGAGCAACTCGCCGGGTCGTCGCTGCATCGCGGTCACCCACCGCATGACGTTGGCCCTGCTGCTGGCGCGGCTCTCCGCGGCCAGCGTCGGGTCTTCGGCCAGGACGGGGGCCACCTCGAAGATCGCCGCGTCGATGTCCCCGAGCACGTCGTCGACCTCGTCCAGCATGTGGTCGGCAACCTGCTTGATCAGCGCGGTGATGGCGGGGCTGCCGGACTCCATTGCGCCAACCTAGTGTCGCGTTGTGCCGTCGCACAACGAACCGGCTGATCGTCGGGCGAGAACGTCTCGTGTGACCGGGCTCACTGCCCTACGGTGTGCCGCACTCGCCAAAGGAGGCAGGTGTGGCTGGTCGCGAATCCCCTGATTCCCAGACGGTTGACTACGTCATCGTCGGTGCTGGAAGTGCTGGCTGCGTGCTCGCGAACCGGCTGTCCGCGGACCCGTCCGCTTCGGTGCTTCTCCTGGAGGCCGGAGGAAGCGATGACGTGGACGAGATCCGCATCCCGGCGGCCTTTCCCAAGCTGTTCAAGACACGCTGGGACTACAACTACCAGACCACCGAGCAACCCGAGTTGCTCGGACAGCGGGTCTACTGGCCGCGGATGAAGGCGCTCGGCGGGTGCTCGTCGATGAACGCGATGATCTACATCCGGGGCAACCAGGCCGACTACGACGGGTGGCGGGACGACCACGGCGCGGTGGGCTGGGGCTATGCCGACGTGCTCCCGTATTTCCGCAGAGCGGAGCACAACACCCGGCTTAGCGGCCCGTATCACGGCACGGACGGCCCGCTGCACGTGGAGGATCGGCGCTACACTCACGAGCTGACCCGAGCATGGGTTGACGCCGCCGCGGACTGGGGACTGCCGCGCACCAACGACTTCAACGGTGCCGACCAGCTGGGCGCGGGCCTGTATCAGGTGACGTGCCGGCGAGGTCAACGATGGTCCACAATGGACGCCTACCTCCGCCCCGCGATGAGCCGGCCCAACCTCACCGTCCGCACCGGGGCACACACGACCCGCGTCATGCTTTCGGGCGGGCGTGCCACTGGTGTTTCCTATCTGAGCGAGGGGCGCGAGCACACAGTGCACGCCGCCAGCGAAGTCATTCTGGCGGCGGGCGCGATCAACACGCCGCAACTGCTGATGCTGTCCGGGATCGGACCCGCCGAGCACCTGCGGGAAACGGGCATCGATGTCGCCGTCGACCTCCCGGGGGTCGGGGCGAACCTGCACGACCATCCGGTCACGCCGCTCATCTGGGGTACCCGTGGCACCAGCGATCTCGCCGAGTTCACCACACCCGGCCGGCTTGTCCAGTGGCAGGCGCTCCGGCGCGGTCCGCTGACGTCCAACCTCGGCGAAGGTGGCGGTTTCTTCCGCACCCGCGACGACCTCGCCGCCCCCGACATGCAGGTCCACGTCGCCCCGACCGGCTTCTTCGACAACGGGATGCGCGAACCGACCGGCACCATGTTCACCGCCGGTGCCACCCTCGTGGAGGTCGCCAGCCGGGGCCAACTGCGGTTGCGCTCGGCCCACCCGCTGTGGCGGCCCGAGATCGACCCGCGTTACCTGGCCGAACGGCGCGATCTCGACGCGCTGCTCGCCGGCTGCCGGACGCTGATCGAGATCGCGCGGGAAGCACCCCTGGCCCATTACCTCGGGAGTCCGGTCTACCCCACGCAGATGGACGGGATCAGCGACGACGATCTCATAGCGCACGTCCGCACGTGGACCCAGACGCTGTATCACCCCGTCGGGACCTGCGCGATGGGGACAGCGGACAGCGCCGTGGTCGACCCTTCGCTGCGGGTGCGCGGCATCGACGGGCTGCGAGTCGTCGACGCCTCGGTCATGCCGACCGTGCCGAGAGGAAACACCAACGCGCCCACCATCATGATCGCGGAAAGGGCAGCCGACCTCGTCCGCAGTGTTCCCACCGCCGCACCGGAAGCCCGGGAAACGGAGGTCACTCGATGACCGCACGCGCCGACAGCGCCCCTAGCTCGTCCACAGTAGACTCCGTTGATCCCGCGACCGGAGATGACCTGGCCTCATACCCGATCGCGGGCGAGGCCGAGGTCAGCGCCGCCGTCGCCCGCGCGCGGGGCGCGGCCGCCTGGTGGTCGGAGTTGACCTTCGCCGAACGGCGGCAGCGCCTGCTGCGGTGGGCTGGCGTGCTAGCACGGCGCATCCACCAGCTGGCCGGAATCGTCCATGACGAGACCGGAAAACCGCACGCCGACGCGATGCTGGAAGTGCTGCTGGCGATGGACCACATCCGCTGGGCGGCCAGGAACGCCCGCCAGGTACTGCGCCCGCAGCGCCGCAGTCCAGGGCTGCTGATGGCCAACCACGCGGCCACCGTGGAATACCAGCCGCTCGGCGTCGTCGGAGTGATCGGGCCGTGGAACTACCCGGTGTTCACTCCCGTCGGCTCCGTTGCCTACGCACTCGCCGCCGGCAACACCGTCGTTTTCAAACCCAGCGAACACACCACCGGTGTCGGCCAGTGGCTCGTCGACGCCTTCGCCCAGGTCGTGCCGGAACAGTCCGTGTTGCAGATGGTTCCAGGCTACGGCGAAACCGGATCGGCGCTCTGCCGCGCGGAGGTCGACAAGATCGCGTTCACCGGCTCGGTCGGCACCGCCAAGAAAGTCATGGCCACCTGCGCGGAGACCCTCACCCCCGTGCTGATCGAAGCGGGGGGCAAGGACGCGCTGCTCGTGGACAGCGACGCGGACCTGAACGCCGCCGCCGACGCGGCAGTCTGGGGCGGAATGTCCAACGCGGGACAGACCTGCACGGGCGTGGAACGAGTCTACGTCCACGAGCGGGTGTATGACAGCTTCGTGTCCAAAGTGGTCAGTCACGTGCGGGCGCTGCGAGCCGGCTCGGACGATGCGGCGCAGCTCGGACCGATCACCATGCCCGGCCAGATCCACGTTATCCGCGGGCATGTCACCGATGCGCTCGCCCGCGGTGCTCGCGCTCTCGTCGGCGGCGAGAGCGCGGTCGGGGAGCGGCTCGTGCAGCCCACCGTCCTGGTGGACGTGCCGGAGGACGCGCCCGCGCACACCGACGAGACGTTCGGTCCGACGCTGACCGTCGCCAAGGTCAAAGACATGGACGAAGCCCTGCGGCTGGCCAACGCGTCGCGGTACGGTCTCGGCGCGGCGGTCTTCTCCCGCAAGCGCGGTAGGGAGCTGGCCCGCCGGCTGAACACCGGCATGGCCTCGGTCAACTCGATCCTGAGCTTCGCCGCGATCCCCGCCCTGCCGTTCGGCGGAGTGGGGGACTCCGGGTTCGGCCGCATCCACGGCCCGGAGGGTCTGCGGGAGTTCACCCGCGCGAAAGCCGTGGCACGGCAACGGTTCCGGTCACCGATCACGCTGACGAGCTTCGCCCGTCCCGCAAGCGTCGACGCGCTCATCGCCAAGCTCGCCGCCCTGCGCTACGGCACCAAATGATCCGGCGTGATCGTTCCGGTCCGGCGGCGGAATGTTCCGCCGCCGGACCAGGAGTCCTGACGTGTGGACTCGTTACTTCAGCAGGGTTCGAGCCATCACCATGCGCTGGACCTGGTTGGTGCCCTCATAGATCTGCGTGATCTTCGCATCACGCATCATGCGCTCGACGGGGAAGTCACGGGTGTAGCCGGCGCCGCCGAACAGCTGCACCGCGTCGGTCGTGACCTCCATCGCCACGTCGGAGGCGAAACACTTGGCCGCCGCCGAGATGAAGCCGAGATTGGGCTCGCCGCGCTCGGCGCGGGCCGACGACACGTACACCATGTGCCGGGCGGCCTCGACCTTCATCGCCATGTCGGCGAGCATGAACTGCACGCCCTGGAAGTCACCGATGCGCTTGCCGAACTGCTTGCGCTCCTTGACGTAGTCGATCGACGCGTCCAGCGCGCCCTGGGCGATGCCCACCGCCTGCGCGCCGATCGTCGGGCGGGTGTGGTCCAGCGTCGCGAGGGCGGTCTTGAAGCCTGTTCCGGGCTCACCGATGATCCGGTCGCCGGGGATCGTGCAGTCCTCGAAGTACAGCTCGACGGTCGGGGACCCCTTGATCCCGAGCTTCTTCTCCTTCGGCCCCACGGTGAATCCAGGGTCGTCACGGTGCACGACGAACGCGCTGATCCCGTTGGCGCCCTTGCCCGGGTCGGTCACCGCCATGACCGTGAACCACGTGGACTCGCTGCCGTTGGTGATCCAGCACTTGCTGCCGTTGAGCACCCAGTCGTCGCCGGAGCGGTGCGCGCGGGTCTTCATCGCCGCCGCGTCGGAGCCCGCCTCCCGCTCGGACAGGGCGTAGGAGGCGGTCGCCTGGCCGTCCGCGATCGAGGGCATCACCTGCTTCTTCAGCGCTTCCGAGGCCGACAGCAGGATCGGCATCGTGCCCAGCTTGTTCACCGCCGGGATCAGCGAGGACGAGGCGCACACCCGCGCCACCTCCTCGATCACGATGCAGGTCGCGACCGAGTCGGCCCCTTGGCCGCCGTATGCCTCGGGTACGTGCACGGCATTGAACCCGGACCGCACCAGCGCGTCGTGCGCCTCGCGGGGGTAGCGTTCCTGCTCGTCCACCTCGGCCGCGTGCGGAGCGATCTCCTTCTCCGCCAGGGACCGCACCGCCTCCCGCAGGGCCAGGTGCTCCTCAGCCAGCTGATACGTCTCGAAGTTCGGGTCCACGCTCGTTCCCTCTCGCACGCGATCGACTCGGCAACCGACCGCTGGTCGGTGCACTAGCCAGCAACGCTAACGGCACTGAGTGCCATAGCGCAACGTGTTCTGCTACGTTCGACTCATGTCGGACGCCGGGCAGACCCCTGGAAAGGCGCGTGCCGGGCGCACGGCCACGGCTCGCCGCCGTACCCGCCGAACCCTGTCGGCCACGGCTGTCGACCTGTTCGTCTCGCGGGGATACGAAGCGACCACGGTGGACGAGATCGCGGAGTCGGCGGGCGTCGGGCGGCGGACGTTCTTCCGCTACTTCCGCTCGAAAGAGGACGCGATCTTCCCGGACCACGGTGAGACGCTGGCCATGGTCGAGAAGTTCTTCGACGAGGCCGCACCCGCGACGCCGCCGCTGCGGGTGATCTGCCACGCCGCGGAACTGGTCATGAGCACCTACGCCGAAGATCCAGAGCTGTCCCGCAAGCGCTTCCAGCTCACCAGGACCGTGCCGTCGCTGCGGGACAAGGAGATCGCCAGCATCGACCGGTACCAGCGAAGCTTCGCCCGCTACCTGCGCCGCCACTTCGGCGCGGCGGAACACGGGACGCTCAAGGCCGCGGTCGCGGCGTCGGCCGTGGTGGCCGCCCACAACCAGGTGCTGCGCGAGTGGCTGAAGAACGGTGCGCGGGACGATGTGCAGGCCGCCGCGCGGGAGGCGCTGCGTTTCGTCGAGGACACCCTGACCGCGTCGTTCGAGACGGAAAGACCGGACGACCAGGACGCGGTCGTGGTCGCGCTGGTCCGTACCGGTGCGCCACTGCACTCCGTCTTGGAGCGGTTCGAAGACGCGGCGAAGCAGCTCGGATGATCACTATGGCACGCGGTGCCATAGTCGGGGCTAGCCCGCGAGTGTGTCCGGGCCGAGCTCATCGGGCCGGCGGTGTCCGGACAGGGCCAGCGAGAGGTCCAGCTCGGCGAGCAGACCCCGCAGCACGTGCCGCACGCCGTCTTGCCCGTTCAGCGCCAGGCCGTACACGTACGGCCTGCCAACCAGCACCGCCCTGGCACCGAGCGCCAGCGCCTTGACGATGTCAGCGCCGGTGCGGACGCCGGAGTCGAACAGCACCTCCAGCCGGTCCCCGACGGCGCTCGCGATCTCCGGGAGCGTGTCCAGGGAAGCGACCGCGCCGTCCACCTGCCGGCCGCCGTGGTTGGAGACCACGATGCCGTCCATCCCGGCATCGGCGGCACGGCGGGCGTCGTCGACGTGCTGGATGCCCTTGAGCACGATCGGGCCGTCCCAGTGCTGGCGCAGGAACGGCAGTTGGTCCCAACGCTTGTCCGTGCCGGTGAACGTGGACACCCAGCGAAGCACCGCCGGGGTGAGGTCCTCCTCCGGCGTCTTCTCCAGCCCGGCCAGGAAAGCCGGGTCCGAGAACGGGATCGCGGTGCCCACTCCCCGAAGGAACGGCAGGTACGCCTGGTCGAGGTCGTGCGGTCGCCAGGCGAGCGTCCAGGTGTCCAACGTGACGACCAGCGCGGTGTATCCGGCACGTTTCGCCCGGTCGAGGATGCTGATCGTCACGTCGTCGTCGTTCGGCCAGTACAGCTGGAACCAGCGTGGGCCGGAGCCACTGGCCTCGGCCACGTCCTCCAGGGTGTGCGCGGACGCCGTCGACAGGATCATGGGCAGCCGCAGATCCGCCGCTGCCCGCGCGGTCGCCAGCTCGCCTTCGGGGTGCACGATCGACTGGACGCCGACCGGTGCCAGCAGCACGGGGGCGGGCATCTCGGTGCCCAACACGGTCGTCGACAGGTCGCGGCGCGTGGCGCCGGTGAGCATCCGGGGCACGATCCGGCGCCGGTCGAAAGCCTCGCGGTTGGCCCGCATGGTGGCGCCCGATCCGGCGCCCCCTGCGACGTACCAGTAGGGTCCGGTGCCGAGCTGCTGCCGAGCGTGATCCTCCAGGGCCGTGCCGTCGGTGGTGAACTCCGGCACGGTATCGGCCAGCCCGTGCAGGTAGATCTCGCTCTGGTAAGCGCTGAACGGCGCCTCGTCGCTCATCCGAACTCCCCTGACATGCGTACCGACTGGACGGTACGCGTTTCCGGCTCGGTTCCGCTAGTAGCGTGCGGTGATGGAGAGGGCTGGTAGTTCGAGGGAAGGGATGGCACGTGCCGACAGGTGAGCGGAAGCCGAACGCGACCCGCCCCACCCGGCCGCGCAACCGGCGCGTTCTGATCACCGCCGCCGCCTGCGACCTGTTCTACCGGCACGGGTACAGCCGGGTCGGTATGAGTGACATCGCGGAAGCCGTCGGAATCGGCCCGTCAGCGCTGTATCGCCACTTCTCGGGAAAGCAGCAGCTGCTGACCCGCGTGGTGCTCGACCAGTTGGAACCGTTCGTGGAAACCCTCGTCGACGTAGAGCCCGGCGATCTCGACCCGGTCGTGCGCAAGCTGGCGGCGGTCGCGTTGGACACCCGCCAGCTCGGCGTGCTGTGGCAGCGCGAATCCCGGTACCTGCCCGACGCCGAGCGCGCCGAGCTGCGGAAACGGCTGCGGGCGGTCGCTACCCAGCTTGCTGGGCTGGCCCGCGCGTACCGCCCGGAACTCACCGATGAGGACGCCAGGTTCCGAGCCTGGTGCCTGTTCAGTGCGTTGACCAGCCCCTCCTACCACCAGGTCGAACTCCCCCGGGGCCAGTTCGAGGAGTTGCTGCGCAACATGGTCGTCGCGATCGCCGAGCAGCCACCGCTGGCCTTCCACCACGACGGCGCGGAACCCCAGCCGCCGCTGCTGCAACGCAGGGCGTCGCGTCGAGGGTTGCTGCTGTCCGAAGCGACGCGGCTGTTCGCCGAGCGCGGCTACGCGGAAGTGACCACGGAGGACATCGGCGCGGCTGTGGGCATCGCCGGTCCGAGTGTCTACAAGCACTTCGGCAGCAAGCATGAACTGCTCGACACCGTGATCACGCGCGGGTCGTCGTGGCTGGAGGTCGAGCTGGAGCGAACGCTCGCGCGGACCAGCAGCGCGGAGGGTGCATTGGACGAGTTGCTGCGCTCCTACGTCACGTTCGCCCTGGAATACCGGGGGTTCATTGACCTGCTCGTGGGCGAGGTCGCCCACCTGCCGGACTGGGAGCGGCACCGGGCCCGCCAGACCCAGAGCGAGTACGTGGCGGAATGGGTCGCGCTGCTGTGCGAGCTGCGTCCAGAATTGGAGCATCCGGTTGCGAGGGTGCTGGTCCAGGCCGCGTTGACCGGCGCGAACGACATGTCCCGCACCGGCACGGTCCGCGATGCCCAGGCCATCGTGCGCATCGGGAAGGCGCTGATGCTCGTCACGGCCACGCCGGGATCATCGCCGAGCTAACCGCCGTTCACTTGTAGCGGGTAAGCTGAGGAAACAGCGGTTCAGCGTCCCGTGGAGTGAGCTATCAGCTCCTCACTTGTTGGTTGACGGGTGAGGTGCTTCCGGCTAGTCTCCGCGCGAGCAGGCCACGTCACCCGCGTACGCGCGCCATCGATCCGCCGGACCTGATCTGTCGCGAGGCGAGCTGTCGACGAGGACGTCGAGAGGAGACACGCAAGCCCATGAACATCGTGGTGTTGGTTAAGCAGGTGCCCGATACGTGGTCCGAGCGGAAGTTGGCGGGTTCGGATCACACTCTCGACCGTGAGTCGGCGGATGCGGTGCTGGATGAGATCAACGAGCGCGCCGTGGAGGAGGCGCTGTTGGTCAAGGAGTCGCTCGGTGGCGAGGTCACGGTGGTGACGATGGGCCCGGATCGGGCGTCGGAGGCGATCCGTAAGGCGTTGTCGAT
>JBPYFK010000183.1:0-3310 GCA_051984675.1 Pseudonocardiaceae bacterium | reverse complement strand
CTACGTCGGGTGTTCCGGTGGTCGGCCAGGTGACCGCTGCTATGGCCAGTGGCGCGGAGACGCTGAATGGTGCTTTGAGTCAGGCTGCGGCCGGTGGTCTGCCTTCGCCGTCTGCGGCGCCGGCGGCTATCGCTGGCGCGATGGAAAACGGCGCCCAACAGCTTGCGGGTGCCACGTCCGGCGTGCCGGTGGTCAGCCAGGTGACGGCCACCATGGCCAGCGGCAGCGAAACCTTCGCTGGCACGCTGTCCGGTCTGGCCGCGGGTGGCCTGCCCAACCCGGCCGACGGGCCTGCGGCGGTCACCGATGCTCTCGGCGGTGCGGCCTCGGGTCACCTGCCGTCGCCGAGCGAGGTTCCGGTCGTCGGCAACGTCGTCGGTTCTGTGACCGCGCAACTGCCCACCGGCGACCCGGGCGCTGCCGCGCACACGCTGCCGGCCGTTCCCGCCAACGTGCCGGTCGCGGGCGATCTGTCGGGCCACCTGCCCGCCGGCGCCGTCACGGGCGCTGTGGACAACGTCACGGCACACCTGGACGCCGCTGGTCCCCAGGTAGACGCCGTGGCCTCGCACCTGCCGGTGCACGAGGTGACCTCGCAGCTACCGGTGCACGAAGTCACCAGTCACCTGCCGGTGGGTGAGGTCACCAGCCACGTGCCGAACCCGGACCAGGTGATGGCCACGTTGCCGACCCATCAGGCGCCGCTGAACGTGGTGGCCCAGCCGGCTGAGGACGGTCTGCACCACGTCGAGGGCCTCGCGGGTCACGGCGTGAACGACCTGGGCTTGGACCTGCACTGAGCACGGGCACACGCTGATCCGCCGAAGGGGCCACTGACAGTCCGATCGTCGGTGGCCCTTTCTGCCATCGCGCCACATCCGACCAGACCGCAGGCACACATGCCGTGGACACGACCCGTTCTCCGTAGCAGGAGTAGCAATTCGGATCTCGGATAGCGCGGGCAGGCGGGCGACTGTTCCTCCACCCCCGGGGCCATGAACATGGCGCTACGCCGGGGAGAGGTGCCCGGGCACGATCCTGCTCAACGCCGGAGCGCGCGGATGATCAGTTGTCCGACGACGAGGTAGATCAGTGTGGCCAAGCCGTAGTTCAGCACGACCCCGACGACGGCGTCGTCCGGCGTGAACACGTCGCCGAGACCGAGGACCAGGGTCTTGGCCAGCATGCGGACGAAGGACACGAAACCGTTGGCATGGTTCGCGCCGAGCACGACGAACAGGATGTGCAGCACGAAGACGGTCGCGATCAAACCGGTGACGACGTGAATGACGTTGGCAACGGCGCGCGCTCCGTCATTGCGACGCCGGGGTTGATAACCGTCGTCGTCTGGATACTGATAGTAACCAGGCCCTTGCGGTGGGTACGGCCCACGACCTGGCGGTGGGTAATAACTCATGGCCGGCGATTGTGTCCACAGGAGGGCGCGAAAACAACCCACTTCGTGGCCGGAGCCCGTGAGAGCGGACACCGAACTCCCGATAAAGATGAATGCTATTCCAAAACAGCTGCTGACCAGTAAGAGTGAAACGCCGTAACCTCGGGCAGGGCCAGGTAAGGCCGCAGCCACTTTTTGTCGGCGTGATCATTACGTAACAATATCGTTATTTGCGTTGTGAGAGACGTCGACGGCGCGGACGGGCGCGCCGGTCGAGATCGCCGGGACGCTGTAAGCGGCTGCCCTGCGACTGTCGGTGGTCGCTTCCGGTTGAGCCTGTCGCTAGGACGTATGAGTAGTCTCTGTGGTCATGCAAATCGGGGAGCTGATCACCTGGATTGCTGCTGGTTTGGCGATCATCGCCGTGGGACTCGCCCTGTGGCAGTTGTGGGAGGCGCGCCGGGAGTCTCGGCAGGCGATCCAGCGAACCGAGGAGATCCGCCGCCTGGCCGCCGCTGCCGGGGGCCATGCCGAGAAGGCGGCAGCGGCGGGGCAGGCCGCGCACGCCGAGGCCCAGCGTGCCTGGGAACAGGTCAAGCTGGCTCGGGGGCAACTTGAGGAGGCGCGGCAGGAACATCAGGCCAGCCAGCGGTCCGAACAGTGGGAATGGGCCTACGCGGTGACCATGACCGCCGGCGAACTCGTCGACGCCAGCCAGGAACTGATACGGATCGCCTTGGACCCTCAGGTCGCGCCGCACTACCGGATGGCCGCCGACCGGCACTACCGGCAGGTGTCCCAGCGGTGGCAGGACACGATGGTCAAGGCGCTGGCCCGCACGACACCGGACCTACAGATGCAGCAGCAAGTGATCACCTTCGCACACGTGCATCAGCGCCTGTACGGGCACATCGGTGTCGTGCTGCGCGCGACCGAAACGGACACGCTCACCTCTGACGATGCGCTGACCAAGCAGGCCCTGGGACTGCGTCAGGAACTCAACAACGCCTACCGGAATCTCCAGCGCTCGCTCAGCGCCAGCCTGGCCCCCACGGACTTCCCCACCCGGCAGATCAACGGGGTGAACAGGCTGGAGACGCCGAACAACACGCCGGCGAAACGGGCCGGGCACCAGTAACGCCCGGCGGGACGACGGGTAGCGAGGCCGGAAGAGGTCTTCGGATAGGTGGCGTGGTCGGTGTTACCGCCGATGTTTCCAAGAGGTTGTGGTCTGGCATCAGGCCGGCATCGGCGGCCACTGGTGCCTTCCGCGATCGAACCGGCCGAGGGTAGACAGGGGCAGGCTTTTCGTTCAGAGTTGAACATCTTGGGAATGCTGGGGGAGGGGTAGACCGGCCGGCGGGGGCGCTGGGGTTGTTCCCGCCGGCCGAACCGCCTTCCAGCGCTCTGCAACCGGCCCCCTGTCCCCGGGACGGCCCCACCCAGCGGGGGGCGAGATGGGCGGGGCCTGGGCCCAGGTGGGGCTTGCCGCCATCCTCCTCGCCAAGCCCGCGCCGGACTAGACCGTGTTGCTGTAAATGGGACCGTATTTTGACCTTTTCGGCACACAAAGGATGCCGCCAGGTGCCGTCGGGTGCGTTGCTCCGTTGATGCCGAGCGCCAGCTAACAGCGCGACCGACCCGTGTCCGTCCGTCGCGCCAGGATTCCCAACGTCAAGAGAAGGCGGTCGCGTGGTTCGGAGAGGCTGCGTCCGGTTGTCTCCTCGATGCGCTGCAGCCGGTAGAGCACGGTGTTGCGGTGGCAGTGCAGCCGCTGGGCCGCATGCGTGGCGGATCCGTGACACACCAGCAGTGCTTCCAGCGTGTCCAGGAGGGTCTTCCTGTCCGGTCCCGGGAGGTCGAGTGCGTTCCCGAACGCCGCCGGTAGCACACGGCTGGCCAGTCGAGGACTGC
>JBPYFK010000182.1:0-29912 GCA_051984675.1 Pseudonocardiaceae bacterium | reverse complement strand
TGTCATGCCTTCGTCGCTGATGACGGTTGGTTCTTGCCGTCGGGGTGACAAGAACCCTAACGGGATCAACGACGGATGTCTACCACCGCCACGACAGAATTTGTGTCCACTCCGCTGGAGGAACATCACCTCGCGGACACCGGTCGTTATCAACGCAGAGGCTCCAGGCACGCCAGGCGAACCTGCGATCGAGCACAGACCTCAAGCGAGCCTCTAGGCGTCAGCTCACCGCAGCGCAGACGGCACCGTCTTTACATGCCGTCGGAGCGAAAGAAGGTAAGCCCACGTCGCGGGACTTTGGGCCATCGACGGGCGAGAGACCGAAAGATGAGCACTTCTATAACCGTCAGCGCGATCCCACCGGGGCCGCCTACGAGGACGGTCAACACACCCTTGAGAGCACCGCTGATGGGGAGGACCTGCATCATGACTGCCGCGAACGCGAAGTTGATGATGAGGACGAACGGTAGGAATCTGATCAGCACGAATCATGCCCCCGGTGTACATGGCAAGCGCCGGGCACACGGTAGCAACGGGAGTCAAGAGAGCCCGACCATCGACCGATCCCCAAACGGACAGCCGGACTCCGACATCCCGCGATCTAGTTCTGCGCGCCCGGTCCGGGCTGGTCGGTGTGCTCGGCGAGCTGGTCTTCGAGGGTGATGATCCGGCAGGCCGCCGACACCGGGGTTCCTTGGTCGACCAGTTCCCGGGCGCGTTCGGCTCGCCGTAGCTGGCGGCGGGAGTAGCGCCGGTGCCCGCCTTCCGAGCGCTGCGGGTCGATCAGGCCGGCCTCTTCCAGTGACCGCAGGAATGGCTGGGTCACCGCCAGCATGTCCGCAGCCCGCCCCATGGTGTAGGCGGGGTAATCCTCGTCGTCGAACTTCGCGTCCGCCCCGGGCGGATCCTGGCTCACTACTGCTCCCTCACCCCTCGACAAGGCCCCCGGCACCAGTGGGGTGCCGGGGGCCGAGGGGTTACCTACTCACTACAAACGCCGCTGATCATCCGCCCACGAACATCAAGGGCGGGCGCGGCGCAGCAACAGCGAATCGACGACCCCCTTCTCACTCGTGTGCGGATCTTTGCTTCCTCTCCCGGATGGGCCTGGCGCCCTTACCCGGTGTCCTGCACCTGCACTTCTGATTGCTGCCACGCCATTCGTCGGTGATGGCGCTTGGTGCTCTCCGTCTGTTGGTGAGAAACCGTAACAGGGCCAAGCAGCCATGTCTACAGCGGCGATCATAGAAATCCCCATCGACTGGATCCCCTCTCTCTGCAAGTCCGTGATGCTGGTGATGACCGACCGACCGACCGGCCGACCGGTGAAGCGGCGAAGAGATCGATCCCCTCGCGGACACCGGCTGCCGTCGACTCTGTTTCGATGAGGCGCCGATTGACTGCCTGGGGGTAGGTGCACAACGACAGCGGCCGGGGACCGGGGCCGCGGCCGGTCAGAGCAGGACGAACTCTCGCGTGGTCTCCCCGACCTTGACGAGGACCTCGGCGTTTTCTTCTTTGATAGCCCGGTAAACGAAGTCGCCGTACCCGATGAGTCGTCGGCACGCCTCGGTGAGCGTGACGTTCTCGCAGTGCATGACGCGCTGCAGCGCCTGAACCATGTCCGGCGTGACGGAGACATTGATCCGCTTGGGGACCGCCTCAGGCTGCTTGTCTGGGGGCTCCTCCTCCGAGCGGACCGCTGCGGTGGTCATGGCTGTACTACTCCCCGCAGATGGTCGTCCCTCGTTTCCGCGTGTCGGCCCCCATGTGGTCACGCCATCGGCGCTTGTGATCATCAAAAGGTCGTAAAGCAGCCTTGCCGCACGCGCCAGTGGGCGGGGAGGGTCGCCCTATGACGGTGGACGTGCTCAGCCTCTACGCGCTCAGCGGTCTGATCCTGCTGATGACCTGGCTCATGCCCCGCCTCATGCGGCCGACGCTGCCGTTCGGCGTGCGCGTGCCGGGCGAGTACGCCGACGCGCCGGTCATCGTCAGGAGTCGGGCGGCGTACCACCGATGGGTGGCGGTCGCCGGGGTGGTGGTACTGGGCGCGGGGCTCGCGGCCTTCACGGTTGTTCCCGCCCCGGTCGTGGGCGCGCTCACCGTCCTGGTGGCGTCCCTGCTGTGGCTACCGGCCTATCTACGCGCGCACCGCGCGATCCGCGCCACCAAACACGACCAGGGCTGGTACGCCAGCCTGGGCCGGGAAACGGGTGAAGTGGCCAGTGACACCGCGCTGCGCGCCCGGCCGCAACGGTTTCCCTGGGTGTGGACGGTTCCGGCGCTGGCGCTGCTGGCGGTCACGATCGTGATCGGGATCGTGCGATACCCGACCCTGCCACCGAGCCTCGCGCTGCACTACAACGCATACGGCAACGCGGACCGTATCGTCGCCACGTCGATCCGTACCGCGTTCGCACCGGTGTTCATTCAGGCCGGTATCACCGTGCTGATATTGGCGGTGACGCTGTTGGCGTTCCGGTCCACCCCTGATCTCGACCCGGCCGCACCCGCGACCTCCGCCCGCCAGTACAGGGGATTCGTGGTGCGCACGGCCAAGGCGATCTTGCTGCTCGCGGCCTGCGTGAACCTGTCGCTGCTGGTGGCGGTCTGGCAGACCTGGAACGGCGCGCACACCTTCGTGCTCACCCCGGTCCTGGTTCCGGTCCTGGCCGGGATCGGTCTCGTGGTCGCCGTCGGTGTGCGGACCGGGCAGCACGGCAGCCGACTTCCGGTCACCAACGGCGAGGAGAGAACCGGCGTGGTGCGGCGCGATGACGACGGTTCGTGGCGCCTGGGCCTGTTCTATGTCAACCGTGCGGATTCCGCCCTGCTGGTGCCCAAACGGTTCGGTATCGGCTGGACAATCAACTTCGGCAATCCGCGCGCCGTGGCGTTGCTGCTCGTGCTGCTGGCCCTTCCCATCACGATCAGCCTGCTCGTACGGTGAGGATCGCCCGGCAGGTCGGGTCCGCGAGCGCGACGAACGTGCCGCTGAGCGGACCCCCGCGCGTTCACCCAGGTTCACGCGGTTTGTCAAAGGGCGGTTTCAGTGGAACAGCGGTCCGCGCGGGGACGCCAACTCCGGGGTGGCGACGTGCTCGGGTCGCAGGCCGTAGCCGAACCACCGCGCGGCCAGCCGTGGCCACCCCGGAACGCGGGTCAACCGTGTCCACCCGGCCGGTACGGCCGCGCCGGCGAAGGCGGGCGCGGCCAGGTGTTCCTGCAGCAGTCGCTGCAGGACCTGCGCGGCCACGGTCGGCCACCAGCGACGTTGCTGTACCCGCTGCAACACCTCGTCCGGCAGTGCACGGCCACGCTTCTGGGCCAGCAGCAGGTGCGCGGCGGTGATGTTGGCCGCCGCCACGGCGTCCTGCACCGCGAGGTCGACGCCGAACCCGCCCAGCGGGGACATCGGATGCGCGGCGTCGCCGAGAACCAACACGCCGGGCCGGTACCACTCGCGTAACCGGCCCAGGCCCGCGCGCGCCACAGGCACCTCGTCGGTGTCGGTGATCTCCCCGACCCTGCCGGCGAAATGCGGCAGCGCCTCGGCCACCGAGTGCCGCAGCGCGCCGATACCGTGCCGCAGCAGCGCCCGGTGTCCGCCGGCGGGCACCACGTGGTCCAGTTCCCAGTAGTGCTCTCGGGCCGCGCCGGTGATGACCCTGCCGTCGGTGACCCGCAAGAACGACTCGTCCGGGTCGCCCGAGTGGCGGGACAGCCTCAGCTGCGCGACATCCAGATCGGAGGCCAGTGGTTGCACCCGCAACCCGAGCCGGCCACGCAGCGACGAGGCCCGGCCGTCGGCGGCGACGGTCAGCGTGGCAGTGATGTCGTGCACTCCGTCGCTGTCGCGGTAGCGCAGCCCGATGATCCTGCCCCGCTCGGTGCGCACGCCCACGACCTCGGCACCGGTGCGTAGCGTGAACTCGGGGTAGCGCTGTGCGCGCGTGGCCAGCAGCTCCAGCAGGTCCCACTGGGCGAGTACGAGGTGGTGCGGGTGGGGGGCACGGCGCAACCGGCTGAGGTCGCACAGCGGCACGCGCGCGGTGTCGGTGTGCAGTGCCAGCACCGCGCAGGTCTGGTGCGGCAGCCGCCGCAGGTCCGCAGCGAGGCCGAGGGCCTCAAGAACATCCGATGTGGACGGTGTGAGGGCGGCGGCTCGGAAGTCGCCGAGCAGCTCGTGGCGACGTTCCAGCACCACGACCTCGACACCGCTGCGGGCCAGCAGGAGCCCGAGCACGACACCGGCCAGGCCGCCACCAGCGATGACGCACGTGGTCGTTTCCTTGCGTGCCATCACGAATCCGCCGCTCACATTCCACCGAGGGGTGCGGCCGGTCGCCGCGCGCCCGTGGGTTGCCACCTGTTGCGGGCGTCAGCGTACTGCTGTTGATCAGGCCCGGGTTCGCGGTGGGGCCGTCCACGCGCTCAGCTGGCTGGACGCAACCGGCGACCGTGGCGTCCGCCGAGGTAGTCGCCGTCAGCGAGCACCGTGCGCCCGCCCAGGCACACCCACTCGATGCCCGCCGGCGGGTGGTCAGGGTCACGGTAGTCACCGACGTCGGTGACGGTTTCGGGGTCGAAGGCGACAAGGTCGGCGACGTAGCCGGGCGCGACCATGCCCCGGTCCGGGATGCGGAACGTGCGGGCGGGCAGCGACGTCATCCGGCGCACCGCCTCGGGCAGTTCCAGCACGCCGCGCTGCCGGCAGTAGCGCCCCAACACGCGGGGAAACGTGCCGAACAGGCGGGGGTGCGGCTTGCCGCCGATGCCCGGCGGGAGGCCGTCACTGCCGAGGCAGGTGTGCTCGTCGGCCAGGGCCAGTCGCAGGTCGTCCTCGTGCATCGAAAACACCACCATCGACGCTCGCAGCTGCTCGGCCACCAGCACGTCGATGAGCGCGTCCACACCGCTGTAGCGGTGCTCGTCGGCGATCTCGGCGAGGGTCAGCCCTTCGTAGCGGTGGCTCGCGGTGGTGGCCACGAGCACGTCCTGCCAGTCGGTGCCCTCGCATGCCGCGGCGAGGGCGTCGCGCTCGCCCGGATCGGTGAGCCGGGCGAGCACGGCCGCGGCGTCGCCGGCGAGGAAGTGCCGGGGCAGCATCGCGGTGAGCATCGTCGACGACGCCGTGTAGGGGTAGACGTCCTGGGAGACCTCGCGTCCGCTGTCGCGGGCGGTGCGCAGCGCGGCCAGGGCGTGCGGCATCCTGCCCCAGTTCGCTTTGCCGGAGGCTTTCAGGTGCGAGATGTGGGTGCGGCCGGCGGCGGCTCCAATGCGCAGCGCCTCGGTGATCGCCTCTGCCAGCCCGTCACCTTCGTCGCGCATGTGCGTGACATACAGGCCGTCCGGGCCGAGGGTCTCGGCCAACGCGACCATCTCGTCGGTTTCGGCGAAGGTCGCCGGCGGGTAGATCAGCCCGCTGGACAGGCCGAACGCGCCGGCTTCCAAGGCCTCGGCCAGGGTGGTGCGCATCACGTGTAGCTCGCCGGTGTCCGGGGCGCGGTCGGCCATGCCCAGTGTGGCGATGCGCAGCGTGCCGTGCCCGGCCAGCGGGCACTGGTTGGTGACATAACCGGCGGAGTCGGTGACGGCGAACAGCTCGTCGAAGCGGTGCCAGCCGAAGTCGAGGGGAGGGAAGATCCGCTGGGTGAACTCCGCCAGGACCGCGCCGTGGGCGCTGCTGTGCGGGGCGAGGCTGAACCCGCAGTTGCCAACGACTTCGGTGGTGACGCCCTGGCGGATCTTCGTGGTGTCGTCCCAGGCGAGCAACGGAGCGTTGTCGGCGTGGGAGTGCACGTCGATGAACCCGGGCGCGAGGACCAGTCCGGTGAGGTCGCGCACCTCGGCCGCCGGGGTGGTCAGCTGGCCGGGCGGGCTGACCGCGCGGATCACGTGGCCGTCGAGGAGAACGTCGGCGTCGCGCAGCGGACCGCCGCTGCCGTCGGCCAGACGCGCCCCGATCAGCAGGACCGGGCCGGGTGTGTCGGTGCCGGGCATGGGCGTCTCCTGACCGTGTCGACGTGCTCGTCCCAATCTCGCACAGGGCGGCCGGCGCCGTGGAGCAGTGCCGAGACCGTCCATATGAGACGGTCATGGTCGATCCGTCGGGAAGAACCGGCGGTGAAGGGAGAGGGAGGGTTAAGCGAGTTAGACACAAGAAAACATTGCCGGGTGCTGGTGAACCCGGCCCAACTGGTCGCCGCCCTACCCGACCGGCGCGCTCAGGCCGCCGGGGGCGAACGACCTCAGGTGATCAGTTCAGGAATTCCCGGAGTGGAACGACGGCGCCGCAACCACACCTTGCGGGTGCCATCGGAGTACATCAGCACTCGCGACAGCTCCCACCCGGCGAACTCGGCGTGAATCGACAGCCGGGTGGACGCGCTGCACCGGGTTACCGCCGGCGGCAACCGCAGCGGGCGGTATTCCCAGACGTCGTCCGCGCTGGCGCCGTCTCCATTCTGTTCGATCACGTTGTCACCACCTGTATCCCTTCACCGGTCGCGGAGACCACGAACACCGCGCCAGTTCGCGGGTCCACCGCCACCGCGTTGGGCTGGCGCACGGTGGACATGCGGAACCGTTCGACGGGTTCGCCGCCGGCCACGTCGTAGCCGACCACTTCATTGCTGGCGGTCAGCGCCACCCATGCCAGGTCGCGGTGCGGGTCGTAGGCGATCCCGTACGGCGCGCCCGGCACCGGGTAGCGCTGTTTGAGCAGCAACGGGTGGGTGGAGAACGCCAGCAACTCCCCACCGCGGGTGTCCGCGACGAGCACCCGCCCGAACCGGTCAGTGATCTCGCCGGTCGCCCCGGCGCCCGCGCGCAGCGCCGCGCCCTTCTGCGCGTTGCTCACGGTGACCTCGGTCGCCGACGTCGCCAACCGGTCCAGCACCTCCACCGCATCCGGGCCGGCGGGCACCACCTGCTCCGGGTCGTCGAAGGGATCGGAATGACGCAGCAGGCGTCCACTGCCGTCAACGACGGCGACGTCCTTAGCGCCGCGTCGCGCCACCACCAGCAGTCCGCCCACCTCGGCGGCGTCGGCCGGACCGCCGGGCACGTGCACGGTGTCCACCGAGCCGCTGCGCACATCCACCCGGGCGACCTGGTCGGCCTGCGGGATCGACACCAGCACCGTGCCGGCGCGCGCACCCGCGCGCAGCCCCGCCGGCACACCCGGCAACGTCACTGTGCGTGACGGCCCTTGCGGTGCGCCAGTGTCGACCAGGCGCAGGTTCATGTCGCGCCCGGCCACGGCCAGCACCCCGGTGGCGGGGTCGACGAGGGCCAGTTCACCAGCTGGCGCGGGGATCACCGTGCCCTGCGCCGGGCGCGCGGGAGGCGGCGAGACCGCCGGCGTCGCGGCGACCAGCCGGTCGGTGACCTGCAACGGGTCCTGGTTCGCCGCCGTGGAACAGCCACACAGCGTTGCGGATGCGGCCAGGCAGACGGCGAGCAACCGGCGCAACAACAACCTCCTCAGCCACCGGCCCGGCCCCGCTGCCGAGCCATCCTTCCAGCATCCCCGACCGGGGCGACCAGGTCACGTCCGACCCCCGGGTTAATCCCCGGAACCGAGATCACCCGGCGGCGAACACGGACCGTCACGTTGCGGACCGGTCGGGGGAGGGTGTGGGGTTCGGTCTCATCGGTCGACCAGACTACGTTCCGGGTATGCCTTCTCCGGTGCGGAGACGTCGTCCAGCGCGGACCGGATCGCGGGGGGCAGCACCAGCTCTTCGGAGGTCAGTGACGTCCGCAACTGCGTGGCGTCCCGGGCCCCGACCACCGGCGCGATCACACCGGGCCGGTCCCGCACCCACGCCAGCGCCACTGCCAGCGGGGAGGCCCCGAGACCTTCGGCGGCGGTCACCACCGCCTGCACGATGCGCGCGGCCCGCTCGGTGCGGTGGTGCTCGACATAGCGGGCGAAGTGCGGGGACGCGCCCCGGGAATCGGACGGCGTGGCGTTGCGGTACTTGCCGGTGAGCACCCCGCGGCCCAGCGGTGCCCACGGCAGCAGCCCCAAACCGTGGTGCTCGGCGGCGGCGACGACCTCGCGTTCCACGTCGCGTTCCAACAGCGAGTACTCCACCTGCGCCGAGATCAGCGGTACCTGTCCCGGTGTCGCCCGCCGCAGCGTCGCGGCCGTGGCCAGCTGCCACCCGCTGTAGTTGCACACGCCGAGGTAGCGCACCCGGCCGCTGGTCACCGCCGCATCCAGCGCGGCCAGCGTCTCCTCCAACGGCACCGCCGCGTCCCAGCCGTGCAGCTGCCACAGGTCGATGTGCTCCACTCCCAGCCGTCGCAGCGACCCGTCCAGCGACGCCAGCAGCGCTCCGCGCGACGCGCCGCCACCGAAGGGCCCCGGGGCGCGGCGCGCGGCGGTCTTGGTCGCCACCACGATCTCCTCGCGGGGCACCACGTCGCCCAACAACTCGCCGAGGATCTCCTCGCTGCGGCCCTGCTGGTAGACATCAGCCGTGTCGACAAGGGTGCCGCCGGCTTCGTGGAACGCCGCCAGCTGGCCAGCCGCCTCCTCGGCGTCGGTGTCCACACCCCACGTCATGGTGCCCAGCGCGAGCCGGGACACCCGAAGCCCGCTACGGCCGAGCTGTCGCTGTTCCACGCCGCCTGAGCCTATTGCCTGTGCCCGGCGATGGCGCGGCACTCGCGTCGGCGCGCCGACAGTCCACCGAAAGTGCACCGGGCCGGGGCCGCTGCGCAAGCCGGCCGCCTGGCCACCCGGGGCTTGGCCCACCCCGTAGGCTCGGCGCCGTGGCGACCCTCATCCTGCTCCGACACGGGCGTTCCTCGGCCAACGGCTCCGGGGTGCTGGCCGGGCGCACCGGCGGCATCGGCCTGGACGACGCCGGGCAGCAACAGGCCGGCGCGTTGCCCGCGCGCCTGCAGGACGTGCCGCTGCACGCGCTGGTGACCTCGCCGTTACGGCGCTGCCGGCAGACCGTCGACGCCCTGGCCGACCAGCGCAAGCTGCACGCCGTCGTCGAACCCCGCATCGTCGAGGTCGACTACGGCGAGTGGACGGGCCGCAAGCTCTCCGAGCTCACCGAAGAACCACTGTGGAAGGTGGTGCAGAACCACCCGTCGGCCGCGGTGTTTCCCAGCGGCGAAGGGCTCGCCGCGATGCAGTCCCGGGCGGTGGCCGCCGTGCGCGAGCATGACGCAGCGATCAGCGCCGAGCACGGCCCCCACGCCGTGTGGTTGGCCTGTACCCACGGCGACATCATCAAGGCGGTGCTCGCCGACGCGCTCGGCCTGCACCTCGACGGGTTCCAGCGCCTGGTGGTCGACCCGTGTTCGATCAGCGTCGTCCGCTACACCGACACGCGGCCGTTCGTGATCAAGGTCAACGACACCGGCTCGGATGTCTCCGCCCTGCTGCCGCCCAAGGACACCGAGCAGGCGGCCAGCTCCGACGCCACACCCGGCGGTTCCACCGGCAAGTAGTGGCGCGGACCACACACCGTCACGCAGCCGCGGCGTGTCGCTGGGATGGTCCTTCAGGCCGGGGAGGGTTCAACAGGGGTCGACGTAGGGGCGTGCGTGAGGGTTGGTCCAGCCTCGGCGTGGGACCGGAGGCAGCGCGGACAGCAGGAGTGCGCGGGTTTCGGCGGGGTCGATGACGTCGTCGATCTCCAGGAACATCGCGGTGTTGAGGGCACTGCCGTGCTCGTACATCTGCGCCACCAGTTCCTCGTAGCGCCGCTCGCGCTGTGCCGGGTCGCTGATCGCATCCAGCTCCCGCCGGAAACCGAGACGCACGGCCCCTTCCAGGCCCATGCCACCGAACTCCCCGCTCGGCCACGCGACGGTCAACACCGGTTTCGTGAGCGTGCCACCGGCCATCGCCATCGCGCCCAAGCCGTAGCTCTTGCGCAGCACCACGGTGGCCATCGGCACGGTCAGATGCGCGCCGCGCACGAAAAGCCGACCGAAATGCCGCACGGTCGCGGTCTTTTCCGACTCCGGGCCGACCATGAACCCGGGCGTGTCACACAGCGAGATCACCGGCAGTCCGAACACCTCGCACAGCTGCAGCATCCGCGCCACCTTGTCGGCACCGTCGGCGTCGATCGCACCGCCGAGCGCGAGGGGGTTGTTGGCGATCAGACCCATCGGCCGACCCGCGACGCGCACCAGCGCCGTGATCACGCATCGCCCGAACTCCGGCCGCAACTCCAGCACGGAACCGGCGTCGCAGAGGATGTCGATCGCGGCGTGGACGTCGTAGCCGCGCTTGCGGTTGTCCGGGACCACGTGGCGCAGTTCGCGCTGGTCGTGCTCGGTGAACTCGGCGATGTCGCCCTGGAAGTACGACAGGTACCGCTGGGCGACCGCGACGGCCTCGGCCTCGTCGGCGACCGCGATGTCGACCACGCCGTTGGTGGTCTGCACCTCGATCGGCCCGATCTCCTCGGGGGCGTGCACACCGAGCCCACCGCCTTCGATCATCGCCGGTCCGCCCATGCCGATGTTGGCATCGCGCGTGGCGATCACGACGTCGCAGGTGCCGAGCAGGGCCGCGTTGCCCGCGAAGCACCGCCCGGCTGCGATGCCGATCGTCGGCACCCGGCCGCTGAGCGCGCCGAGCGCGAGGAACGACGGGGTGTCCAGACCGCCGACCTTCGGGATGTCGACGTCGCCAGGGCGCCCACCGCCGCCTTCCGCGAGAAGCACGACCGGGTAGTCCCGCTGCCGCGCGATGTCGAGGATGCGGTCGGTCTTGCGGTGGTTGAAGTGGCCCTGGGTCCCGGCGAGCACGGTGTAGTCGTAGGCCAGCACCGCGCACGTGCTGCGGTCGGGACCGAACAGGGCCCCGTTGACGCGGCCCACGCCCGTGATCATGCCGTCGGCGGGAGTGTTGCGAACCAGGTCGTCGACCGACCGGCGCCCCCGCTGCGCGGCGACGGCGAACCGACCGTACTCGGTGAAGGTGCCCGCATCGACGAGATCAGCCACGTTCTCTCGCGCTGTTCGCATCCCGCGTGCGTGGCGCTTGCCCACGGCCTGCGGCCGGTTCTCGTCGGCCAGCAGCTTCGCGCGTTCCAGCAGCCGGGCCAGCTCGGGCCCGATGTGGTCGGGGTCGAGCTGCTGCCCGGCGGCTTCGGTGATGTCCAGATCGTCGCGTTCGACCACGCAGGCGACCGGTTCTCCGGCGTGGACGAGATCGCCTTCCCGGACGTGCAGCCGGGTCACCTCACCGCTGCGATCCGCCCGCAGGACGTGCTGCATCTTCATCGCTTCCAGCGTCATCACGATCTGACCGCGGGCGACGACGTCGCCCGCCGCGACCTCGACCGAGACGACCGAGCCGCTCAGCGGGGCTGTCAGCGCAGATGTGTCGGCCAGCGGCGCGGTCGGTGCCGCGCCCAGCAGCAGCGGGAGACGCCTCTCCAGGTCACAGGTGCGCCACCGCCCGGCGGCGAACTCGTCGGTGTCGAGAATCGCTTGCTGCAGGCCGAGATTCGTGCCGACGCCGACGATCCGCGTCTCAGCCAGTGCCTGCCTGGCCAGCTGGCGCGCCGCCGCGAAACCGGTCGCGTCGTGCACCACGATCTTGGCCAGCAAGGAGTCGAACCCGGGATGGGGCCGGTATCCGGGACGCGCGGCCGTGTCGACCCTGATGCCGCGGCCGGTGGGCAGGTCGAAGCGGTCCAACGCCCCCGACTGCGGCAGGATCTGCCCGTCGGCGGTCATCGTCTCGGCGTTGATCCGCACCTGCACCGCGCAACCCCGGGGCTGCGGCACGTGCTGCTGGCTCAGACGCAGTTCGGCAAGGCTGGCACCCGCAGCGATCTCCAGCTGGTTGCGTACCAGGTCCAGGCCGAGGACTTCCTCGGTGACGGTGTGCTCGACCTGCAGCCGCGGATTGACTTCCAGGAAGAAGAAGTCCTCGTCGCGGATCAGGAATTCCACGGTGCCCACGCCCCGGTACCGGGCCTGGTGCAGCAGCCGCGTCGCGGCCTGCAGCACCTGCTGGCGAAGCTGCGGTTCGAGGCCCTGGCTGGGCGCGATCTCGACCAGTTTCTGATGGCGCCGCTGCACGCTGCAGTCCCGGTCCCACAGGTGCGCGACCTCGCGCCCATCGCCGATCACCTGCACCTCGACGTGGCGGGCATCGGTGAGCATGCGCTCGATATACAGCTGCTCTGAGCCGAACGCGGCCTGTGCTTCTGCGCGGCACGCCTGGAACGCGTCCGCGAGTTCGGTGCGCGTGCGCACCACGCGCATGCCGCGCCCGCCGCCGCCCGCGACGGCCTTGATCACCGCTTGGGTGCGTCCGTGGGAGAAATCCGGTTCGAGTGAGTCGAGGAAGCGCTCCATCTCCGGCAGTGTCGCCGCCGCGGTGCCGGGCAGCGTCGGGATGCCCAGCTCTGCTGCCAGCCCGCGCGCCTTCGCCTTGTCACCGAAGAGCTCCAACGCGTCGGGATCGGGCCCGACGAACACCAGCCCGGACTGCGCGCACGCCGCGACCAGCGCCGCGCTTTCCGAGAGGAGGCCATATCCCGGGTGGACGGCTTGCGCACCGGTCCTGCAGGCGGCGTCGACGATGGCGTCGACGTCGAGGTAGGCGGCGGCACCGCTTCCGGGCAGAGCCACGGCCTCGTCGCAGCGCGCCACGTGCAGCGAATCGGCGTCGTCCGCGGAGTGCACGCCGACCGTGCCGACTTCGAGCACGGCAGCGGCGCGGAAGATCCGCAACGCGACCTCGCCGCGGTTGGCGACCAGCAAGGTGTCAAACAGGTTCATGGCTCCTCCGCCAGGCGCTGCGCCCGGTCCAGCACACCGCACATACCGACCAGTCGGTCACCATCGTCCAGCCTCGTGCGGCAAGGGACGCGTGTCAACAGTCGGGTGGGTCCCGCTTGCCCGACCGCCGCCCGGTGCCGGCAGTCGGGGCCGCGCGGGAGAATGCGGCCGTGGACACTGGCGCTGACTTCCCCGTCTCCGATCTGGCCGCCTATTTCACCGGGCGATGGGTCGTGGACCGCGAGATCGTCGACCCCGCCGGCACGCGCATCGCGGTGTTCACCGGGACAGCCAGCTTCGCCCCCGACGGGGACGCGCTGGTCTACCAGGAGCAGGGAACGCTGGAGATGGACCGCTACCGCGGGCCGGCCACCCGGACCCTGTACTACCGGCCGCGCGGTCCCGGGCAGGCAGCGGTGCATTTCGATCACGGCGGTTTCTTCCACGATCTCGACCTGCGCGACGGCCGGTGGTCGGCCCGCCACCCCTGCCGCGACGACCTCTACCGGGGCGAGGTCGTCGTGCGTGGCCCAGATGACTGGCGGCAGCGGTGGACCGTGGCGGGCCCGACCAAGAACCACACGGTCACCACCGCTTACCGGCGTGCGCCGGCCGAGGACGGTTAGGCCCGGCAGGTCACCACGTGCTGGTCCAGCGCAACTGGCCGCTGCTGTCGGGTTCGCAGCTCATCGCCGCTCCCCGGCGGTCCTGGGCGGAGGCGTTCTGGTACGGGCAGGGGCTGCCTTCGCGCGCCGTGGGAGTGGAGCTGGACGTCGAGCCGTATCCCGGGCCGCCGCCGAAGCCGGGAAAGGTCGAGGCGGTGGGGACCGACTCCATCGGGGAGGTCCATGACCTGTGCGTTCGGCTACGGGTCGGTTGCGTGGTCGCGACAGCTACCTGCTGGGACGTGCGCGACGTCGCCGTGGGCGAGGTCGTCTCCGCCCGGGGCGGTGTGTTGGGGGCGGACGGCGGGGACGTGGCGACGGTGAGCTCCGGGGTGGGCGCGGCGGGAAGCGGCGCGTCGGCGCGGGCGACCGAGGGGGAGCCGGGGTGCACGGCGAAGCCGAGCGCGAGCCCGCCGAGGGTGAGCGTGCTCGCGGCCAGCGCGAGCCGGCTGATCAGGACGCCGTTGAGCTGCCGGAGGTGAAGGCGACTTCGGGGACGGTCGGGCGAGGAAGGTTGCAACGCGTTACTCCTCTTTCACTCGTACGTGACGCTCAAGTCCCCGACCGTGTGAGCACGGAGGATAACGAATTCGACTCGATCTCGCACCCGGCTCGTGACCGATTTCGGCTGGTCACCAGGGCCACACGCACCGTGATGGCACACTTGTGCGACAAGAGGCCGGTGGCGACGGAGGGGTACGCGTGTGATCGAGCTGAAGACGTCCGGCGAGCTGGAGGCGATGCGTGAGGCGGGTCGAATCGTGGCCGGCGCGCTCGCCGCCGTGGGCACGGTCGCCGAGGTGGGCACCGAGTTACGCGAGCTCGATGAGGTGGCCGCCGGCGTGATCGGCGACGCCGGTGCGCGCCCGTCCTTTCTGCACTACCACCCACACTGGGCCCCGAGTCCCTTTCCCCGCGTGGTGTGCACGTCGGTCAACGACGTCATCGTTCACGGCATCCCGGATGACTACCGGCTCGCCGACGGCGATCTGCTGTCGGTGGATTGCGGCGCGCACATCGACGGGTGGCATGCGGACGCGGCGGTCTCCTTCATCGTGGGCGCCGCCCGGCAGGAGGACGAGACGCTGATGGCCACCGCGCAGCAGGCCCTCGACGACGGCATCGCCGCCGCCCGCCCGGGCGGGCGGCTGGGCGACATCTCGCACGCCGTCGGCGTGGTCTGCCGCAGCGCCGGCTACGGCATCCCCGGTGGCATGGGTGGGCACGGCGTGGGCCGGGCGATGCACGAAGCACCGGAGGTGCCCAACGACGGTCGGCCTGGGCGTGGCCTGCCGTTGCGGCCGGGGTTGGTCGTGGCGATCGAGCCGATGCTGCTCGCCGGTGGCCGGGACAGCCACGAGGTCGCCGCGGACGGGTGGGCGGTGCGCACCGATGACGGCACTCGTGCCGCCCATGTCGAACACACCGTGGCCATCACCGGTGACGGGCCGGTCGTGCTCACCGCCCGGTGAGCCCGCGGCGTGACCGGAGGAGACGTCGCCACCAGGTAGGACGCTCGTGACGGGGTGTGGCGTGCTGTGGAGGTGGCGGCGAGGGCGCCGGCGTTCGCGTCGCTGCCCGCCGGTGATCGTGCCACTGGCGCACGAGGTGCTCGACATCCGCCGGGCCGATCGGGATCCGCGGACCGGACGGTGTGCGCAGCCAGCCCGCGATGCGCCGGTTGAGGTCTCCCACGACCTCGCGCACCGCCTGCTCGCTGGGCAGATCGCGGACTGTCGCCGGCAGCCGCTCGATCTCCTTGCGCAGCTGCAGCGGTGTGGGCAGCAGAGCTTCGCCGGACAGCCCTTCGCGGCGGACGTAGTCCTTGACCCACCACAGTTCGTCGTAGGGCTTGTCCAGGCCGGGCAGGGGTTTGCCCGCGCCGGGTAGGTTGTCGAACTCGCCGCGCTCGGCCGCCTGCCGGATCTGCCGGTCCACCCAGGTCTCGAAGGTGACCTCCGGCGGCTTGCGTTCGGTCATGGCTCGATTCTGCCGCAGTCGCCGTGCTTCGGGCCGCCAGCCGCGTAGGGCAGGAAGGTGGGAAGTTCACGCCGGTAGCTCGTGGGGGCGCCAGGTGTGTCGGAAGGCGGCGTCGCGCTGCGCGCGCTGCTGGCGCAGCTGCTCGCGTGCCGCCTCGCGGTCGCGGTGGCGCGCTTCGGCCTGGTGCAGGCAGGCGAGGATCTCGCGCTGGGCATCGCGGGCGAGTTTGATCTCGATGCCGACGTGGCGGGCCTGGGCCAGCATCGGGTCGTCGCCGTCGAGCGTGTCGGTGACGACGAACCGCACACTCGGCGTCAGCCGCTGGGCGAGGCGGCCGCCGTGTTCAGCGACCAGCGCGGCCAGCGACGCGCACATCGGGCTGGTCCCGGCGATGGCGACCCGCCAGCCACGCAGGTGGCGGCTGCGCGGGATCGCCGCCGGTGCGGTGGGCACGCCGGCGGCCATGTCCTCGGCCAGCGACGCGGCCAGTTCCGGGTGGCCGAGGCAGGCCGCCATCCGCACCAGCCGCCGGCGCCGCCGGGACGGCAGCGCGGCGGCGGGCCGGTGGGCGTCGTCACCGGCGGCGCGGTACCACGCCGCGCGGTGTTCGTCGTCGAGCGCGATCGCGTCCATGCCGGTGCGTCGGGCGAGCACTTCCAGGCGCCGGGCCCGTTCGCCGGTGATGCCGCCGGCGGACAGTGCCGCGTCCAACGCCCGGCGGTAGTCCTCGACGGCGCCGGGATCAACGGGCGGGCGGGTGCGGCTGCGCGGCCACGACCGCACCAGCGACCCCATCCAGCCGTTGTCGCCGGCGCGCAAGGCGATGGCGCGGGGCACCATCGGGGCCGGCGCGTGCCCGCCCGCCGACGACCGTGCTTCGGGCAGCGGGCCGGTGTGCGACAGCGGTTGCGGGGCTTGGCGCAGCATCTCCGGCAGGAGCTGGGCCAGCGCTCGGCAGTCCCCGAGCGCGGTGTGCTGCCCGGCTGGCCACTGGCCGTGGAAGCTGCGGTACACCGAGTTCAGCCGGTAGCTGGCCCCGTCGAGTTGCGCCCGCGAGGTCGCCAGCGTGCACAGCGCGGGCAGCCGGGGCAAGACCAGCCCGGCGCGGTCGGCTTCGGCGGCCAGGAACCGGTCCTCGAACCCCAGGTTGTGGGCCACGACGACCGCGCCCGAGGTGCGGGCGGCCACTTCGGCGGCGACTTCGGCGAAACGGGGTGCGCCACGCACGTCGCCGCTGGTGATCCCGTGGATGTCCGTGGCGCGCACCGGCTGGCCCGGGTCGACGAGGCTGGCGTATTCGTCGAGCACGCGCCCGTCGGCGTCGAAGACCACCACGGCGATCTCGCACACGCGGTCCGTGCCGGGGTCCAGGCCGGTGGTCTCGACGTCGATGGCGGCGAAGGTCAGCCGGCGGGCCGCGACCCCACTGCCTCGCCGGGTCAACCTACCGCAGGCGAACACGCGCCCTCCGCTGGTCTCCGGGTGGGGTCCAGACATCCGCCGTCCGAGAGTCGATCACTGCGCTGACGACGATGATGATCTCAACCCGGCCCGGGCGCCGGCCACCCGCGTCCACCCGGATGGACGCCCGCGCCGGGGGTGTCAGCGGCGTGCGGCGACGATCTCGTCGAAGGTGGGGAAGTGCTCGGCGGTGTCGGTGCCGAGGAAGTTACCGACCCACCCGTCGTCGTCGTGGAAGAACCGGATCGCCACGAAGTCCGGGCGGGTGCCCATGTCGAACCAGTGCACGGTGTTCGCGGGCACACTGAGCAGGTCACCGGCCTCGCACAGCATCCCGTAGATGTGCCCGTCGACGTGCAGGTAGAACACGCCCGCGCCCCGGGCGAAGAACCGGTCCTCGTCGTCGTCGTGGGTGTGCTCGGTGAGGAACTTCTGCCGGGCGGCGTCGGCGTTGGCCTGCCACTCGGAATCATCCTTCGGGGTCATCACGGCGGCGTCGACCTTGACGTAGCCCTCGGCGTCGATGACCCGGTCGACCTCGGCGCGGTAGGCGGCCAGCACCTCGTCGCTGGTGGGCTCGGCGGGCAGCTCCTTGAGCTGCCACCGGGCGAACCGCACGCCGAGCTGCTTGAGCAGGTCGTGGATCTCGTCGACGTCCTCGGTGCGGGTGCGCACGGTGTCCGGGTCGTCGTCGGCCCACACGGTCAACAGACTCATACGATCACGTCCTTCGCGTCAGTGCTCCAGCGGCTCCGAGACTTGACGATGGCTGGCGGCCAGCGCGAACCGCAACGACCAGTCGAGGCATTCCACGCGGTGGCGGGCCTGCCGCAGATCCGCACCCCACACGTACACGCCGTGGCGGGCCACGATCAACGCGGGCGTGTGCGGGTCGTGGACGGCTTCGAAGGCCGCGCCCAGCGCCGGCATGTCCTGGCTGTTGAGCACCACGGGCACCCGTACGCGGTCGTCGTGCGCACCGCGACCGAGCCCTTTGAGCATCTCCAGGTCGGCCAGCTCCACGGTCTCCGGCCACCGCTCGGCGGCCAGCACCGCCGGCAGCAGGTGCAGGTGCACGACCGCGCCCGCGCCGGTCAGGCGCGCGATCCGCGCGTGCAACCCGGCCTCCGCCGACGGTCGCGCGCCGGGTTGGCCGGGCACAGCCGCACCGTCGGCGTCGACGAGCACGACGTCGTCACCGGTGAGTTCGCCTTTGTCCTTGCCGCTGGCGGTGACCGCCAGGCGCAGCGGGTCACGGCCCAGCGTCACCGACAGGTTGCCGGACGTGCCGCGCATCCAGCCCAGATCCGCGTACCGGGCGGCTTCGGCGGCCAGCGCGCGACCGGCCGCGCCCAGTTCGGCCGCTGGGACGTCCTGCGCGCTCACCGCCGACCCTCCGTGGGCTCGCTGACCAGTGGGTGCAGGGTGATCTCGTCGAACGAGGCGACGACCGGGTGCGCGCCGAAGTCGGCGTGCGCGTAGGGCTCGCCGTCGCGCGCCAGGCCCACGGTCTGCCAGCCGGCCTGGGCGGCGGCGTCGAGTTCGGCGGGCACGTCGGAGAGGAACACGATCTCGCCCGGGTTCGTCGCGCCGAGCCCGGCGGCGATGGCCGCATACGACGGGGCCTCGCGCTTGGGTCCGGCGTTGACCGTGTCGAAGTGGTGGGAAAACAGCGGGCGCAGGTCACCTTCGGTGGTGTGCGAGAACGACGCGACCTGTCCGGCCACCGACCCGGACGAGAACACCGCCAGCCCGGCGCCGCGTCGTTTCCAGTCACGCAGGGCGGGCACGGCGTCGGGGAAGTAGGTGGTGGTCAGCTCGCGGTGGGCGTAGCCGTGTTGCCAGATCAGTCCCTGCAGGGTTTTCAGGGGCGCGGCTTTGCGGTCGGCGTCCATCCACGCGTGCAGGACCGCCACGACCTCGGGGGTGCCGGCCTCCGCGTCCAGCCCGGCGTCAGCTTTGACCTGGGCGACCGCTTCGGCGGTGACCGGGTCGTCGCCGTGGCTGTCGATCCAGGGGCCCAGCCGGGGTCGGGCGTAGTCGTAGAGCACGACGTGCACCTGGCTGGTGGGGGTGAGCGTGCCCTCGATGTCGACAACGACCCAGCGGGCCGTCACGGACGTGGCCACGATGTAGGGCTCCTGTTCTCCCGTGTCGACCCTGTTCTCCCATGTCGGCGAAGTCACCGGCCCCACCGCCGGGCCGGCCGCCGTCACCTGCGGCAGCGTAGTGCCACGGCGGCCGGGACGGCATCTTGATCCAGATCGCGGGATGCCGTCGCGAGCACCCGGGCGCGGGTGGTCACCTGCGGGGTGGGTCCTTACGCAGGAGGTCAGGGCCGAGAATGCGCCGCACCACCCGCCGCGCGAGGCTGCGCTTCTTCGGCTGCGCTGCCGGCTTGGGGGGAGCCTGCGGGGGCGGCGACACCGGCTGTTGCGGTGCGGTGGTGGCGATCGACGGGGCGGGGGGCGCCTGCGGCGTAGCGGGCACCGCCGGCGGGGCATTCGGTGGCGGCGGGGTCGCCGAGGCCGGCGGCTGGTTGAGGAACTTGACGAAGTCCGGCGCTTCGGCGTGCACCGCCGGTATGTAGGGCTGGGTCACTTCGAGCTGCTCCGCGCCGTAGGGCTGCGCGGCAGCGACGTTCTCGGGCGGGGCCAGGGTGCCTTCGATGCGGGTGAACGGCGCGGACGGCTGCGGCCGGGGTCGCGCCTGTCCCGCATGATCACCGGGGACCAGCGGTTCGAACCAATGCCGAGCAAGGTCGTCTTGAAGTGTCATCCGTATATCTGTGGGACGGGAGCATACGGCGTGTAACACCAGTGGGTGGCCCACTGGCGAGTCAGACCTTACCGGTAACGGACCTATTAAGCACGACCCTGCCTCCCGCCAGATCGAATACGAGAGCGCGATCACGTCGGGTGCCCGCGTCTACCGGCCTGCCACGCTGATCGAGTGACCGGCGTGCGACCAGGCGTGATGGCCGGCACGATCGGTCGGTTCCGGCCAGAGCGGGTGGTCGTGTCAGCCTGAGGCAGGGGCGAGCGCGCTGCCACCGTGGTTGCCCCGGAACCGAAGCTTGCGGAATCCGCCGATGGGAGAGGCGATGAACGACACGGTTGCGCTGTTGGGTACCGGCACGATGGGCGCGCCGATGGCGCGGAACCTGCTGGCCGCGGACTTTCCCGTGCGGGTGTGGAACCGCACGCGGTCGAAAGCCGAGCCGCTGGCCGAGCACGGCGCCGTCGTGGTCGACACCCCCGCGCAGGCCGCCGAGGGCGCCGATGTGCTGGTGACCATGCTCACCGACGGTCCGGCCGTGCTCGACGCCGCCGGGCAGGCCCTCGCCGCCGCACCCGAGGGTGTGGTGTGGGCGCAGATGAGCACGGTCGGCCTCGACGATGTCACGACGTTGGTGGAGCTGGCCGCCCGGCACGCGGCGACCTTCGTGGACGCCCCGGTTCTGGGAACGCGGCTTCCGGCCGAGCAGGGCACGCTGACCGTACTCGCCGACGGCCCCGAGTCGGTGCGGCCACGCCTGCAACCGGTCTTCGACGTCGTGGGACAGAAGACGATGTGGCTGGGCACCGACCCCGCCGGCGCCGCGGCGACCCGGCTGAAGCTGGTGCTCAACAGCTGGGTGCTCAACCTGACCAACGCCATCAGCGAGGCCGTCGCGCTGGCCGAAGGGCTCGGCGTGGACCCGCGCCGGTTCCCCGAGGCGGTGGCCGGCGGACCGCTGGACGCGGGCTACCTGCACACCAAGTCCGAGATGATCTTCTCCGGCGACTACACGCCGAGCTTCACCGTCCGCAACGCCCTCAAAGACACCGAGCTGATCATCGCCGCCGCCGCGCGCAACGGCATCAGCGTCGATCTGGTGTCCGGCTCGCGGCAACGGTTTCAGCGCGCGCTCGCCGACGGGCACGGCGAGCAGGACATGGCGGCGAGCTACTTCGCCGGGCGCCTACCCGACGCCGGCTGATCGCCGCTACCGCGCGCCGAAGAACGCCTTCACCCGTTCGAGGCCGTCGGCGAGCGCGTCGATCTCCTCGAAGGTGGTGTAGAGGTAGAACGACGCCCGCGTGGAGGCGGTCACGCCGAAACGGGCGTGCGCCGGTTTGGCGCAGTGGTGGCCGGCACGCACGGCGACGCCGAAGGAGTCCAGCACCTGGGCGACGTCGTGCGGGTGCACCCCGGCGAGTTCGAAGCTGATCGCACCGCCCCGGTCGACCGGGGTGTCCGGTCCGAGGATGCGCAACCCGTCGATGCCGGTGAGACGCTGGAGTGCGTACGCGGTGATCGCGCGCTCATGTGCGGCGACGGTGTCCATCCCGATGGACGAGAGGTAGTCGACCGCGGCGCCGAGCCCGATCGCCTCCGCGATCGGTGGCGTGCCGGCCTCGAATCGGTGCGGCGGCGGCGCGTACGTCGAGCGGTGCAGGGTGACGGTTTCGATCATCTCGCCGCCACCGAGAAATGGCGGCAACTGCCGCAGAAGGTCGTGGCGGCCCCAGAGCACGCCGACACCGGTCGGTCCGCACATCTTGTGGCCGGTGCAGGCCACGAAGTCCGCGTCCCAGGCGGTGACATCCACCGGTAGCTGCGGCACCGCCTGCGAGGCGTCGACGACCACCCACGCGCCGACCTCGTGGGCGCGCTGCGCGATCCGTGCCACCGGGTTGATCGTGCCGAGCATGTTGGACACCGCCACCACGGCGACGACCTTGGTGCTTTCGGTGATGAGCTCGTCGAGGTCGGTGAGATCCAGCCGACCCTCGTCGGTGAGCCCGAACCACCTCAGCCGCGCCCCCGTGCGTTCGCAGGCCAACTGCCAGGGAACGATGTTGGAGTGGTGCTCCATTTCGGTGATGACTACCTCGTCGTCGGTGCGCAGGCCCATCGGCTGCCGCGCCCACACCAGGGTGTTGGCCACGAGGTTGAGCGCCTCCGAGGAGTTCTTGGTGAACACGATCTCGTCGCGGGAGCCGGCGCCGACGAACGCGGCCACCTTGTCACGCGCCCCCTCGTAGGCCGCCGTGGCTTCCTCCCCGAGCTGGTGCACTGCCCGGGCGACGTTGGCGTTGTGCCGCTGGTAGTGCTCGGCCAGCGTGTCCAGGACCTGGCGGGGTTTCTGCGAGGTGTTGGCCGAGTCGAGGTAGACCAGGGGCCGCTGGTCGGCCATGGCCCGTTGCAGGATCGGGAAGTCGGCGCGCACCGCCGTGACGTCCAGCGGCGTCGTTTCCAGTGCGACACGGTGCGTGTTCACCTTGGGGCTCCCCTCGGCAGGTGACGTACCACCGATCATCCCCTACTCGACCGCCAGGTGGGTGGACGATTGCCGGCACCCTTGGGGTTCCCAACAGGAGGCCCGGCTTACCAGGGCACGGGGCCTTCGTCGCGGAAAAACCCGCCGGTCGGGCCGTCGTCGCCGACCGTGGCGAGGTCGACGATGACGCGGGCGCCTTCGGTGACGGTGCGCGTGCCGCGATGGCCGTTCATGGCGGTCGCGGTGTAGCCGGGCGTCACGGCGTTGATCTTGACGTGGGCCAGCTGCGGGTCCTGCCGGAACGCTGCCGCGTACTGCACGGTCAGCATGTTCAGCGCCGTCTTGGACACCGCGTAGGGCATCCGCAGGTGCGCGTCGCCGCCGAAGTCGGTGCCGGTACTGGTCAACGTCAGCGACGCGGTCGTGCTGGAGACGTTGACGATGCGCGGTGCCGGCGAGGACCGCAGCAGCGGCAGCAGCGTGTGCACGGCGGTGACGACCCCGCAGACGTTGACCTCGAAGGTCTGGCGCATCTCGGTGGCGGTCGCCGCGACGGCGGGCACCTCGGCGAGCATGCCCGCGTTGTTGACCAGCACGTCCAGCCTGCCGTGCTCGTGGCGCAGCCGATCGGCCACGGCTTGGACGCTGGCGGTGTCGGTGACGTCGAGCGGCACCGGGGTCACGGGCGCGCCCTGGGCGGCCAGCTCCTTGGCGGCAGCCGCGCCACGGCCGGCATCCCGGCTGCCGGCCCACACGGTCATCCCACGCAATGCGAGCTGCCGCGCGGTTTCCTTCCCAAGCCCTTTGTTCGCGCCGGTGACCAACGCGATCGTCGCCTCCGTCATGGTTGCCATAACGCTTACGCGGGGCACAGCCAGTCATCGGCGCCGCGCACGCGGCGCGCCACGAAGTCGAGGCGCGCAAACGGCCGACGGGTGACCTGCGCGAGTTCGTACGGCACGAGCTGTAAGTCTGCCCGCCGACCCGCACTCCGGGCTACCTCGCGCACCATTGCGCCGCAGCGGCAGAGGCTTCGGTCGCTGATCACGGCGGTGGGTCCTCGTCCGCCCGGGGCGGCGAAGTGGTGGCCGCGCCGCTGGCTGCCAGCGCCCGCAGGCGCTGCCGCAGGCTGCCGTCGTCGGCGGACTCGGCGACGGCGTGGGTGAGGTTGTCCCGGAGCTGGTCGAGCTGGCGTTGGGCTGCGGTCGCCGTGGTGGTCTGCTCGGCCAGCTGGCCGCGGAGGGTGGCTAGTTCGGCGTGCAGCGGGGCGAGGCTGTCGGCGTAGTTCTGGGTGGAGTGGGTGAGTTGGTCGGTCAGCTCGGCCACACGCTGGTCGGCGGCGGTCTGCGCCTCCCGTAGCCGCTGGGTGAACTCCTCGGCCTGCGCCGCCAATCGCTGCTGCCACTGCTCGGTGAGGCTGGTACGCAGGTCGTGGCGGGCTTGTTCGTCCTCTCGTCGGAGCTGATCGACTCGTTCCAGGGCGCTGGCGCGTTCGCTGGCCAGGGTGGCTTGCAGCTCGGCGACGCGTTGGTGGGCTTCGGCGAGCTGGTCAAGGGCGTGTTGCCGGTCGGTGCGAGCGGTTTCGGCGTCCTGGTGCGCCGCGCCGCGTTCGGCCACCGCCTGGTCGCGCTCGGCCGTGGCGTCGTGGGCCTGCTTCTCGGCGGCGGCTTGGGCTTCGCGGGCACCGGCGGCCTCAGCACGAGCGGTCTCCGCGTCGGCCACCGCCTGGTCGCTGCGGGCTTGCGCGGCCTGCGCGGCCTCGACGGCCTGGTGGCGCTCGGCTTCGGCGTTTTCGCGTGCGGTCAGCGCTGAGGCGAGTTCGCCGGTGGTGTGGGTCTGCAGGGCGGCGACTTCGGCGCGCACCGGGTCGAGAACCGCGAGCAGGGCGGCGAGACGTTGATCGAGGGTGTGCACGTCGAGTTGAGTCATGGGCTGGTCCGTGCCGTAGACCCGGACCCAGATCTCGCGGTGCTCGTCGAGCATCGCGCAGGTGATGGTCTTGGCGCCCCACTGGCCGTAGCGCTCGGGGTCGGCGGGGCAGTAGGGGGTGGGCCGACCTCCCTTTGGCGGTAGTGGCGGCAGCGGCTGGCCGCAGTAGGCGCAGCGGGCCTCCTCGCCGGCGGCCAGTGCCCGAAGGGTCGCCTCGCGCCGTTCCTCCCGGCTACCTCGCCGCGCCGGTGGCGCAAGCCGCGCGTCCTCGGCGGGTGTTTCTGGCGCGTCCGCGTCCTGGTCTGTCACGCCGTCTGGCACCTCTTTCCGTCTCTGACCTGGGCATTCCTTGTTGGGCTAGTTTGGATTAGCTAACTCTAACAGGATCTTCGAGTTTCATAACGAAAACTCTCCGATCGAAACGTCGCGACCTAGTTCATATGGATAAGGAGGATTATGGATATGATCTCGACTCGAGTAGTGACCCCGAGGGCAGACGCCAAGCCAGACAGGACAGTTAGGTCACGGTGACGAAAGATTCGTGATGTGTCGGGGAGTGAGTGCCCAGGGGAGGGGTGCCGGGGACGCCGCCGTGTCCGATCATGGACGAGGTCGGCGCGGCAGCGACGCCACCGCGCGACCCGCAGGAGAACGCACGAGACCGATCACGGAGGTGAGCACACGCCGATGTCGAAGGCGGTGGCCCCCTTGGGGCAGGCGGACAAGTCGACCCAGGAGCGGTTCGCGGAGTTCTTGCGGATCTACGCGTCGCTGAACACCCGCCTGGCCTACGCCACCGACCTCGGTCTCCCGCTGGACTGGGTTCCTGGCTACCGCCCGCCGGAGGGCACGCGGCGTCGCGGTCGGGCTCGCCGAGCGCAGCCCACCGGGCTGGAGTGGTTGCCGTGGTGCCTGCGCAACGGGTTCACGTCCTTCGCCGAGATCCGCGTCGAGCACGTGGAGCGCTGGCTGGCCGAGCTGGCCGAGGCCGGCTACAGCGACGCCACCCGGGCCCGGATGCTCTCGGCGGTCTCCGCCTTCTACCGCAAATACCTCCTGCGCGAAGGCCTCGCGCAGGACAACCCCGCCGCCCTGGTCGACCGCTCCGCCCAACACCTCAACCGCCGCGCCAGCACCCCTGCCACCACCAAGATGTGGTCGTTCGAAGCCTGCCGTGCCCTGCTGATGGCGGCCTACCTGCTCGCCGACCGTCACCGCCACGGCCGCCGCGACCGAGCGATGGTCGAAGTGCTGGTTGGCACCGGGGTGCGCGCCGAAGAACTCGTCAGCGTGCACGTCGACGACCACCACCGGCCCACCCCCGGTGGTGCCGCGTCCCTGCGGGTGCACGGCAAAGGCGCCAAAGACCGCAGGGTCGCGTTGGCGGCGCCGGTGGCCGACGCGGTTGAGGACTATCTCGCCGTGCGCACGCACCCCACCGTTCCGGCCCTGCCCGGGCAGGCTGGGCGCCCGACGTCGGAAGCCCTGTTCGTCACCGGCACCGGCGCCCGCGTGCACGTCTCCCACGTTCAATCCCTGCTGCGGCGGCTGTGCGCCACGTTCGCGCCCAGCCCCGACGCGCCGCCACCGCGTGCCCGCTGGCTCCGCGAGCTGCTGACCACCGAGCAGGCCGCCTTCATCGCCAGCCACCTCGCCCCACTGCGGGACACCATCCACCCGCATTCGGCCCGGCATTCCTACGCCACCCACGCCATCGGCCGTGGCGCCGAACCCCGCCAGGTCCAAAAAGACCTCGGTCACTCCGCGCTGGCCACCACCGAGGGCTACCTGCACGACGCCGACACGCTCGCCTCCTCCGCCGCCCACGAACTGTCGCCGGCCTTGCACCGAGGTTGGCTGGCGACGTCGTAGGCCCACGCCATACCCGGACGCGACGTCAGATCCGACCGCGACCGGCGCGCTCGTGACAACAGCACCGTGGCAAGATCGGCCGGGTGCGCTTCTACGCCGATCTGCACATCCACTCGAAATACTCCCGCGCCTGCAGCAAGGACTGCGACATCGAGCACCTGACGTGGTGGGCACGCCGCAAGGGCATCACCCTGGTCGGTACCGGGGACTTCACCCACCCGGCGTGGTTCGCTCACCTGCGCGAGGTTCTCGAACCCGCCGAGCCCGGGCTGTTCCGGCTACGCGGTGATCTCGAACGCGACATCACCCGCACCCTGCCGCCCTCCTGCGACGCCCCCGTGCGTTTCCTGCTGTCGGTGGAGATCTCGACGATCTACAAGTACGGCGAGCACACCCGCAAAGTGCACCACCTGTGCTACATGCCGGATTTCGCCGCCGCGGAGGAGTTCAACCGGCGGTTGGGCCGCATCGGCAACCTCGGCTCCGACGGCAGACCCATCCTCGGCTTGGACTCCCGCGACCTGCTGGAGATCACCCTGGAAAGCGGCGACGGCGCCTACCTCGTGCCCGCGCACATCTGGACCCCGTGGTTCGCCGTGCTCGGCTCCAAAGCCGGCTTCGACTCGGTCGACGACTGCTACCGCGACCTCGCCGGACACATCTTCGCCCTGGAAACCGGGCTGTCCAGCGACCCGCCGATGAACTGGCGGATCTCCGCGCTGGACCGCTACACCCTGGTGTCCAACTCCGACGCGCACTCGCCACCGATGCTCGGACGCGAAGCGAGCGTGTTCGACACCGAACTGGACTACTTCGCCGTCCGCGACGCCCTGCGCACCGGCGCCGGCTACGCCGGCTCGGTCGAATTCTTCCCCGAGGAAGGCAAATACCACCTCGACGGCCACCGCAAGTGCTCCGTGCGGTTAGCGCCCGACCAGACCCGTGCCCACAGTGGAGAGTGTCCCGGCTGCGGCAAGCCACTGACCGTCGGCGTGCTGCACCGGGTGGACACCCTCGCCGACCGTCCCGAGGGTACGCGGCCAGCCGGCGCCGCGGACTACCGCAGCCTCATCCCGCTGCCCGAGATCGTCAGCGAAGTCCTCGGCGTGGGACCGAAAAGCAAGACAGTCCTCGGTGAGATCACCGCGCTGACCGCAGCCCACGGCCCCGAACTGGCCATCCTCGACGAGGTGCCCACCGACGACCTGCGGCGCAGCAGCCCGCCGCTGGCCGAAGCCATCCGACGGTTGCGGCGTGGCGAGGTACTCCGGGAAGCCGGCTACGACGGGGAATACGGCACGATCCGCCTGTTCACCCCCGACGAGCTACGCGACGTGCGCAGCCGCAACGCGCCCGCACTCTTCGACGAGGGCCTGGTCACGCCGACCCCACAGCCGACACCCCCACCCACCACGCAGCCCCCCACCGCCGCGCCCGCCGACCAACCCGAGCCCACCGCGGACACTGTGGACACCGGGGACACTCGGCCCCGCGGTGAGGGCCTGCTTGCCGGACTCGACCCCGACCAGCGCGCTGCCGCCGAGGTCCCCGGTGGACCCCTGCTGATCGTCGCCGGCCCCGGCACCGGCAAAACCCGCACCGTCACCCACCGGATCGCACACCTGATCATCGAACGGGACGTGCCCGCCGAGCAGTGCCTGGCGATCACCTTCACCCGCCGCGCCGCCGAGGAGATGACCCAGCGGCTGCACACACTCGTCGGTGCCCGCGCCGGCGACATCACCGTCGCCACCTTCCACTCCTTCGGCCTGCGCGTGCTGCGCGAGCACCACGACCGCCTCGGCCTTCCCGCCGACTTCGACATCGCCGACACCGCCCGCCAACAACAGGAACTGGCCACGCTGGTCGGTGAGCAGCGCGGCACGCAACGCCTGCTGGCTGAATTCTCCCGGCTGCGCCGCGCCACCGTGGCCAGCGACGACACCACGCCCGCCGACGAGGAGACCACCGACCTCTACCACCGCTACACCGCCGCGCTGCGCCAGCACCACCTCGTCGACTTCGACGACCTGGTCGTGCTCGCGACCCAACTGCTGGAATCCGACTCCGACGTCCTCGCCGACTACCAGCGACGCTTTCCGTGGATCACCGTCGACGAGTACCAGGACGTCGACGACACCCAGTACCGGCTGCTGCGGCTGCTGGCAGCACCACGGGCCAACCTGACCGCCATCGGCGACCCCGACCAGGCGATCTACGCCTTCCGGGGCGCCGACGTCGGCTTCTTCCTGCGCTTCCAGCGCGACTACCCGCAGGCACGCGTCGCACACCTGACCCGCAACTACCGCAGCGGCGCACACATCATCACCGGCGCGGTCGCCGCCATCGCCCCCGACACCCTCGTCCCCGACCGCGCGCTACACGCGGCCAGCGACCGGCCCGCCCACCCGATCACGGTGCACCAGGCCCACGACGAGCGGGCCGAAGCCGCATTCGTCGCCCGCGGCATCGACCAACTGCTCGGCGGCGCGTCGTTTCACTCGCTGGACAGCGGCCGCGTCCACGGCGACGGCCCCGGCGGGCTGGCCTTCGGCGACATCGCCGTGCTCTATCGCACGGACATGCAGGCCCGGGGCGTGCTCGACGAGCTCACCCGCTGCGGCTTGCCAGTGCAGAAACGCTCCCACGACCCGCTGTCGGCACGCCCCGGCGTCGACCACCTGCTGCGCGAACTGGGGCATCTCGCGCCGCGCCGGCCCGGCACGGTCCTCGACCGGGTCCGCGCCGCCGCCGACGCCGTACTCACCCAATTCCCGGCCACCGACCGCGACGAACGCACCGCCGAGGTGCACACCGCCGTTGACCTGCTCACACCGCTGGCCCGTGACTGCGGCGAGGACCTCGACCGGTTCCGGCAGGAGATCCTGCTCGGCGCCGAGGTCGACACCCTCGACCCGCGCGCGGACGCGATCTCGCTGCTGACCCTGCACGCCGCCAAGGGCCTGGAGTTCCCGGTGGTGTTCGTCGTCGGCTGTGAAGACGGCCTGCTGCCGCTGGGCTGGCCCGGCACCGAATCAGACCCCGCCGCCGTCGCCGAGGAACGCCGGTTGTTCTTCGTCGGCATGACCCGGGCCCAGGATCACCTCGTGCTCACCCGCGCCGCCCGCCGCACCCGCCACGGCACCGAACGCGACACGGCTGCCTCACCGTTTCTCGCGCAGCTGCCGGACGCGGTCACCGAACACGCCGGCACCCCGACCCGCCGCAAACCCCGAGCGAAACAACTCAGCCTGTTGTGAGCACACACCGCCCCCACCGCTAGGACGGCACGCCGACACCCAAGCCGATCAAGAACACCAGCACAGCGGTGGCCACAGCGAACGCCCCGTGCGCATACACCAAGGCCGTGGGAAGCGAAGCCTCCGGCGTCTCGTCGCGGCGGCTGTGCCACCACCGCAGGAACAGCAGTTCGCCCAGCCCCGCCGCGATGACCAGCACGGCGAACGCGACCCACACCAGCACATCCAGGTCCACGAACAGATACACAACCCACACCACAAGCCCCAACGCGGCGAGCACCGCGTGCGTGAACACCAGCGGCGGCGGCAAGTGGGTGCGCACGCCCACCGCAGCGACGTCGGCACGCATCCCCCCTCGGCCCAGCCACATCCCGACCATGACGAAACCGAGCACCGCGGCGACCAGCCACGTGACCAGGGCCGCAACAGCCATGACGACGACTCCTTCCGCACGGACGGAACGAGAGCTACCCACAGCATGAGCCGGCACCGCCCGTTCGGCACCACGCGAGCACTACCGCTCGTGCCCACCTGCCGTGCGAAAGTCCGCGACCGCCTGGTCAACCTCCTGCGCCAGCAGGTAATGGTTGAGCCCGACAGCGGCACTCGACCCGGCCCCGGCGGCATTGACGACCTGGGCCCGTTCGTCCACGACATTGCCGGCCGCCCACACACCGGGCACGCTCGTCGCGC
>JBPYFK010000181.1:0-11423 GCA_051984675.1 Pseudonocardiaceae bacterium | reverse complement strand
TGGGCCAGGACTTGGTGCTGATTGTCGAAACGTTCGTGAGCAGGTGGCTGGGGTCGGCAGGATTGCCCCATCTGTCTATGATTGAGTTTGTCTGTGGCATCCGGGTACGCATGAGCACGCTCTGGATGCCTGCCTCTGCGGGGAGCTCCTCGCGGAGGGCGGAGAACTTCCCATCCCGATCCCAGATCAGCTAAGACACCCGGCAGCCTGTTTCCTCCCTGTCCATCAGGGCGAGGTCATTTTGTGGTGTTTTGTGGCGCACCGAAGGAATCTGAAACCGACTCAATCAGGCCACTCGTACGGTGTACTCCTTAGCTCGTTCGCGTTACGATGCCGGCTTCACTCGATGTAGATCTTGACGACCGTCTTCGATCGGCCCGGGCGGCACGAGGTCAGGTGGTTTGGGAGGAGGCAGGCGGTGCAGGATAGCGTCACCAAATCAGTGTCTCTGATGATGTCTTGGCCGGTGGGTGCGGCGAGCGAGGCGTGGAGTCGGATCTCGGGTGCGGCCGGCCGGCTGCCGGGAGCCGGGGCGGTGCGCAGCGCCGCGGAGCGCGCATCGACGACCGCAACGCACCTACCTGGCCTCAGTTTCGCGCGAGGCGCCACGGACGCGATGTTGGACAGTGTCGGTTCCGTGTCGCCGCACGCCCGTCGGGTGGCCGTGTACACGAGTGCCGCCGCGCTTGGCGTGGTGGGTGTGATCGAGTGGCCGGTGGCGGCGGGTCTGGCAGGCGTGGCCTGGATAACTCAATCTCAACGAGATCGCCATTCCGAGCCGCCGAGCGCGGAATCTCGAGTCGCGCCGGGCCGGTCGGCGTCGCCCGCCGACGATACGGCCGGTGAGTCGTCCGCGACGAAGACTTCTGGGCAGGGCTCTGGGCGCGGTGGTACGCGTACCGGCCGGAAGCGTTCCGCGGCCAAGATCTCGTGATCGCGATGCGCATCGGCTGAGTGGGGCAGCAACGCATGTTAGCCGCGTTGGCGCGGTGGCCGCTTACCGGCATGGGTGCGGTTGTGGGCGCGTCGCTGGGCGTAGCCGACCAGGTAGCAAGTGCTGTTCGCACGGTTGGTGATCTGGCGGGTGAGGCGGCCACTGGTACCGCTCGGTCTGCGAAACGTGCCGTGAGCAGTGGGGTCAGCGCCGCCGTCGAGGGCTCGGAGCCGTTGCAGTCGGCGATGCGTGCGCCGTCGCCGGTGTGGCGGCGAGGACGGTGGCTCCACGTGCCTCTGGCCAGCACGGACGGCGCCGCATCGTCGGTGTCAAGCAATGCGGCCGAGTGGTTCGCGCGGCAATTGGCCATCCGTCCAGACGTGGTGACCGCGTACTGGGACGGTGGCCTTGGGCGCTTAGTGATCGGGGCAGTGGACGAGGCGGCCGGCGACTGGGTCCTCCGGGCGCTGTCCGAGGAGGCAGGACGGCATGGGTTGCGCGTGCCGGAAACCGTCGAGAGCTGGCCGGCACATCCCGGAGATCCTGCCGAGGTGCGGGATACGATCACTGCACTGGCGGTCGGCGCGGCGGGGTTCGCGGCCGCAGTGACAGGCAGGACGGCCGGCTGGACGCCGCTGCCGCGTTGGGCGATCGCGCTCAACGTGTCACTGCGGGAGCACCCCACTGTCGAGGCGACCTTACGCAGGACGATAGGGGCCCGCCCCGCCCAGACGATCATGACGACAGCTGGTGCCTTCGCCTACGGTCTGGGCCAGGATCCAGCCACCCTGCTGCTGGATACCGCGTTGCGGGCTCACCAGTTTGCTGCGGCCCTTGCCAGGATGACTGCGTTTCACACAGCGCACGACCGGTTGTGCGCGTCTGGGTGGACGAGTCTTCCGCCCAGACCGCGACCTGCGCGGCCCGCCCACACCACGGACGCGGAGACCTACCGCGCCCAGGTGACGACAGGCGGTCTGCTCACCGCCGCCGCAGTGCTTCTGCTGCGGCGCAGCCCGTCCGCAGCAGCCGAGGCGGTGCTGGCCAGCTCGCCGAAAGCAGCTCGGTATGGCCCCACCGCGTTTGTCTCCGGGTTGGACCGCCATCTCGCCCGGGAGGGCGTGCTCGTCCGTGACCCTGAACGCCTGCGGGTATTGGAATTGGTCGACACCCTGGTGCTGCATCCCAGCGCGCTGCTGGGGGAGCGCCTCACCGTGCTCGATGTCGAGCCGATAACTCAGGGGTGGACCAGCGAACGATTGTGGCAGGCAGCCACGGCGGTCCTGGGTCCCGAGCAAGGACCGGTGCCGCTGCCTTGGTCCGGTCCGCGGGCGCGACTGTCGCGACTGCCCGGACCGGCCGAGGCTCGGTGGGTGCACGTCCGTGTAGACGGAGCCACGGTAGGTCGGGTGCTGGTCGGGTGGGAACTGGACCCGCTGGCCGACGCGGTGCTCGACGCCGCGCGCCAGTCACACCTGCGCGTGATTTTGGTCGGCCAGCGCAGCTGCCCGGAGTTGGCCGCGCTCGTAGACGAGGTCGTCCGCCCTCAGTCTCTCGCCTCGACGGTCCGGCAACTGCAGACCGAGGGCCGTGTCGTGCTCACTGTCGCCCGCCCCGGCGGGAAGTGTGCCACCAACGGGGCCGCGATCGACCTGATGGACGGCCTGTTGCGCAGTGACGTGGCCCTCGCCGTCTACCAGGGCGGCGACGCCGTGGCCTGGGACGCTGACCTGCTGGCGATCGATGGCCTGCAGGCAGCATGGCGGGTGCTGACCGCCCTGCCCCCCGCGCGCAGGACCGCGAGCACCGCCAAAGGCCTCGCCCAGGCGGGCACAGCGCTCGCCGGCCTGCTACTGCTCACCGGGTCGGATGGTGCCCAGCGCTGGCAGCGCTGGACCCTGCGTGGCGCGTTCAGCCCGGTCAACCTCGCTTCCGCCAGCGCCCTCGTCGCCGGGTGGCTCGCGGCGCAGCGCGTTGCCACCGCAGCACCCCCCGCACCGCGCCAGCGAGTGCCCTGGCACGCACTGCCGGCAGAGGAGGTGCTGCACCGCCTCAGCCCGCCTCCACTCCGGCACACCTCGCCGAAGACTAGGCTCGCCCAGCGACTCCGCGACCGTGTCACGACCCTTCCGCTGGGCGAAGCGATGATCGGCGGCGCGAAGCTTGCCCGGGCAGTCCAAGTGGAGCTGACGGATCCGCTCACCCCCGTGTTGGCCTTGGGTGCCACCGCTTCGGCGATACTGGGATCAGTCACCGATGCGCTGCTGGTCGCCGGGGCGATGGTGGTCAATGCCATTGTTGGCGCCACGCAACGGTTGCGCGCGGAGGCGGCGCTGGCGGGACTGGTCGCCGGGCAGCAGCAGAAGGCCCGGCGCGTCGCAGTCTCCGGTGCCGGCGCCACTGACTTACGCAGCGCTCTGCGGGAGCCCGTCAGCACCGTGGAGGCAACGGAACTCGTCGTCGGTGACGTGATCGACCTGCGCGTCGGCGACGTCGTTCCGGCAGACGCCCGCCTGATCAGCGTGGCCGACCTTGAGGTGGACGAATCTCCGCTGACTGGCGAATCCCTGCCGGTGTCCAAATGCACTGACCCCGCACCGGGCACGGTTGTCAGCAACCGCAGCTGCATGGTCTTCGAGGACACCAGCGTGGTTACCGGGCACGCCCGCGCGGTGGTGGTGGGCACCGGCGAGCACACTGAGTCCGGCCGGGCCTCCGCACTGGCCGCCCGTACCCCGCCGCCGGCGGGCATCCAGTCGCGGTTACACGAACTCACCCAGAAGGCGCTGCCGCTGACCCTGGCCGGCGGCGCGGCCGTGACGGTGCTCAGCATGCTCCGCGGACACCCGTTGCGGCAGGCACTGGAGGGCGGCATCGCAGTCGCGGTCGCCGCGGTACCGGAGGGGCTGCCGCTAGTCGCCACGGTGGCGCAGATGGCGGCCGCACGTCGCCTGGCCCGACACGGCGTCCTAGTACGTGCGGTGCGTGCCTTGGAAGCACTCGGCCGGGTCGACACCGTCTGCTTCGACAAGACCGGCACGCTCACCGAGAACAGCCTTCGGGTGGTGCAAGTGGTCACCGCTGCCGGCCACCGCCACCACCACACCAACGCAGGCGCAACTCCACTCCTGCGCACCGCTGCCCGGGCCTGTCCGCACACCACCGGCGAGACTGCCCACGCCCACGCCACCGACGACGCGATCCTGGACGCCGGTCCTGCGGACCCCGACTGGGTTCAGCTGGACGGGCAACCCTTCGAAGCCAGCCGGGGCTACGCCGCCGCCACCGGAACCGATGCCACCGGCAGCCGGTTTCTCGTGGTCAAGGGCGCACCCGAGGTGGTGCTGGCCGCCTGCCGCGATGGTGGTAGCCAGGCGCAGGACACCGCAGAAGTCCTGGCACAGGAGGGGTTACGGTTGATCGCGGTGGCCCAGCGGCGGCTCGCCGAGGGCGAAAGCACCAAGCTAGAGCAGAACACCCCGGCTGACTTGGACCTGCTCGGCTTCGTCGCGTTGGCTGACACTCCACGGGAAAGCGCCGCTCCCCTGGTCGCCGGGCTACTCAAAGCCGGGGTCAACCCCGTGATGCTCACCGGCGATCACCCGCACACGGCGCTAGCCATCGCGACGTCGCTGGGGTGGCCCGCCGACGCCACCGTGGTCACCGGCGACGAACTGGCCGAGACCGACGGCGCCGGCCAGGCCAGTCTGCTCCGCGAGGCCAGCGTCGTCGCCCGTGTAGCACCCGAGCAGAAGCTCCAGGTCATCGAGGCACTACGGGCCGCCGGCCGCATCACGGCCATGATCGGTGACGGCGCTAACGACGCGGCCGCGATCCGCGCCGCCGACGTCGGCGTCGGCGTCGCCGCCCGCGGGTCTGTCGCCGCACGCAACGCCGCCCACATCGTGCTCACCGGCAAGGACCTGACCGTGCTCGTCGATGCCCTGGATGAGGGCAAGGTGTTGTGGCGCAGCGTCTCCGACGCGGTCGGCATCCTCATCGGCGGCAACGCAGGCGAGGTCGGCTTCACCCTGCTCGGCACGCTGCTCGCCGGCAACTCCCCGCTGTCGGGCCGCCAACTCTTGTTGGTCAACCTGCTCACCGACATGTTCCCCGCAATGGCGGTCGCGGTCACCCCGGCAGACGGCGACTCCACCAACGACGACAGCGATGAGGAACCCCACCGGCCTGGTCACCGTGCCGACCCGCTGCGCACAACCGCGATGGGCACACCGCTGTTGCGGCAGATCCGCGACCGGGGCATCGTGACCGGACTCGGTGCCGCCACGGCGTGGCACCTCGGCCGTATCACCCTCGGGAGCGCCCGCCGCACCAGCACCATGGCCCTGTGCGGACTGGTCTCCGCGCAACTCGCCCAAACCGCCCTGGGACGGCACCGCAGCCCGGTCGTTCTCCTGACCACCCTCGGCTCCGCGCTCGCGCTCGCCGCTGTCGTTCAAACTCCCGGTGTCAGCCACTTCTTCGGCTGCACCCCGATGGGGCCGGTCGCCTGGTCCTGCGTGGCGGCCTCGGTGGTCGTCGCCGTCGTGGCGGCGCACACCCTACCTACCGGCGCCGACGCGCTATCGCGCCTGGTGCCCACGTCCCGTTAATCGTCATCGGCATCCGGGCGGTGACCTCGGTTCGCGCGGTTGGTTCAATCCGTTCGGTGCTCGGTTGTATGCCTTGTTCGTGATGGAGGTGTGTACCCGCAGTCGCGCAGCTGGACGGCTCGGACATTGTCTACGTCGCACGCGTCGCGGTGCCGAAGCTGGTCACGCTCGCGGTGACCATCGGTCACGCTTCCCGGCGGGGCAGACCTCACACGGCAAGTGCGTGCCTGGCATCGCAGGTTCATAGGGTAAGTGGGACTGCAGCGCATGTCGGCGCACGGGACGTCCGCCCACCCGAGCGGCACTCAAAAAGCTCGTCCTGCGTCTGGCAAGGGAGAAACCTAGGTGGGGACACAGAAGGGTCCAGGGGGAGCGGGCCCGGCTTGGGGCGCCGAATCGCCTGTCCAAGCCGAAGATGTCGAGATCATCAAGACGCCGGTGCGGGCGCCGCGAGCGAATGCGCAGTGCGAGAGAGTGATCGGCAGCCTGCGTCGAGAAGTCCTCGACCACGTCTTCATCATCGGTGAGGCCCACGCGAGCCGGGTTCTTGCCGAGTACCAGCGGCACTACAACAAGCATCGCCGCTTGAACAGCAACGATGAATACTCGAGCCCCACAACGCCGATCTTCGCCCCGCCACCGTCTCATCACCGCCGGCGGGGCGGATTTCGCGGGAACCCGGCCCCGTTTCAACCAAATCTGGACGGCAGGACACAGTGGCCCGGGCACGCCGCAGCGATTCGTCTCTCCCGGCCTCACCAACGACCGTACGGTGTCCGCGCCCGGAAGCGCACAGACTCAGTCCGTCCGGTCGAACACCGCGATGCAGGCGCTCAGGATGGCGGCCGTCACGGCGACCGCGATCAGGATGTCCACCGGCAACGGGACGGTCCAACTGCCCCAAGTGATGGTCGGGTTGAACGCCGCCCGGGCCGCCGGGGGGATGGCGATGTGGTCGAAGATCGCCGCTCGCATCGGCTGGACGACGTAGGTCAGCGGGTTGAGCTTGGTCAGCGTCGCCAGCCAGGCCGGCAGGTGTGCGATCGGGAACAGCGCTCCGGACAGGAACATCATCGGCGTGATCACCAGTTGCATCGCGGGGAAGGCTGCCTGCATCTGCCGAATCCGCGCCGACAGCAGGACGCCCAGTGCGGTGAGCATGAGCGCGCCGAGGAACAGTAACGCCAGCAGCGACAGCAACAGCAGCGGGTTGTACGGCACGCCGACCAGCCCGGCCAGCACGAGCAGCACGAGACTTTGCAGCGTGGACGTGGTCGCGCCGCCGAGGCACTTGCCCACGATGATCGCAGTCCTGCCCACCGGCGCGACCAGGATCTCTCGCAGGAAGCCGAACTCCCGGTCCCACACCAGCGACACCCCGGCGAACGCGGAGGAGAACAGCACCGACATCGCCAGCACGCCGGGGAACAGGAAGGTGCGGAAGTCCATACCCCCGCCGGTGTTGATCACGCTGGACAGGCCCGTGCCCATCACAAACAGGAACAGGAACGGCTGCAGCAGCATCGAGAACATCCGGGCTCGGTCGCTGCGGAACCGGATCATCTCGCGCCGCCACACCATGATCGCCGCGCGCGCCTCGTGCATGAAGCCGCCGGGGCTGACCGACACCGCCGCCGTGGCGACGGCGGGCGCCTCGGTCGTGGTCTCGGGTTGGGTGAGCTGGTTCGTCATCGTCAACGCCGTCCTGCCATCGCTCGGAAGATGTTGTTCGTGCTCTCGGTCTGCGCATCGGAGATGGTGCGGCCGGTGTAGGACATGAACACGTCGTCGAGGCTCGGACGGGTCACCGTCACGGTGGCGATGCCGATCCCCAGTTCGGTGAACAGCCGCGGGACGAACTGTGCGCCCCCGGGCACCGAGAACGTCACCATCCCGTCATGCATGGTGGCCTCGACATCCAGGCGCTCTTTCAGTCGCACGATGGCGGTCTCGTCGTCGTCGGTACGGATCTGGATGCGGTCCGCGCCGACGCTGCTCTTGAGCGCGTCCGGGGTGTCGGTGACGACGATCTTGCCCTGGTTCATGATCGCGATCCGGTCGCAGTGCTCGGCTTCGTCCATGTAGTGGGTCGTCACGAAGATCGTGATGTCCTGGTTGGCCCGCAGGGTCGCGATGTAGTCCCAGATCGAGGCCCGGGTCTGTGGGTCCAGACCGATCGTCGGCTCGTCCAGGAACAGCACCTGCGGCGAGTGCAGCAGCCCACGGCCGATCTCCAGGCGCCGCTTCATCCCGCCGGAGAACTTCTGCACCTGGTCGTTGCGGCGCTCGGCGAGCCCGACCATCTCCAGTACCTCGTCGATGCGCCGCCGCAGCAGGCGCCGTGGCATCCCGTATAACTCGCCGTGGAAACGCAGGTTCTGCTCGGCGGTGAGGTAGGTGTCCAGCGTCGGGTCCTGGAAGACCAGCCCGATCCGCCGCCGCACGTCCGCGCGGTGCGTGGCCACGTCGAGCCCGGCGACTGAGGCGGAGCCGCTGCTCGCCTCGGCGATCGTGCAGAGAATCTTGATGGCCGTGGTCTTGCCCGCGCCGTTCGGACCGAGGAAGCCGAACATCTCCCCCTCGGCGACGTCGAGGTCGATGCCCCGCACCGCCTCCACCTCGCCGTAGCGCTTGACCAAGTCACGGACGTGCACCGCTGATGTCGACACGGAACCCCCCTAACAGTGTTAGAGTCAGCTTTCTCGAACAGTGTTAGCCTGTCAACTGTGTATTCTCGCCGCCGCGCCAAGCCGGTGTCCCGGGAGGCCATTGTCGCCACCGCACTGGACCTTATGGTCGAGCGTGGCCTGGTGGCCGTGACGCTACGGCGCATCGCCGAGCAGCTCGACGTGTCCGCGCCGACGCTGTACTGGTACATCGCGAGCAAGCGCGAGCTGTTAGACGGCATCGCCGAACATCTGATGCGCCGCAGCCGGGCGTGCGATCTCGACCGCCCCCGGCACGGCCAACCCTGGTGGGAGTGGCTGGAGGAGCGCAGCCGCGCGATCTTCGATGTGATGGTGTCCACTCGGGACGCGCCACTGGTCGTGGCGGGCAACCGGCCGACCCCGGACACGCTGGAAGGCATCGAGGTCGTGCTCGGTGAGCTGGTCGCGGACGGGTTCAGCGCGGGCGAAGCGCAGCAGGTCCTGTTCGTGCTCGGCGGCTACATCGGCGGCATGGCGCTCGAATGGCAGGCAGAGGCGGCGCGCGCCGAGGCGGGGGTGGACGACAGTGCGCTCGCCGAGGCGGTGCGGAGCAGCGACAGGTACCCGCACCTGGCCGAGGGGGCGCAGCACCTGTGCCAGCATCCACAGTCGACGTTCGAGTACGGTCTTTCCCTGCTCATGCGCGGAATCCGCGCCCGCCACGAAGAGATCCTCGAGTCGGCGCAGATTCCGCGCCGCCGTGCCGCCAAGCCCCAGCCCGCAGAGTACTGAATCGTTGGATCCAGCCTGTGCTTGCCGGAAATGTCATCCTTCGAGTTCAGGCTGCGTGCTGGTACTCGTTGAGGATGCCGCCCAGGCGCTTGCGTCTTCGTATGTCGAGGCGGGCGATCTGGGTTGGATCGGCGATCGGCTCCGGCAAGCGGTGTAGCGGCCGGGCGTTCGCGATGCCCTGGTGAGGCCGATGTGAATTGTAGAAATCTTCGAACTCCCGCAGGGCGTCGAGCAGGTGCCGCTGGTTCAGATCAAGGTTTGTCCCGGTCCCGAATAAGGAACCGCGCTCTGCAGCCCGCGTCCTCGAGGTCCATCACGCTGAGGTAGGCCGGTTGCAGCAGCACGGTCGATCATCATGGCCCGCCCACTGTCAGCCGCGTGAGAGCGCCGACTCAAGCGACCACGACCGCATCCTGGAAAGCCGCTCCCACCTGCACGGATGAGGTATTCGGCAAGGCCACACTGACTTCGCGTTGCCCAGGCAGATCATCCCGTTCCTGGCCGCGGCCACCAACAGATCAGGCGCCGTCCTGTCCTGGGAGTCTGATCAACAAATACGAACCAGCGCCATGAAAACCGCAGATCAGCATTGGTGGCTGAGTTTTGGCACCCCACAGGACTTTGTTGCCTAATTGATCGTTATGCGGCGAGGGTGAGGTCGAGTCTGGCGAGGTGGCTGGTGCGTGTCCGGCCGGGTGGGGTGCCGGTCCACCAGGTGTCCAGGCGGATGAGGTTGATCGCGACGGCGGCGAAGACATGTGCGAAGTGGGTTTTGGATAGGCCGAGGTAGCGGCTGCGGCGGATACCGGTGGCCGCGACGGCCTGGTGGATCGTGCTCTCGACGCCAGCCCGGATGGCATAGCGCTGTTGCCACTCGTCGGTGGTTTGCTCGGCACGGGCTTGCTCAACCATCTCGTGAATCTCGCGCGGGCGCAGCATCAATTGGCGGCCACTGCGGGTGGATCGTGTGCACTGTGGACGGAGCGGACAGGTTTGACAAGCCGTGACGGGAAATCGCACCACGATCGATTCCCTGCCGCGTTCGGTGCAGGCCGACCAGATCGTGCTGGTCACGCCTTGTGGGCAGGTGACTTGTTGGTGGTCCCAGTCAATGGTGAACGCGCTGCGGTCGAAACCGGTCTTGCTACGGGCCTGCGCAGAGTTATCGATGCGCAGCGGCCCGAGCAGCGTGACATCGAAGTCGCGCTGGGCAGCGACCATCAGTTCGGCGGAGGTGTAGCCGGCATCCACGATGTGCTCGCTGGGAAGCAGATTGCGGCGGTCGAGGTCGGTGTGGACCTGTTCGAGTCTCTCGACGTCGGTGACGGTTGCGTCCGTGGTGACCACGTTCGTGACCAAATGCGGCAAGCCGGCTTCGGCGACATCGTCGCAGGTTTCGCTGACATGGACCTTGTAGCCCTCCCAGCCGGACCCGCGTTTGGTCGCGAACCGGGCGTCGATGTCATACGGCGAGCAGATCCGGTCTCTGCTAGGCGGGAGGTCTTCCTCCTCCCGCCACGCCACCTCCTGCCGGTCGCCGGTGATGGTCCGGTGGTACTGCTTGAGCCACACCGTGCGCAAAACGACGACTGCGGGGATCTCCCGCAGCCACACTGGCGTGGCCTTGGCGTACACCGCTTCCAGCAGAGCGAACCCATCCACACCGACCTGCCGGGCCAGTGCCTGGCGTTTGTCCTGGCCCGCAGGCAGGCGATACGAGTCAGCTCGGGCGCCGTAGCGGGCCACCCAGTCAGCGTCGATCCGGGCAACCAGCCAGTCTGGCGCTACGGCGGCCAGGGCCTCCAGTGCTGCTCGCAGCGTCTCGGTGAGAAACTCCAACCGGTTGACCGAGCGCACCGCCGCCAGCACATGTGTGGAATCGGTGCGCTGCCGCCCTTTGGCCTTCACCAACCCCAGCTCAGACAGTCGGGCCAGCAGCAGATCCATGACCTTCTCTTCCAGGCCGTGGTCGATCAACCGCTGCCGAAACCCGGTCAACACGGTGTGATCGAACCCTGGATCGGTCAGTTCCAGACCGAGCGAGTATTTCCAGTCGATGCGGCCCCGCACCGCGTCAGCCGCCTGCCGGTCAGTGAGATTCTCCGCGAACTGTAGCACCGTGACCAGCGCCAACTGCCCCGGAGAGATCCCAGGTTTGCCCCGCAGGCCAAACGCTGAGGCAAATTGTTCATCCGCGAACAACCCCGGTAGTTCGTCACGAACCCGCATCGCCAGCGTGCTCTTCGGAAACGCCGCCCGCGCCACCGCAGCGGTCTGCTCAGGAACCTCCGGCCACGGACGCGGCTGGACTGACATCACCCGATCCTTCCCATGGCCGTGCTGGAAGTCGGCCACACTGGATCATGGTCCACCAAGACAATCACAACACCCACTTGGGTAGACGCTCAACGCACCCGGAATTAGGCAACAAAGTCC
>JBPYFK010000180.1:0-3926 GCA_051984675.1 Pseudonocardiaceae bacterium | reverse complement strand
GCAGGTAGAGCGTGGTCAGGAAGAGGAACCCGGCGAGGGTGGCGATCGCGCAGACCGCGGTCAGGTTGGCGGCGCTGAACGGGACGGAGCGGAAGAACCGGAAGTCGATCAGCGGGTCCTTCCTGCGTGGCTCGTACTTCAGCAGCACCGCGAGAGCGATGAGGGCCAGCATGAAGAACCCCACGATGTTCGGTGACCGCCAGCCGTCGCCCGGTCCCTGGATGATCGCGTAGGCCAGCGAGCCGAGCATGACGATGACGAGCACCTGGCCTAGCGGGTCGGCCTTGCGGACGCGCTCGGCACGGGAGTCGGGAACCAGCAATGCGGTCAGCGAGATCGCGGCCAGGCCCACCGGGATGTTCGCCCAGAAGATCCCGGTCCAGCCCACGGAGCCGACGAGGATGCCGCCCAGGACGGGGCCGAGCGCCATCGACAGGCCGGACACCCCGTCCCACACTCCGATGGCCTTGGCCCGCTCGGCCGGCCTGATGAACGTGTTGGTGATGATGCCGAGCGCCGCCGGAGCCAGCATCGAGCCCCCGACCCCCTGCAGCACCCGGAACGCGATCAGCCAGTCCAGGCTCGGGGCCAGGCTGCACAGCCAGGAGCCGAGCGTGAACAGCGACAGACCGACCTGAAAGATCGTCCGGCGGCCTATCCGGTCGGCGGCGGCCCCGGAGAACATCAGCAAGCTGGCCAGCACGATCGTGTAACCGGCGACCGTCCACTGCAGCCCGGACACCGGGGCGTGCAGCGATTCCCCGATGTCCGGCAGGCCCACGTTCACGATCGTGTTGTCCAGGCCGACCATGAATAGCGCACTGCAGCAGACCGCGAGCACCACGGTCCGCCGGCCGCTGCCGATAGCCGCCGCCGCGATGGGTGCCGCCGGCGCGATGACCGCGGCCGGGCGCGCTGCCGCCGGTGCCGCCCCGGACGTCACCACAGGTGCTGCGTATGGTGACCGATTCGGCACGTTCTGTAGCTGAACATCAGCAGCAGAGACCGATTGCACTGAGCACCGCCTGGGGGGAGCAGCGGAGTGTTGTTACAAATATGACACTACATGCTGCGGATCGTAGTCAATAGGTTACGGAACAGTTAGTAGTGAGACTGTGCTGGCCCGGGGGGACGACCCGGGCCCCCTGGGACCCCCATACTCCCGCGCCCCACGGGTCCCATTACCCCCGCGCGGGACAACCCCGAACCCCCGAATCACCCGTTAGTCGCTGTTCTTGCTGCGCGTTCGGACGTCTCGGTCTAAATTATTGCCTGAATGCCGGTTCTGTCGGCATGCAGGGGCACACCGGCGTGCGTAACTTACAGTGATGAGCGAGGTGGCGGCGTGTCGGAAGGGGGGTATGTGAGCCGCAGGCTTCTACAGCTTGTGATGCCAGTCTTCCCCGACCGCCGCATGTTCCGAATTCACGACCCCGAGGTCAGCGCGGACGCGTTTGGCGCCCCACTGCCGCCGAACGGCACGCTCGTGTCGGCCAACCGCGAGCAGATGTGGGTGGGCAGCCTGCAACAGGACATCGACGTCAGGCTGGTGCTCGAGGAATGGGACGGCCAGCCGCTGCTGCCCGACGCCTGGGACGAAGAGGGCAAGGCGCGGCTGTACCTGCGCGGGCAGTTGTCCGTCGACATGGGCTCGGCGGGGGTGGCGGTGTCCCGGCTCCGGCTGTCCGGCGGCGTCGGCAACTACGAGGTGCGGGTGTACGCGCGCTACCGCGAGGCGGTGGTGCAGATGTACACGGAGCTGTTCGACCAGCACAAGGACCCGCTGAGCGACGAATTCCAGCGGGAGAAACGCAAGCTAGAGGGTGTCGAGCGCTACCTGGTGCAGGTGTGGCGCGACTCGTTAACGCTGCCCGCTGATCAGGACACCGATACCGGGGCTGGCTAGCTGGCCGCGGGCGATGCCCGGTTGACCGTGCTCGTGTTGCCGGCGGGGATGCCCGACGTCCCTGCGCTCGCGCTCGGGCTGGTGGCACGGGCCGAGGTGCTGGCCTTCGTGGTACTGAGCGGTCCGATTCTCGGCTGCCCGGTAACCGCCGATGTGGACGCCTGGGGGTTCGTCGTGGATTTAGGGATGTGGGCGCGGAAGGGGACCATGACGTAGACGATCACCGATATGACGGCCACCAGGCCGACCGTGATCAGGGAACCGATGATCCTGCCCCGGGGGGTCCGGAGCGTGGTGAGCGGGCTAGGCCGCCGGAATGAGGACAGCCGGGCAGCCAGCCTGGGGTCCTCGGCGACGAGCCGCCGCTCTATCTCGGCGAGCATGCGCTGCTCGTCCATTGACAGCGCCATGGCGCCATACCTCCGCGTTCCGCGCGCCCGGTAGGAACTCTCTAACTATCCCCCACGGAGGGGGGTTTATCCAATCGTTCTGTGATCGTTCCCAGCTCTTTTTAGAACACACCAACCTCGACTACCTACAGTGTTCCCATCAGAACCACAAAGTAGTCTTGACACCAGCGGCGGACGTGAACCGAACAGGTGTTTGCCATAGTCGAATAGCCGTTCTAGGCTTGTCCGCATGCGCTGGGATCACCTGCGGCTCGACTCCACTGCCGACGCCGACCGCGGCCGGCTGCCGATGTTCGAACAAGGAGCCGTCGTCCGCACATTCGACACCCCGGGCTTCCGCGGCATGACCTTCTACGAGATCCAGGCCAAATCCATCATCAGCCGCGTCCCGGAAGCCTCCCGCATGCCCTTCCGCTGGACGATCAACCCCTACCGTGGATGCCAACATGCCTGCACCTACTGTGTCTCGGGACATACCCCCATTTTGATGGCAAATGGGACGACTAAACCGCTCGCCGAGGTTCGCGTTGGCGACGGTATCTACGGCACGACACGTGACGGCTACTATCGCCACTACGCGATCACCGAGGTGCTGGCGCACTGGTCCACGGTCAAGCGTGCCTATCGGGTCACGCTCGAAGACGGCACGCAACTCGTTACCAGCGGCGATCACCGGTTCTTGACTGAGCGAGGCTGGAAGCACGTTACCGGTGCCGAGCAGGGACCAGAGCAGCGCCCGTTCCTCACCACAAACAACAAGCTCATGGGCTTCGGCGGCATCCCGGAACCGCCCAAGGACTCAGTGGAGTACCGGCGCGGGTACCTCTGCGGGATAATCCGGGGCGACGCCAATCTTGGGCGATACAACACTCCTAGCGGGGTCATCTACACCTTCCGTCTTGCATTGGTGGATGAGGAGGCGCTTGACCGCTCCCAGCGTTACCTCGACACGTTCGGGGTCTCTACGGCACGGGTCGACTTCGCGGCCGCGACCGAGACCCGGCGAGCCATGCGAGCCATCCGCACTGGAGTCCGTGGGAGCGTGGTCGCCATCGAGCAGCTCATCAGCTGGCCTGACACCCCGAGCCGCGACTGGATCTGCGGCTTTCTGGCGGGGATCTTCGACGCCGAAGGAAGCTACAGCGGCGTTTGGCGGCTGTCGAACACCGATCCGGAGATCATCCACTGGACGACCAGAGCACTGGGCGCTCTCGGCTTCGACTACGTGCTTGAGCCGACGAGTAGGTCGAACGGCCTGGTCGTCGTGCGGCTGCGCGGCGGGCTCAAGGAGGTGATGCGGTTCTTCCACACGACCGACCCGGCGATCACCCGGAAGCGGTCGATCGAGGGTGTGGCGCTCAAGAGCGACGCGAAGCTGCGGGTAGCGGCGATCGAGCCGCTCGGGATCGAGCTGCCGATGTACGACATCACGACCGGGACGGGTGACTTCATCGCGAACGGCGTAGTGAGCCACAACTGCTTTGCCCGGAACTCGCATACCTACCTGGACCTGGACGCGGGGCATGACTTCGACTCCAAGGTGGTGGTCAAGGTCAACGCGGCCGAGCTGCTGCGCAAGAAGCTGGCCTCGCCGAGCTGGCCGGGCGAGC
>JBPYFK010000179.1:0-49130 GCA_051984675.1 Pseudonocardiaceae bacterium | reverse complement strand
CCGCACCGGCCGCCAGTCGGCGCATTACACCCGCAGCGCGTTCGGTATGCGCGACGGGCACCTGTTCCTCGCCAAGCACACAGCGCCGCTTGAGTTCGTGTGGTCGTGGGACGACGACACCCTTGCCACGCTGAACCCGACGATGGTCGTCGTGTCTCGTGACCCGGACGGACGGTGGTACGTCACATTTCAAGTGGACACTGACGACCCGGAGCCGGCGCCGCGCAGCCACACCGCGATCGGTGTGGACCTCGGGGTGAAAGACTTCGCCACCCTGTCGACGGGTGAGACCATCGCCAACCCCCAGTACGTGGAGCGCAAGGCGCGGAACTTGGCTCGGTATCAGCGGATGATGGCCCGCAAACAGAAGGGCTCTGCGAACCGCCGCAAAGCCAAGGGCACAGTCGCCCGAGCGTATCGCAAGGTCCGCCACGCCCGGTCCGATTTTCTGCACCGCACCACCACGAACATCGTGCGCAGCGCCGATGTGATCGTGATCGAGGACCTCAACGTCGCGGGTATGACCGCATCGGCGCGCGGCAGCCGAGACAACCCTGGCCGCAACGTGCGCGCCAAGTCCGGGTTGAACCGGCGTATGCTGGACGCGTCCTGGGGTGAGTTCCGCCGCCAGCTGGAATACAAAACGGACCGGGCAGGGAAGACCCTGGTGGTCATCGACCGCTGGTACCCCTCGTCCAAAACCTGCTCCGCGTGTGGGCACCTGTTGTCCGAGTTGAAGCTTTCTGTTCGGGCGTGGACGTGCCCGGACTGCCGCACCCGACACGATCGGGACCACAACGCGGCGAAGAACATCCTTGCGGCTGGTCGAGCCGTAGCCAGGGAGAACCCTGGCGAAGCCTGTGGAGCTGATGTCAGACGGCAAGGGTCCTCCCTTCCGCAGTCGGCTACGAAGCAGGAACTATCCGGCGCGAGCCGGATGGGAATCCCGGCCCTTTAGGGCCGGGAGGAAGTCAACTCGTGCAGTGGCTGCTCGTCGGTTGCGACGAACATCGCCATGACCTCGCCGAAGGTCACTGCGTCCACCCTGTCCGTCACGGAGCGCCCGCCTTCGCCGGGGCTTCCGCGAGGTTGTACGAGCCCCTGCGGACCAGTGGAATGAGCAGTGCTGCGAGCAGCATCGTCGTGGCCATGAGCACGAACGACGCCGCCGTGGTGCCCGTCGCGCTGGTGAGCCACCCGACCAGGTAGGTGCCGACGAACCCGCCAAGCGACCCGGCGGTGTTCACGCATGCCACCCCCGCACCGGCGAAGTTCTTCGGCAGCGTTTCCGACACGTAGGCGAAGTAGGGGCCATAGGGCGCGTACATGGCGCCGCCAGCGACCACGAGCAGTGCGAACGCCACCCAGAAATAGTGCGCCCCCACCAGGTAAGATAGGTAGAAAGCGACTCCGCCGAGCAGCAGCCACGGCCACACGAACCGGGGCCGGCTGCCGGTTCGGTCCGAGGCTCGGGAGTTGACGACCATCAGCAGGGCGGCAACGCCGAACGGTATGGCCGACAGCAAGCCACTCGAGCCGATTCCCTGGCCGCTTCCGGCTTTGACGATGCTGGGCAGCCAGAAGACCAGGCCGTACACGCCGACACTCCACAGGAGATACTGCACGGACAGCAGGACCACGGGACGGGAACGCAGCGCTTCGCCGAACGTGCGGGCCTCGGTCGTCTGGCGGTTCTCCGCCTCCAGCGCGGCGAGGACGCCCGTCCGTTCGGAAGCGTTCAACCAGGTGGCCTCGCGCGGGTGGTCGGCCACCAGCGCGCGGAAGACGAAGGCCCACAGGATGGCCGGAAGTCCCTCGATGACGAACATGGCCCGCCAACTGGTCAGCTCGACGAGGTATCCCGACACGGCGTTGAGCCACATCACGGTAATGGGGTTGCCCAGAATGAGGATCGCGTTGGCACTGCCGCGCTCCCCCTTGGAAAACCAGCGTGCCAGGAACACCACCATCGCCGGCAGCACGGCCGCCTCGACCGCACCGAGCAGGAACCGATCCACGAGCAGCAGCGTCGCGCTGTTCACGACACCTTGAGCGGCGGCGAGAAATCCCCAGGCCAGGGTGCACCAGAAGATCAGAGTGCGGACGCTGCGGCGCTCGGCGTAGACGGTGCCGGGGATCTGGAACACGCAGTAGCCGAGGAAGAACGAAGCGCCGATCAACGACGACATGGCCCCGGAAAGGGCGAGGTCGGCCTTCATGCCGCCGGCGACGCCGATGGAGAAGTTCGACCGGTCGAGGTAGGCCAGCGAGTAGGTCACGAACGCGACCGGAAGCAGGCGCATCCAGCGCTGTCTGCCCAGTTCCGCGGGTGAGCTCGGGGAGGGTGTAGACACGGCGAACTCCCTTGTACGCCCCAACTTGTTTTCCGTAATACGGGAAGCTTTACTGTTATGCGGAACGAACGATGGGAGGGAAGATTAGGCAGGGTGCGGTCGGGCGTCAACCTCCGCGGTGGGTGCATACGCCGGCGAAACCGGCGCCCAGGACCATCCAGAACGGTGTGAACTGCGATGACAGGAAGAGATGGCGTGCCGGATTCGCCCGACGAGCGCCGCGCACCGGGTGCGCGCGGTGACATGGTGAGCAAGGCGTTGCGCTTGCTCGTGCTGCTCGGGGACGCACCGCGCGGTATGACGCTCTCGGAGCTGGCGCGGCAGGCTGGCTACCCGGTCAGCACCACGCATCGGTTGCTCACGTCGATCGCGCGGGAGGAGTTCGCGGTCCTTGACGAGGAGCGCCGCTGGAATCTCGGCCTGCGGATGTTCGAACTCGGCCAGGGCGTGCTGCACGCGCGCGGCTTCAGCGACATCGCCACCCCGGTCCTGCAACGGATCACCGAGCAGACCGGAGAATCCACGCTCATGTCCGTCCTCGATGGGCACCACCAGCTGTACGTGCATGTCGTGGAAGGCGCGCAACAGGTGCAGATCACCGGCGCGCCAGGGCGCCGCGGGCCCCTGCACTGCACGTCCATGGGCAAGTGCCTGGTCGCCTTCGCGGCGGAGCCGGCCCGTACCGAGGTGCTCGACGCCCTGGAACTTCCGGCGACAGGACCGAAAACGATCACGGATCGAAACCGGTTCCGCGAGGAGATCGACAAGGTTCGCCGGGACGGCTACGCGATCGCCGACGAAGAGCACGAGCAGGGCATCCTCGCGATCGGTGTGCCGGTGCTGAGCCCCAGCGGCACAGCCATGGCCGCCCTGTCCACCGCCGCACCAGCATTCCGTAGCTCGGTCGAGCAGATGCTCGCCTACCTCGAACCACTGCGCCAAGCGGCGAAGGAACTCGCCGTGCGCCTACCGCACCGCTCGGTCTGAGTTCACTGTGGACTGTTGAGGGCGCAGCCGCATGATCCCCGCAGGAGCATGCGAGGGGGCAGCCGGACGGTCTGGGGCGCACGGTCCGGGTCAGCGATGCGAGCCAGCAGCAAGCGCACGGCGGTCCGCCCGATCTGGTCGATCGGCTGACCGACCGTCGAGATCGGGGGATCGACCAGGTCGGCCCACTCGACGTCGTCGTAGCCGACCAGTGCGAGGTCGGTGCCGAGGCGCAGGCCGCGCTCCCGCGCGGCGTGTAGCACGCCGACCATCATGTTGTTGTTCGCCGCGATCACGGCTGTGGGCGGCGCTTCCAGCGCCATCAGGTGGTGCAGTGCCGTGCGTGCGGCTGGAGTGGTCGACTCGCCGGAGACCACCAGCGACGGATTCCACGGCAGACCGGCTCGGTTCAGCCCGAGCCGGTAGCCGCGCACGCGCTCCAGCGTGGTCGCCAGCCCCGATGCGCCGCGCACCAGCCCGATCCTGCGATGGCCGTGCTCGGCGAGATGCCGCACCATGTCGGCGGTCGCGTGCACGTTCTCGGTGCCGACCTGATCGACGTGGTTGCCGTCGGCGAGCCGGTCGATCAGCACGATCGGAACCTTCAGCTGGTGCAACTCGGGCAACACCGTGCGGGTGGCCATCGCTGACGGCGCCAGCAAGAGCCCGTCCACGCGGCGGGAACGCAGCGTGCGAATCGCTTTCTGCTCGGCGTCCGGCTCGTCGCGGGTGTCGGCGAGCAGCAGCGTGCAGCCGTCCTTGGCGGCCTCGCCTTCGATCGCCCGGATCAACTCGGTGAAATATGGGTTGGCGACCAGAGACACGGCTACACCCAGCGAACCGGTGCCACCGGTCACCAGCGACCGGGCGAGCACGTTGCCGGTGTAGCCGGTGGCGGCGACCGCGTTGAGCACGCGTGCCTTGGTCTCGGCGGCCACCGTCCGCGTCCCGTTCACCACGTGAGACACCGTCGTTATGGACACTCCCGCGAGGCGGGCAACATCACGCATCGTCACGGCAACTCCGCCCTGGACCAGGATTGCTCGGATCGCAGCAAGCGTTTGCGCAAACGCTTGCCAGCCGGCTTGGTGAGCCCTAACTTTCGTGCACCTGTCAGCGGCCAAGCAAGGCCGACGATCAGGGGAGGGAACAGATGGGACGACGTGGTCTCCGCTGTGTCGACCGGCGTCCGGTCGTGCGGATGGGTGTCGCGTTACTCGCCGTCGCCGCGTTCGCGCTGACCGGATGCACCAGTCAGCGCACTAGCGGCACCGCCAGCGGGAGTAATGGGCAGGCCAAGATCGGGCTGGTCACCAAGACCGACAGCAACCCGTACTTCGTCACGCTCCGGGATGCCGCCCAGCAGGAGGCGAACAAGCAGGGCGCGCAACTGATCGCACTGGCCGGCAAGTTCGACGGGGACAACGACGGTCAGGTCACCGCGATCGAGAACCTCGTCCAGCAGGGCGTGAACACCATCATGATCACCCCGAGCAACTCCACCAGCGTGCTGAACGCGGTCAAGCAGGCCCGCGATCGCGGGATTCTGGTCATCGCCCTGGACACGCAAACCGACCCGCCGAGCGCGGTCGACGCGACGTATGCCACCGACAACACCGAGGCGGGCCGGCTGCAGGGCTCCTACGACAAGGCAGTGCTGGCGGGTAAGGACCCCAAGGTGCTGATGGTCGACGGAACGCCGGGTTCCAGCGTCAACGAGCAGCGGCACAACGGGTTCCTGCAGGGAATGGGCCTATCCGGCAACGACTCGCACATCCTGGGCGCGCAGCCGGCCAACGGCGACCAGAACACCGCACAGCAGGCGGTGGAGAACCTGCTGCAACGGTCACCGGACGCGAACACCATCTACACGCTCAATGAGCCGAGCTCACGCGGTGCCTATGCCGCGCTGCAGGCCAAGGGCCTGACGAACTCGGTGGTTCTCGCCTCGATCGACGGTGGCTGCCAGGCCGTCCAGGCCATCAAGGACGGCCAGTTGCGGGCGACCGTGGTGCAGTTCCCCAAGAAGATGGCGCAGATGGCCGTGGACGCCGCCGTGGAGTTCGCCAAGAGCGGCAAGAAGCCCAGCGGCTTCACCAACACCGGAGCCGCCCTCGTGGCGGGTGTACCCGTTCCCGGTGTGCAGGCCCAGGATCTCGCCTTCGGTCAGCAGAACTGCTGGGGTCCAGTGTCCGGCCAATGACAGTTGAAGCCGCGACGGTGGCGGCGCCGACGTCGCCACCATGCGGCTGCTCACCGCGAGGTCCAGGCTGAAAGAGGTATCCGGTGACCACAGCTACTGCAGCCAAAGACCAGGACAAGACCAATCTGGGCGAGTTCCTGCTGCGCACGCCGACGGCAGGACCCGCGCTGGCACTCGTGGTGGCGATCGTGGTGTTCGCCGCGAGCACGTCCACCTTCCTCACCATGGACAACCTGTCGCTGGTCGTTCAGCAGTCGCTGGTGGTGGGGACGATGGCGCTGGGGCAGACCGTGATCATCCTGACCAACGGGATCGATCTGTCCAACAACGCCAACACCGTGCTCGGAACGCTGCTGATGGCGAACCTCGTGCTGCACGGCACCGCCGCCCCAGCCGCGATCGTGATCGGGCTCGTCGTCACGATCCTCGTCGGGCTGGTGATCGGCACGCTGGTCACCTCGCTGCGGTTGCCGCCGTTCATCGTCACGCTCGGCATGCTGACCATCCTCACCGCCGCCGGACGGTTGTACGCCAACGGCCAGAGCTTCCCGGCCAACGATCCGGTGCTGGGCTTTCTCGGCACGCGCCAGTACCTTTTCGGCTACGTCGAAATCACCATGGGCATGGTCGTGGGCTTGGTGATGTACCTGGGCCTGTGGTACGCGCTCACCCGCACCGCCTGGGGCAAGCACGTCTACGCCATCGGCAACGACCCCGAAGCCGCGCGGCTGTCCGGGATTCACGTGCGCCGCACGATGATCAGCGTGTACGTGATCGCGGGCCTGATCTACGGCGTCGCGGCCTGGCAAGCGCTTGGTCGGGTCCCCAATGCCGACCCGAATGCCTTCCAGCTCGGCAATCTGCAGTCGATCACGGCCGTCGTTCTGGGCGGCACCAGCCTGTTCGGCGGGCGCGGCAGCGTGCTGGGAACCCTGCTCGGTGCGCTCATCGTGTCCGTGCTCAGTTCCGGCCTCACCCAACTCGGCATCGACGCGCTCTACCAGGACGTCGCCACCGGCACGCTGGTGATCGGCGCCGTCGCGCTGGACCGGTTCGCCCGAGGGAGGCAACAGTGACCGAGCCGACCGAAACGCTGTCGACCGGCCCCGTCCTGGCCGCACGCGGCCTGGTCAAGAGCTACGGCCGGGTGATCGCCATCAACGGCGCGGACTTCGACCTGCTGCCCGGGGAGATTCTCGCCGTGGTCGGCGACAACGGGGCCGGAAAGTCGAGCCTGATCAAGGCCTTGTCCGGCGCGCTCCTCCCGGACGCCGGCGAGATCCGGGTCGGTGGCGCCCCGGTGCGTTTCCACGGCCCGCTGGACGCGCGCCGGCACGGGATCGAAACCCTGTACCAGGACCTCGCTCTCGCGCCAGCCCAGGACATCGCGACGAACCTTTTCCTGGGCAGGGAACGGCGCAAGCCGGGACTGCTCGGCCGGGTGTTCCGGCAGCTGGACACGCGGGCCATGCGGGCCGAGGCACAACGGGTGCTCGACGACCTGGACATCAGCGTCAAATCGATGACGCAGCCCGTCGAGACGCTCTCCGGCGGGCAACGTCAGGGTGTCGCGGTGGCCAGGGCAGCGGCCTTCGGCACCCAGGTCGTGATCATGGACGAGCCGACCGCCGCGCTCGGCGTGGCGGAGTCGGCGAAGGTGATAGACCTGATCGCGAGGATCAAGCAGCGCGGTATCCCGGTCGTGCTGATCAGTCACAACATGCCGCAGGTCTTCGACATCGCCGACCGCGTCCACGTGCACCGGCTGGGCAGGCGGGTCGGGGTGGTCTCACCCCAGCACGTCACGATGAACGACGTCGTGGGGCTGATCACCGGCGCGTTGCGGATCAGCGCCGATGGCGATGTCGAAGAAGTGCCGCACAACGCCGGGGTGCGCTCGGGCCGCCAGCCGTGACCGCCGACCTCCAGCGGTGCCACAGCGGTGACGTGGTCAGAGTTGGTGGCGCGCGCCGAAGTCCGGCCAGGCAGCCGCGGTTGCTCGGTGTCTGCGGGCCGCCCGGTGCTGGAAGTCCACGCTGAGCCAACAACTGGTCGACGCGTTGGGCGGGAGCGCGCTGGTCGCCATGGACGGGTTCCACCTCACACAGCGTGAGCTGGAGCGCCTCGAGCGGGTCGACCGCAAGCGGGCGCACCAGAGACGTTTGACGCGGTCGGGTACGTCGACCTGCTGATCCGGCTGCGGGGCAACGGTGCCAACCTCGCCAGCGGCGCAACGGTGTATGCGCCGGAGTTTCGCAGGGAAATCGAGGAACCCGTGGCGTGCGCGGTACCGGTACCACGGGAAGTTCCCCTGGTTGTCACCGAGGGAAACTATCTGCTGTTGCCCGTCAAGCCCTGGTGCCGGATTCGTGCCCTCCTGGATGCGGTGTGGTTCCTGGCTCCCCCAGAGCAGGTGCGCCGGGATCGGCTGATCGCCCGGCATCAGCAGCACGGCCGTACCCGTGACCAGGCAGTAGCTCGGGCGCTCGGTTCTGATCAGTCCAACGCGGAGCAGGTTGCTCGGACCGCCGTTACCGCCGATGTGGTCATCACTGTGTTCGCGTGCGACGAGGCCGAAGACGTCTAAGTCGGCTATTCGGGTGACCATCCGGGTCGATCAGCAGCAGACTGCTCGTGGTGCGGCGCCGGGAGGGGCCGGCGCCGCACCTGTGCGGAGGGCGGTCAGTGTTCGCTGTCGAGGTGTGCCATCGCCGCGGCCTGGTACCGATCGCCGGCGGCAGTGCCGGCGGGGATGGCTTGCTCAATGGCGGCGAGGTCGTCCGCGGTGAGCGTGATGTCGCCACCGCCGAGGGCTTCGGCCAGCCGCTCGCGACGGCGGGCACCGACCAGCGGCACGATGTCCTGCCCCCGGGACGCGACCCAGGCAATGGCGATCTGAGCCACGCTGGCATCCCTGGCCGCAGCGACCCCGCGGAGAGCTTCGACCAACGCGAGATTGTGGTCCAGGTTGTCGCCCCGGAAGCGGGGGTTGGTGCTGCGGAAGTCCCCGGAGCTGAGCTCGCGGTCCCTGTTCCAGTGCCCGGACAGCAGACCCCGGGAGAGCACGCCGTAAGCGGTGATGCCGATACCCAGTTCGCGGGCGGTGGGAAGGATCTTGTCCTCGATACCACGGGAAAGCAGCGAGTACTCGATCTGCAGGTCCGCGATCGGGTGCACCGCCTGCGCGCGGCGCAGCGTGTCCGCCCCCATCTCGGACAGGCCGATGTGGCGGACCAGACCGGCCTGGATCATCTCGGCGATGGCGCCGACGGTGTCCTCGATCGGCACGTTCGGGTCGAGCCGGGCGGGCCGGTAGACGTCGATGTAGTCGGTGCGCAGGCGTCGCAGGGAGTAAGCGAGGAAGTTCTTCACGGCTTGCGGCCGGGTGTCGATCCCACCGAAGCCTCCCTGAACATCGCGCAGCGCCCCGAACTTGACGCTGATGACCGCGTTTTCGCGCCTACGCCCGCGAAGCGCGTCGCGCAGGAGCAGCTCGTTGTGGCCCATGCCGTAGAAGTCGCCGGTATCCAGCAGGGTGATGCCGGCCTCCAGCGCGGCGTGGATGGTGGCGATCGACTCGGCGTCGTCGGCCGGGCCGTAGAGGTCGGACATGCCCATCAGGCCGAGCCCGAGGGCGGAAACGGTGGGGCCGTTGGTCCCGAGGGTGCGGGTGTGCATAGAGGATGTGACCCTTCCATCTGCGATTCCGCTGATAACGCTGTTCCGTTAACAGCGATACCTCGACGATAACACATATCGGGTAACGTTGATTCCCGTGAACGCTCCCAGCATCCTCGACACCCGTGAGCGGGTCCTGATCGCCGCCGCGGACCTGCTGGCCGAAGGCGGCCCAGACGCCGTGTCCACCCGGGCGGTGGCCGCCGCCGCCGGTGTGCAGGCGCCGACGCTGTACCGGCTGTTCGGGGACAAGAAGGGTCTGCTCGAAGCGGTCACCGCCTACGGCTTCGAGCGCTACCTGGCGGGAAAGCAGGAACTGGCAGCCACCGATGACCCCGTAGAGGACCTGCGACGCGGATGGGACCTGCACGTCGAGTTCGGCCTGTCGCATCCCGCGTTCTACACACTGATGTACGGCGCAGTGCACCCTGGTGAACGCCCGGCCACGGCGGCGGAGACCCACCAGATCCTCCAGGCCATGCTGGAGCGCGTCGCGCGAACCAGCCGGCTTCGGGTCCCCCTGGACACGGCCGCCCAGATGATCCATGCCGCCGCCGTGGGTGTCACTCTCACTCTCATCACGAGCCCCGGCGGCGCCTGCGACGCCACGCTGTCGACACGCACCCGAGACGCGATCCTGGCCGCGCTGACCACCGAATCGCTCGGGCCTGCCGGCGAGGCCCCTGTCGCCGCCCACGCCGTCGCCCTCCAGGCGGCGCTACCAGCTCAACCGGATACGCTCACCCCAGCCGAAGCTGCCCTGCTATGCGAGTGGCTCCAACGCCTGGCGTCCGGCGCGGCCTCGCCGTGAGCCCAGCCGAGATCCGTCGGCCCAGTCGAGATCACAGCGTCCTCGTCATGAACACGCTGTTCGGATCGGGCCGGTAGTCGCCGAAGGGTTCGCAATAGCCGAACCCGAACTTCTCATACAACTTCCTGGCAGGCAGGAAGAAGTCGCCCGCGCCGGTTTCGAGGCTCAGCCGGGTGAAGCCCATGCGGGTGGCCTCAGTGAGAACATGCTCCATCAGCAGGGACGCGATCCCGCTTCGCTTACGCCCCGACGCGGTACGCATCGATTTCAGCTCGGCGTGGTCGACATCCAGTCTCATGATCGCAGCGCAGCCGACTACCGCGTCACCGTCCATCACTGACCAGAACGTGACTCCGGGGGCACGGAGCCCGTCGAGATCAAGAGCGTGCTTGCTCTCCAAGGGCGTGATCGACCGCATCTCCTGGACATGCTCGCGGAGGAACTCAGCGATCCGCGGGCCGGAAAGGTCGTCCACAACGATGTTCATGTCGCTCGCCGTTTCATCGAGACTCCGCCGGAATCCACCCAGTGCACTGCGGAAATCCTGAGCTGGCAGGAAAAACTTGGTTCGGGTGAGCGGGGGAGAGGTTCGGTGTCATGCTACGACCGTCTAGCGCAGGCCAAGTGCGGGCGCGAGTTCGCGCAGGGCGGGCAGCGGGTCATCCGAGCGCTGGTCACCGAGCACCTGGATCACGACGTGATCGGCCCCGGCGTCAAGATGCGCGCGCACACCGGCGGCCACCGTTTCGGCCTCGCCACGGGCGACGAGTGCCTCGGCGAGCCGCTCGGAACCGCCACGCACCAGGTCGGATTCGTCGAAACCCTGCCGTAGCCACGAATTCCGGTAGTTCGGCAGTCCGGAGTAGATCTCGAGGTGCGCGTGAGCGCGGCGCATGGCCGTCTCGTGGTCGGAGGTGAGAGTGACGGCCTGCTCGCTGACCACCCATTTGTCCGGTCCCAACGTCTGCCGGGTTAGCCCGGTCTGCTCCGGTGTGACGAGGTAGGGGTGGGCGCCGTCCGCGGCCTGGCCAGCCAGTTCGATCATCTTGGGACCGAGGGCGGCCAGGAGGCGGGCGGGTCCGCCGGTGCCCGGTTCGACCTGTTCGGGGACCTCGGACATGCGCCGCAAGTAGTCCCGCATGGTCGCGAGCGGCTTGTCGTAGCTGCCCGCACGGCGCTGGATCAACGGCTGGTGGCTGACGCCGAGCCCGAGGACGAACCGGCCCGGGTGCAGCGCGGTGAGCGTTCGGCCGCCAGATTCCGCCGCCAGGGCGTCACGGGCGTGGATGTTGGCGATGCCAGTGCCGATGACCAGTCGGTCGGTGACCGCAAGCAGAGCAGCCGCTTGGGTCAGTGCTTCCTTGCCGAGGGCCTCGCCGTAGAACAGCGAGCCGTAGCCCAGGTCTTGGATTTCTCGGGCTGTGGCTTGCACGTCCTGGATGGGCCAGGTGTCGCTGGTCCACCACACACCGATGCGGGAGGAAAAGTCGATCTGCGCCATACCCGCACATTAGCTGAGCTGGCACCGGCCCAGCGAGCTGAGTACAGGACTCCTTCCGTTGAACCCAAGGTCGAGATCCGCTGGCTACCCGTCTCGTTTCGGGCTGCTGACCGCCTCGCGGAGGCGGCTCAGCAAACGCTCACCGAATGTCACTCCACGACTCGGGATGGACCTTTTCCGGCGCGGGTCCGTGCAGTGTTGATGCGCCGTGCCGCGGATACCCGGATTTCCGGCGCCAGTTCGTTCGCCATGACAGTTCGTTCTTCATAACAATGGGTGTTGTCTTGTTGTGTGAATTCGTGAGGTTCGGCACCCTCTTTCTGCGTGCTTGCACACATCAGATGTGCCTACGGCAGCGTGTCACACCGGGCGATCGAAGGCCGCCGCACGCAGACGGGACCTGACGTCTTGCGTCCTACTGGTTGGAAAGTTCGGCCCGAAGGGCCGTGAGGTGGTCCGCTGTGAGCACCTCGCTGTTCGGCCGTTTGGATCAGTGCTCAACTGTTCACTTACTCTTGGCTTGAATCAACAGGGTAAGTATGTGGATAATTATTAAATTATCTCCACGGTCGTGAGCTCGCCATATGCACATCGTATTACAGGCTAATTTACTCCCTGTTTCTTGTCTCGTCTCGAATGGCGGCTGAATACTCGGCGTGCTTTTCGGGGTGATGAGGCGACAGATGGAGATTCGCGGTGAGTGCTACCGCTGTGGCCAGTGGCGCCCTCTTCTTGCGTAGCGATGCTGCGCGGAAAGGGTGCGTACGGACCGATTTCTGGCAGGTCTTGTGGCGTGGTGACGGGGGTGTCCCCTGATGCGGAAGAATGTCGCACTGGACTCGCTGCTGACAGCCCTAGCGCCGGCGATTTGGGGCAGCACCTACCTGGTGACGACAGAGCTGCTCCCTCCCGGTAGGCCGCTTCTGGCCGCGACCGTGCGGGCCCTGCCCGCCGGGTTGGTGCTGCTGGGGCTGACCCGCGCATTGCCGCGCGGGATGTGGTGGTGGCGTGTGCTGGTGTTGGGGACGTTCAACATCGGCGCCTTCTTCTACCTGCTGTTCGTCACGGCGTACCACCTGCCCGGAGGCGTGGCGGCACTGATGATCACGCTGCAGCCGATGCTCGTGTTGCTGCTGTCGTCCTGGTTGCTCGGGGACCGCATCCGCCCGGTCCAAGCGGCAGCGTGCGTGCTCGGTGCGGCCGGTGTGGCGATGCTGGTCCTGCAGCGGCAGGCGGGCGTGGATGCCATCGGTGTCCTCAGTGGACTCGGAGCGGCATTCTGCATGGCAGCCGGCATCGTGCTCACCAAGTACTGGGGCCGGCCGGCGGGCGTGAGTGTGTGGACGTTCACCGGCTGGCAGCTGACGGTCGGAGGTCTGGTCCTGCTGCCCGTCGCGCTCGCGGCCGAAGGGCTGCCCGAGCACCTCTCCGGCACCAACATCGCCGGGTTCGCGTACCTGAGCGTGATCGGAGCGCTGCTCGCTTACGCGATCTGGTTCCGGGGTATCGAGCGGCTTCCGGCGCTGGCCGTGTCCTTCCTGGCGTTCGCCAGCCCCTTGGCCGCTACCGCTCTCGGATACCTCGTTGTCGGCCAGCAGTTGTCGCAGCTGCAGGCAGTCGGTGCGGTGACCGTGGTGGTCGCGGTCATCCTCGCTCAGCCCCGGCAGCGACCGGAAACGAAGCACACGTCCGACGACACCTCGGATGCGCCCAGCCTAGTAACGCAGGCGCGGTAACGGGATTACTCGCGAACGGGAGACACCGTGGAACTTATCCAGTTCAGCACACGAGGCCACGACACGCTGAGCCCTGTTCTGACCAGCCTGCTCCAGCGGCAGGTGGCCACCCAACCCGAGGCGGTGGCCGTGGTCGCCGACGATCAGCACCTGACCTACCGGCAGCTGCACCGGATCAGCTGCCAGCTGGCGGCGCACTTGCGACGCCTGGGCGTCCCCCTCGACGACTGCGTCGGATTGCACGTCGACCCGTCGCTGGACCTGATGGCCGGTGTCTGGGGCATCCTGTCCGCTGGCGCGGCCTACCTGCCGCTGTCCCCCGACTACCCCGACGACCGGTTGCGCCACATGATCGAGGACAGCGGCACGAAGGTGATCGTCACCCAGGAACACCTGACACAACGGCTGGCTGGTCTCGTTCCCGCCGGCACGAAGATCGTCACCCTGGCCGACACCGACGAAGTCATCCCCCGGGAAGACGCGGTGCCGCACGCGGATGGCCTGGCCTACGTGATCTACACCTCCGGTAGCACGGGGCGGCCGAAGGGGGTGATGATCGAACACCGCAGCATCGTCTCCCAGATGCGCTGGTTGCACGCCTTCGGCCACTTGGGCAGGGAGGCCACGGTGTTGCAGAAGACGCCGATGAGCTTCGACGCCGCGCAGTGGGAGATCCTCGCGCCCGCCTTCGGCGGCCGGGTCGTCATGGGTGCGCCCGGCAGCTACCGCGATCCTGAGCTGCTGATCGAGACGGTCATCAGGTACGAGGTCACCACACTCCAATGTGTACCGACGCTGTTGCAGGCGCTCCTGGACACCGAGCGGTTGCGCACATGCACCTCGCTGCGCCGGGTGTTCTCGGGTGGTGAGGCGCTGTCCCGGCAACTGGCTCGGCAGGTCGCCAACGAGCTTCCCTGGGCGTCGCTGATCAACCTCTACGGGCCGACCGAGTGCACCATCAACGCGACCGCACACCTGGTGGACCCGGACGCGATCGACGACGGCGTGGGCATGATCCCGATTGGCGTGCCGGTCGACAACACCCAGTGCTTCATCCTCGACGAGAACCTCTCGCCGGCCGACATCGGTGAGACCGGCGAGCTCTACATCGGCGGCGTGCAGCTCGCGCGGGGCTACCTGAACCGGCCTGACCTGACCCTGGAGCGGTTCGTTCCCTCGCCGTTCGTGCCGACCGAGCGGCTGTACAAGACCGGGGACCTGGCGTACTGGAACCCGGACGGCAGCATCCAGTTCTGCGGCCGGGCGGACAACCAGATCAAACTTCGTGGCTACCGCATCGAGTTGGACGAGATCGCCCTGGCGATCGAGGAGCACCCCTGGGTGCGGCGAGCGGCGGCGATCGTCACCGACGACGCGCGGACCGGCTTCCAGAACCTGGTGGCCTGCGTCGAGTTGAACCCGAAGGAAGCGGCCCTGATGGATCAGGGCAACCACGGTTCCCACCACCAGTCCAAGGGCAGCCGGCTGCAGGTCAAGGCGCAGCTGTCGAATCCAGGACTGCGGGAGCCGGATGAGCTGCACGGCAAGCCCGTGGTGGAGCTGCCCGGCAAACAGGAGTCCAAGGCTCAGCGGGAGGCCGCCTTCGCGCGAAAGACCTACCGGTTCTACGAGGGCGGCGAGGTGACGCGGGACGACCTCCACGCGCTGCTGGACCGGCGACCGGTGAGCGAGATCTCCCGCGATCTTGAAGATGTCACGTTCGCCGAGTTCGGCGAGATGCTGCGCTGGTTCGGCCAGTTCCACAGTGCCGAGCGACTACTGCCGAAATACGCCTACGCGTCGCCCGGAGCGCTGTACGCGACGCAGCTCTACCTGGAGACCAGTGGTGTCGCGGGTCTGGACGCGGGCGTGTACTACTACCACCCGTTGGACCACACCCTGGTCCGGGTCGGGCCGTCGGAGAACGTGGACGGCAGCTCGCTGAAGGTGCACTTCCTGGGCAAGAAGCGGGCGATCGAGCCCGTGTACAAGAACAACATCCAGGAAGTCCTGGAGTTCGAAACCGGGCACATGCTCGGTGTCTTCGAGGAGGTCCTGCCTGAGTACGGGCTCACCATCCGCCCGCTGGCCTACCGGCCGGCGGTCACGGATCGCCTGGACGTCGCCGACGAGGACTACTACCTGGGAACGTTCGAGATCGTTGCCAACGACGGGCACCCCCATCAGGATTCGACCGAGGTCTATGTGCAGGCCCATCCCGGTCGGGTGGAGGGTCTGCCAGCCGGGCAGTACCGGTACGCCCATGGCGAGCTGGAGCGGATCTCCGACGAGCTCGTGCTTCCCAAGCACGTGATCGCGATCAACCAGGGCGTGTACGAGCGGGCGAGCTTCGGGATCACCGCCATCAGCCGGGCCGACCAACCGTGGCTGGACTACATCTGCCTGGGCACGAAGGTGCACCACCTGCAACGCAACGGTCTCGGGCTGGGCTTCATGTCTTCGGGCTACAGCTCGAAGACCGGTCATCCACTCCCGGCGGCGCGGCGCATGGACGACATCCTCGCCGCCAGCGGGATCGCGTCGGGCGCGTCGTACTTCTTCCTCGGCGGCAGGGTCAGCGAGGAGCAGATCAGCAGCGAGGGCATGTACGAGGACACGGTCCACATGAAGGGACCGACCGAGATGATCAAGGACGACCTGGCCACACTCCTGCCCGACTACATGATCCCGAACCGGGTGCTGGTCCTGGACCAGCTGCCGTTGACCGCCAACGGCAAGGTGGACGTCAAGGCCCTGACGGCCTCGGACGACGTCCGCTCGGCGGGCACGGCGACGCCGTACGTCGCCCCCGCGACGCGAACCGAGCAGTGGCTGGCGCAGGCATGGGGCGCGGCGCTGAAGTACGAGAACGTGTCGGTGGAGGACGAGTTCTTCTCCTCGGGAGGCAACTCGCTGATCGCCGTCACGCTGGTCAACAAGATCAACCGGGAGTTCGGTACCGAGCTGCCGCTTCAGGTCGTCTTCCAGTGCCCGAAGCTCGCCGATCTCGCTGCCAGGATCGAGGACGACACGCCGGCGGCGGCCTCCCGGCTGGTGTTGCTGCACGACGGCGGGAACGCCGATCCCGTGTTCTGCTGGCCAGGATTGGGCGGGTATCCGATGAACCTGCGCCTGCTGGCCCGTGCGGCGGCCACCGGCGGACCCTTCTACGGAGTGCAGGCACACGGCATCAACGCCGGAGAGACCCCGCACGCCACGATCCGGGAGATGGCCGCCGCCGACGTGGCGGACATCCGGCGCGTGCAGCCGACCGGGCCGTACACCTTGTGGGGTTACTCCTTCGGCGCCCGCGTCGCCTTCGAAGCGGCCTGGCAGCTGGAGCAGTCCGGCGAGCAGGTGGCGAACGTGCTGCTGATCTGCCCCGGTAACCCCAAGGTCCGCGAAGTGGACGGGGACCGGCACGGGCGCACCGCGTCGTACCGCAACCCCGCGTACGTGACGATCCTGTTCTCCGTGTTCGCCGGCAGCATCAGCGGACCAGAGGTGCGGCGTTGCCTGGAGGTGGCACAGGACGAGGCCAGCTTCGTCGCGTTCGTCCACGATCTGTTCCCCGCCCTGGACGAACAGCTCATCACCAGGATCGTCCAGATCGTCGGCCAGACCTACGAGTTCGAGTACAGCTTCCGCGAGCTCGCCGAGCGGCGGCTGAACGCGCCGGTGACCATCTTCAAGGCATCGGGAGACGACTACTCGTTCATCGAAGGCCACTCTGGATACTCCGCCACACCCCCGACCGTGGTCGACCTGGCCGGGGACCACTACAGCGTGCTCAAGGAACAGGGCATCCCCGAACTCGCCACGGCGATCCGCACCTGCCTCGGCAAGTAGTGCGGCAGGGCGCCGTGGTGACGGCGGCACTGAGCCTGCTGGCCAGGAGCTGACTCACCCGTCGGATGCCGGCATCCACGCCGGCATCCGACGCTTCCGTCGACGGCGGCAGCTTAGTAGAACAAGTTCTTGCATGTGGCTACGGTGCCGTGGACGCTGTCAGCATGGACCTCGCCGCCATCGAAGAGATCAAGCGAGTCAAGTACCGGTCCCTCCGTCGAAGCACCGGCCGGGGGTGCGTGACGATCCCGCCCGCGCCGTCCTCGCGTTGATCAATTTCCGAAACGCGTTCTACTGAATGTGAAGGCCAGGCGCTTGTGCGCGACGGGGCGATGAGGTCCCCGGTAATAACGCGTTCTATGTAGCTGACAGGCGATGTCTCGGATGCTGCGGGGAGTGTTGCTGTCAACCAAGAACGTGTTCTAGTTTGGGTGGTGGCTGTCAGGGACGAACGGGCGGGGATGCCGCCGCCTGAGCGAGGAGCCGCGCCATGCGGGACTACAAGGAGCTCTATCTCGGAGGACATTGGGCTACCCTGCCGCACAGGGTGTGTTGGAGGTGATCTCGCCGCACTCGGAACAGCCGTTGGGACGCGCACCCGAAGCCTCGGTCGCGGATGTCGACCGAGCAGTGGAGGAGGCACGGCGGGCCTTCGACGCGGGGGAGTGGCCTCGAACCGATCCCGCGGAGCGGCTGGAGCTGCTCCGAAGCTTCGCGGATGCCTACCGCGCCCGGCAAGTCGAGTTGAGCGAGCTGATCACGAGCGAGATGGGCTCGCCGATCTGGTTCTCCCAGGTGGGACAGCCCGGCGCGACGGTGATGGCACTGGACGCGTTCCTGTCCGCCGCGCGGGAGACGCACTGGGAGGAGCGCCGCCGTGGTCGCACGCCGGGTGCGCACCGGGACGCTTGGCATCAACCAGTACCTGCTCGACTTCAACGCCCCGTTCGGCGGCCACAAGGCCAGCGGCATCGGACGGGAGTTCGGGCCGGAGCGAATCGACGCCTACGTCGAACTGAAGTCCGTCACGCTCCCGATCGGATGAGCATGAAACGCGCGCAGCGGGGATGCGACATGGTCGGCGTACATCGTTGGGCGGAAGACCGGAGGGAAACGGCATGACACGGCAGGCAAGCAGGCAGCCGAACCACTTGGGCCACTTGGTCGTCTCAGCGCTACACCGGCACCGGGACAGGCCGGTCCTGTCGCTGGGCGAAACCACCCTGACCGGCGGCGAGATGGCCGCACAGGTCAGCCGGTACGTGCAGGCATTCGAAGCGCTCGGCGTCGGCACGGGCGAGCCCGCGGCGTTGCTGTCGCTCAATCGACCCGAAGTACTGCTGACCATCGCCGCCGGGCAGGTCCTCGGGTCCCGCCGCACCTCGCTGCACCCGCTGGGCTCGCTCGACGACCACGCCTACATCCTCGACGACGCCGGCATCACAACCCTGATCATCGACCCAACTCCGTCCTTTGTGGACCGAGCGCGGCAGTTGGTCGAGAAGGTCCCAGGTCTACGGCAGGTGCTGACCATCGGACCGGTGCCCGACACGCTCACCGACATCGGGGCGCAGGACCTCGTCGGATTGGCCGCGACCTACGCACCGCAGCCGCTTGAGGCCGCCGAGCTGCCGCCCGACCACATCGTCTCGATCACGTACACGGGTGGCACGACCGGTAAACCCAAGGGCGTGATCGGCACGGCTGAGTCGATGACGACCATGACGCAGATCCAGCTCGCAGAATGGGAATGGCCGAACTCGCCCAGGTTCCTCGTCTGCACGCCGCTGTCCCACGCGGGAGCCGCGTTCTTCGCACCGACCCTGATCAAGGGCGGATCGCTGGTCGTGCTTCCGAAATTCGACCCGGCCGAGGTGCTGCGCACCATCGAGGAACACCGGATCACCGCGACCATGCTCGTCCCGACCATGCTGTACGCGCTGCTGGACCATCCCGACTCGCGAACTCGGGACCTCTCCTCGCTGGAAACCGTGTACTACGGGGCGTCGTCGATCAACCCGATCCGGCTCAAGGAAGCCATCGACCGGTTCGGACCGATCTTCGCCCAGTACTTCGGCCAGTCCGAAGCGCCCATGGCGATCAGCTACCTGGGCAGGAGCGAGCACGACGACGCGCGGCTGTCCTCCTGCGGGCGACCGTCGGCGTTCCTCCGCACCGCGCTACTCGACGACAACGGCAAGCCGGTTCCCACCGGGGAACCCGGCGAGATCTGCGTGGCCGGACCGCTTCTCGCGGCCGGTTACTGGAACAAGCCGTCGGCCACCGCGGAGACCTTCCGGGACGGTTGGCTGCACACCGGTGACATCGCCCGCGTGGACGACGACGGGTTCCTATTCATCGTCGACCGGGTCAAGGACATGATCGTCACCGGTGGCTTCAACGTCTTCCCGCGCGAGGTGGAGGACGCCATCGCCACCCATCCCGCCGTCGCGCAGGTCGGTGTCATCGGTGTGCCCGACGAGAAGTGGGGCGAAGCCGTGACCGCCGTCGTCGTGCCCCGCGAGGGCACGGCCGCGGACGAGGAGTCGATCGCCCGGTTGGTCGAGGAAATCAAGGCGACCGTCCGAGAACGCAAAGGCTCCGTCCACACCCCCAAGCACGTCATTGTCACCGAGTCCCTACCCATGACCGGCCTCGGTAAGCCCGACAAGAAGGCGCTCCGCGACCGCTACCACACGACCGGTTCTCCGGCGGGGCCGGTGTAAGCCCCAACGTCGATCTCGTCCGCCGAGCCGGACGAGATCGACGTCGCGCTGTATCAGAGCGCGTGCAGGATGTCCTCGACTCGGTTCTTGGCGTCGCCGAAGAGCATGGCGGTGTTCTCGCGGAAGAACAGCGGGTTCTGGACGCCGGCGTAGCCGGAGGCCATCGAGCGTTTGAAGACGATGACGTTCTCGGCCTCCCAGACGGTGAGGACGGGCATGCCGGCGATGGGGCTGCCGGGATCTTCCGCGGCGGCGGGGTTGACGGTGTCGTTGGCGCCGATGACGAGGACGACGGAGGTCTTGGGGAAGTCCTCGTTGATCTCGTCCATTTCCAGGACGATGTCGTAGGGCACCTTTGCCTCGGCGAGCAGGACGTTCATGTGCCCGGGCAGGCGGCCGGCGACCGGGTGGATGGCGAAGCGGACCTCGACGCCCCTGTCGCGCAGCTTGCGGGTGAGTTCGGCGACGCCGTGTTGCGCCTGGGCGACGGCCATGCCGTAGCCGGGCGTGATGATCACCGACTGGGCGCTGGTCAGCAGCTCCGCGGCGCCCTCGACGCTGATTTCGCGGTGCTCGCCGTAGTCCTCGCCGCCGGAGGGTCCGGCTTCGATACCGAATCCGCCGGCGATGACCGACAGGAACGAGCGGTTCATGGCCTTGCACATGATGTAGGAGAGGTAGGCACCGGAGGAGCCCACCAGCGCGCCGGTGACGATGAGCAGGTCGTTGTCGAGCAGGAAGCCCGAGGCCGCGGCGGCCCAGCCGGAGTAGCTGTTGAGCATCGACACCACGACCGGCATGTCGCCGCCGCCGATGGAGGCGACCAGGTGCCAGCCCAGGGCCAGCGCGATCAGCGTGACGAGCACGAGCAGCCACAGCTGCGGGTCGGCCACGAACCAGGTGGTGAGCACGACGAAGGCGACGAGAGCGCCGAGGTTGAGCCAGTTCTTGCCGGGCAGCATCAGGGGAGCGGACTTGATCCGCGCGGACAGCTTGAGGTTGGCCACGATCGAGCCGGTGAAGGTGACCGCGCCGATGAACACGCCGATGAACACCTCGGCGTGGTGGACGCCCAGCGTGCCCAGGCCCTCCAGTGCGGCTGCTTCGGTGCCGCCGGGCCGCGCCTCGACCGACAGGTAGCCGTCCCAACCCACGAGGACGGCTGCCAGACCGACGAAGGAGTGCAGCAGCGCGATCAGCTCGGGAATACCGGTCATCTCGACGGTGCGGGCCCGTTGCAGGCCGACTCCGGCGCCGACGATCACCGCGCCGAGCAGCAGGACGGTTCCCAGGCTGCTGATGTCGCGGTCGATGGCCAGGCCGATGGTGGCCGCGAGGGCCACCGCCATGCCGGCGATGCCGAACGCGTTGCCGGCCTTGGCGGTCTCGTGCTTGCTCAGCCCTGCCAGGGCGAGGATGAACAGCAGGCCGGCGACGAGGTATGCCGCCTGCGCGGCGGTTGCCATGGTCATGTGGTCACAAACCCTCTCGGCTCAGGTCAGGCGGCCCAAGTCAGCTGCGGGAGAACATTCCGAGCATCCGGCGGGTCACCGCGAAACCCCCGAAGACGTTGATGGCGGCCAGCAGGATCGCGGCGAACGACAGCACCGTGATCACGCCGCCGTTGCTGGACTCGGTGTGGCCGATCTGCAGCAGCGCGCCGACGACGATGATCCCGGAGATCGCGTTGGTCACCGACATCAGCGGTGTGTGCAGCGCGTGGTGCACGTGACCGATCACGTAATAGCCGATCACGATGGACAGTGCGAAGACGGTCAGGTGCCCCTGCAGCGCCGGCGGGGACAGCGCCCCGATGAGGAACAGCAGCGCGGCGCCGGCACCGACGAGGGTGAACTTTCGGGACGCCGTCTTCGACTGCTCCTGCCGGGCCTCGGCGGGCGCGCTGGTGCTGGCAGCGGGGGGCGCGGGTGCAGCGGGGGCTGCCGAGACCTGCACTGGAGGCGGAGGCCAGGTCAGCTCCCCGTCGCGCACCACGGTCATCGACCGCTGGACGACGTCGTCGAAGTCCAGGACCAGCTGGCCGTCCTTGTCCGGGGTCATCAGCTTGAGCAGGTTCACCAGGTTCGTGCCGTACAGCTGGGACGCCTGCGCCGGCAGGCGGCTGGCCAGGTCGGTGTAGCCGATGATCGTCACCCCGTTGTCGGTGACCACGGTCTCGCCCGCCACGGTGCCCTCGACGTTGCCCCCGTTGGCCGCGGCCATGTCGACGATGACGCTGCCCGGCTTCATCGACGCCACCATCTCCGCGGTGATCAGTCGTGGGGCAGGGCGCCCCGGGATGAGCGCCGTAGTGATGACGATGTCGACCTCGGGACACTGCTCGGCGTACAGCGCCGCGGCGCGGGTGTTGTAGTCGTCCGACATCTCCTTGGCGTAGCCGGTGGCCGACACCTCGACCTCCGCCGACTCCACCGAGAGGTAGTCACCACCCAGCGACCGCACCTGGTCGGCGACCTCCGGGCGCGGGTCGGTCGCCCGCACGACCGCACCCAGGCTGCCGGCGGCGCCGATCGCCGCCAGGCCGGCCACACCCGCCCCGGCGACCAGCACCTTCGCCGGCGGCACCTTGCCGGCCGCGGTCACTTGCCCGGTGAAGAAGCGGCCGAAAGCGTGCGCGGCCTCCACGACCGCGCGGTAGCCGGCGATGTTCGCCATCGAGGAGAGCACGTCCAGCGACTGCGCCCGCGAGATCCTTGGCACCGCGTCCATCGACAGCGCTGTGATGGGCCGCTTGGACAGGTCCTCCACCATGGCCTCATCCACCGCGGGCGACAGCATGCTGATCAGCGTCGCCTTCGGGCGCAGCCCGTCCAACTGGGCCGGCGTCGGGGCGTTCACCCCGACCACGACATCGGCCTGCAACGGGTCTCCCACCGTCGCCCCTGCCTCGACATACGCCTCGTCGGAGAAGCTCGATGCCGCGCCCGCGCCGGTCTCGACGACCACCTCGTACCCGAGCTTGAGCAGCTGCCGCACGGTCGCCGGGGTCGCGGCCACGCGCGTCTCGCCCTGCCGGGCCTCCTTGACGACTCCAATGATCACGGGTCTCTCCTGCCTCCGAACCGGCGGCGTTACCAATGGCGGTCGACTGATGGGTGAATACGCTACTTAATGCGCGTTGGCTGTGACAGACCTGCCTGGCGGTGACGTTGCTTTCCCTTGGCCGACCAGCGCGAGGTCGGTGCCCTGGACGAACGTCACCACCGTGCATGATGCCCAGTGTCGCGACCCGCCACTGGTCTGGTCACGAGGACGCGTTCGCGTGTGAGCCATCACACTCGCATGATTGCGCGATTCACGGAGCCGAAGCAGCACTGCTCGTCCGTTGGCCGGGACGTACCAATCCGGTCTCGTAGGCGAGCACGACCAGCTGCGCCCGATCGCGCGCCTCCGTCTTGGTCAGCATCCGGCTGATGTGGGTTTTGATCGTGAGGGGACTGACGGCGAGTTCGGCGGCGATTTCGTCGTTGGACTTGCCCAGGCCGACCTGGGCCAGCACGTCTCGCTCACGGTCGGTCAGGTCCCGCAGCCGTTCCGCAGCGCGCGGGTTCGGCTCTGGCTGGTTCACGAATCGCGTGATGACGGCTCGCGTGGCGCCTGGAGACAGCAGGGACTCGCCGGCGGCCACGGTACGGATGGCGTCCAAGAGGACCATGGGTTTGGCGTTCTTGGCGAGGAAGCCGCTGGCACCAGCGCGGAGTGCCTGTACGACGTACTCGTCGATCTCGAACGTGGTGAGGACCAGGATGCGCACACCGGCCAACGCTTCGTCCGCGGCGATGCGACGCGTGGCCTGCAGACCGTCCATGACCGGCATGCGGATGTCCATCAGGACGACATCGGCGCGCTGAGAGCGCACCAGTGTGATGGCTTCGTCTCCGTTGCTGGCCTCGCCGACCACTTCGAGATCATCCTCGGAGTCGATGAGCACGCGGAATCCGGCCCGCACCAGTGCCTGGTCGTCGGCAAGCAGAACTCGGATCGTCATGCGGGGCGTCCTCCGGTGACGGCGGGTAGGGGGAGCGCGGCGTGCACTCGGTAGCCGGGGCGTGTCGGCCCGTCGTGCAGGGCGCCGCCGACGGCGAGAACGCGTTCGCGCATACCGATCCGGCCATGCCCGTACTGCGGTGGTTCCGGCGCACCGATGCCGTCGTCGACGACCGTGACCGTCACGCCGTCGACGCCGACTTCCACGGTGATCTCCACTCGGTGCGCCTGAGCGTGCTTGATGACGTTGGTGAGTGCTTCTTGGAGCACGCGATACGCCACCACGCCGAGTTCGGTGGGTACGCGTGCGAGGTCGCCTTCCGTGCGGGCGTGGACGTCCAACCCGGACGTGCGCACACCCGCGACCAGCTCGCCGAGCTGCTCAAGAGTGGGTGCGGGCGTGGTGGGTGTGAGCGGCTCGCGGTCCTGCCGCAAGACATCGAGCGTGGCGCGCAACTCGGACAATGCGGCGTCGCTTGCGTCATTGATGTGGGTCAGCGCCTGCCTGGCCTGCTGCGAGTCCTGCTCGATCAGGTGCGCGGCGACGCCCGACTGCACGTTGATGACGGCGATGGTGTGCGCGAGGACGTCGTGTAGTTCCCGGGCGATCCGAATGCGTTCCTCGGCGACCTGGCGGCGCGCTTCTTCCTGCTTGGTCTCCTCCGCTCCGCGGGCCCGCTCCTCCATCGCGTGGATGTAGGCACGACGGTTGCGGACCGCTTCCGCCACGGCTGGGGGCAGGGACACCCACACCAGGACGGCCAGGCTGCGATACCACTCGCCGGGCAGGACTGCCAGCGACACGCCCAGCACGGTGCCGGCGCTGACGGCGGCGGCGCTCGCCCAGGTCTTGCGACCGGTGTTCAGTGCCAGGCTGTAGAGCGCCACCATGATCGGGATCGCGACGGCGGGCTCCACCGCGTCCGAGGCGACAATGGCCGCGGCGCCCATGGCTACCGTGCACGCCCACGTCGGCAGCGGCCACCTTCGGCGGCCGAACAACGCCGCCGATGCGGCGAGGACGAAGACCAGTCCCCACGGGAGGGGCGGATGGGGAGGCGGATCGGCGACGTGGCGCGGTAATCCCAGGTAGGGAACCGCGCCGGCGGCAGCGACCAGCAACACGACGACCAGATCAGCGGCCCACCCGCGAGGTCTCCGAATACGGTGCTGCCACAAGCCCGGCACGCCGGAAGCATAGATCGCTGCCTGGGCCGGGAGCATCCCCGCGATGACGCATGCCGCGCTGCCGCGCCGTACTTCCCCAGGAGTACGCGCCGGCCCCATGATTCGTACTCCGCGCCGATGCCGATCCACCTGCGGCATGACTAGCGTCTGCTATCCGGGACAGGCCGAATGCGCTTAGCCGTCGGTGTCCGCCCAGTGCCCGCTAGGAGGATGTTGCATGGAAGCGTCGAAACCTGCCCGGTTGCGAACGGGAGGTCGCCGGGGCTGGCTGATCAACAGTGGTCTGATCGTCGTGGTTCTGCTCCTCCTGATTGTTGCGGTCGTGGGCTTGCGCAAGGACCCGGCGGGAGAGGCGGCCCGCTCGTTACGCACGGTCGCGGTCGCCAAAGGGCAGGTCGTCCAGTCCGTCTCCGCGTCGGGATCGGTGGTCAGCGCCGCTTCGGCCAGCGTCAACTTCGCGACGAGTGGGACGCTGAACACCCTCGGCGTGCGACCGGGCGACCGGGTCAACGCGGGCCAGCAACTCGCGACGCTCGACCAGACGCAAGCCGCGCGCCAACTCAACGCGGCGAACGCGCAACTGGCCGTCGCGCAACAAGCGCTGGACAACGCGCAGTCCAGGGGGGCGGACACGACGCAGGCACGCTCCCAGGTGGCACAGGCGGAGGTTCAGGTCGGCAGCGCCCAGCAGACCCTGGATCAGGGTGTGTTGACCTCGCCGGTGACCGGGACCGTGACAGCGGTCAACGGGCAGGTCGGGGACCGGGTCAGTGCCGGAAGCACCTCCCGCTCGGCCGCCGAGAACGCCGGGGCCTCCGCCGGCTCGTCGGACAGCAGCGCAACGAGCTCGGGCTCCGCGGGAGGTTCGTCTGGAGGCACCGGATCCTCAGGTGGTGCCGGTTCCTCCGGGGGTGGCAGCTCGTCCGGTGGTGGCGGTTCCCCGGCAGGAAGCAGCGGCTCGTCCGGCGGTTCCGGCTCGTCGAGCGGTGGCGATGCCCTGCGTCAAGGTGGCGGTCAGTCAGCCTCGAACTCCCTCATCACCATCTACGACCTCGATCACCTCCAGGTGCGAGCGGAGTTCGCGGAGATCGACGCGGCCAAGCTGCGGACCGGCCAGGATGCGACGGTCACGGTCAACGCGTTACCCGACGAAACCGTCAACGCGCACGTCGTCGCCATCGATCCCGTCTCGAACAGCTCCGGGGGTGTCGTCCAGTACGGCGTCACCCTGAACCTGGACGCGGCGGTGCCCGGCCTGAAACCCGGCCAGTCGGGCAGCGTGCGGGTGGACGTGAACCACGCCGACCAGGCGCTGTACTTGCCGGCCGCCGCGGTGCAGGGCTCCGGTCCCGAAGCGACCGTTGTCGTCCTGCAGGGCACTCAGCAGGTGCGGCGCACGGTTCGAGTGGGCATCCGAGGTGATCAGACCACCCAGATCCTTTCTGGACTCTCCGAAGGTGACCAGATCGTCATCCCCGCCGCCAACCCGAGCACCTCGCAGCCGGTCGGCAGGGGACCGTTCGGCCGGTCGTCGCAAGGAGGTTCGGGTCAGTGACCAGCGTCATCGATGTCCAGCGCGTGCACAAGACCTACGGCAGCGGACCGACCGCCGTGCACGCCTTACGCGGCGTCGACCTCGTTGTGCGGCGTGGTGCTTATGTCGCGATCATGGGGGCATCGGGGTCGGGAAAATCCACCCTTCTCAACGTACTGGGCTGTCTCGACGTGGCCAGTCGCGGCTCCTACCGGCTCGACGGCATCGACGTGCGCGACTTCAACGAGAGACAACTCGCGCTGGTGCGCAACCGCAAGATCGGCTTCGTATTCCAGTCCTTCCACCTGTTGGCCAACACGACCGCTCTGCGCAACGTGGAGTTGCCGCTGGTATACGCCGGGGTGAGCCGGGCTGAACGTCACCGCAGGGCCATGGCCGCCCTCGACCTGGTGGGATTGACCGACCGCGCGCATCATCGGCCGAACGAGCTCTCCGGTGGCCAGCAGCAACGCACGGCGATCGCCCGTGCCCTCGTCACGGGTCCCGCGCTGGTCCTGGCCGACGAACCCACCGGAAACCTCGACAGCCTCACCAGCCGCGAAGTTCTCGACATCTTCGATCAGCTCAACGCCGCCGGTAAGACCATCGTCCTGATCACGCACGAACCTGACGTCGCGGCGCGTGCACAACGCGTGGTGCACATGCTCGACGGGAAGATCGCGGACAGCCCACCGCACGGCACTATCCACACTGGACCACCGGAGGGCAGGCACGCCCGAAACGCGCTCAGAACCACCCGAGAGGACACCGTATGAGGGTCACCGAGGTGTTCCGATTCGCCACACGCGGACTACTCACCAACAAGCTCCGGTCGGTGCTGACCACGCTGGGCATCGTCATCGGGGTCGCTGCGGTGATCACCCTGACGTCTCTGGGAAACGGTGCCTCCGCCACCATCCAGAAGAGCATTTCTTCCTTGGGCACCAACACCCTGACGGTCACGACCGCGCGCCCGCAGGATCGGGATGCGCCGCCCGCTCAACCACTCGACGATCGGGATGTCTCCGCAATCTCCGACCCGGCGGGCGCTCCTGACGTGCAGAGCGTTTCTCCCGTCACGTCAAGCCAGGCGACGGCCACGCATGCGGACAGGTCCTACCAGATCCGCCAAGTGACCGGAAGCACGCCATCGTACTTCGATGCCACCAATGCCACCGTGCAGACCGGTGCGACGTTCACCGCCGACGATGTCACCCAGGCGCGGAAGGTCGTTGTCCTGGGGCCAGTCACGGCACAGCAGCTTTTCGGTGCGGGCGTGAACCCGGTTGGAGACCAGGTACTGATCAACGATCTGCCCTTCACCGTCATCGGCGTCCTGCAGAGCAAGGGCTCCGGTGGTTTCCAGAACGCCGATGACATCGCGATCGCGCCGCTGACAACCGTGCGAAACGCGATCACCGGCCGGAACAGCCTGAACCAGATCGTGGTGAAAGCCGCGGCGCCAGGCGTCGTCAACGCCGCGCAGGCGGAGGTCGCAGCGGTTCTCGATGTTCGGCACCACGTCACCAGCCCCCAGCGGGCGGACTACCAGATCATCAATCCGCAACAGCTCGTCTCGACCATCAATACGACGCTCGGCGCGTTCACCGTCCTGCTCGCCGGGATCGCCGGGATCTCGCTGCTCGTCGGCGGCATCGGGATCACGAACATCATGCTGGTCACCGTGACCGAACGCACGGCCGAGATCGGTCTGCGCAAGGCGCTCGGCGCGCCGAAGAGCCTCATCCTGGGTCAGTTCCTCGCCGAGTCCACCATGTTGAGCCTCTTCGGTGGCGCGCTGGGTGTCCTCATAGGATTCCTGGCCAGCCAGGTCCATATCGGCACCCTGCAGCCCGTTGTTTCCCTGAACACGGTAGTCCTGGCAGTGGGTGTTTCCGTTCTCATCGGTCTGTTCTTCGGCAGCTACCCGGCCCATCGCGCCGCATCGCTGAGACCGATCGAAGCACTCCGGCACGAATGAGCTACCCGTTCCCACCAGTCGCGAGGCCCGGAGACCATGATGTCCCACGACACTGAACATTCCGCGGACAAGCCCCACACGCATGATGGTCAGACGTACCCGTGCGGTGAAGCTGAAACGGAAAGGAACCTCCAGCAGGCGATCGAGACCCTGCACGAACCGATCAGCGATGAAGACCTGCAAACCGAGATCAAGCATGCGGCTCGCGGGCTGACCAGGTCGACCCGTTACCTGGCGATCGTGGCGCTCATGGCACTGGCGTTCACTTCTGGTGTCTGGGTACGAGCAGCCTTGCAAAGCACCACGAACACGCCCGCACAGGACAACAGCTCAACGACCATCAACGGCGTCGTCCAGCGAAGGGACAACACCACGCTGTACGTCACGGAACCCGACGGTCAGCAAGCACGAATTGCGCTCCCCCAACCTGACCACGTCGAGGTCGCCAGACCCGGGTCGGTCACCGACCTCTCGCCGGGGGACCGCGTGGCGATCGAAGGGCGCCCCGGCCAGGACGGAACGCTCTCGGCCAACCGAGTCACCAAACAAGAACCATGAGAGGATGTTTCGCCGCGTGTCCTGCCTCGGCTGGCCGGCACGCACACCAACGAAACCTGCGTCGAACTGGGCTCTTGGTGGTGCGTGCCGGCATCGCTAGTCGAGGAGATCCTCGATCACGATGGGGATGTCGCGGACACGGATTCCGGTGGCGTTGTAAACGGCGTTGGTAACGGCTGCCGCCATGCCGACCGTGCCGATCTCGCCGAGTCCTTTCGCTCCGACCGCGTTGTGCAGTGTGTCGGGGTACTCAAGGAAGTGGACGTCGACATCGGGGATGTCCGCGTTCACCGGCACCAGGTAGCCCGCCAGGTCACCGTTGGCCAGCCGGCCGTTCCGCTCGAACTCCAAGCCCTCGTGCAGCGCTGACGACACGCCCCAGATCATGCCGCCGATGATCTGGCTGCGCGCGGTTTGGTCGTTGATGATCCGGCCAGCATCGAACACGCCGAGCATGCGGGACACCCGGGCTTCGCGCGTCCACCTGTGCACGCGGACCTCGCAGAACTGGGCCCCGAACGAACTGAACGAGTGTTTGGTCAACTCCTCGCCGGGCGCGGACGAACCGGTCGCCGAGATCGACGAGCGGTCCAGGGCCCGGAGCACCTCACCGAAGGTCATCGTCCGGCCGCCGGCCAGCACGCGCCCGTCCGCGTGCCGGCCGCCGGCCAGCACGCGCCCGTCCGCGTACTGCACCTCCGAGCCGTCGAACGGCGCGCCAGGAGACGACGCCACGGCGAGCAGATCGTCGATCACCTGGGACGCGGCGACCATGATGGCCGAACCCGCGCTCGCCGTAGCGGTCGAGCCGCCGGACATGCCACCCGGGGGGAACGCCGAGTCGCCCAGCCGGGGCGTGATCCGGTCCGGCGCGATGTCCAGCGATTCGGCACCGACCAGTGAAAGCACGGTCAGCAAGCCGGTTCCTGGGTCGGCTCCGCTGGTCGCGACCACGGCCGTGTCATCCGCCCGCAGCGTGATCTCGACGGTGGCCGGGAACCGCAAGGCGGGGAACATCGCGGTGGCCGTGCCGAGCCCCACAAGCCAGTCGCCTTCGGTGTGACCGTGGGGCGAGCGTTGGGCCCAGCCGAACCGGGCCGCGCCGACGCGGAAGCACTCGTCGAGATGTTTGCTCGACCATTGCAGGTCCTTGCCGGGTGGCGCGGTGGAGTTGTTCCGCAGGCGCAGTTCGATCGGGTCCATGCGCAGTGCGACCGCCAGCTCGTCGATCGCGCTCTCCAACGCGAAGGACCCGGGTGCCTCACCGGGTGCCCGCATGAACGTGGTCGGTGGGATGTTCAGCGGCACCATCTTCTGGCTGATGGCGAGGTTCTGGGTGGCATACCACTCCCGCGAGGTGCCGTGCGAGGTCGGTTCGACGAAGGACCGGTTGGCCGGGGTGCTGCACCACGAGTCGTGGCGTAGCGCGATCAGCGTGCCGCCGGGGTCCGCGCCGAGGGAGATCTTCTGCACGGTCGCCGCGCGGGTCGCGGTGGCGGTGAAGATCTGCTCCCTGCTGAGCACGGCCTTGACCGGCCGGTCGAGGACCTTGGCCGCTGCCGCCGCCAGGAAGGCCGGCACGGACGTACGGGCTTTGCCGCCGAAAGCGCCGCCCACGAACGGATTCACCGCGTGGATCGAGGACGAATCCACCCCCAGCGCACTGGCCAGCTCCGCCGCCTGGAGGTTGGCCCCTTGGTTTCCACTGTAGATGGTCAGGCCGTCGGAGTTCCACATCGCGACAGCCGAATGCGGCTCCATCGCGGCGTGGTTCTGGGTCGCGGTGGTGTACGTCGCCTCGACGACCACCGGACTCGCTGCCAGAGCATCCTCGATGGACTCGACACCGGAAGCGAGGACCTCCAGCGATGGTGGTGAACCGTCCCGCGCCGGCGGCGCGTCCTCCGCCGAGGCGAGGCCGTCCCGCAGCGAGGTCAGAGCCGGTCGTGGGTGATACGAGACCTCGATGAGCGTCGCCGCGTCCCGGGCCTGCTCGTAGCTCTCGGCCACCACGAACCCGATCGGTTGGCCGTAGTAGGTGACTTCCTTGTCCTGCAGCGGAACCCACGTCTCGCCGAAGAGCGGGGAGCTCGCCGTGCGCAGCTCCAGCGGGTCGAACGGCGAGTACACCCCAATCACGCCGGGGGCGCTCTTCGCCGCCGTGACGTCCATGGCCTCGATCTCGCCGTGGGCGATCGTGCTGAGCACGACGTACCCGTGGACCATGCCGGGGAAGTTGTTGTCCGCCCCGTACTTGGCCCGCCCGGTGACTTTCAGCTGGCCGTCCAGCCGCCTGGTCATCAGCGGTTCCCCTCTGTCAGTTCGAGCAGCGCGCGGACAAGGGTCCGCTTCAGCAAGGACACCTTGAAACCGTTCGCGGACAACGGCCGGGCACCCTCGGTCCCCAGGCACGCGGCGTCCTCGAAGGATGCCGGGGTCGGCGGCGCGCCACGCAAGGCGGTCTCGACCGCGGGCAGCCGCCACGGCACGGTCGCCACGCCACCGACCGCGACCCGCGCGTCGACGATGCGTGAGTCCTGGATGTCCAGTGCGACCGCTGCCGAACACAGCGCGAACTCGTAGGACTGCCGGTCCCGCACCTTGACGTAGGTAGAACGCGACGCCCAGTCCAATCGCGGAACCACGACCTCGGTGATCAGTTCGCCGGGTCGCAGGTCGTTTTCCACGTCGGGAGTGTCCCCCGGCAGGCGGTAGAAGTCGGCCAGCTTGACGGTACGCCTTCCCGCGTCGCTGACCAGCCGGATCTCCGCGTCGAGCGCGACAAGCGCGACGGCGAGGTCGCTGGCGTGGGTGGCCACGCACGAGTCGCTCGTGCCCAGCACGGCGTGCGACCGGTTAGCCCCCGATATCGCGGGGCAGCCACTGCCGGGTTGGCGTTTGTTGCACGGCATGGCGACATCGCGGAAGTACGTGCACCGAGTGCGCTGCAACAGGTTTCCGCCGATGCTGGCCATATTCCGCAGCTGCTGGGAAGCGCTTCGCAGCAAGGCGCGCGAGATCGCCGGGTACACGCCGGGGTGCTTGGCTATGTCGCTCATCCGTTCCAGCGCGCCGATTCGCAGCCCGTCGCTGGTGTCGATGCCTCGCAACGGCAGCTCGTTGATGTCCAGCACATGCTCCGGTGTCAGAACATTGAGCTTCATCAGGTCGACAAGGGTGGTCCCGCCGGCCAGGAACGTTCCGGGCGAGGCGAGAGCGGTCTCGACGGTCGCGGGCGCCGTGAGTTCAAAGGGACGCATCAGCCTGCCTCGCCTGCTTCGCCTGTTCAGCCTGCTTTGCTTGGTTCGCCTGCTTTGCCTGCTCAACTGCCGCGACGATGTTCGGATAGGCCGCGCAGCGGCAGATGTTGCCGGACATAAACTCCCGGACGTCGTCGACGCCCTCCTCGACCGCGGCGACGGCCGACATGACCTGCCCGGGCGTGCAAAACCCGCACTGCAGGGCGTCCTGGTCAATGAACGCCTGCTGGACCGGATGCAGCTGGTCCGCCGTGGACAGTGCTTCCACTGTCGTTACTTGCTGTCGTACGGCGGCGGCCAGAGTAAGGCACGAAAGGACGGCCCTGCCGCCCACATGCACGGTGCAGGCGCCACATTGACCCCGGTCGCAGCCCTTCTTCGGGCCGGTGATCGAAAGGCGCTCCCTTAACGCGTCCAGCAGCGTCACGCCGGGATCAACGCTCAGTTGCTCTGTCCTGCCATTGATGTCGAGTGAGATGTCCACTGGATCTCTTTCTCGCGGATCTTCCGTGGAGGAAGTCGCACGGCATGGGTTGTGGTGGTGGCCGCTACGTCGAGACCGTGCCGCCAAGCAGATGCGGATATTTATCCGCTTCACCTCGCCTTCCAGGCTAGCGGATGACAATCCGCTTTGCAATGAAGGCTCTCCGCCCCGGAGTTACTCTAGGTGCAGCGGGTACATTTCCCGGCGGAGGAGGCCGACCACCGGGAGGGACGATGACGACGGGAGCGGTCAGTCCCCGGCGTGCGGACACCCGGCGTAACCATGAGCGCATCCTCGCCGCGGCGAAGGAGTCGCTGGCCGGATCGGGCGAGATCTCGTTCAACGCCATCGCGAAGCAGGCCGGCGTCGGGGTTGGCACGGTGTACCGGCACTTTCCCACCCCGGAAGCGCTCATCCTGGCGGTCTACCAGCGCGAAGTGCGCCACCTCGTCGACGTCGTGCCGAGCCTGCTCGAAACCCACACCCCCGAAGCAGCTTTCCGGATTTGGACGACCGATCACCTGGCGCACTACATGATGACCAAGCGAGGCTTGGCCAACGCCCTTCGGGCCGCGACAGCGTCCCACGGGGAACTGCCGGCGAACGCCTACCAAGCCATGGTTGGCGCGGTCGACACACTGTTGAAGGCAAATGTCCAGGCCGGGGCGGTCCGCGCTGACCTGGCCCCGGAGACCGTCCTGCGTGGATTGGGTGGGCTGCTGTACCTCGACCCGAGCGGCGACTGGCAGACCCAGACCGCGAGTCTCGCCGATCTGCTGTGGCGAGGGATGCGCGCGGACAACCGCTGCCCAGACAGCTGATCGACACCAGACAGCTGATCGACACCAGACAGCTGATCTACGCCGGACAGCTGGTCCACACCCCTCAGCTGTTCGAACCGAGCGTTCGGCGTCACCTGAAGTTGTCTGGCAGCGGCATCGGTGTCAGTCCGTCGCGCTTGGCTTCGTCGAGGAAGGCCGTGTAATCCTGCACGAAGGTGGGACGGAAATGCATCAGCACGATATCGCCACGACGCAGGTGGTGACCCTGCTGGAACTGCAAGGCGCCGTTGTTCACGGTGGCTGACCAGACGATGATCGCTTTCATTCCGCAGGCGTGCGCCGCGATACGAGTGTTGTCGTCGTAGCTGCCGAACGGCGGGCGGAACAACTGGGGACGCTGCCCGAGTTCACGCTGGAGGGCGGTGGCGTCGTCGCAGATCTCCTGACGCTGGAAGGCCAACGGTGCGCCCCGCAACTTGCGATGGTCGACTGTGTGGTCACCGACGGTCGCGCCACCCTGATCGAGCAGTTCCTTGAAATAGGACTCGTGTCCCTGGACGTAGACCTGATTGAGGAAGAGCGTCGGGCGGGCACCGGACTGTTTGATCAGTGCGAGCGCGTGCGGGTCCCTGACGGCGCCGTCGTCGATGGTGATGAACACGTACGGCTGAGAAGTGTTGATCTTGGTGAGAACGGGTGCCTTGCCGTGCTCGTCAGAGGGCGTCGGACCCTGCGCCGGCGGGTGGTCCTCGTCGGGTACCGGCGGGGCGGACGAGTTGGTCTGGGAGCACCCGGCGCCGAACAGAAGTACCAGCGCGCTCGCTAATGCCACGCCGGCAAGTCGGAGAGTCTTCCTACCCCGTTGCGTGGTAATGCCCGCGCGGCGGTTCTTTTCGGGTGGGACTGGTACCTGAACGAACATGGTGCGAAAGTTTTCGTTGTGGATATGTGAATGGTCGCGGCATTCTCCCATACTAGAGACCGATTGAACCAGAAATGAGCCTCAATGCTCGGCTTCGACCAGCGAGATTCTGTGTTTCCAACGAGAGTTCGGTGCTGAATAGCATAGCCGGCGCGGTCCAACGCGGCCTCGGATGAGCCTTGTGGACAAGAAGAATTCGATGGCGATGCAGACGTTGCGGGACAAGGTCGTCGTCGTGGGCGGGAGCGTGCCGAAGTCGGACCGTCGGCCGGCCTTGCCGGTCCTAGAAGGATGAGGATTGGGGGTAGTAGTCAGCCGTCGTGCCGCCAAGAGGCATCGGAGGCAAGCCGAGTTTGCGGTGATCCCACGAGCGCGTGCGGTCGACGTCCACCCGCACGGCGACGCGCTTGTGGAGCATGGACTCCACCAGCGGCTTCACCTCCTCACTGTAGGGGCCGTGGTAGCGCTGCCACATGTTGACGCCGACCGCCCAGAGCGCGTCGGGGTCATCCACGATCTCCGCCCGGCCCTCCATCGAGACTCCCCGCAGGGTGTCGTAGGTCAGCCCATCCTCGATGAGCACGGTGACTCGCGGGTCGCGGCTGATGTTGACCGCCTTCTGCGCCTTCGCCTTGGTTTCGAACCACAGGACGTCGTCGATGAGGGCGAACCACATCGCGACCGCGTGCGGGTGCCCGGTGGGTCCGATCGTGATCAACGTGGCCGTCCGCCGGGTCGCGACGAAGGCCGAAATCTCCTCCGGCGTCATCACGACTTGCGATCGCTGATTAGTGCCCACGATTTGGTCTCCCTGTCCTGTGCCTGCGGGCACGGTCGCTGCGTTGGCCGGGCGGGCCGGCGAGAATGGAGGTTACGACATCGATGAGGTGACTTACGACATCCTCGGCGTTCCAGGTGTCCTCCGCGGAGCCCAGGAGCCGTTGCGTGTGGCCGATATCGCCCACAACGTTCAGGGTCAGGCGCATCGCCTGGGTGAGTCGGAAGTGCAGGGTTCTGGTCTCGACGCCTGGGCTCAGTCGCTCCAGCCGTTCGACGAGGACGGCATTGCGCTCGAAGAACGATTCGGCGAGCGTGCTCAGCCCTTCGTCGCCGGCAGTGAAGAGTTGGCCGACCAGCCGAATCCAGAACTCGCCGCCAGAGTTGAGCACCGCGACCACTGGTCGCACGAACGCGTTGGCGAGGTCCCGAACGGTGACATCCGCATCGGACAACTCCAGCAGCAGCGGGTCACGCTCCCGTGACACCTGGTCAAGACGACTACGCAAGACCGCTTCGAGCAGAGCCTGCTTGGAGCCGAAGTGATAGTGGACCGCGGCTACATTGGTCTGAGCTGCCTGCATGACCCCGCGCAGCGACACGGCCCCAACGCCGTGTTCAGCGAAGAGGCGTTCGGCGGCGCTGATGAGCCGCCGCTCGGTGCTGTCACCAGGCGCATCCAAGGCGCTGGTGCCGGGGCGTGACATCAACGCGAGACTATCAACTGATTCAATCAATCGATAGATGCTCGGTCCAAGTGGGTACGGTTCGGAAACGGTGCTGTCGTCGGAGAATCGGCGCCCGCACCGCCAGGCAACGAACCCTAAGCTGGCGGCCGGTATGAGTGACTACGTTGACCTCGTCGCGCTACTGACCCGCTATGGCGAACTCGCCGCGGAGTTGGAGGAGTGCACCGACGCTCGGCGAGCGGACGTTCTGGGCCAGCGTGTTGGGGAACTCGACCGCCAGCTCAACGCTGCTCAACAGCGGCTGCGCTGTGAGGCTGATCAGTGAGCCCTGCCGGGCGGATCAGTGACGGCTCGGCACATGAAGCACGGCCGAGCACCGTTTCGAACACGCTGCTCAGGTCGTGACAGACATCACGGACTGGTCGATTCGGGGTCGACTTCTGACGAAAGGCACTCCTCGTAGATCCGTCAGTGCTCTTAGATACCTGCGATTGTTGTGGGGGCGCGCTCGGCGCGGCTCAGTGCGCGCAGGACGGCCGGTTGTCCGTGTCGGACTACCGCTAGTCGGGACAGCAGGTCGAGCACCGGTTCGAAGACGTGCGGTGGGAACGGCGGCGTCGTGATGTCGGCGCTCAGCGCCAGGTCGTCGGAGTGCACAACGATCTCCATCATGCGTGTCAACAGGAAATCGTTGAGGAGCAACGGCTTTGCGGCAAACGAGACAACCCGGTCCGTTGGTTCGGCCGGCAGTGCCACGCGCTGCTGAGCTACCGCCGATTCGACTTCACCGGCCAGGGCTTTCGCGCCGTTGACTCCCGCGGCTAACGCTGAACTCCTTCAACGCACTGGGCTGGTCCCACGCGGCGGCGACTGCCGGCTCTCCGAGCAGCGCCACCGTCGACGCCGCTGCCTCCAGGTACGCGTCTCCGATCGCGGTCATTCCTTCACCCTCCAACGACTTGTGATTCCGGTGGCGCGGCACGCGTGGGCGCTGCCGTTGGCCTTAGGCGTCGGCGGCCGCGATCCGGCGTGGCAGCTTCACCGCGACGATGATCGTCACCAGGGCGAGGGCAGCCGCGACGCCAAAGGCCAGCTCCATCCCGCTCATCTGTGCCGGCACGGCGGCGACGCCGGAGGCGACCAGGTGGCCAGTACGCCCGGACATCACGGTCACCACAAGCGCGGTGCCGAATGCCGCTGCGACCTGCTGGAACGTCCCGAGCATCGAGCTGCCGTGCGAGTACAGATGCGGGGGAAGCGCACCCATGCCGAGCGTGAAGACGGGGGTGAACGTAGCCGCCAGGCTCACCATCAGCAGCGCGTGCAGTCCCAACACCTGCCAGTAGGGCATCGTCAACGAGACCTGGGTGAACCCGGCGAGGGCGAGCACCATGCCGACCGAGCCGGGAAGCACCAACGGCCGACTGCCGAACCGGTCGAACACCCTTCCGACAGTCGGGCCCAGCAGGCCCATGGCCAGACCGCCCGGCATGACCAGCAGGCCGGTCTCCAGCGGGCTCAGCCCACGCAGGTTCTGCAGGTACAGCGGCAGCAGGATCATCGACCCGAGCATCGCCAGGAACCCGAGGGACATGAGGGTCAGGGACAGGGCGTATGCGCGGTGTCTGAGGGTCCGCAGGTCCATCAGGGGCACGCCGGTGCGTTGCAGCTTGAGTTGGCGGATCACGAAGACCGCGATTGTCGCGATCCCTGTGACAACGATGCCGATGCCGAGGCCGACCCGGCCGCCGCTTCCGCCGAAGAGGCTCAGGCCGTACACCAGGCCGCCGAAGCCGAGCGCCGCCACGGCGACGCTGAACCAGTCGATGGAGCTCACCTGCGGGTCGCCGATGTTGTCCAGCTTGCGCAGCCCGAACAGGGTCACCACAGCCGCGATGGGCAGGACGACCACGAACAGCAGCCGCCAGGAGCCGGCCTGCAGGATCAGGCCGGACACGGCCGGTCCGACGGCGGGTGCCACTGAGATCGCCAGGGTGACGTTGCCCATCACCCGGCCGCGGTCCTGCTCGGGCACCACGGTCGTCAACGTGGTCATCAGCAGGGGCATCATCACCGCTGTGCCTGTGGCCTGCACGATCCGGCCCAGCAGCAGTACCTCGAAGGACGGCGCGACCGCTGCCAGGACGGTACCGGTCAGGAACACGCCCATCGCGAGCGCGTAGGCCCGGCGGGTGGTGACCCGCTGCAGGAACCAGCCGGTGATCGGAATCACGGCGGCCATGGTGAGCATGAACGCGGTGGACACCCACTGCGCCGCCTGCTCGGTGATGCGCAACGAGTCCATGAGCCGCGGGATGGCGTTGATCATGATGGTCTCGTTGAGGATCACCACGAACGTGGCCAGCACCAGCAGCCGCACCACGGTGGGTGTTCGGCCCGCCCGCACGGCCGGTCGTTCCTGGATCGCAGCTGACATGGCAGCACCTCGCCGGGTTCCTGGTCGCAGTCGCCTCGCAGCCAAGGGCCGCCGACATGGACGTGGGTGGTGGTACCGGTAAAGACCGGCATTCCTGGCAAAACTCATCGGTCTGTCCAAGTGTCCCCCATCATCGCGCCGATCTCACCGGATTTTCGCCTGCTCACGAGGGCACGGTGACAGTGATCCGATGGCCACGACGAACGAACCCGTCGGGACATGACCGGGTGGCCAGTTGTATGAACGCACAATCATCCTCATGTCAGGACGGAACACTTGAGGCAAGGAAAGCGACAGGACTCCGCACCGCACGCGCGAAGCACTAACCTGAACCGCCATGGTGGTCAAAGACGTGTCGGACACCGGCGATCCGAGGCTGAGCGGCGGCGGGCGGGACGGTGCCGCACGGGCCGGCACGGGCCGGCGTTCCCTGCGGTCGATCTTCCGGGTCGCGCTCGCCGACCTGCTGAACCGGTCCTGGCGGGTGGTGCAGCGCACCGGCGTGATCACCGCGGAAACGGAGGCGGGCCGCCGCTTCGCCGCCTTCGGCCGTGGCAGCAGCGTGGCGTTTCCGGCAGGAACCATGTTCGGCGAGCGCTGGATCGAGATCGGCGCGGATACGCGGATTGGCACGAACGTCACGCTGTGCGCCGGGATGGTGCCGGGCCAGGATCTCGGCGCCGACCCGGTGCTGCGGCTCGGCGACCGGTGCGTGATCGGCCGGGGAAGCCATGTGATCGCGCACCGGTCCATCGAGATCGGCGACGACGTGTTCACCGGGCCGTACGTGTACATCACCGACCAGAACCACGGCTACACCGACCCGGAGGTCCCGATCGGCCTGCAGTGGCCGAGCAACACGTCGGTGTTCATCGGTTCTGGGAGCTGGCTCGGCGCCGGGGCGATCATCCTTCCCGGCGCGCGGATCGGCCGGAACGTGGTGGTCGCCGCCGGGTCCGTGGTCCGGGGCGTGATCCCTGACCGGTGCGTGGTCGCGGGCGTGCCAGCCAAGATCGTACGCGAGTACGTCGCGGGCAGTGGCTGGGAACCGCCAGCTCGCGACCCGGAAATCTTGTGCTATGAGAGCAATGGAGGGTCGTGACGTCGGGAGGCCGTGGCCGCGATGGCGCACCCCTGACTGGCTGTGTCCGGCTGGTCAGCGAATTGTGATGTCGCTCTTGGAGCAGCCCTGCTTCAGCCTTGTCGGTCCGCGAACGGGCCGTTGGCGGTGAAGGCCAGCTTGGCGAGACGTTCACCGATGCGACGATGGGTGGCGGCATCGGGATGGAGCTGGTCGGGCAACGGCAGCTCGGCGAAGTCCGACTCGCCGTACAGCTCGCGGCCGTCGAGGTAGTGCAGGTCCGGGTCTTCGCCGCTGCGCTGCTCGACGATGCGGGCCAGTTCGTCCCTGATGACGCCCAGCGTGAGCTTTCCGGCGGCGCGCTCGTCCGGGTTCCCTGTGGCCCGGAAGCGGACCTCTCCGGCGCTGAGCGCGTCGAGGTCGAAGGTGCCGGGGCCTGGGGTGTCCTCGTGGATGGGACAGTAGATCGGCGAAATGACCAGCAGCGGCGTCGTGGGGTGTCCCTCGCGGATGGTGTCGAGGAAGCCGTGGACGGCCGGAGTGAACGCCCGCAGACGCATCAGGTCCGCGTTGACCAGGTTGATGCCGATCTTGATGCTGATCAGGTCGGCGGGAGTGTCCCGCAGGGCGCGGGCGGTGAACGGATCGAGCAGGGCGCTGCCGCTTAGGCCGAGGTTGATGAGTTCCACACCGGCGGCGGCTGCGGTGAGCGCGGGCCAAGTGGTGGTCGGGCTTGGGGCGTTGGAACCGTGGCTGATCGAGCTGCCGTGGTGCAGCCACACCCTGCGGTCCCGGTCCGGCGCAGGTTCGATGGGCGCGTCGGTACGGAGGGCGACGAGTTCGGTCGTTTCGTTGTGGGGAAGCCAGATCTCGATGTCCTTGACCCGGTCGGGCAGGCCGGCGAAGCGGAGGACACCGGGTGGACCCGGTCGGTTCTCGGCGGCGCCGGTGGTCAGGTCGAGGGTCAGGGTGTTGCCTCCGCTGACGCTGGCCTGGCCGGCGAGACGACCGTCGACGAGCAGGTCGTACACGCCCTCAGGACTGGATGGGGCGCTGACGTAGACGAGCCTGGTGGGCCGTGTCTCCAACTCGATGGCGGTGGCCCGGGTGCGGAAGACAAGCCGCACGCCGGAGGGCTGGGCCTCGGCCATGGCGAGCCATTCATCGGCGCACTGGGCACGGGCCCGCGCGGGAAGTCGGTGCGGCAGCACACCGTGCGCGGTGCTTTCCAGTTCGAGAGCGCCGCGCAGGACGTCCGTGGTGAAGGATGTGGTGATCCAGTCCTGCTCGGTGTGCATGGCACCGTCCCCGGTTGATGGTTCCCGTGATCGCCAACAAGATTCGATCATCGCATCGTCGCGCTGCGGGCGCGTGGGACACGATCGATCAGCGGAGTGAGCGAACTCCTCCGGCTGCGGGGGTCAGCTGCTGGCCGCGCGCCAGGCCGCGGCTACAGGCTGAAGGCGATCGAGCGCAGGATCAGCGCGGCGATGAATACTACCGTGAACGCCAGGTCGATCGATATCCCGCCAGCACGCACCGGCCGCAGTACCCGCCGCACCGGCGCGATCACCGGTTCCGTGCCGGCATGGGTCAGGGTCCGGGCCCGGCTCACCCATCGAGGGCTTTGCGCCACCACACCCGCCCAGTCCAGCACCAGCCGCACAATCAGCAGCAATACGAACGCCGTCAAAGCGTACCCGAGCAGGGCTCCGATGAGGCTCATGGGGAACACCTCCGTGATGGCCGTCTAGTTCTACCAACGTGACAGCCACGGCGGAAGTGCCCCCGTCGCCGTGTTCCCCCGTCGCCGTGTTCGCCCCGTCGCCGTGTTCTCAGCCGACTATCAGGTCGTCACTTCGGGTCGAGCACGAACACCGGGATCTGTCTGTCGGTCTTCTCCTGGTACTCGGCGTAGGACGGGTACGCCGCCACTGCGCGCTCCCACCACTCGGCCCGCTCAGGGCCTTCGACCTCGCGTGCGACGTAGTCCTTGGTCACGGTCCCGTCCTGCAGCGCGAGCTCCGGGTGTGCCTTGATGTTGTAGTACCAGGCGGGGTGCTCAGGGGCGCCGCCTTTGGACGCGACGACGACGTAACTGCCGTTGTGTTCCACCCGCATCACCGGGGTGTAGCGCAGCTTGCCGGTCTTCGCGCCGCGCAGCTTCAACAGCACGATCGGCGACCCGAGGATCTCGATGCCCTCGGTCGTCCCGGTCTCAAGGATCTTCCTCGTTTGGCCCTGCACCCAGTCAACGGGGCTGAGTTCTACGCTCTCGTCTGCCACGCCCACGATCAACACGCTGTGCGCCAGGGTTATTCCCGCCGAGCGGCTCCGGCCGCGGTTATCGGCCCAACGCCGACGAATCAGCCCCGCACGAAGGGCGAACTCAGGGAAGCTGGAAGACGTTCCGGGGCAGGTGGTACGTGAGGTCGTGCGCGACTTGCTGTGCCTCGTGCTCGGAGAGGACGTGCTGGGCCACGAGTCCCGCGAGGTAGGCGCAGTCCAGGCGGCGCGCCATGTCGTGCCGAACCGGGATGGAGCAGAACGCCCTGGTGTCGTCGACGAAACCGGAGGTCTTGTAGAAGCCGGCGGTGTCGGTCACCGCTTCGCGGAAGCGGATGATCGCTTGCGGGGTGTCCAGGAACCACCAGGGGACGCCGACGAACACCGACGGGTAGAACCCGGCCAGCGGAGCGAGTTCGCGCGACCACGTCGTTTCATCGACGGTGAACAGGACGAGGCGGAAACGGGGGTGCGTGCCGTAGCGTTCAAGCAGCGGCCGTAGGGATCGCGTGAATTCGGCGGCTACCGGGATGTCATGGCCTGTGTCGGGGCCGAAGGACGTCCACGTGGGGGTGTGGTGGTTGCGGAGCACCGCGGGGTGGAGCTGCATCACCAGACCGTCCTCGCAGGACATTCGTGCCATCTCCGTGAGCATGTGTCGGCGGAACGCGGTGCACTCTTCCGGCGTCGCCGTCCCTGCGAGGGCGGCTGCGTAGATGCGGTGTGCGTCGGTCGGTGCCAACGGCTCGGTACCGGGATCGGCGGGGCCGTGGTCGGTCGCCGTCGCACCGTGTTGGGCGAAGTAAGCACGCCGGTCCTGGAGCGCGGCGAGGTAGCCGTCGTAGTGACCGGTGTCGATGTCGGCCACCCGCCCCAGGTCGGTGACGCGCTGCCGCCAGTCGTCACGCGTCGGGTCCAGGTAGGCGTCCGGGCGGAAGGTGGGGATGACGCGACCGGTCCACTCCGGGTCAGCGGCGAGTTGGCGGTGTGCGCCGAGGTCGCTGCAGGGATCGTCGGTGGTCGCCAGCACCTCGACTCCGAAGCGCCGGAACAGCGCTCGCGGTCGGAACCGCGGCGTCGCGAGCTTCTCGGTGAGTTCGTCATAGAGCGCGTCGGCGGTATGGGGGGCCGGCCGGGTGTTGATCCCGAATACGTCGGCGAGTTCGGCCTCGATCCAGTAGCGCGAAGGAGTCCCTCGAAACGCCCACCAATGCTCACACAGCAGTCGCCAGACTTCGCGCGGCGACGCGGGATCGCTGGCACCGCCGTGCCGGGTGAGTCCCAGACGGGCGAGGTCCACGCCGTGCGCGTGCAGCATTCTGGTGACGTAGTGATCCGGTGTGACCAGCAGCGACGCCGGGTCAGCGAACGGCGCGTCGGTGGCGAGGAGGGCGGGGTCGACGTGCCCGTGGGCGGAGACGATGGGCAGGCCGCGGACCTCCTCGTAGAGGCGGCGGGCCAGGCTACGAACTGTCGGCTCGACAGGGAAGAGGCGGTCCGGGTGCAGCTCGATCTTGTCCATGTGCTCGCTCCCTGGTGATGTGAATGGGGCGGTTCGAGTGGTCGGGTTCGGGTGCGACGACGACCTATTCCGGTGCTGGGCCGGTCGACTCGCGGATGTGCAGGTAGGAGGGAAGAACGACGGTGCGCCGACCCTCACCGTTGGGCGTGCTGAGCTGGCCGAGCAACAGGTCGACGGCAGCCCGCCCGGCGTCCTGGATCGGGGCGGCGACGGTGGTCAGCGGCGGCGAGCAGAAGTCCGCGCCGAAGATGTCGTCGTAGGCGACGACGCTGATGTCGCCCGGCACCTGCTTGCCGCGTTCGGCGAAGCGCCGCAGGGTGCCGATGGCGAGCAGAGCGTTGAACGCGACCACGGCCGTGACGCCCTGCCCGATGGCGACGTCGGCGGCGGCGGCGCCGCCGACCACGGCTGGCGGGAACGGGCCGAGTTGGGTGAGTTCCACTTCCTGCTGCTGGGCCGAGGCTTGCAGCGCCTCCCACCGTTGGGTGTTGGACCACGACGCTCGTGGCCCGCCGAGGTAGGCGATCCGTCGATGGCCTAGTGAGACGAGGTGTTCGACCACCTGGCGCGTGCTGTCGGTGTTGTCCGCGATCGCGCCCGGGACGCCCTCCACCTCGCGGTTGATCAGCGCGAGAACGTTGTCCGCGGCCAACTCGCGGATCTGCGCGGACGTCAACCGCGAGGAGGCGAGCACGAAGCCGTCCACGGACCGGCCGAGGCGGGCGATGGTGCGCGCCTCGACGTCCGGGGACTCTTCGGTGTCGCTGAGGATGAGGGTGTAGCCCGCGGCGCTGGCCTGCCGTTCCGCGCCCCGGATGACGTCGAAGAAGAACGGGTTGGTGATGTCGGGGACGAGCAGTCCCAGCGTGGTGGTGCGGCCGGACGGCAGCGCTCGGGCCAGGGGGTTCGGGCGGTAACCGAGATTCTCCGCTACCGCGTAGATGTGCTGGCGGGTTTGCGCGTTCACCCGCTGCGGCTTGCTGAAGGCGCGCGAGACAGTGGAAGCTGCGACGCCCGCTTCGCGGGCGACGTCGTGAATCGTGACCTGGCCAGCAGCGTGTTGCCGTCGGTTGCCGCGTAGCGGCACCGCAGTGGATGCCGGGTCAACGTCTGCCACCTTGCGCTCTCCCTCCGTTAATTGCGTCCTGTTCTACTCGGTCACGGCAATCATGGCAACCGGTTGCTTTTCTCTGTGTCGGTCCTTAGAGTGCCGTGACACGACCGAGTGAGCAGCGCCACACGCTGCGGCGTGGGTGGCCGTATGGGAGCCGACAAGGGAGTTGGACATGCAGCGACGCAGAGCTCGAGGCAGACGTTGCCTCGTCGCCGGCTTAGCGATTTCGATGGCGATGACCGGGCTGGCCGCCTGCGGCGGCGGGAGCGGAAGCGGCGGCAAGCAGTTGCACGTCCTGGTGGGCCGCATCCCGCAGCACCCCGCGGAGCAGCGCGCCTGGGAGCAGCGCATTCAGCAGGAATTCAAGGCCAAAACCGGGGCGGATATCACCTTCGAGACCTACGCGAGCTCGTCCGAGGAGCAGACGAAGCTGCAGACGTCGATGGTCAGCAGCGATGGCCCGGACGTGTATCAGCTCGGGACCACGTTCACGCCGGTCGCGTACGCGACGCGGGGCTTCCAGGTGCTCAGCGACGCGGACTGGCAGAAGATCGGTGGCCGCGATCGGTTCGTACCGCAGTCGCTGGGCATATCCGGCCCCGATCCGCAACACCAGATCGGGGTGCCGCTGTCCACGCGGCCGTACGGGATGGTCTACAACACCGCGATGTTCCAGGCTGCGGGCATCACCTCGCCGCCGAAGACGTGGGACGAGTTCGTCGCCGACGCGCAACGCCTGACCAATCCCGACTCCGGCGTCTACGGGACCTCCCTGGCGTATGCCGATCCGTTTTCCCCGTGGAAGTACATCTGGATGTTCGCGCTGCAAAGCGGCGGGCGCCTGCTCAGCGACGATTTCAAGAAGGCGGAGCTCGACAGCCCACAGGTTAACGCGGCGGCGAAGTCCTTCCTGGACTTGCTCACCAAGGATCACATCGCTGACCCCAAGGCGGTGGGCTGGAAGGACACCGACGCGTTGGCGGCTTTCGCCAACGGCAAGGCAGCGATGCTGCCCATGATCGCGCCCACTGTGGTGCCCACGTTGGAGAAGTCGGCCGTCAAGGGGCAGTACGCGTTCGCTCCGATGCCGCTGGTGCCACCGGGTGCGACGAGCCGGCCTCCAGGAGGGCAGCCCGCCGGGTCCATCGTCTCCGGCGATGACGTCGCGGTTGCCAGCTACACCAAGAACAAGGACCTCGCGCTGGACTACATCAACCTGGTCACCAGCCCCGAAGAGCAGAGCTTCTACGCACAAACCATCGGTGACCTGCCGGCCAACGCCCAAGCCGCCCAACAGCAAGCCGCGGCGCAACCGCAGATCGCTCCGTTCGTGGAAGCGGAAAAAACGTCGGTAGCCACCTCGTTCACCGGCGCGTGGTCGGATGTGCAGCTCGGGCTGACCAACGTCGTCACGCAGTCGCTTCCCGCGCTGGCCGCCGGCAGCTACGACCCGGGTGCCGTGCAGCAACTGCTGGCGCAGGCAAACCAGAAGGTTCAGTCCTCCCTTGACCGGCACGGACACTGACATGGCGCAGCCGACCATCACGCGCACCGGCACCAAGGGACGCAAGTCAGCAGCGCCGGGCGGGCGTCGCCCGAGTAGCCAGCGACCGAGGGAACGGCGTCCGCTGTGGCTGATGCTGCCGGGGCTCGCGCTGCTGGTGCTGGTCATCGGGGTGCCCCTCGCGCTGGCGGTATGGATGGGTTTTCTGGACCTAGACCAATACTCGCTGCGGGACTGGGTGCACGCTCCGCTTGCCGGGTTGGCGAACTTCGGCGAGGCTCTGACGACCTCGTCGATGCCCCGCTCGCTGTGGCTAAGCGTGTCGTTCGCCGTGGCCACCACGGTGCTGGCCGCGCCGATCGGCATCGTGGCGGCGCTGACGGTCAACGGCCGGGTGCCCGCCCGTGGTCTGCTGCGGTCGGTCTACCTGATTCCGTACGTGATCCCGCAGTTCGTCAGTGGCTCGTTGTGGCGGGTGCTGCTGCAACCGGACGGGGCGGTCAACAAACTGCTGCGTGACGTCGGGTTCAGTGGCAGCAACGAGTGGCTGATCGGGTCGGTGAGCTTCTGGGTACTGATCGCGGTGGACGTGTGGGCGTCCTGGGCGTTCATCTACCTGATGACCCTCGCGGGGCTGCAGACGATCCCCGATGAGCTCTACGAAGCGGCCGATGTGGACGGTGTGAGCTGGTGGCAGAAGATCCGCTACGTGGTCCTGCCCCAGCTGCGCGGACCGTTGAGCCTCGCTCTGCTGCTGTCCACCCTGCTGCACTTCAACAACTTCACCCTGCCGTTCGTGCTGTTCGGCACTCCGGCGCCGGAGGCGGTGAACATCCTGCCGATCAACATCTATCAAACGTCGTTCCAGGTGTTCCGGTTCGGGTTGGGGGCCGCGATGTCGGTTCTCGCGCTGGTCATCCTGGCCGTCCCTGCCGTGATCTACCTGCGCAGTGTCCGCCTGGATGCGCGACCCCAGGAGGCGTGAGACATGACTACTGCCCGCTCGCGCGCACGCGATCCGCAGGCGGTCCTTCCCCGGAGCCTGAACACCGTGGCGATCTGCCTGATCACGGTCTTCGCCATGGTGCCGGTGTTGTACATGGCGCTGATGTCGGTGACACCGGATACGGAGGTGGCCGGTGGAACGTTGTGGCCGAGCCATTTCGCCTTCGACAACTATGTGAACATGTGGAGCACGGTCTCCCTGGGGACGGGACTGCTCAACAGCGTCATCGCGGCCCTGTCGGCCGCGGTGATCGCGACCGTGTTCGCGGTGGGGGCGGCCTACTGCCTGACCCGGTTCACCTTCGTCGGGCGGCGGCCCTATCTGGCGAGCCTGGTGACGTTGCAGTCCGTCCCTCACGTGGCCCTGCTGCTGCCGCTGTTCATGGTGTTTTCCTCGACAGGCACCTACCTGGGGCTGCCGCTGGTCGGTACCCGGGTCGCGCTGGTGGCAACGTATCTGACGTTCGCGTTGCCACTGGCGACTTGGATCATGGTCACCTATCTGCGCAAGATTCCGGAGTCGCTGGAAGAGGCCGGTCTGATCGACGGGCTCACGCGCTTCGGGACGCTGTGGCGGATCGTGGTGCCGCTGGCCTGGCCGGGTATGGTGGTCGCTCTGGTGTTCTCCTTCCTGGTCGGGTGGAACGACGTAGTGTTCGCCAGTGTTCTGACCCACCCGGAGACCCGGACCGCCGCGATGGAGCTGCAGGTCTTCGGGCAGAACATCGAAGGAGGCGCACTACCGCTATACGGGCAGCTGATGGGCGCGTCCGTCGTGTGTTCGGTGCCGATCGTCGCCCTGTATTTAGCGTTCCAGCGGTATCTCGTCAGCGGTCTGACCGCTGGCGGCGAGAAAGGTTAGCGCGTGTCGCGTAACCGGTCTCTTGGGCGCACGACGGCGCCCGCGTGCCAGAAAAGAACTAGTGCGTGGCACGCCACGCCTGACGACGTTTGTCAGTCATGGAGGAATGCGTCTGATGTGGACTCTGTCTGGATTTGCCGATGAAATCTCAGCCGACTTCGACGAACAGTGCCGCGTGCTGAACGAGCTCGGCATGGGCTCTATCGAATTTCGCAGCGCCTGGGGCACCAACGTGCTGGATCTGGAGGATGACCAGATCGAACGGGTGCGCAAAACCTTAAACGAACACGGTCTGCGGATGTCCTCGGTCGGCTCACCCATCGGGAAGATCAGCATTCACGACGACTTCGAGGAGCATCTCCGTCGGTTCGATCGGGCCCTGCATGTTGCTCGTGTCTTCGAAGCTCCCTACATCCGCTTGTTCTCCTTCTTTATCCCCAAAGGCGATGATCCGGGAACATATCGGGATGAGGTGCTGCGCCGGATGACCGCCCTCGCTGACGCGGCTCAGGGCCACGATGTCGTGTTGTTGCATGAGAATGAAAAGAATATTTACGGCGACAGCCCCGAGCGTTGCCTGGATATTGTGCAGTCGGTCGGTTCGCGGCAACTGCGGTTGACCTGGGACGCGGCCAACTTCGTCCAATGTGGATATCGTCCACACAGTGACGGCTACGCGATGCTGCGCCCCCACCTGGGTGCCTACATCCAGATCAAGGATGCTCACCTGGCCACCGGCGAGGTGGTCCCGGCCGGCGAGGGTGACGGCGAAGTACGCGCGACAATCCAGGCGCTGCGTGCGGACGGGTTTGACGGGTTTTTCTCGTTGGAGCCGCATCTGGCGGCGGCCGGGCCCATGGGTGGTTTCAGTGGCGCGGACCTTTTCCGTGTCGCACACCGGGCGTTCACCCGGGTGCTGGTCGAGGAAGGGATTGACTACCGGTGAAGGGGAGTAACAGCAGCATGCGTTTCGCCGTGATCGGCTGCGGTGTCATCGGACGAAAGCACGCGACCTCGATCACAGGGCTGGGAAAGCGAGCCCAACTGGTTCTCGCCGTCGACGAGCTTCCCGAGCGGGCCGAGAAGCTAGCGCTCGAGTACGGCGCCGAGCACACCACCTCCCTGGCCGAGGCGCTGTCCCGGGTGGATGTGGATGCGGTGGCGGTGTGCACGCCGAGCGGGCTGCATGCCGACGTGGCGATCGCCGCGCTGGAGGCGGGCAAGCACGTTGTCGTGGAAAAGCCCCTCGACGTCAGTACCGAGGCCGCCGAGCGGGTGGCACAGGCGCAGC
>JBPYFK010000178.1:0-3319 GCA_051984675.1 Pseudonocardiaceae bacterium | reverse complement strand
CAAGGGGAGCCACCGAACACCACCGGGTGTTTGGGAAGGCCAGCCGGGCGCGCTCGTACCCGTTAGCCAGGAGACCGGCCACGGCACGCACGGAAACCTTCCGCGAGGTGCTGGAAAGGACGGCTCCTAAAGTGAATATGACAGCCACGCGCGCCCGCACGTCTCAGGCCGGAGACTCCCGAAATCGCACACGCTTGGGTGTGCTGCTGACCGTGATCGCGGCGCTTCACCTGCTGGCCTGGGGCATTCTGGTGGGGCTGGTGATGCCCGGGCATTACGCGGTCGGCACGCAGGTCTTCGGGTTCGGGCTCGGGGTCACCGCCTACACCCTGGGCCTGCGGCACGCCTTCGACGCCGACCACATCGCCGCGATCGACAACACCACCCGCAAGCTCATCGCGGACGGCAAACGCCCCGTATCGGTGGGCTTCTGGTTCGCCCTCGGGCATTCCACCATCGTGCTGGTATTGGCAATGCTCATCGCCGCCGGCTCCCACTGGGTGTCCACGGTCTCCAGTGACGATTCGAGCACGCACCAAACGTTGAGCCTGCTGGGCACCAGCACGTCGGCGTTGTTTCTCTACCTCATCGCCGCCCTCAACTTGATCGCCTTGATCGGCATCGCGCGAGTGTGGAAATCCGCCCGTCGCGGCGAGGTCGACGAACACGCCCTGGAAGCACAGCTCAACTCCCGTGGCCTGGTCACGCGCCTGCTCGGTCCGCTGACCCGCACCATGACCCACCCGGGACAGATGTATCTGGTCGGACTGCTGTTCGGTCTCGGTTTCGACACCGCCACCGAAGTGCTGCTGTTGGTGCTGGCCGGTAACGGCGCCGCCGCCGGCATGCCCTGGTACGCGATCGTCGTGCTGCCGCTGCTGTTCGCCGCTGGCATGACCCTGCTGGACACCCTCGATGGCGCGTTCATGCAGGTCGCCTACAACTGGGCCTTCGCCCGGCCTGTCCGCAAGATCTTCTACAACCTCACCATCACCGGGCTGTCGGTGGCCGTCGCCGCACTGATCGGCACCATCGAACTCGTCGGCGTGCTGCACGACCAGCTCGGCCTGACCGACCCCGTCACCGAGTGGATCTCCGGCCTGGACCTCAACAACGTCGGCTTCGTCATCGTCGGACTGTTCATCGTCGTCTGGGCCATTGCCCTGACCTACTGGCGACTGGCGCGCGTCGAACACCGCTGGAGCAAAGACACAACACTTGCCAGCGACAACGGGTGACTCGGCTTCTCGGCCGTGTTGTGTAGACACGGACATCTCCCTCACCGCGCCCAGGCGCGGTGAGGGAGATGTCCATCCGACCTCGGGTTGCCGTGACCCGAAGTGCAGGATGTTAGGGGCTTCTGAGACCGTCCATAACTAGGCCGCGATCTCGGCGGGAGGACGAGGGACACGGAACGTTCTGTGGTCGCGCAGCATCGCCCACAACACGTTGATGCGACGTCGGGCTAAGCACAGTAGCGCTTGCGTATGTTTCTTTCCTGCGGCGCGTTTCTGGTCATAGTAGCGACGAGACTCGCCGCAGCACTGGACGCTAACCTGCGCGGCCACGTAACAGGCACGCAGCAATCGTCGGTTGTACCGCTGTGGCCGACGCAGGTTTCCCGTGATGCGCCCAGAGTCCCGTGCCACCGGAGCCAGACCCGCGAACGCGGCCAGCCGGTCTGCCGACCCAAACGTGGTGACGTCGCTGCCAGTCGCCGCGACGAACTCTGCCGCTAATAAGGGGCCGAACCCGGGCATGCTCAGGAGAATCTCGGCCTGGTGGTGCCGGCGAAGTTCCTGCTCGATCCAGCGGTCGAGCTCGGCAATCTCTTCGTCCAGGATCAGAATCCGTCGGGTCAGGCGCTTGACGAGTTCAGCCGCGCAGTCTTCACCGACCAGCTGCGTGTGCTGTGACTCGGCGGCTGCGATCGCAGCGTCAGCGACCCTCGTGGGATTGCGGACGTGATGGACTTTCAGCCATGACACCAGCTTGCTTTTACCGATGTCGCGCAGGGCCTGCGGCGTACGAAAACCCAACAACAGTTTGCGCGGCCCCGTCGCCCTTGCGAAGTCGAATGCCCTCTCCAGCGCGGGAAAGTAGGACAGCAGCTTGTTGCGTAACCGGTTAACCGTACGGGTTCGATCCTCCATGAGATCTGCTCGGTGCGCGGTCAAGGTCTGGAGCTTGACGACGTTCTCCTCGGGCGGGCGGATGGGCTGCAGGTCCCGGCGCATACGGGCCTGCTCGGCGATCACAGCAGCGTCACGGGCGTCGGTCTTGCCGTCACCGCGATACATTGCCGACGCTGCGTGTACCACGCGGCCGGGCACATAGACCACGTGCTGTCCGTGGTTCACCAGCAGCGCGATCAACAATGCACCGCCACCGTGCGCGAGGTCGATCGCCCAGGTCACCGCGTCAGCCAGGTCCGTGACATCGGCGATGAGTTGCAGCAGCGCCTGCTCGTCGTTGGCCACGCGCTTGGACAGCACCTTGCCTCCGTTCGCGTCAACCACTTGACAGTGATGCTGTTGTTTGCCCGCATCGACGCCGGCCCAGACCTGTGCCACGTACTACCTCCTCCCGACAGTTCGGTCCGTATGACCCGCTGGACGACCTCACCAGCACTTCCTTACACAGCGATCGACGTCGCATATCCCAATCGGAGGTTGAAGTCGCCACGGGACGCCGGGCGGGCCATTCCCCCGCAGCCTTCGAGGGCGTAGCGCCACGCGAGCCCTACCCGGCGCCCGCAGGTCGCGGCAGAGCCTAACGGGCCTGTTCGACATCAATGAAGGTAAGGAAGCTCCACGACCCGTCCAGCGTCTTCAGGGGCCTAGCCGGGTGGCGTCTCCTGGGCTCGATGGGCCTGGGCGGCGTCGATGCTGGCTTGCAGCACGTCGAGGAATCCCAATCGGTCTGTCAAGTTCCTGATGTTCGATCCTGCCGTCATTGCATGGTCGCTATGCGACCTGGCTGTACTGGTACGTCAATGTATTGAGTGACGCGATCAGCGAAGCTGGTTACCAAGTAGCCATTTAACCCACCGCGGCAGCGCTGTGCCGGAACGAATCGCTTAAGAACCAGCTTCCTACCTCAGGGTCCGTGCGGCCTGCTCGCCAAGCATGACGGTGATCTCGATGGCGTCAGTCGCTCGGAGTTCTGTCAGCATCCGGTCGACGAGTTCCCGGAGTTGTTCCCGGTCGGGGCTCGTCGAGGTAGCAGCCTGGCGCAGTTCGGTGGCCTGGTTGGCTAGGTGCTGCTGGCGGTGGCGCGGGAGGTTGAGTGTCGGCGCGATGGTGTGCACAAGGTCGGC
>JBPYFK010000177.1:0-14988 GCA_051984675.1 Pseudonocardiaceae bacterium | reverse complement strand
GACCGGAGGTCACGCCGCCCAGCGCGCCGGTGACGGCGGCCGGAGCCTCGGCCGGGTTGGGCAGGCCGCCGGAGGCGGCGCCGCTGAGGCTGGCGGCACCGGTTTCCGTGGCGCCCGCGACGGTGGCGGTGACGTTGCCCACGACCGGGATGCCGGAGGTGGCGCCGGCCAGGGTGCCGGTCGCCGTTTCGATGGCGCCGGTGACCGCGGTCGGAGCCTCGGCCGGGGTCGGCAGGTGGCCGGAGGCCGCCTCGGTCACCGTGCTGGTCACGGTCTGAGCAGCACCGGACACGGCAGCGGTGACGTTGCCCACGACCGGCACGCCGGAGGTGGCGCCGGCCAGGGTGCCGGTCGCCGTTTCCAGGGCGCCGGTGACCGCGGCCGCCGGGGCCTCGCCCCCGGTCGGCAGGCCGCCGGAGGCGGCGCCGCTCAGGGTGCTGGTGACGGTCTCGGCCGCGCCCGCGACGGTGGCGGTGACGTTGCCCACGACCGGGATGCCGGAGGTGGCGCTGGCCAGGGTGCTGGTGGCGGTCTCCGCGACGCCGGCGACTGCGGCCGGGCCACCGGCCGGGGTGGGCAGGCCACCGGACGCGGCCGTGGACAGCGAGTCCGTCACGGTCTCCGCGACGTTGCCGCCGGGCACGGCGCCCAGGGCGGAGGTGATCTCCGCGGTCAGGTTGGTTGGCGCCGGCAGGTCAGCCGTGAGCTCGTGCAGTTGCTCGGGGCCGTTGCTGAAAGCGGTGGTCACGCTGCTCACCGCCGAGCTGAGGTTGCTGGTCGCGCTGGCGACATCCACGTCGTTGCCGCTGAGGACATTCAGCGTGTCGTGGCTGAGAACGTGGTTGTCGTGGATGTCGATGCCGTTGTGCGAGTCCTTCTCCACGATGTTGACCCGGTGGTCATCGTGGTGCTCGCCAGCCGGCTTCGGGGCCGGCTTCGGGGCGTCATTGTCGCCGCCGTGGTGCTTGAGCATGCTCAGCTCCATCAATTCGTTGTGATGCGGAATGGAGGGGTTCAGTTCACTGATCGCGACGGCGTCACCACCGCTGCCGGCGGCGACGAACTTCTCGAAGCTGCCGTGCAGCGAGCGGTCGTAGTCGCGCACCACCTCGACCGGTGCGAAGTCGAGCATTAGCGAGGTGGCGTGCAGCACGTCCGTCGCGCTCACATCCCCGAGCCCAGCGCGGTCCAGCGACGCCTGCGGATCGGCTTCGAACGCAGACCTGGCATCCGGGCTGGCGACGAGCTTGCTCAGAAACTCGTGCAGCGTCAGCGTTCCGGGCTGTCCCCCAACCCCCGGATGGCTACCGGACGTGGATGGCTCGGGCGCAGGCGAGGAGGCATCGAAGCGCCCCGGCGACGGCTCCTGGTCAGAGGGCAGCATCGTCGGTGACCTCCTTGATCTCCTAGGAACACATCTGAGTCGGGGCGGGGATCTTTGGCTCCCTCGCACGCCTCGACAAACCTACTTTCGAGTGGATCTCGGGCAATCGGGGAACACACCTAGTGATCCACATCTCTATTAGGGGATGCCCCTAGTGCCCCGTTAGGGGAAGCGTGGGGACAGTGCGTGTCTCTTGCTGGAAGCCGGCACGCTAGATTGGTCGGACTCCAACTGGGTCGACCGACGCCAGTGGCGGCCCGGCGCGGCCGGTGTGGCCGCAAGCGGCCGCCGGGAACCACGCGTGGAGAAGGGGTCACATGCCGTACGTCCTGGGTGTGCACCTGGGGGCCACTGGAACGGCCGCCGCGACCGCGCGGCGCGACGGCGAGCAGTGGACGGCGGCGACCGCGTTTCCGCTCGGTTCGCACGGGCCGGTCGTGCCCACCGCGCTGTGCAAGCAGGCCGATGGGACCTTCGCCGCCGGCGATGCGGCCCTCCGCTACGGTCCGGCGAACCAGGGGCAGGTCGCGCGGTCGTTCACCCGGATGGTGGGCGACGACATCCCGCTGCTGGTCGGTGACGAGTTCGTCGCGGCTCACCAGCTCGCCGCCCGGATGATCGAGTGGGTGGCCGACGTCGTGGCGTTTCGGATGGGCCGCCCGCCCGAACACATCGTCGTGGCCCACAGCAGCAGCTGGGGTCCCTACCGCGCGCAGGTGGTCAACCAGGCGCTGGCGCAGCTGCGGCTGTCCGAGGTCACCTTCCTGCCCGAGCCGGTCGCGGTCGCCGTGGACTACGCGAACAACCAGCCGGTGGAGGATGGCGGGATCGTCCTGGTCGGGAACATGGGCGGCAGCGGTTTCGACGCGACCGTGCTGCGTCGCAAGGACCCCGGGTTCGTGATGATCGGATCGCCGCTGGACTCCGACCACCCCAGCGGGACCGACCTCGATGACGAGGTGTTCTCGTACGTCCGCGCCGAACTCGCCAGCCAGCTTCCGCAGCTGGACCCGTACGAGCCGCGCACCCGGGATGCCCTGGCGCAGATCCGTGGGATCTGCGGCTGGGCCAAGGAAACGCTTTCCTACCAGCCGGAAGTGGCGATACCGGTCGCGCTGCCCCAGTTGCGGACCGAGATCCGGCTGAGCCGGTCGCGGTTCGAGCAGGCCGCCCAACACCACCTGGAACGTGTGCCGGAGCTGCTGTTACAGGTACTGCATTCATCGTCGCTCGCGGTGGAAGAGGTGGACGCCGTGGTGCTGGCCGGCGGTGCGTCCCGCATTCCGCTGCTACGCAACCTCGTGTCCCAGAAGCTGGAGCAGCCAGCCCTGGTCGACAGCGCCCCTGAGCTCGTTGCCGCGCGTGGCGCGGCAGTGGCGGCGATCGCCGCGCTGCCCGCCGAGACCGGCCGCAAGCAGCTCGGGTCGGAGACCGAGCTGGTCGTCCGGGCGCAGGGCTCCATGTTGCGGGACGACGAGCCCGAGGAGGAGCGCGGTGCGCGTGCCGAGCGGCCTTCGGTCGAGATCGAGCCGATGTACGTCGAGGAGCCGCCACCGCCCCACCCGGCGAAGAAGATCGCCAAGCTGACCGCTGCCGCACTGTTCATCGTGTTCGGCGTGCTCTGGTTCTACTGGCGCTTCTACTTGGGCGGGACGCCGAACTCCGGGGGTTTTTGGGGGATGCTCGGGCACCTATAAGCACTGAGATCGAGAGGCAGGTACTGGCGGCACGCCCCAGTGCGACGCACCGGCGAACGAAGGACGGTTGTTGAACCCGACAGCACGCGCTCCGAAGGCGACCATCGGCCCCGGGCTGCCCTCCGGCGCAGACGCGCCGCGGTTGCGGGCCGCGGTCGCGGCCGACCCGACCGCGCCGATCACGGTCGCTGTTCAGGGCGCGGGCGGGTACGGGAAGACAACCCTGCTGGCCGAGCTGGCGCGGGTCTACCAGGAGGCCGGCGTTCCGGTCGTGGACGGCGCGGAGCCGTCACTGGACGTGGCGAAGCTCGCGCCGGCGGAGGGCACCGGCATGCCGGCGGTCCTGGTGGACGACGCGCACCGGTTGGATCACCAGCGCTTGGCGCAGCTTCGCGCGCTTGCCCAGACAGCCGGAACGAAGCTGGTCGTCGCCTACCGGCCGTGGCCTCGTTCGGCGGAGTTCGACGAGCTCATCGCTGGGCTGGGACGCAACGGTGCCCCGGTGCTCCTGGGCGTTCTGGACTCCAACGCGATCACCGAGTATGCGCGGGAAGTGCTGGGGAACCCGCCCGCTTCCCGGCTGAGCGAGCACATCCGGGCGCTGACCGGCGGGGTGCCGCGCCTGGTGGTCCGCATCCTCACTGCCCTGGGCAGTGGCGCGGAACTGACCGACGGCGAGGTCCCGCGCAGCGTTCTCGACCAGTTCCAGCACGACCTGGACCGACTCGATGACCGCACCCGGCAGTGCCTGGTCGCGCTCGCGCTCGGCGCCACCCCGCACCCTGACCTGCTGGCCACCCTGCTGGACTTGGACGCGCCCTCGGCCGGTGCGGCGATGGCCGCCGCTCGCGCGAGCGGGCTGCTCGACGCCGCCGACGCGCTGCTGCCGGTCGCGCGGCAGGCGGTGCTGGCGCTGACGCCGTGGGAGAGCCGGCTGGCCGTCCTCCGCCGGCTGATCGAGCACCAGTTGCGCGCGGGGGGACCGCTGCTCGCGCTGACCCGGCCGTTGCTGAACGCACCGCTGGTGCCCGAGCCGATCATGGCCACCGCTTTCGAGCGGGCGGCCCGGGAAGCGCTGCCGGACTCACCCGATCTCGCGATCGCGCTGCTGGACGCCGCTGCCGCGACGGGCGCGCCCCCCGCACGTACTGGAGCACCGAGGGCGCTCGCGGCGGTTCTGCGCGGTGACATCGATGGTGCGCTGCGTATGGCTGACCAGATCCTGCTCGACGAATCCGTGCAGGATCGGGGGCTGGCCGCGCAGGTCGCGGCAAGTGCCCTCGCGCACCGGGGGCTGCTGGCGCGTTCCGCCGAGCTGTGCCGGTGGTCGGCGGCAAGCCTGCACTGGTCCGGGGATGCCGCCTATGCCGTGGTGGGACTGCTCGCCACTGGTCAGCTGGAGCAGGCCGAGCCGCTGCTCGCCGCGTTACGCGACAGCGGACCGCCGACCTCGATGGCGGGGTCGGCGACCTCGCTGGCCGAGGGGATGCGCGAGTCGATCGCCGGCTCAGCGGCCACCGCACTGTCCACATTGGTCAACTCGGCCGCGCTGTCGGAGTCCGCGGGCCGCGCGCTGCTGGTGCCGGATACGCCGGCTGCCGCTGCCGCGATCGTCGCCATGCAGTACGGCTCGATCGAGGTGGCGGAGTCCACTGTGGATCGCGCGATGGCCTCCGGTACCGGTGGGCCACTGGCGCACCTGCGGCACCAGCTGCTGGCCGTCTGGCCGGCACTGCTGCGCGGTGACACGGTGACCGCGCGCAAGAAACTCGACGAAGCGCTCGGCGCCGCCGGTGAGCCGCATGCGCGGGACGCGCTGATGGCGGTGGCGCTCGAAGCGGGAATCGCCAACCGCGACAACGACATGTCCGCCCTGGGCGAGGTACGGGGGCGGGCCCGGGTCGCTGTCGCCCACCACCCCGTAGACCTGTTCTCCCTGCTACCGCTGGGGGAGTTGGCGGTTGCCGCGGCGCGGCTGCGCGACACCGACTGGATTCGCCCGCATATCGCCGAAGCGTGGGCGATGCTGGCCCGGCTGGGCAATCCGCCGCTGTGGAGCGCTTTCCTGCATTGGCGGTGCCTGCACGGCGCGATCGTCGGCGAGCGGATGGAAGCCGCCGCCGAGCATGCGGACACCCTCCAGCGGATGGCCGAGCACACGCCGATGCTGGGCGCCATGGCGACCGGCGCGCGGGTGTGGCTCGACGCCCTGGAAGGCAAGGTGAACCACGACCAGGCCGAACAGGCCGCGCGTGGCCTGCAGGCCGCCGGCCTGGCCTGGGACGGTGCCCGGCTCGCGGGCCAGGCCGCGATTCGGACGACCGAACGCAAGACCACGGTCGCGCTGCTGGAGTGCGCCCGGTCGATGCAGGGCAAGACGTCCCGGCCGCGCAAGAACCCCGCCACGCCGACCAGTACCACGCCGGCCAGCACGCACCACTCCACCGAGCCGCCCCCGCTCAGCGACCGCGAGCGGGAGGTGGCCGAGCTGGTGCTCGCCGGTTTGACCTACAAGCAGGTCGGCAAGCGGCTGTTCATCTCCGCGAAGACCGTCGAGCACCACATCGGCCGCATCCGCCAGCGCCTCGCCTGCTCGACGCGGGACGAACTCCTCGCCAGGCTCCGCGAGATCCTCGGCTACGAGCAGGGTTGAGCGCGCTGCGACAGCCGCACAGTGTGAAGTGAGCGATCAGTGACCGAACGGTGGTGGGCCGGCGAGCGTCGCCAGTTGGTCCACTCGGGCGTCTTAGTTGTTCGTCTTCGGTGTCGTCTTCCTGCTCCGGCTCGTAGTGCTCTTGTTCCCGCTTGTGTTGCTCTTGGCGCTCCCGCTGCTGCTCTTGCTGTTTCCGCTGGCCTTGCTGTTACCCGTGCTCTTGCGCGCACGGCTGGAGCTCCCGCGCGCCAGCGAATCGCGAAGCGCGAGGGCGGCGCGCAGCGATCCGGCGATCTCCAGCAGCGAGTCGTGGAACACACCTCCGACCTGGCGCATGCTCACGAAGCCGTGGATCAGGTTCTCGAAGCGCCGCAGGTGCACCGGCACACCGGCCTCGGACAGCCGTTGCGCATACGCCTCACCCTCGTCCCGGAGCGGGTCGAACCCGGCGGTGACGATCTGGGCCGGGGGCAGGCCCTTGAAGTCGTCGGACAGCAGGACCGACAGGCGTGGATCGCTACGGGACTCGCCGTTCGGTGCGTAATGGTCCAGGAACCAGTCCATGTCGCCGTCGGTGAGCAGAAACCCGTTGCCGAACAGCTCGCGGGAGCGCCTGCGCTGGCTCGCGTCCACCGCCGGGTAGAGGAGCAGCTGGTGGATCGGCGGCGTCCAGCCTGCGCGGGTGGCGTGGTGGGCCACCACGGCGGCCAGGTTTCCGCCCGCGCTGTCCCCGCCGACCGCGATCTTGCCGGGCGCCGTTCCCAGCTCAGCGGCGTTGTTGACGGCGTACTGGTAAGCGGCGAGCGCATCGTCCACGGCGGCCGGGAACCGGTGCTCGGGCGCGAGGCGGTAGTCCACCGAGAGCACACGCAGCCCAGCCTGGAGCGCCAGGAACCGGCAGAGGTCGTCGTGGCTGTCGAGATCGCCGATGACCCAACCGCCGCCGTGGTAGTAGACCAGCAGCTCGCTGGTGTCCGAGAGTTGCTGCGGACGGTAGAGGCGCGCGGGGATCGAACCCGAGTCCGAGGGAACGGACAGTGATTTGACATGCACGCCCGGTAACGGTCTCGCGCCGGTGAGGTGACGGCCGGCGCGCATTCCCGCACGCGCGGCCGAGACCGAGGGATGCGAGAGCTTGTCCCGCTTGGTCAAGCGCATCAGCCGTAGTAGGACCTGCACTTCCAGCGCCAACCGCTGACCGTCGAGGTGCAGGGGCGCTCCAGCGATGGCGCGTAACAGCGGCCGGGGAAGACCGAAGATCACCTTGAGCGGCGCTGCCATCAGCTGCTTCTGCCAGGCGGGCGGGTCGTTCGGGGACATCTCGCTCCGGGGCACTTCGAACACCTCCGAGGATCGTTCGCGTCCCCTGACACTACTTGTGAGTAGGTATGGGCGGGAGACCCGTTCGACTCTCCGGTGCCGCCGGACCTGTCATCCTGGTTGTGAGGCGATCCACTGCGGGCAGCGTCGATCCGGTGCGGGGTCGTAACGTGGGCCGGTCGTCGAACAGGGAAGGAATCGGCCGTGGCGATTACCGTGGTGGGGATCGGAGGGTCGGTGCGTTCCGACTCGCAGTCGGAACGCGCGCTGCGCGTCGCGCTCGACGGAGCCCGCGAAGCCGGCGCGAAGGTCATCGAGCTCACCGGTGCCGACCTGGTCCTTCCGTTCTACGACCCGCTGGTCACCGAGCGTTCGGACAGTGCGCGTGAGCTGGTGGCGGCGCTGCGCCAGGCTGACGGCGTGGTGCTGTCCTCGCCCGGCTACCACGGGACGATCTCCGGGTTGATCAAGAACGCACTGGACTACGTGGAGGACCTGCGCGACGAGCCGCACCCGTACCTGGACGGGCGGGCCGTGGGGTGCATTGGGACCGCCTACGGCTGGCAGGCGACGGTCACCACTCTGCAGGGGCTGCGCTCGGTCGTGCACGCGCTGCGCGGCTGGCCGACCCCACTGGGAGCGGCGGTGAACTCGGCGGAGACACCGCTCGGCCCGGACGGGGACTGCCCGGACCCGAAGGTCATCGACACTCTTCGCACGATCGGGCGACAGGTGGTGGAGTTCGCAGCTCACCGCATGTGAACCGGCTGGGTGTGAGTCGAGTCCCTGGGTGTGAGTTCAGTCCTGGATGCGAGTTGAGTCCCCGGCATCGCGGGTATCCCCGGGCCAGTGACCTGACCATCGACTCTCCCTGGGAGGCGGGAAACATGGCTGGGAAGAACCAGAAGTCGCCGATCACGAGCCCGCTGGGCCACGCCGAGCGCGATCTGACCGCCAAGGCGCTGGAAAGCGCGCTGCTCGAACTCGTCGACCTGCACCTGGTGGCGAAGCAGGCGCACTGGAACGTCGTCGGCCCGTTCTTCCGGGATGTGCATCTACACCTGGACGAGCTGGTCAACACCGCGCGCAACTGCGCCGACGATGTCGCGGAGCGGTGCGCGACGCTCGGGACGCCGCCGGACGGGCGGGCACGCACCGTCGCGGAGAGTTCCGGGCTGCCGGATTTCGCCGCGGGATGGCGGCAGGACCGCGAGGTCGTCGAGGCGATGACGACGACCCTGGAGAACATCATCCACCGGATGCGTGCCCGCATCGACGAGACCGACAAGACCGACCTGGTCACCCAGGACCTGTTCCTGTCGATCACGGCCAAGCTCGAAGAGGCCCACTGGATGTGGCAGGCCAAGCTCGCACAGGGCTGACAGCAGCGCGCAGGTGGCCCGGCCGAGGGGTCCGGGCCACCTGTCGTATTAGCTCACTTGGCGTGCGCGGGCGTACTGGTCCGGCCACAGGTTGTCCGCGCGCAGGCGGTCGGCCGCGTGCAGCGGCCAGTGCGGGTTGCGGAGCAACTCGCGGCCGAGCAGCACGGCGTCGGCGGAGTCCGACGCGACGATCTCCTCCGCCTGCTCGGGTGCGGTGATCAGGCCGACTGCCCCGGTGGGCACGTCCGCCTCGGCGCGGATGCGCCGGGCGAAGGGCACCTGGTAGCCCGCCTTCACCGGGATGTCGGCGTGCGGCACGGCGCCTCCGGTGGAGGCGTCCACGAGGTCCACGCCCCGGTCGGCCAGCAACCGTGCCAGCCGCACCGAGTCGTCCCCGGTCCATCCGCCGTCCACCCAGTCGGTGGCGGAGAGACGGGCCAACAGCGGCCGATCCCGCGGCCACACCGCTCGAACCGCTTCGGTGATCTCCAGCAGCAGCCGTACCCGGTTGTCGAAGCTTCCGCCGTAGTGGTCTTGACGGTCGTTGACCAGCGGCGAGTAGAACTGGTGCGCCAGGTAGCCGTGGGCGAAGTGCAACTCGACAACGTCGAACCCGGCGGATTCGGACCGCTGGGCCGCCGCCGCGAACCGCTCGGGCAGCTTGGCGATCTCGGCTTCGGTGAGCGCGCTCGGTTCGGCCAGGTTCGCGAAGCGCTCAGCGGTCGGGGCGACCGGCTGCCAACCACCCTGCTCAGGCGAAACGGCGCCTTGACCGGCCCACGGCGGCAGCGCCGACGCCTTGCGCCCGGCGTGCGCGAGCTGGATGCCGGTGGCCGCGCCCTGCGCGTGGAGGAAGTCGTTGATCCGGCGCCAGGCCGCGGCCTGCTCGTCGTTCCACAGCCCGGTGTCGGACGGGCTGATCCGGCCTTCGGGCGTGACGGCGGTGGCCTCGGTCAGGACGAGACCGGCACCCCCGACGGCGAACTGGCCTAGGTGTACCAGGTGCCAGTCGCCGGGCACCCCGTCTTCGGCCGAGTACTGGCACATCGGGGACACCCAGGCACGGTTGCGGACGGTGAGATCGCGAAGCTTGATCGGTTCGAAGAGTCGGCTCACATCGGGACCAACACGGTCCCGAAAGGCTCACATTCCGGGACCAAAGACGCTGTGCTACGGCTCACGCGCGGGCACATGCTCGGCAGGTGAGTTCTCTCACGCCGCGGCGACAGCATTCGCGGTACGCCGTGCGTAGCGCGTCCGGCCGGGTGCTGGAAGTGGGCGACTTCTCCGTTCCCGGCGGCCGTTACCGACACGTCTCCTACCTTGCCCTGGTCGGCAGCCCCGCGGAGAATCTCCTGCGACGGCAGGGAGTTCTCGCCCGCAGCGTGCCAGCGGTCGAGACGGCTCAGGCGCCGGGTGGTCGTTTGCCGTTTCCCACCGGCGCGTTTGACGTCGTCGTGTGCACTTTCGCGCAGTCTTCGGGGGAATGCCGTGCGGACGAGGTCGCGCGAGTGCTGCGGCCTACCGGCCACCTGGTGTTCCTGGAGCGAGAGAGCCCGGACCTGGTCCCCGGCCCAATGGCCTCGCTGGCGCTTGCCGGGTTGGCCGTGCGCTGGGTCGCTCTGAGTGCGAGCCCGCCCGGGCTGCTTGTGCGCGGAGTCGCGGTGCACCCGGCGGTCCAGTACGAGCGCGAACTGCATTGGCTGACTGGCGGTACGGCGTTCACCGGCCAACCGGTCCACGAGTGAGGAGTTCAGATGTCCAGGAAGGTAGCGGACTGCCGGAAGTACCCGAGCGAGGTGAACTGCACGCTCACCCTCACCGGCGAGGAGGACGAGGTCGTGCGGGCCGCGGTGCAGCACGCGGTATCGGTGCACGGTCACGTCGACACTCCCGAGCTGCGCGAACAGATTCGTGAACTGCTCGAAGACGAGGTAGTCCCGACCGGCGCGAGCTGACGCGGGGGAGGAACGATGCGCTTCGCTCAACTCATCGAGTACAAGACCTCGCGAGAGGACGAGGTCGAGCGGTTGATGGACGAATGGTTGGAGTCGACCAGCGGGCGGCGCACGGTCACCCGTGCTGTCGTCACTGCCGACCACGACCACCCCGGGACCTACTTCGAGTTCGTGGAGTTCCCTTCCTACGAGGAAGCGATGCGCAACTCGAAGCTGCCCGAGACCGACCAGTTCGCGCAACGGATGCGGGCACTCTGCGAGGAGGAACCCAAGTTCCACAACCTGGATGTACGGCGCCAGGTCCTGTGAGCACCGGACGCCGTCAGGTGGGCGCTCAGCGCATCCCGACGGCGCGGCGAGCGAAGTGGATCTCCGCCGCGACCTGGCGCAACGTCTCCTTGATCACCAGCGAACCGTGGCCGGCGTCGTACCGGTAGAACTCGAACGGGACGTCCCGCTGCGCCAACCGGTCCAGGTAGTTGAGGATCTGCTGGATCGGGCAGCGGGGGTCGTTGTCCCCGGCGAGGACCAGCACCGGCGCGCGCACCTGATCCACGTACGTGATCGGGGAGCACTTGCGGTACACCTCGTCCAGCTCCTCCGGTGATCCACCGAACAGCGCGCGGTCGTAGGCCCGAAGCGGCTCCATCTCGTCGGCGTAGGCCGACACGTAGTCCGCTACCGGGACGCCGGCGACGCCTCCCGCCCAGCGTTCCGGCTGGGTGCCCAGGGCCAGCAGCGTCAGGTATCCGCCCCAGGACGCACCCGCCACGACGCTGAGCGTGGGCGTCGTCAGCCCCTGGGCGATGGCCCAGTCCTGCACGTGTGCGACGTCCTCGAGTTCGGTCAGCCCCGGGCGGCCTTCGATGGCGTCCCGCCAGGGTGAGCCGTACCCGGTGGAACCGCGGTAGTTCACCTCGATCACCGCGAAACCGGCGTCCAGCCAGGCGGCCCGGTAGGCCGAGAAGCGGTCCTCGTCGGCCGCGTGCGGTCCGCCGTGCAGGCTGAACACCGCCGGCATCGGACCGTCGCCAGCCCGTTCCGGCTTGGCGACCAGTGCGTGCACGGTGTCGTTCGGGCCGTACGGGATCTCGACGAACGCGTCCGTCACCGGGACCGACCCGGGTGCGCGATCACCTGGCGGAGTGAGCAGGACGCCGTCCTGCCCTTCGGCGGACAGCACGCGGACCAGCGACGGCGTGGCCGCCGACGACCAGGAGTACTCGACCGAGTGATCGGGGCGGACGGTGATGTTGCCGACCGTGCCCCGCGGGGTCGGAAGATCCGTGAGCTCGCCGGTGTCGAGGTCGTAGCGGTGCATCGTGGTCCGCGCCTGGTGGGTGTGCGCGACCAGCAGCGCTCGCCCGTCCGGGTACCACTCGGCGGTCACCTCGCCCGGCAGGTCCAGGTTGATCTCCGTCTCCCGGTCGGCGACGACGTCCCAGACCAGCAGCTCCTCGCGGCCACGCCGCTCGTGCAGGACCAGAAGCCGGGGATCGCCGGCCACCGGGGCGAAGTCCAGCGCGTCCAGCCCCTTGCCGGGACCGTCCCACTTTTCAGCGACCTTCGTGCCGTCCTGCACGCGGAGCACACGCAGCGCGGGGTGCCGGGAGTCGCCGTGCTCGGAGTGCGAGATCACCAGCAGGTGCTCGTCGCGGGACAGCGTGGCCAGCCCGCCGTCCTGCTCGTGCTGGTAGACGATCTCCGCCGGGCCGCCGTCCCGAGCCACCCAGACGGTCACACCGTCGTCGGTGGACATGCCCAGCCCGATCACCCGCGAACCGAGCTCCAGACCGGCCGGGTAGCCGGCGTGGGTAGCGGGCAGCCCGAGGGCCGGCTCACCGTCCCGGCCGCCGAACGGCTCGACCACCCACGTGCCGAACTCGTCGCCGTCGGTGTCGTTGAACCACCAGATCTGCTCGCCGTCGGCGGACAGCGTGCCGTGGAACGTGCCGTTCGGGCGGTCGGTCACCTGGTGGTGTGTGCCGCTGGAGCGATCCCACGCGTACAGCTCCCAGGTGCCGCTGGAGTTGGACACGTACAGGTTGCGCTGTGGCGCATCCCGCGCCCAGTCGGGGAGAGAGACGCGGGGGGAGCTGAAGCGGGCGCGCCAGCGTGCCTCCGTCTCCGAGTCGTCGAACAGCTGCTCCGGGACCTGCGCGCTGGGATAGGTGGTCACCAGCCCAATATGCCTGATCGACCCGCTCGCCGGTCCAGTGGGCCGGAACCCGCCGGAACCGCTCACGTGCCGGCTGGGACGGTCACCGCGTGGGGAGTTCCGAGGTACGGGAACTCGCTGAGGTAGTCCGTGTGCGGGGCGATGGCCTCCTGGATCTGGCCGTTGCTGATCATCGCCAGGCGCGCGTTGGTGACGTCGTCCACGAGCTTCCGCCCGTTGGGATAGGCGGCCTGCTGGGAGCGATCGAAGCGCAGGATGTCCGGCAGCACCGTCTCCAGCGTTCTGCGCGCCTCTTCCGCGCTGTAACCACCGGTGTGCCGCAGGACCTCGGTCCACGAGGAAAGGTAAGTCGCCCGGTCGTTCTCCGGTTCTCCCCGGTTGTACTGGTCTTTGACCTCTTCCTTGTTGAAGTAGGCGGTCAGCGACGGGTGCGCGCCGCGATCGACCGACAGCAGCTCGCCGTCGCGGTGCAGGCTCACCCGGCACCACACGCCGATGGTTGGGTCGGATCCCAGCACGTCATTGGGCATTTCCAGCACGATGCCGAAAACGTTCTTGTCGGCCATGCTGTCGACCCCGGTCCACTGGAAGTTGTCGAGGATGCCGTCCAGGTCGGCGAAGAACGGTTCGCTGCGGAGCCCGGCCGAGAACAGGTAGGTGCCGGACCTGATGATGTTGGGCTCGCTGCCGAAGCTGACCGGCGCTTCGGTGACGATCATGTCCCCGAACGCTTCGTGCTGGCGTGCCTGATCGCCGGTCGCGAGGTAGACAGTCGCCGTCTGCGCACCACGGCGTGGTGTGGAAAACAGCAGGCTGAACGCGACATCGGCCCGGTTGTCGCCGTCATTGTCGACGTTGATGCGGTACACGGCGCCGGGATGAAACTCCGTTCCCATCGTGGGGGCGAACGGGTTGACATCCATGATCAGTACCGTGCGGTCGCTGTTCTGCGGGGACAGGAACGCGAACACGTCGGTCAGGTCCAGGCGTGCGTCACCAGCGGGTGGCTTGAGATTGGGTCCGCTCAGATGATGTGACATGTCTTCCCCCCGGTGGGAAGCGAGCATCGCACGCGACGCCCGCTCGCCTCTCGCACACGCAAACGTGCGCGCGTGTCGACGAGCAAGGCAGGGACCTTCGCCCCTGTCCCTGCCGGCCAGGGACCGTTATGGCTGAACCGATGTCACTGCCCCGCGTTGTTGCCGCCCTGGCGCTGAGCACCAGCCTGTTGCTCAGCGGCGTGGCGCCAGCGCTCGCCCAGCCGTCGACGAGCCCGGGCGGAGTGCGGGCGGCGGCATCCAGCTTTCATTCCGAGGACACCTGCATCCGGTACGGACTGGTGTCCGTTGCCTGTTGGTGATTCCTGCTGGTAACCACCGCATTCGGAGGCCATGATGCGCCAAACCAACCTCACCACCGAGTCGGAGGAGTACCTCGGCGCTCGCGAACGGTTGCGTCAGGCCGAAATCGACCTGATGCGCCAGCGCGAACGAGTCGCGAACCTGCGCCGCCACCTCCCACCCGGACCCGCCGTGGACGACTACGTGTTCGAGGAAGGCCCGGCCGACCTGCGAGCCGGTGACGAGCCCGTGTCGAAGGTGCGGCTGAGTGAACTGTTCACCGGTCCCGCGCGCGAGCTCGTCGTGTATCACCTCATGTACGGCAAGCGGCAGACGGAACCGTGTCCGATGTGCACGATGTGGATCGACGGGTACAACGGAATCGCCCACCACCTCGCGCGAAACGTCGACTTCGTGATCGTCGCCGCGGCCGATCTCCCCGCCCTGCGAGCGCACGCGCGCGATCGGCAGTGGACGAACCTGCGGCTGCTCAGTGCCGGGACCAGCACCTTCAAGTACGACCTCGGCAGCGAGGACGTCGAGGGAAACCAGGACTCGACGGTGTCCGTGTTCACCCGCGACGCCAGCGGCGGGGTGCACCACTTCTACTCGGGGCATCCGTGGTTGGCCGAAGACATCCGCGAGCGTGGCATCGACCTGCTCAGCCCGGTCTGGCACATCCTCGACCTGACCCGGCAGGGTCGCCCGGACGACTGGTACCCGACACTCAGCTATCCGATGTTGTCCCACTCGGCTGGGTGATCTGTTCGAACGGGTCTTGCCGCGGCTCTCTACAGCCCGCAGGAGCCACGATCAAGGTGGAAGAACCTGGCGTTGGCCCAGCGGCAGAGCCAGATCCCGACGACGACACCGCCGATCGTGGCGAGGGCGGGAAGGTAGCCGCTGGCGACCTGGATGATCGGGATCGCCGGGCAACCGCCCGAGAGAGCCCAGCCGGTGCCGAACAGCACCGCGCCGGGGACCACGCCTGCGTGGATGCGCCCGGGCGTACGGCGTACCTGCATCACGGCGAAGACCACCACGATGATCGCCACGGCTCCGGCGAAGGCCAGGA
>JBPYFK010000176.1:0-6097 GCA_051984675.1 Pseudonocardiaceae bacterium | reverse complement strand
GTGTGTACCTGCCGCTACGGCGCGGCGCACGGTGATCTGTGTGCCCGATCAGGGCAAACGCGTGCTGCGCGGCGGCGGCCACGGGTGCATCGTGAAACGGCCCTGGTTCAGGACGGACCGGCATAGGGCGGGTAGAGCGGGGGCCGCCAGCCCGATGGTGACCCCCGCGTCACTCCAGGCCTCAGCAGTGCCGGCGAGGCGAGGATGCCGCGGTCTCCGTGCGTCGAAACTGACCAGCGTGCCCACGCTCAGCTCGGTCTCGGGGATGCCAAAGGTGCGGCGGTCTTCGGCCCATCGCAGGAAGATCAAGATCTGGACTCATGCCTGTATCGACGTGTGTAGTACGTCCGCAACGGAACCGATCACAGGGTGCAGGTGCTGATCGCGTTTGCAAGGGGGTCAGGTCGCGGCCGGCGGGGCTGTTGGACGGTCCATCGCTGCCAGGAGGTCCAGCGGCGCACCTGGTGCTCGTCGAGCCCAGTCAGGCCCTTGCCGGTCTGGAACGCTGCTTCAATGCTCCAGCGCCGCCCGGCGACGCGGACCAGCTTACGCAAGGGCACCCGGTCGGGGCTGTAGCAACGGTAGAGCGCCAGCTCACCGGTCCGGTGGTGGCGACGGACCAGCAGCGACTAGCGACGGGAGTCGAACGAGTCGTCACGAACAGCGGGCCCTCCCGGCTGTCTCCAGATGCGCGGTTCGTTACCGCGATACGGGGACAGGCTCCGGGACACGCCGGCGGTGCCTCGACCCGCCGTGGCATGTGCGGCAGGCTGGCGATTCGTGCAACAGTCACGATTGTCCGCCGACCGTCCGGCTTTGGTGTGCGCGGTCTGCAACCAGAAGGGCGGGGTTGGCAAGACCACATCCACGTGCCATCTCGCGAGAGCGGCCAGCCTGCAGGGGCTTGCTGTGCTAGTCGTTGATCTCGACCCGCAGGGCAATACGACATCGGTGTTGTCCACCGACCCGCAGCAACGGGAAATGATCGGGGTAGCCGAGACGCTGACTGCGAATGCCGAGTACGGGCTGGCGGATGTGATCGGGCCGACGGTGTGGGATGGCGTCAGCCTCGCGCCCACGCCGAGTACCGAATCGCTGGCGACCGGAGAGTCGAACGTCGCCGCGATGCGGTTCGGGCGGGAGCACCGTCTTGCCGATGTGATGTTGAAGGTAGTGGGCGACTACGACCTGATCTTGATCGACACCATGCCAGCGTTGGGCGTGTTGCTCGTCAACGCTCTGGTCGCGGCGGATCTGGCGCTCGTCGTCACCCAACCCGAGCAGTGGTCGGCGGACGGGCTCGCCGAGTTGCACCACACCATCGACGGGGTGCGTCGCTATCACAATCCGCGTCTGCGGCCGGTTGGTCCGTTGATCAACGGCAAGCGTCACAGCGCACATCATGATCGGATCGTGCACGATGAGATTGTTCCCTTCTACGGCAATCAGGCGTGGGTCGCCGAGGACGAGATCATCCCGTTGTGGGCGCCGATTACGGATTACCTGCTCGCTGGCCAGGGGCTGGACCAGGCGAAAGAGGTCCGGGTTCGGGTGCTCGCGGAGGTGTATGCGCGGTTTGTTCGGCGTCTTCTTGACCTCGGAGATCGACGCTGATGCCCCCTCCACCGCGCCAGCGCACGAAGCTGACCCATCACCCGGCCCACCCGATACCTGACGGCGACGGCGAGAGCCTAGAAACAGGCGCAGACTTCGCGTCCCCAGCTCGTGTCCATGCGGTGTCGCAGACCCGCGCTCCACGGGGCGCCCCGGCGTTCGCGTCAGCGACGTTCCCTGTGCATTGGATCGGCACGTTCGCCACGCATCTGGGGCAGCGTCTGTACGAGGCTGCCGGTGGCGTGCTGTACGCAGGAGTGCACGGGCCAGTCGTCCTGCTCAACCGTTGCTTTCATGTGCTGTCTCTGGAGACCGGATCGGATGCAAAGATCCTGCAGGTTCGCTTGACGGAGTGGGCAACGGCGAGGCGCTCAGCAGCTGAGCAGGCTGCGCAGGCACGGGCCTTGGTGGAACACGGCCACGTGTCGCTTGACGACGCCTGGTTGATCGCACGGCGTGTTGCGGAGGACACCGGAGAGCCGATGGCGCAGGTGGCACACGCAGCCGGCCTGCCACCACGCGACTAGGACGATCCGGCGCGCTGGTACGCCAACGCCCACCGACCGGTGGTCCCGACACCACCGGCCTCCCGGGGGCCGGTGGTGTCTCAGGTCTTGTTAGTGGTCACGTCATCAGGCGGGGACCCGTCCGTGTAGATACCGCGCTCTTCGAGCGCGAGGATTGTCCGTCAGAGCCTCCTAGTGCAACCAGCGGTCCGGAGGCAGGTGCTACACCGATCTACTCTCGTTAGAGCCCAGGATGGTTATCCACTTTGGGCGGTGAAGCATGCCGGAAGCGGTGCAGGTAAGCCTGCCAGTCCCACGTACTGAGGAAGGTTTGGGCAGCTCGATAGCCGTCGTCGTGAAGCCGCTGCACCTGCGCGTGGGTGAGTCCGAAGTCGGTAAACCCCACGGTCGGTGAATGGATCTGGATGGTGCGTTCCCTGTTCCACGGCTTGTTCTCGTAGGCTTTGTCCCGCCCCACCAGGGCGGTCATCATGGTCTTTTCCAGCAGGCGGACCGGTGACGGTAAAACGGTATCGAGCGGGCGTGGCAGCACGCTGCCCGGCATATCCGGCAGCACGGTGACCCCGAAGGTGGGCCAGCGTGGCAATTCGGGGTCGGTACGGTCCAACGAATCCAGCGGAAAGCTGGAGACAACACCGCCGTCGACCAGGGTCGAGGTGATGCCCGTAGTCGGGTTGGTGAGGGTCACCGGTGGAAACAGCAACGGCACGGACATCGACGCGCGTACCGCGTCGGCCACCAACTGGGTATCTGGGTCCAATCCGTAGATCTCGCGGTAGTCCCACGGGAGTCGGATCAACTGACCGAGGGTGAGGTCGGCGCAGGTGACCACAAGTTTGTACCGCTTCTCCGGTGGCAGGTGGGGATCGTCTAGTGCCAGGTCAGCGAACGTGCGCACCCCGTGTGTGTCCAGCTGCTGGCCGATCCAGTCCCGGGCGTAGTCACCCCGATACAGACTGTTCCAGGTGATCAGAGCAAGCGCGCGTCCGACCAGCGGGAGGCGCGTGAACGGAACTTTGTCGGCGAATTTGGCGTAATCCAGACTCATAGCCGTCTCGCTCAGCTCATCACCGGTGAGCCCAGCGGCGACCAGCGCACCCACGATCGCGCCGGTGGAGGTGCCGGAGACCTGCCAGCTGTGGTATCCAGCTTGATTGAGCGCCGCGACCGCGCCGGCCAGCGCGACGCCTTTCACTCCTCCGCCAGACAGGACCAGATCGACCGTCCCCGGCCGGGTGTCGCCCGGTTCGGGGGTGACCGCACTACGTACATCATCTGCCCACGACACGGACATCTCCTCATCAACGGGATCTCGCGCTTATCGCCCTACCTTCGCACCGGTCCCGCCGAGTGCAGGCACCGGCCGGGGCCAGCGGCATGGTCCGCCCCGTGATGATCACAGTTACCGACCTCAACGGAGATTGCCCTGCTGCGCCGCATCGGGTCATCGTCGGCGAAAGCTGACCTGGCGCGGGGTCAAGCGCGAACTGGTATGCCGGCACCACGGTGGACACGCCAGAAACCGTACCGGCAAGCACCAACACCGCTGCTCCACTGAACACATCAGCACGTTCCGGCGCAGTTTTCATGAGAACCCTGGACAAGTGGACACCCCTGGTCGCGGGCGTACGCGGAGGCGATGCTCAGTGTCTGCTCAGCCTGCGCATTGCGAAATCACGCGGTGGGGGAGGCGAGGCCGTCACCAGCCCGGTGTTGCGAGTTGCGGCGGTGTTGCCTGAGGTGTGGGCTGGTTACCTGGAGATCCCACAGTCAGGCCGTTCGTGGAGCGATACAAGGTGGGTGTGCGAATGTCTTCGGCGCTGGCAAGACGTCTCGCTAACTCCCAGCGGTGGCTGGACGGGCTGGCCGACCGAACACAGCCGATCGTCCGGAGCCTGCTCGGGCAACGTCCACGACTGCATGACCTGTTGGATGGGACCTGGCTGGGTACTCCGCTATATCCGGCGCTGACCGATGTGCCGATCGGGTCGTGGTTTAGTGCATTCGCGTTGGACACCGTCGGCGAGCTCAGCGCTTCCTCGGCGGCTGCTCGCGCCGCGGATGCCGTGCTGACGGTCGGAACGGTGAGTGTACTGCCGGCCGCGTTGACGGGGGTGAGTGACTGGCGGGACCTGAGCGGGCAGGCCGTTCCTCCCAAGTCCTACACCGAACACCAGCCGGCCGTAGCGTAAGAGGCCGTGATCATTCGCATCGTCGCTTCGAGTGTCGTTCACCCGAACGGTGCAAAGCCCTGCAGGTTCTACGTGGCGCTGCCGTTCCTGGGCTTCGTCCGCCTCCTTGTCATCGTCGCCACAACCACCAGCTGCACAGGCTCCGCCATGTCACCTGGCGCGGGCGAGTGCAGGGCCCGCTCTGAGGTCTGTGGCGATGGACGGGTGTGGCCGCCTACACAGCGGACACACACATAGGCATGGCGAGAAGTCAAAGAACACCGCCCTTCGGGATTTGACCCGTCAGTCGCATCACTCGCGGCCAACAGCCGGGTGGTGACGCACGATGAGGGGCAGCCACCCCGCCACCGGGGGCCTTGTCAGTCGTGCTGTGCCCGCTGCTTGCCGCCGCTTCACGCAGCCTGCGCTGCTCCCGGCCATCGAAGCTTTGCTGTCGGAGTTTCCTGGGATGGCCCAGCGAAATAAGGTATGTCCGTATAGCCAAACTCGAGGAGGAAGACGATGTCAGAGGCCCTCAGTCCCATCGAGACAGTCAAGGCCTTCCTCGCCGCGCTGGAAGGACTCGACATCGACAAGGCGCTCACCTATGCGGCGGCCGACGTCGTCTACCAGAACGTGCCACTGCCGCCGGCACGTGGTCTGGCCTCGTTCGAGAAGCAACTACGGACCATGGCCAAGTACACCTCCGGGTTCGAGGCAAAACTGCACCACATCGCTGCGGACGGTCCGGTGGTGCTGACCGAACGCACCGATGCGCTGGAGGCTGGGCTGTGGCGCGCCCAGTTCTGGGTGTGCGGCACGTTCGAGGTCCGGGATGGCCGCATCGCGTTGTGGTGCGACTATTTCGACTGGACGACGGTGCTCGCCTCGAGCGCCCGCGGTGGCTTCCGAGCGCTTGCGTCGAGCGTGTCCCGGCTGCTGGAGAATTAGCCGCCTGGTGCCCAGGTCTGGCCCGCCCGCATGCGACGTGCTGCGGTGCGCTTGCTTGCGCCGGGGTCGACAAAGGGTATGTCCCGGGGCGCCGCGGTCGACCCAACACGTGGTGGACGGGTGTGCCGGGAGATGTCGAAGATCTCGGCGGCGCGCTTGCGCAGGCCTCCAGCTGCTGGACGGTGACCTCGTGGCAGCCGGGGGGCGGGCGAGGTTAGCCGCGCCCCCGGCGCAAAGGCGTGGGCCAACGGGAAGTATCGGTTGGCCTACGCCCGCGGACACCCGTGTGGGAACGGCGGAAGTCAGGCTCCGGTGTAGCAGCGACGGATCGCGTCCTGAGCCGGGCGGCCGACGAAGCTGCCTCGGTCCGCGTAGGTGGGGTCGGCAGGGTTTTGGTGGTCCGCGCGGATCGCGATTCCCGTGTCCGGAGCTGCGGCGACCGCTCGCCATGCGTCAAGGTGTTCCTTGGACTCCCACCGCTCGAAGTTGTTCACTCGGGTGGTGTTCAGCCCGGACGGCAAGACACTAGCCAGTGCAAGCTCAGACCAGACGGTGCAGCCGCCTGCTTGATCAACAAGCCTCGACCGACGGCCCGATCGAGCGTCGCAAGGTCCTCTGCGGACTGATCAACGAATACACCCGAGCCGCTTGACACCGATCAACAAACCGCTGGTCAACCGCAGGCACCGAGTTTTGGCGCGGTACAAGGACTTTGTTGCCTAATTCCGGGTGCGTTGAGCGTCTACCCAAGTGGGTGTTGTGATTGTCTTGGTGGACCATGATCCAGTGTGGCCGACTTCCAGCACGGCCATGGGAAGGATCGGGTGATGTCAG
>JBPYFK010000175.1:0-15509 GCA_051984675.1 Pseudonocardiaceae bacterium | reverse complement strand
AAGGACGCCGGGATCGTGATGCTCGGCAAGACCAATATGGACGAGTTCGCTATGGGCTCATCCACGGAGAATTCCGCGTTCCACCCGACCCACAATCCCTGGGACCTGGGCCGCATCCCCGGCGGATCGTCAGGCGGCTCGGCCGCCGCGGTTTCCGCGCTCGAGGCTCCGCTCGGCATCGGAACGGACACCGGAGGCTCGATCCGGCAGCCGGCCGCCGTTACCGGCATTGTCGGGCACAAGCCGACCTACGGCGGGGTGTCGCGATACGGGTTGATCGCGTTCTCCTCGTCACTCGACCAGGCCGGGCCATTCGGCCGGACCGTGCTCGATGCGGCGTTGCTGCACGAGGTGATGGGCGGCCACGATCCGCTGGACTCAACCTCGATCCCGCAGCCGGTGCCGCCCGTGGCCGCCGCGGCACGCGAAGGGGCGCGCGCCGACCTCACCGGAGTACGAGTCGCGGTGGTGCGGGAACTCGGCGGCGAGGGTTACCAACCCGGCGTCTTGGCCGCATTCGAGGAGGCGGTCTCGACGTTGCGCGGTCTGGGGGCGACGGTCTTAGAGGTGTCCTGCCCGCACTTCGACTATGCGCTTGCCGCGTACTACCTGATCGCGCCGAGCGAGTGCTCGTCGAACCTGGCCCGGTTCGACGCCATGCGCTACGGCCTACGGGTGGGCGACGACGGTTCGCGCAGCACCGAGGAGGTCATGTCGCTGACCCGGGAGGCCGGGTTCGGCCCGGAGGTCAAGCGGCGGATCATGATCGGGACGTACGCGCTGTCGTCGGGTTACTACGACGCCTACTACGGCCAGGCGCAGAAGGTCCGCACTCTGATCACCCAGGATTTCGAGGCCGCCTTCGGCAAGGTGGACGTGCTGGTGTCGCCGACCACGCCCACGACCGCGTTCCGCATCGGCGAGCGGGTGGACGACCCCATGGCGATGTACCTCGCGGACCTGTGCACGATCCCGGCGAACCTCGCCGGCAACGCCGCCATGAGCGTCCCCTGTGGACTGTCCGATGAGGACGATCTGCCGGTCGGTCTGCAGATCATGGCTCCGGCGCTGGCCGACGACCGGCTCTACCGCGTAGGCGCCGCCTACGAAACCGCGCGTGACGCCGCCGCCGGCGGCGCACTGATCGACCGTGTTCCGCGTCTGGAGGTAGCGTGATGAACCCCAAGATCAAGGCAGCGTTCCTGCTGGCCTCGCAGGTGGGCGCGGCCTACGGCCTGCGGAGCAAGCTGCGCGAGGCTCGGGACAAGAACGACCGGTTGGCCCTGCTGGATGCCGCCGTGTCCGCGGCGGGACTGCTCACCGGGTCGGCGCTGGCCGTGCGAGCGCTGCGCAAGGGGGACGAGGAATCATGACCGCGGTCGCCGAACTGCTGGACTACGACGAGGTCGTCGAGCGCTTCGACCCGGTGCTCGGGCTTGAGGTCCACGTCGAGCTGTCCACGAAGACGAAGATGTTCTGCGGCTGCGCGAACACCTTCGGCGCGGAGCCGAACACCCTGGTCTGCCCGACCTGCCTGGGGTTGCCGGGCTCGCTGCCGGTGCTCAACGGCAAGGCCGTCGAGTCGGTGATCCGTATCGGGCTGGCGCTGGGCGGTCAGGTCGCGGAGTGGTGTCGGTTCGCCCGGAAGAACTACTTCTACCCGGACATGCCGAAGAACTTCCAGACCTCGCAGTACGACGAGCCGATCGTCTACGACGGTCACCTGGACGTCGTCCTCGACGACGGCGAGACGTTCCGGGTGGGCATCGAGCGTGCCCACATGGAGGAGGACACCGGCAAGTCGCTGCACGTCGGCGGCGCGACCGGCCGCATCCACGGCGCGGCGCACTCGCTGCTGGACTACAACCGCGCCGGGGTGCCGCTGATCGAGATCGTCACCAAACCGATCGTCGGCGCGGGCGCGCGAGCGCCCGAGGTCGCCCGCGCGTACGTGACGGCGCTGCGTGACCTGCTGCGTGCCCTGGATGTCTCTGACGTGCGCATGGACCAGGGTTCGCTGCGCTGCGACGCGAACGTGTCGCTGAGCCCGAAGGGCAGCAGCCAGTTCGGGACCCGCACGGAGACCAAGAACGTGAACTCCCTGCGCAGTGTCGAGCGGGCGGTGCGGTACGAGATGCGGCGCCAGGCGGCCGTGCTGCTGGCCGGCGAGGAGATCGTCCAGGAGACCCGCCACTTCGACGAGAGCAGCGCGTCCACCTCGCCCGGTCGGCGCAAGGAGACCGCCGAGGACTACCGGTACTTCCCGGAGCCGGACCTGGTCCCGATCGCCCCGTCGCGCGAGTGGGTCGAGGACCTCCGCACCACGCTGCCCGAGCTGCCGTGGGAGCGGCGCAAGCGGGTGCAGCAGGAGTGGAAGCTCTCCGACGAGGAACTGCGGGACCTGGTCAACGCCGGTGCGCTGGACCTGATCACCGCGACCGTCGACGCCGGTGCCGCGCCGGCCGAAGCCCGGTCGTGGTGGGTGGCCTACCTGGCGCAGCAGGCGAACACGCGGGGTGTCGACCTCGACCAGTTGGCGATCACGCCGGCCCAGGTCGCGCGGGTGATTGAGCTGGTGAACGACGGCAAGCTGACCAACAAGCTCGCCCGGCAGGTGGTCGACGGAGTGCTGCAGGGCCAGGGCGAACCGGACGAGGTGATCGCCGCGCAGGGCCTGGAGGTCGTCTCCGACGACTCCGCGCTGCAGGCCGCGGTGGACGAGGCGCTGGCGGCGCAGCCGGACGTCGCGGACAAGATCCGTGGCGGAAAGGTGCAGGCGGCCGGGGCGATCGTCGGCGCGGTCATGAAGGCGACCAAGGGTCAGGCCGACGCCAAGCGCGTCCGCGAGCTGATCCTCGCTGCCTGCGGGCAGTGACGCTTGTGACGCTTCGGCGCTTGTAACAGGCTGGCTTGTAACAGACGGGTCGGTGTTCGTCAGTCGCGGCCGGCGGCGCCGCTGGTCGGCGGTGGGATGCGGATGACGCGGTCGTCGCTGGAGGTGGGCTGGCCGCCGGCCTTGTTGCTGGTGCCCAGCCAGACCAGCCCGTCCGTGCCGAGCGCGGTGGTCGACAGCCGGCCGTAGCGACTGTGGTCCAGCACCTTCGCTGGTTGCCCGATGAACCCGCCTTCGGCGGCCGGACGCATCGAGTACAGCGCCGACTGGTTCGCCAGCGCCACGACCACCAGGTTCGGCGCGGCGACACAGCCGGCAACGCCCGGCCGGTCCTTCCACGTCCACGCGGGCGCGCCCAGCGGTCGGCCGGGTTTCACCGTGTACAGCGCGTCCTGGGCGGCGTTGCGGTCGGTGACCCAGTACGCCGAGCCGTCCGGCGCGCCGCACAGGCCGCCGGGGGAGGCGAGCCCGGAGGAGATGACCGGGGAGCCGGGCTGCGGGTTGTCCGCGGCGGGCTTGCCGAAGCCGTCGATGCGCAGAACCTTGCCGGACAGCGAGGCCGGGTCGCCGGCGGCGGCCGGGGAGCCCGCGTTGCCGGTGGCGACCAGCAGGCCGCCGGTGCTGTCGGTGAACAGCGCGCCGGAATTGCCGGACGCGCCTTTGGGGATGCCGCTCAGAACCGGTTTCGGCCGGTCACCGGGGGCGATGCGGACCACCTCGTTGTCCGACCCGGTGGTGACGTAGGCGTAGACCAGCTCGTCCTCGCGGTAGCTAGGGGACAGCGCGAGCCCGGTGAGCCCGCCGTCGCCGGACGGGTCCGCCGGGACGCGGGCGACCTCGACGGGGGGCTTGCCCTGCTGCACGCGCAGGATGCGCCCGGTGGCCCGCTCGCCGACGAGCGCTGCCTGGTCGCCGGGGAGCACGACGATCGCGCCGACCGGGTCCAGGCAGGTGGCGATCACGGACGGGTCGGGGTCGTGACACCCGACCGGGGCTGGGGGTTGCTGCTGCGCCTGCGGGGGGCCGTTGCCGCTTTCCGGTGGTGGTGGGGCCTCGCCCTCGATCGACGGCTGCGGCCCTTTCATCGGCTGCAGCGACGGCTGGTCCCGCCACGCGTTCGGGTGATCCTCGGGAAACCGCGCGCAAGCGCCGCTGGTCACCACGGCGACGACGGTGATGACCACCGAGGCAGCGCCCAGCAACCGCGTGAACAGGCCCACGCGCCGGACCCTATCCAGCGGCTCGTGAACGCCCAGTGAGATGTTCCAGTGAGATGTTCCAGTGAGATGTTCCGGTGCGGCGACCAGCTGCCGGCTCCGGTCACTGTCACGGCAGGGGCGATGAGCGTATTGCGAAGTCGTCACGCTGGAGAATTACATTGGACCGAGTGTCGCCCTAATAGGTGATAATGCCTTAGCCTCTGCCCCTGTGAGCATTCACAACGATCGCCCCGGCGAAGCCGGTGGCCCCGACGATCGCACCCGTGGTGGCAGGCACTCCGCGCATCCCGGCAGGCCCGGTATCGCCGCTGGCCAGGCCCCTGCGGCAGCAGCTACGCAGACCATCAACGCGGGCAGTCGCGCCCAGGGCCGGGACTACTTCGACGAAGACTCCGGCGACACCGACCCGACATCGAAAAATGATGCTCAGTTCGCCGCTTTCCAGGAGGATCTCGGCGAGCGAGAGCGCGTGAAACTACCGTCCAACGGCGGTGCCGACCTCGGCCTGCTCATCCTGCGGGTAGGACTGGGCGGGCTGTTCGTCCTGCACGGCGCCCACAAGCTCTTTCCGCAGCTCGGCGGCCCGGGCCCGCAGGGCTTCGCGCAGATGCTGCAGCAGATGGGATTCCAGCAGAGCAGCGTACTCGCGCTGGTCACCGGAGGCATCGAGCTCGGCGCTGGCGCGCTGCTGATTCTCGGCCTGTTCACCGCGTTCGGCGCGGCGGCCATCCTCGGGGAGATGGCCACCGTCGTGGCGCTCAAACTCGACCACGGCTTCTTCGCCAGCCAGGGCGGCCCCGAGCTGGAAGCCGCGCTCGGCGTGGTGGCCCTGGGGCTGATGTTCGCCGGCCCGGGCCGGGCCGCGCTGGACAACGGCCGGGTCTGGTACCGCCACCCGGTGGTGACCGGGTTTCTCGCCCTGCTGATCGCGGGTGGTGCCGCAGCCGGCGTGCTGCTCGGCTTCCACCAGGGCGGACTGCCCGCTCTCAACGCACTGCACTGACATCGACGTCCGGGAGGGGTTCCTGTGCGGGGACAGGAACCCCTCCCGCTTACGTTCACGCTTTATCGACGTCGCGGACGGCGCCGTACGACGCCGAGGTGGCCAGCCGCGCGTAGGCGCGTAGCGCGGCGGTAACCGTGCGGTCGCGGCCGACCGGCTGCCACGGGTGCTCGCTGGCGTCCATCTTCGCCCGCCGCTCGGCCAGCGTGGCCTCGTCGACGAGCAGTTCGAGCTTGCGCTCCCGGACGTCGATCAGGACCTGATCGCCGTCTTCGACCAGGCCGATCGTGCCGCCGTTGGCGGCCTCCGGCGAGATGTGACCGATGGACAGCCCGGACGAGCCGCCGGAGAACCGGCCGTCGGTGATCAGCGCGCACTTCTTGCCCAGGCCGGAGCCCTTCAGGAAGGCCGTGGGGTGCAGCATCTCCTGCATCCCCGGACCGCCGGCTGGCCCCTCGTAGCGGATCACCAGCACCTCGCCGGGCTGGATCTCCCGGTTGAGGATCGCGGACACGGCCTGCTCCTGGCTTTCCAACACCCGCGCCGGACCCTGGAAATGCCAGAGTTCCTCCTCCACGCCGGCGGTCTTGACCACCGCGCCGTCCTCGGCGAGGTTGCCGCGCAGCACGGCCAGCCCGCCGTCGGTGGTGTAGGCGTGCGCGACGTCGCGGATGCAGCCGCCCGCCGCGTCAGTGTCCAAAGAGGACCACCGGTTCGTCGTGGAGAACGCCTGGGTGGTGCGGACGCCGCCGGGGGCGGCGTGGAACAGCTCGATCGCCTCCGGCGACGGCGACTCGCCGCGAATGTCCCAAGTGGACAGCCACTCGGTCAGGCTGGCGCTGTGTACCGAGCCGACGTCGCGGTGCAGCAGCCCGGCGCGGTCGAGTTCCCCGAGAATCGCGGAGATCCCACCGGCGCGATGCACGTCCTCCATGTGGTAGTTGGAGTTCGGGCTCACCTTCGCCAGGCACGGCACCCGCCGGCTGGTCGCCTCGATGTCCTCCAGTGCGAAGTCGATCTCGCCCTCGCGTGCGGCGGCGAGCGTGTGCAGCACGGTGTTCGTCGAGCCGCCCATCGCCATGTCCAGCGCCATCGCGTTCTCGAAGGCTTGCTGGTTCGCGATCGAGCGAGGCAGGGCCGTGTCGTCGTCGTGCTCGTACCAGCGGCGGGCGAGTTCCACCACCGTGCTGCCGGCGCGCTCGAACAGCTGGCGCCGCGCGGCGTGCGTGGCCAGCGTCGAGCCGTTGCCGGGCAGGGCCAGGCCGAGCGCCTCGGTGAGGCAGTTCATCGAGTTCGCGGTGAACATGCCCGAGCACGAACCGCAGGTCGGGCACGCCGAGCGCTCGACCTCGGAAAGCCCGGCATCGTCCACTTCGGAACTGGCGGACGCCGCGATCGTCGTGATCAGGTCGGTGGGGGCGTGCGCGACGCCGTCGACCACCACGGCCTTGCCGGCCTCCATGGGGCCGCCGGAGACGAACACCGTGGGGATGTTCAGCCGCATCGCGGCGTTGAGCATCCCCGGCGTGATCTTGTCGCAGTTCGAGATGCACACCAGCGCGTCCGCCTGGTGGGCGTTGGCCATGTACTCCACGGAGTCCGCGATCAGCTCACGGGACGGCAACGAGTACAGCATCCCGCCGTGCCCCATGGCGATGCCGTCGTCCACCGCGATGGTGTGGAACTCGCGCGGGACGCCGCCGGCCTCGCGGACCGCGCCGGCCACCACGTCGCCGAGGTCCCGCAGGTGCACGTGACCGGGGACGAACTGGGTGTACGAGTTGGCGATGGCGACGATCGGCTTGCCGAAGTCGGTGTCGGTCATCCCGGTGGCGCGCCACAGCGAGCGGGCGCCGGCGGCGTTGCGGCCGTGGGTGGTGGTTCGGGAGCGCAGATGTGGCACGACGGCTCCTCCGTCTGGCGTTCATGGAAGTCCGCGACAGCCTCGTGGGCGCGTCAGCGCAGGGGCACCAGCGATCCACACCCTGGGGTGGTGGGCGCATGATCCGCCGGCGGCGGCGCAAGGGTTCCCCGAGACTACCCGCGTTTGTGTTCGGGAGGTGCGGGCACGTCGGACAGCCGGCCCCCGCTGAACTCGGCGAGGCGGTGCAGGTCGCGGACGCGCACGGCCGGCAGTTGCACCTCCTTGCCGGAAGTGAGCACCGCGCGCACCCAACGCTTTTCGTGCAGCCGCAGCGACCGCAGTTCGTCCCAGCCGAATCGCGTGCTGCTCAGGACATGGCGTGCGCGCAGGCCGTCCCGGCTCACCACAGTGCGCACCCGGAGAACCCACACGGCGAGGGCGAGCGGAAGCAGGTAGATCACCAGCAGCCACGGCTTGACCCAGGCCACCGGCGTCACGCAGATCGCGAGGCTGCCGACCGCGATCAAGGTCAGCGGCGTCATGCGGAAGGTGAGCTGCCGAGAGGTGCCGGCTTGGGCCTGTTCGCGGCCGGTCTGCTCGCCGGGTGGGCCCTGCTCACCGGATGGGGCCTGCTCGCCGGGTGGGCCCTGCTCGCCGGATGGACTCTGCTCGTCGGATGGGCTGGGAGACTCGGTCACGCTGGGAATCCTCTCAAAGCGCCGAACCGCACGACGAGTCCACCATGCGAGAGCTACGTCTCGTAGATTTGACGTAGGCGCGGGTCTGCGATTAACGTCCGAGCCATGCCGCGACTGTTCGACCTTCTCGTAATTTCCGGGCGCGTCGACGCCTAGGAAGCCGGAACTTCGTAGCATCGACGCGCCGACCCTCGCCAGGCACCCTGCCTGCGGGGGTTTTTTCGTGTCCGGCCCCAGCATCGCACAGCGCTCCACAAGCGACCCACTCCTTAACAACGAGGGCAAACCTGATGACCAGCGCCAACACGAGGCAGAACCCGGTCCCGGCGCCGCCGCCGGGGCATGGTGCCAAGCCCGCCCCGCCCAGAGCCGCCAAACCCGCGCCGCCCAGCGGCGCGCCGGTCAAGATGTCCGGGGCGCAGGCCCTGGTGCGCTCGCTTGAGTCCGCCGGTTGCGAGGTGGTCTTCGGTCTTCCCGGTGGGACGATCCTGCCGACCTACGACCCGTTGCTGGACTCGACCAAGCTGCGGCACGTCCTGGTGCGCCACGAGCAGGGCGCTGGGCACGCGGCGACCGGCTACGCGCAGGCCACCGGCAAGGTCGGCGTGTGCATGGCGACCTCGGGTCCGGGGGCGACGAACCTGGTCACCGCCCTCGCCGACGCGCACATGGACTCGGTGCCGGTCGTGGCCATCACCGGGCAGCAGAGCACCGGCCTGATCGGAACGGACGCCTTCCAGGAAGCCGACATCTGCGGGATCACGCTGCCGATCACCAAGCACAACTTCCTGGTCACCGATGTCGCCGACATCCCCCGGGTGGTCGCCGAGGCGTTCTACATCGCCTCCACCGGTCGGCCCGGCCCGGTGGTGGTCGACGTGCCCAAGGACATCCAGCAGCAGACGATGTCGTTCGCGTGGCCGCCGGAGATGAAACTGCCGGGCTACCGGCCGGTCACCAAGCCGCACGGCAAGCAGGTCCGGGAGGCGGCGAGGCTGATCAGCACCGCGCACCGGCCGGTGTTCTACGTCGGTGGCGGGGTGCTCAAGGCGGAGGCGACCGCCGAGCTGCGCCAGCTGGCCGAGCAGACCGGAATCCCGGTCGTGACGACGCTGATGGCGCGGGGGGCGTTCCCCGACTCGCACCCGCTGCACCTGGGGATGCCGGGGATGCACGGCACCGTCGCGGCGGTCGCGGCGATGCAGCGCTCCGATCTGCTGATCGCGCTCGGCGCCCGGTTCGACGACCGGGTCACCGGCGAGCTGTCGTCGTTCGCGCCGGAGGCCAAGGTCGTGCACGCCGACATCGACCCGGCCGAGATCTCCAAGAACCGCAAGGCGGACGTGCCGATCGTCGGGGACTGCAGGGAGGTCCTCAACGACCTGTCCGAGGCGTTGCGCACCGAGGCGGACGAGCACGGCACCGCCGACCTCGACCCGTGGTGGACGCAGCTGGCCGAGTGGCGGGACACCTTCCCGCTGGGCTACGAGTGGCCTTCCGACGGCAGCCTGTCCCCGGAGTACGTGATCGAGCGGATCGGCAAGCTGGTCGGCCCGGACGCGGTGTACGCGGCGGGCGTGGGCCAGCACCAGATGTGGGCGGCGCAGTTCATCGGCTACGAGCACCCGCGGACCTGGCTGAACTCCGGGGGTCTGGGCACCATGGGCTACGCCGTGCCGGCGGCGATGGGCGCGAAGGTCGGCACGCCGGACAAGCAGGTGTGGGCCCTCGACGGCGACGGTTGCTTCCAGATGACCAACCAGGAGCTGGCCACCTGTGCCATCGAGGACATCCCCATCAAGGTCGCGGTCCTCAACAACGGCCACCTGGGTATGGTCCGGCAGTGGCAGAACCTCTTCTACGCCGAGCGTTACTCACACAGTGACCTCGGCACCCACAAGCACCGCATTCCCGACTTCAAGCTGCTCGCGGAAGCCCTCGGGGGCGTGGGCCTGCGGTGCGAGTCCAAGGACGACGTCGACAGCGTCATCCAGCAGGCGATGGAGATCAACGACCGACCGGTCGTGATCGATTTCGTGGTGGGGCAGGACGCCCAGGTGTGGCCGATGGTCGCGGCGGGCACCGGAAACGACCAGATCATGGCGGCGCGCGGGATTCGCCCGCTGTTCGATGAGGACGAGGGGTGAGGCGGCGATGACGCGACACACGCTGAGCGTGCTGGTGGAGAACGTGCCCGGCGTGCTGGCCCGGGTCTCCGGGCTGTTCTCCCGGCGTAGCTTCAACATCGAGTCGCTGGCCGTCGGCCCGACCGAGCACCCGGAGATCTCCCGGATGACGATCGTGGTCTCGGTGGAGGAGCAGCCGCTGGAGCAGGTGACCAAGCAGCTCAACAAGCTGGTCAACGTGATCAAGATCGTGGAGCTGGAGCCGGAGGTGTCCGTGCAGCGCGAGCTGCTGCTGGTCAAGGTCCGCGCGGACGCCTCGGTGCGCAGCCAGGTGCTGGAGACCGTCCAGCTCTTCCGCGCGAAGGTGGTGGACGTCTCGCCGGAGGCGCTGACCATCGAGGCCACCGGCACGGCGGACAAGCTCGACGCGCTGCTGCGCATGCTGGAGCCCTACGGTGTGCGCGAGATGGTGCAGTCCGGCATGGTCGCCATCGGTCGAGGCCCGAAGTCCATCACCGCCACGGCCGTGCGCTGAAGGCGCCCCTACCAGCCAGAAGCCCCTACAAGCACAACCATTACGAGCACAAGGGAACCAGGAAATACTCATGGCTAGCGAGATCTTCTACGACGCCGACGCCGACCTGAGCATCGTGCAGGGGCGCAAGGTCGCCGTCATCGGCTACGGCAGCCAGGGCCACGCGCACGCCCTGAGCCTGCGCGACTCCGGGGTGGACGTCCGCATCGGCCTGCCGGAGGGCTCGAAGTCCCGGCAGAAGGCCGCGGACGAGGGGCTGCGGGTGCTCACCCCGGCAGAGGCGGCCAAGGAAGCCGACCTGATCATGATCCTGGCGCCGGACACCAAGCAGCGCCAGATCTACGCCGACGACATCGCGCCGAACCTCAACAGCGGTGACGCGCTGTTCTTCGGCCACGGCTTCAACATCCGCTACGGCCTGATCCAGCCGCCGTCCGATGTGGACGTCGCGATGGTCGCCCCGAAGGGGCCGGGCCACCTGGTGCGCCGCCAGTTCGTGGACGGCAAGGGCGTGCCGTGCCTGATCGCGGTGGAGCAGGACGCTACCGGCAACGCGCAGGCCCTGGCGCTGTCCTACGCCGCCGGCATCGGCGGCGCCCGCGCGGGCGTCATCAAGACCACCTTCACCGAGGAGACCGAGACCGACCTCTTCGGTGAGCAGGCGGTGCTGTGCGGCGGGGCCAGCGCGCTGGTGCAGACCGGCTTCGAGGTGCTGGTGGAGGCCGGTTACCAGCCGGAGATCGCCTACTTCGAGGTGCTGCACGAGCTGAAGCTGATCGTGGACCTGATGTGGGAGGGCGGCATCGCCGGCCAGCGCTACTCCATCAGCGACACCGCCGAGTTCGGCGACCTCACCCGTGGCCCGCGCGTGATCGACGCGCACGTCAAGGAGTCGATGCGCAAGATCCTCGCGGAGATCCAGGACGGTTCGTTCGCCAAGGAGTGGGTGGCCGAGGACGAGGCCGGGCGCCCGAACTTCGCCAAGCTGCAGCAGCAGGGCAACGACCACCAGATCGAGCAGGTCGGCAAGAAGCTGCGCGCCCTGATGTCCTGGACCAAGTGACTGCCCAGTGACGTGACTGCTCCAGTGACGTGACCGCCCAGTGACGTGACCGCCCGGTGATGGGACACAAGTGAAAGGACCCGGCGGGCTCTGGCGAGATCGCCGGGTCCTTCGCATGTGATCTAGGGGTTCCGGGTGGCGTTAAGGTGTTGACCGTGAGTGAAGTGAGCGACAACACCGTCGACAACGACCTCGCTGTCAACGACACCGCGAGCGACGGCGCCCCCGTCAACGAGGCCCCCTTCGACGACAAAGCGCACATCCGGGACAAGCTCGACTTCAGCAACGCCGAGTGGATCACCAGCACCGACGACGAGGACGAGCCCGGCGTCGAGGTGGCCTTCGTGGACGGTTACGTCGGGATGCGCAACGGCGCCGACCCGGAGGGCCCAGTCCTGGTGTTCACTCCCGAGGAGTGGGACGCCTTCGTCCTCGGGGCCAAGGACGGCGAGTTCGACGAGCCCTGATACTTCGCTTGTCCGGTGATCCGGGCTACACACTTGTGAACGAATTCTCAAGGTCCCGTTACACTGCATCGGTCCGGGTACAACGCTGTGCCCTGCTTCGACCGTGATTCCTGATGTCTGGAGCGCGCCCGTGACCAACCGTCCTGTTGTCCTGATTGCCGAGAAGCTCGCCCCGTCGGTGCTGGAAGTCTTCGGCGACGAGGTCGAGATCCGGCATGTGGACGGAACCGACCGGCCTGCGCTGCTCGACGCCGTCGCCGACGCCGACGCGCTGCTCGTGCGGTCCGCGACCAAGGTGGATGCCGAGGTGCTGGGTGCTTCGACCCGGCTGAAGGTCGTCGCCCGCGCCGGGGTCGGCCTGGACAACGTCGAGGTACCGGCCGCCACCGAGCGCGGCGTCATGGTGGTCAACGCACCGACGTCGAACATCGTGTCCGCCGCCGAGCACGCCCTGGCGCTGCTGCTGTCGGTCGCCCGCAACGTCGCCGCCGCCGACGCGAGCCTGCGCGGCGGGGAGTGGAAACGCAGCTCCTACACCGGCGTCGAGCTCAACGGCAAGACCGTCGGCGTGGTGGGCCTGGGCAAGATCGGCCAGCTGTTCGCGCAGCGGATCGCTGCCTTCGGCGTCAAGCTGATCGCCTACGACCCCTACGTGTCGGCGGGTCGTGCGGCTCAGCTCGGCGTCGAGCTGGTGAGCCTGGAAGAGCTGCTCTCCCGGGCGGATGCGATCTCCATCCACCTGCCCAAGACCGCTGAGACCCTGGGCCTGATCGGCGCGGAGGAACTCAAGAAGGCCAAGCAGGGCATGCTGGTCGTCAACGCCGCCCGCGGTGGACTGATCGACGAGGAAGCCCTGGCCGACGCGGTGCGCAGCGGCCACATCGGCGGCGCCGGCATCGACGTGTTCCGCACCGAGCCGACCACCTCCAGCCCGCTGTTCGAGCTGCCCAACGTCGTCGTCACCCCGCACCTGGGCGCCTCCACCGCGGAGGCCCAGGACCGGGCGGGCACCGACGTCGCCAAGTCGGTGCTGCTGGCGCTGCGTGGCGACTTCGTGCCGGACGCGGTGAACGTGCAGGGCGGCGCCGTGGGCGAGGAGGTCCGCCCGTACCTGCCACTGACCCAGAAGCTCGGTTCGCTGCTGTCGGCGCTGGTGGCCACCACGCCGAGCTCGGTGACCATCGAGGCTCGCGGCGAGCTGGCCGACGAGGACGTGTCGGTTCTGCCGCTGGCCGCGCTGCGCGGGGTGTTCGCCGGTGCGGTGGAGAACCAGGTCACCTTCGTCAACGCGCCGCAGCTGGCGGAGGACCTCGGCGTCAACGTCGAGGTGACGAAGTCCTCGGAGAGCGAGGACCACCGCAGTGTGGTCTCCGTGCGTGTCGGCACCCCGGACGGCCAGATCGCGAAGGTCTCCGGTGCGCTGACCGGGCCGAAGCAGGTGGAGAAGCTGGTCGAGGTCAACGGCCGGCACTTCGACCTGCGGGCGCAGGGCAACGTGCTGCTGCTGGAGTACCCGGACCGGCCCGGCGTGATGGGCAAGGTCGGCACCCTGCTCGGCGAGGTCGGCGTGAACATCGAGGCCGCGCAGATCAGCCAGACGGCCGAGGGCCCGGACGCGATCATGCTGCTGCGGGTGGACCGTCCGGTCGACGCCGGTGTGCTGGAGCCGATCGGCGCCGCCGTCGGCGCTCGCATCGTGCGCACGGTGAGCTTCGAGTAACGGCAGTACCTCGAAAGTCCTCTCGGCTGGCCGGGAACCCGCGTGGTTCCCGGCCAGCCGAGGTGTGTGCACCCGACGGCGGTGTTCACGGTGTGTTGCCGGGTGGGGGGCGAATGGCACGCCCGAAATCTCCCGTTCGGGTCGATACTTCACTCGAACGGGCGTCCCGCCAATCGGGAATGATCAACCGCTTGGTGGGTCCGGTGTGCCGGTGGCTCGCGGCGCCCCGGTAACCTTCGCGCAAACGCCAAGACCCCGATGGCTGGGGTGGACTCGGGAGGTGTGCAGATGCGGCTCGCAGTGATCCCAGGTGATGGGATCGGGCCGGAGGTGGTGGCCGAGGCGCTGAAGGTGCTCGGCGAGGTCGCGCCTGACGCGGAGATCACCCGCTACGACCTGGGTGCGGCGCGCTGGCACGCCACCGCGGAGCTCCTACCTGAGTCGGTGCTCGGCGAACTCCGCCAGCACGACGCGATCCTGCTCGGCGCGGTCGGCGACCCGGGCGTGCCCAGCGGCGTGCTCGAGCGCGGCCTGCTCCTGCGGCTCCGCTTCGAGCTTGACCACTACGTCAACCTCCGCCCGGTGCGGCTCTACCCCGGGGTCACCACCCCCCTGGCCAGCGCCCGGCCCGAGTCGGTGGACATGGTGGTGGTCCGCGAGGGCACCGAGGGCCCGTACACCGGGGCCGGCGGCGTGATGCGCAAGGGCACCCCGGCCGAGATCGCCACCCAGGAGAGCATCAACACCGCGTACGGCGTGGAGCGGGTGGCCCGGTACGCGTTCGGCCAGGCTCTGAGGCGGCCCCGCCGCAAGCTGACGCTGGTGCACAAGACCAACGTGCTCACCTACGCCGGCGACCTCTGGCAGCGCACGGTGGACAGCCTGGCCAAGGAGTTCGCCGAGGTGTCGGTGGACTACTGCCACGTGGACGCCGCGTCGATGTTCTTCGTCTCCCAGCCCGAACGCTTCGACGTGATCGTCACCGACAACCTCTTCGGCGACATCCTCACCGACCTGGGCGCCGCGGTGGCGGGCGGGATCGGGCTCGCCGCGAGCGGCAACATCAACCCGGAGGGCACCGCGCCCAGCATGTTCGAGCCGGTCCACGGCAGCGCGCCGGACATCGCCGGCCAGAGCAAGGCCGACCCGACCGCGGCCATCCTGTCCGCCGCCATGCTCTGCGAGCACCTGGGCCTGGCCGCCGAGGCCGCCAGGATCGAGCAGGCGGTCGCCGAGGACCTGGTCGAGCGCCAGGGCGCCTGGGCGGCGCGCACCACCGTCGAGGTCGGCGACGACATCGCCGAGCGAGTAGCCGGCTAGCCCCGGCCATGCCATCGCGCCTGCCGGGCTCCCGGCAGGCACCCCCGCCAGGCAGGCCCGGCCGCGCACCCACCGGAAGGTGAGACCCTAGTGATAACGTCTGCCCGCGCGGGCGAGGAGGAAGTTCCCGACCATGATTGATTTCGATATCCGCCCGGCGCTCCAGCCGGTGCCCGACGCCGAGCGCGAGAGGCTGCTGGAGTCGCCCGGGTTCGGCCAGCTCTTCACCGACCACATGATCACGCTGCGCTGGACCGCCGAACGCGGCTGGCACGACGGCCGCCTCGAGCCCTACGGGCCGTTCACCCTCGACCCGGCCACCTCGGTGTTCCACTACTCCCAGGAGTTCTTCGAGGGCCTGAAGGCGTACCGCCAGGACAACGGCTCGATCACCTTGTTCAGGCCGGACGCCAACGCGGCCAGGTTCAACAGCACCGCGCGCCGGATGGCGATGCCCGAACTGCCCGCGGAGACCTTCATCCGGGCGCTCGAGCTGCTCGTGGCCCAGGACCGCGAGTGGGTGCCCGGCGGCGAGGGGAACAGCCTCTACCTGCGGCCGTTCATGATCGCGACCCAGCGCGGGCTCGGCGTCAACCACCC
>JBPYFK010000174.1:0-62623 GCA_051984675.1 Pseudonocardiaceae bacterium | reverse complement strand
CGAGCGGCCTGACCTAAGCCGACGGCAGCCACGTCACTACCTCCCTGGAGTCGGTCGTGCCCCCCGACCGGCACCGGGACTCTCGACCAATCAGCCGCGCCACTGATCGACCGAAAGTGGTGTCGTCGGAGGAAGGGTAACCGCCCAAGCGGGTCAGCGGGACGATCAATCGGGTATGTATCCCGATCGAGTTGTCATGTACGCATGATCACGTAGCTCGATCGGAGCACTTTCGGCGAGATCGCTAACGCCGGAGAGTGTTGGAACGATTGACCTGAACTGCTCTGATCACGGCATAAGCGGCGGAACCGTCTCTCGCCGCATCGAGCGACACACTTTCGGGTGAATTACGTCGGTGCTATCCCTCAGGGCTGCCGCTGGCCGCCCGGGGAGCGAACGTCGTGATGCCGACCGGCGGCAGGCCGGCGGTGCTGGCGAGTAACGCGCAGAACGCCTCACCGTGCGTGCGCAACTGTGCTGTCTGCGGCGTCCACGAACCACGCAGCTCCAGGTCGTGGCTCTGGGCCGGTCCCGCGATGTCGCCGAACCGCGCGGAGGAAGTCGTCGTCACAGTGCCCCCGAGAGCCCACCACCGCGCGCCCGAACTGTCCAGCGCGTCGGTCAACCACGACCACGCGACCGTTGGAAGCAGCGGATCGGACGCCAGCTCCGGGTCCAACTCGGCGCGCAGGTAGGCCACCAGCCGCAGCTCGCCACCCCAGCTCTCCCGGCCTTCCGGGTCGTAGAGCAACACCAGGCGTGCCGTGGCCAACTCGCCCGCGGGCCCGCTGGTCTCGGCTGACAGGGCGTAAGCCCACGGCGCCAGCCGCTTCGGCGGGCGCACTTCGTCGAGCGTGATCTCCTCGCGCGCCTGCAGCGACGTCAACTCGGCAACTGCCTGCCGGAACGCCTCGGGCATCGCCGACATCTCCGTCACGCCGGTGGACTGTAGGTGGCCACACGCCCCGAGTGGGGGAGCCACGCCGGCCAGCCCCGGCAGGTCCGGGACCGCCCGCGTGAGAAGATGTGGGCGAGATGACCAACGCCGCTTCTCCTCGTCGTGCCTCGGCGGATGCCGGGGCTCCCGCGCGCCGGAATCTGGCCGACGCACCGCTGCTCGTCGCCGCCCGAGGCGGCGTTCCCCGGCACACACCGGTCTGGTTCATGCGCCAGGCCGGGCGTTCGCTTCCCGAGTACCGCAAGGTGCGCGAAGGCGTGCCGATGCTCAGCGCCTGCATGACGCCGGACCTGGTCTGCGAGATCACCCTCCAACCGGTGCGCCGGCACAAGGTGGACGCGGCGATCCTGTTCAGCGACATCGTGCTGCCGCTGTACGCCGCCGGCGTGAACCTCGACATCGTGGCCGGAACCGGCCCGGTCGTGGCCGACCCGGTCCGCACGGCCGGTGACGTCGCCGCCCTCCCGGCGCTGGCACCGGAACGGGTCAGTGCGGTCGGGGACGCGGTGCGGCTGCTCGTGCACGACCTCGGGGAGACCCCGCTGATCGGCTTCGCGGGTGCCCCGTTCACGCTGGCTTCCTACCTCGTCGAAGGCGGCCCGAGCCGCAACCACGAGCGCACCAAGGCGCTGATGCACTCGGACCCCACGACGTGGCACGCATTGATGGAGACCCTCGCGGAGACCACGCTGACATTCCTGCGGGTGCAGCTCGCGGCAGGAGTGGACGCCATCCAGCTGTTCGACTCATGGGCAGGTGCGCTGTCGCTGCGCGACTACCAGGAGTTTGTGCAGCCGCACACCGCTCGCATCCTGGCGGGCGTCCGCGAGGCCGCTGGCCCGCAGCTGCCCCGGATTCACTTCGGTGTGGGCACCGGTGAGCTGCTCGGGGCGATGCGTTCGGCCGGCGCGGACGTCGTCGGCGTGGACTGGCGGGTCCCGCTGGATGTCGCCGCGCAGCGGCTGCGCGAGGCCGAACCCGATCGTGGCGCGCCCGTGGTGCAGGGCAACCTCGATCCGGCCCTGCTGTTCGCCGGGTGGGAACCGCTGGAACGCGAAGTGCGACGCATCCTCGCCGAGGGCGCCGCTGCCGGCGGGCACATCTTCAACCTGGGCCACGGCGTGCTGCCCACGACCGAGCCGGAGATGCTCACCCGGGTCGTCGAGTTGGTGCACTCCGCCACGGCCCGTCCGTGATGTCCCCGCACGTCGCCGTTGTCGGCGGTGGTGTCGCGGGCTTGACGGCGGCTTACCGGCTGCGGCGGCTGCTGGGGCCAGAGGCCCGGATCACGGTGCTGGAGCAGACCAGCCGGCTCGGCGGGAAGCTGCGAACCGTGCATTTGGCGGGGTGTGACTATGACCTGGGCGCTGAGGCGTTCCTTGCCCGGAGGGCGGAAGTCCGGCAGCTCGCGGACGAACTCGATCTCGTCGAAGAGATCGTTCACCCATCGCCGGCGTCGGCCCGCATCCGCGCTGGTGGTCGCACCGCGCCGCTGCCTCCGGGTACGTACATGGGCGTGCCGGGCTCGGCGGAGGCGGTGCGCGGCGTGCTGTCACCGTCCGGCGTGGCGGCGGTGGAAGCGGAAGTCCACCTGCCTCCAGTCGACCTGGGCGGCGTGGACGTCCCGCTCGGAAAGCTGCTGCGAGAGCGGCTGGGCGGCGAAGTCGTCGACCGGCTGGTGGACCCCCTGCTGGGTGGCGTGTACGCCGGTGGCGCCGACGGCCTGGGCTTACGTGCGGTCATGCCGGCCCTGGCCACGGCGTTCGACGAGGGCGCCAGGTCGGTGTGCGAGGCGGTGACGTCGTTGCTGCCGCCGGTCCCCGCCGAAGGAGCGAAGCCAGCGGTCTTCGGCGCCTTCCGGGGTGGATACCGCCAGCTCATCGACCGCCTCGTCGAGCGCGGCGAGGCCGAGGTGCGGCTCGGCCTGCCCGTGCGCGACCTGACGCGGACGCCGGCAGGCTGGCGCCTGGAGGTCGGCGCGGCCCCCGCGCCGGAGGTGCTCGGCGCGGACGCCGTCGTGCTGGCAGTGCCCGCGCCCTCGGCCCGGCGCCTGCTGTCCCGGGAGGCCGTCGACCCATCCCAGCGTTACGCGACGGTCGAACTCGCGTCGATGGCCGTCGTGGGCATGGCGTTTCCTGCCGGCACGGAGTTGCCGGAAGCTTCCGGGGTGCTGATCGCACACGGCGAGACCCGGGCGGACGGAACTCCGCTGACCGCCAAGGCCTTCACGTTCTCCAGCCGGAAGTGGTCGCACCTGCGCGGGTCGCGTGGCGAGGTGCTGGTGCGCGGGTCGGTCGGCCGCTTCGGCGAGGCGACCGAACTGCGGACGGATGACGCGGAGTTGCTCCAGCGCGTGCGCTCCGACTTCGCCGAGCTGACCGGCATCATGACCCCGCCGGTGGACTCCGCGGTCGTCCGCTGGGGTGGCGGGTTGCCGCAGTATGGCGTCGACCACGCCGAAACCGTCGCGGCGATCGAACGCGGCGTCGCCCAACTGCCCGGGCTGGCCGTGGCCGGGGCGACCCTGCACGGCGTGGGGGTCCCGGCGTGCGTCGCGACCGGCGACGCGGCGGCCCGACGGATCGCGGACCACCTGCTCGCGGCCTGAACCCGGGCCGGTGCGACGATAGGGTCATGGCGCGCTTGAACTACTCGGAGCTCAACGACACGATCCGCTACACCATGTGGTCCGTCTTCCGGGTGGAGCAGGGCACCCTCCCGGAGGATCGGGAGACTGTGGCCAAGGAAACCGCGAAGTACCTGGAGTCGCTCAGCGAGTCCGACGTGGTGGTGCGTGGCGTCTACGACGTCTCCGGGCTGCGTGCCGACGCCGACTTCATGATCTGGTGGCACGCGCCGGAGATCGAGGCCGTCCAGAACGCCTACACCGGCTTCCGCCGTGCCACCCCGCTCGGCCAGGCGTCCGAGCCGGTGTGGAGCAACGTGGCGCTGCACCGGCCGGCGGAGTTCAACAAGTCTCACATCCCGGCGTTCATGGCCGGCGAGGAGCCGCGCAAGTACCTGTGCGTGTACCCCTTCGTGCGCTCCTACGAGTGGTACCTGCTGCCCGACGACGAGCGCCGGCAGATGCTGGCCGATCACGGCAAGGAAGCCCGTGACTACCCGGACGTCCGCGCCAACACCGTTGCCGCGTTCGCCCTGGGCGACTACGAGTGGATTCTGGCCTTCGAAGCCGACGAGCTGCACCGGATCGTGGATCTGATGCGGCATCTCCGGGCGACCGAGGCCCGCCTGCACGTGCGGGAAGAGACCCCGTTCTACACCGGCCACCGCATCGACATCGAGGACCTGGCCAAGAAGCTCCCGTGAGGACGCGGACCCTTCTGAGCCGGAAAATGTGATGCTCGGCCAGCGCACGACCGGGCAGAATCCAGGTTGTGGAGCGACCGTCCGAGGAACTCAGCAGCGGTGACGTCGCGTTGCGCCGATGGCGTCGTGACGACGTGGACGCCGTACTGCGGCTGGTGACCGAGTCGCTTGACCACCTAGCGCCCTGGATGACGTGGGCGAACAGCGGCTACGGCAGAACCGATGCGGTCGAGTACATCGAGAAGCGACTGGCAGGCTGGAATAGCGGCGAGGCGTTCCACTACGCGATCCTGGCCTCGGACCGCGAGATCATCGGGAGTTGCGGGCTGATGGCGCGGATTGCTCCCGGTGGGTTGGAGATCGGCTATTGGCTGCACCCGCAGCACACCGGTCGAGGTGTCGCTAGCCGTGCGGCGGGAGCGCTTGCGGAGGAGGCGTTCCGGGTCGGGGCTGCCCGCGTCGAGATCGCTCATGACATCCGAAACCATGCCAGCGGCGCGGTACCGGAGAGGCTGGGGTTCATCCAGGTCGGGCGCCGTCTTCGGCGGCCCGAGCGGGTCGCCTCCGGCGAAGTCGGCATCGACGTGGTGTGGCGACGCCGTCGCCCGCTCACCGGGCCGTAGCGTTTAGTTCAATGCTGCTGGAGCGACTTCTGCCATAGCATCGCCTCTTCGGTGACGTCGATTGGTTCCTGGACAGCCATAGCGATCCCTTCCTGCGGTCCGCGTTTAGCCGACTGCTGGAAGCGGATCGCCAGTGAGCCGCCACCAATCCGCGCGACGCTTCTACTCCTGCGGTTCCAGCCGGACGGCGATGGAGTTGATGCAGTACCGCTGGTCGGTGGGGGTGTCGTAGCCCTCGCCCTGGAAGACGTGACCGAGGTGGCTGTGGCAGGAGGCGCACAGGACCTCCGTGCGGACCATTCCCATCGACCGGTCGTCGCGAACGATGACCGCGTCGCTGTCGGCGGGATCGTAGAAGGACGGCCAGCCGCAGTGCGAGTCGAACTTGGTTTCGCTGCGGAACAGCTCCGCGTCGCACGCCCGGCAGCGGTACACACCGACCGTCTTGGCGTCCACGTACTCGCCCGTCCACGGGCGCTCGGTCGCGGCCTGGCGGAGAACCGCGTACTCGTCCCGGGTGAGCTGCGCACGCCATTCCTCGTCGGATTTGGAGACCTTGGGCGTCGATCCGGTGACCGGTTCCATGGTTCCCACGTTAATGCCCCGGGCGGGCTCAGCCCAGGAAGGTCTGGAGCATGAACACCAAGGCGTTCCACACGGTGTAGCCGACACCGAACAGGATGAGCACGACGACCGCCACCGCGACCGTCCGGCGCGGTCCGCGGGCGTTCCTGGCCTGGTGGGCGAAGTCCTCGACGCCTTCCAGCATGCCCTCGACGGTGGCCTTCGAACCGCTGTGCTCCATCCGGTCCAGGTGCGCGGCGAACGCCTTCGCTTCCGGGTCGTCCGGGTCCAGTCCGACCAGGTCGTCGCCGAAGCGTCCCGGCGGCCCGCCCGGCTCGTCCCCAGCCGGCCCGTGGTCGTGCTGGCCCCGCTTGCCCATGCACCTACGGTACGCATAACGCAATCCCGGCGGGCCGCTGTCACCCCGCGCGCCTACTCTGGCCGCGTGGCTGCAGCGCTCGAACTCCAGGTTGACGGGCCGTCAGGCGTGCGCGCGGTCCGGGTCTCCAACCCGGACAAGGTGTACTTCCCCGATCGTGGTTTCACCAAGCGTGAGGTCGTCGAGTACTACGTGGCGATGGCCGAGCCGCTGCTGCGCGCAGTGGGCGGTCGGCCGACAACCCTGAAGCGGTTTCCGGGCGGTGTCGCCGGCGAGCCGTTCTACGCGAAGCGCGTCCCGAAGGGCGCCCCGCCTTGGGTCCAGTCCGTGGAGGTGACGTTCCCGTCGGGACGCACGGCGCTGGAGGTGTGCCCGAGCGAGCCCGCCGTGCTGGCGTGGGCGGCGAACCTCGGCACCCTCGACTTTCACCCCTGGCCGGTACGTGTCCCGGACGTCGACCACCCGGACGAGCTCAGGGTGGATCTGGATCCGCAACCGGGCACCACGTACGTCACCGCCGTCCAGGTCGCCGGAGTGCTTCGTGACGTGCTGGGCGAGGCGGGGCTGGTCGGCTTCCCCAAGACGTCGGGCGGCCGGGGTATCCACGTGCTCGTTCGTATCCAGCCGCGGTGGGACTTCATCCAGGTCCGGCGGGCCGTGATCGCGTTGGCGCGGGAAGTGCAACGGCGGATACCCGAATTGTCCACTGTGGACTGGTGGAAGGCGGACCGGGGAGAGCGGGTCTTCCTGGACTACAACCAGGCGGCCCGGGACCGCACGATCGCCTCGGCCTGGTCCGTGCGCGGCACGGCCCGCGCCACCGTGTCCACCCCGCTGACGTGGGAGCAGCTCGGCGACGTCCAGCCGGACGACTTCGATCTCCGCAGCGCACCGCAATGGCTGCGCGAGCAGGGCGACCCGCACCGAGGGCTCGACGAGCGCGCTTTCAGCATCGAGACCTTGCTGGAGTGGTTCGACCGGGACGAGCGCGACCGCGGCGAGGGCGAGCTGCCCTACCCGCCGGACTATCCCAAGATGCCCGGGGAACCGACACGTGCCCGGCATCCGCGTGACACTCGATCGCAGTAATGTCCCGGTTCACCGTCTCGCTGTGCATGTGAGAAGGGGGAAACTTTCGCTCGCATAGCGGTATCAGGATGTTCCGGTGTGACACCAGGATCGGACTGCTGGTGTTCCCCATCTACCGGGAGGCCGTCATGGCAGTCCGTTCGGAGACCACGCACGTCGAGCACGCCCACCTGGGTGGCTGCAACTGCTGCAGCAGCTGCACCGGTCCCTCGTGTGGGTGCTGCTCAAGCTGCGGCTGAAACTTGGGTGCCGTCTGAGGGGGGACCTGTCCGGGGCGATCCGATGATCGCCCCGGAGTTTTCGTTGCCTAGGGCAGCGGGAGAACGCGGAAGGCTCAGGCCGGGCAAGCGGTCGTGTTGACCGGAACGCGCCCCTCGATCAGAAAGCGCCTCGCCGCGTCGGTGGCGCACGGCGATGTGCCGAGCGCGCCGTGCCCCGCGCCCTGCCAATCGATCGTGCTGCTCCCGGGCAGCTGACCGGCCATGTGCTGGCTCCCGAGCGCTGGGGTCAGCGGATCGGCGTCCGTCGTGATCACCGGGATGGGCGGCAGCCCTGAAGCATGCGGTGCGGGTGGGGTCTGTCGCGGCACCGGCCACAGACCGCACCACACCAACCGCTGCGCGAACACGCCGCCGAACAGCGGGTACCGGTGCACCCAGTCCGCCGCGAGGTCAGCGCCGCGTTGTGTCGGGACCCGTACAGCGGTGTCGTTGCACGTGGTGACCAAGGTCGCGTCCAGGATCGGGGCGCCTGGCGGGGCGTCGGCCAGCAGCGGCCGTACCAGATTCTCGATGCCAGTGCCGTCTCCGCGGTTCGCCGCATCCAGCGCGGCGGTCAGGGTGGGCCAGCGGATCTGGTCGCTGAGGCCCGCCAGCACGCCTTGCACGACCGTGCCCGCGGTGACCTGCGCCGGACCGGCGGGAATTGGCCTTGTCCGGGTTCGTTCAAGCAGGTCGCCGACGGTCCGGCGAGGATCGGGTCCCAGCGGGCATCCAGTGGCCACGCAGGCCGAGGCAAACGCGTCGAAGGCGTGCTCGGCCCCCTGCGCACGTTCCTCGGACTGGGGGATGGCATCGCCCTGAGGGTCGGGCGCACCGTCGAGCACCATCCGGCCGACGTTCTGTGGGTAGCGGTCGGCGTAGGTGGTCAACACCCGCGAACCCTCGCCGCGCCCGATCGCGTGCAGCCTGGGCACGCTCAGTTCACTGCGGAGGGCCTCCAGATCCGCGGCGGCCCTCCAGGTGTCGTAAGCCTGCAGCCGATCGGGCAGCTCACCCAGGCACTTCTGGCTGGATGACCGGACCACGTCCACCAGGCGGTCCAGTGTCGGACGATCGGTGGCCTGCGGATCGAAGCCGGCGATGGCCTCCCGCTGCGCGGGTGTGACGCACTGCACCGGGTCGGACCGGCCCGTGCCGCGCCGGTCCACGCCGACGAGCCGGAACGTCCGCAGCAGCTCGGGCGGCATCCGCAAGGCGAGGCGGGCCGCGTAGGTCGTGCCGGGTTCGCCTTCCACGTCGTTGACCACGACCAGCGGAATCGTGCCGCTGCCCACGCTGAGCACGGCCATCCGCGACGTGCCCTGCCCCGGGTTGTCCGGCGCATCCAGCGCGGTGAGCAGGACCGAGCAGCCGAACCGGGTCCCGGGCGCAAGGGTGGCCACCCCGAGCTTCGCTCGTGTCTGGTCGGTGCAGTCCGTCCACCGCACCGAATCCTGCGCCGGCGGGTCCAGCGCCGGCACGGGGGCGGGACGGGGAGGCGCCGGTGTGGTCGTCGCCGGTGTGTCCGAGTCCCGGTAGGCCACAGCCGGTCGTCGCGAAGGCCCGGCGGAGCACCCGGCGAGCAGCAGCAGGATCAGGACGATCGGGACGATCCGCCGCACGACGTGGTCCTTCCTCTACGCGGACAGCACTCTCCGAGGTAACCCGTACGATCGCACGGGTGATGTGAGCCGGCGGTGAGTACCGCGACGGGTCATCGACCAGCCGCCAGGGGACCAGCCGCCAGGGGACCAGCCTCTAAGGGCACCAGCCCGGAAGGCACCAGTCAGGAAGCGACGATCGAGAAAGGGACGGTCGTGGTCGCGCACATCGAAGGAGCACCCACCGGCCGGGTGAGACGCGGGGGCACCCGGACCGACGGGATCGCAACGCGCGTGTCGGGAGCGCGGACGCGTGGCGCGCAGGCGTTCGGCGCCGTCCCGCCGCCGGCGCTGGTGCTCCTCGGCGTGATCAGCCTGCAGGTCGGAGCGGCCTTCGCCAAGGAGCTGTTCCACCTGGCCGGCCCCTCCGGTGCCGTGACGTTGCGGCTGGTGTTCGCGGCCGTGGTGCTGCTGGTGGCCTGGCGCCCGTCGTTGCGGATGAACCGCCGTACGCTCGCGGTGGTCGGTGGCTACGGTGTTGTGCTGGCCAGCATGAACATCAGCATCTACCAGGCGTTCGACCGCATCCCCCTGGGCGTCGCGGTCACCATCGAGTTCCTCGGACCGCTGTCGGTGGCGGTACTGGGTTCGAGGCGCAAGCTCGACCTGGTGTGGACCGGGCTGGCCGGGCTCGGCGTGCTGCTTCTGGGCCGGCTCGACGGCGGCCTGAACTGGGTCGGCGTCGGTTTCGCACTGCTGGCAGCCGCCTTCTGGGCGGGCTACATCCTCATGGGCGCCAAGCTCGGCAAGCACACCACCGGCGGATCGGGGCTTGCCCTGGGCATGGCGTTCGCCGCGCTGGTCGCGCTGCCGTTCGGGGCGTTCGACGCCGGCGCGGCACTCCTGCAACCGACAGTTCTGTTCGCCGGTCTCGCGGTCGCGCTGATGTCATCGGTGGTCCCCTACTCGCTGGAGCTGGAGGCGTTGCGACGCATCCCACCCCGGACCTTCGGGGTGCTGATGAGCCTGGAACCGGCGGTGGCGGCCCTGGCCGGTCTCGCCGTGCTCGGCGAGATCCTCCAACCTGTGCAGTGGCTCGCCATCGCCTGCGTCGTGGTCGCCTCGATAGGCGCCACCCGAAAGGCCGCTTAGCGGACTACGGGCAGGGTGCCGAGGCGCGCATCAGCGTGAGCATGGTGCCGTTCCACGGCGTGTCGATGCCGTGGCGCTGACCTGCCCGCACCACGGGCCCGTTGATGTGCTCGTGCTCGGTCGGGTGACCGGCGAGCCGGTCATAGAGCATGGACGAGCCGTTGTCGCTGGGGTAGCGGGTGAAACCGGCGAGGATCGCCGCCACGTCGGACTCGCCGACCTTCGCGCCTTCGGCCTGCGCGACTTCGGTGGCCTCGACGAGAATCCGCCGGGTCAGGTCGAGAATGTCCGGGTCGCTGAACACGTCCAACCGGCGCAGGGTCAGCGCGGTGATCGGGTTGGCGGCGAGATTGGCCAGCAGCTTGCGCCACTGGTCGGTGTGGAAGTCGGCGCTGCGAGTCACTTTCACGCGGTCGGTGGTGATCAGGGACTCGAACCGCTGCCCGAGGTCTCCGTCCGGCACGATCAGGCTGATGTCGGTCCGGCAGATCACCTGCCCGGGGAGCACCCGTTCAGCGCCGACGTAGGTGAGCGCGGGCAGGACCGGCGCCGCCAGCCCCATCGGCGCGAGCACCTCGGCGTGCTCAACTCCGTTCTGCACCACGACAATCGGCGTGCTCGGCTGGTCGAACCGGTGCAGCCAGCCGGCGGTGCCGGGAACGTCCTGCACTTTCGTCGTCAGGAACACCCAGTTGACCGGGTCGACGTCGGCCGGGTCGGTGGCGAGGGTGACCGGGATTTCCTCGCGACCGTCCGGTGTTTCCACGACCAGACGCTCGAAGGGTGTCCGAACGCACAGCGTCACGTCGTGACCCCGTGCATTCGCCTTCGCGGCCAGCACGCCTCCGATGGCTCCGCCACCGATGATGGCGATCCGTTGCGTAGTCACCCCACGAGCGTAGTTCGCCTCACCTGTTCGAGGGGCTGATGCGCCCCTGCAGAACCGCGTCGAGGTCGTAGCGTGCGGGTTCCTCCAGCTGGTCGTACCGGCAGGACTCGGGGTCGCGGTCCGGGCGCCAACGCGCGAACTGCGTGGTGTGGCGGAACCGGGAGGGGCTGGCGCCTTCGGTGTGGTCGTAGCGCACCTCGACGACCCGCTGCGGCAGCAGCGGTTCCCACTCCAGCTCGGCGCTGCGCCACCGGGTGACCGCACCCGGCAGCCGGCGCCCGTCCTCGGCGTGCGGCCCCAGCCACGGGTGCTCCTGCTCGGACCCGGTGCGCAACTCGGCCAACTCCACCGCCAGCTCCCGGCGTTGCGCCGCGGGAAACGCCCCGACGACCCCGACGTGGTGCAGGACGCCGTGCTCGTCGTGCAGGCCGAGCAGCAGGGACCCGACGGCCTCGCCAGGCTCGGTCCCGGCGTGCCAGCGCAACCCGGCGACCACGCAGTCCGCCGTCCGCGAGTGCTTCACCTTGATCATGGTGCGCTTGCCCGGCTGGTACCGGCTGTCCAGGGCTTTGCCGATCACGCCGTCCAACCCGGCACCCTCGAACAGCTCGAACCAGCGGCGGGCGACCGCCGGATCGGTGGTGGCCGGGGTCACCGGGAGCTGCTCGACACCGGGGTCCAGCTCTTCGAGCGACTGCCGCCGGTGGACCAGCTCCCTGTCGCGCAGGTCGCGATCGTCCAGTGCCAGCACGTCGAAGGCGATGAACCGCGCGGGCGTGCGTTCGGCGAGCGCGCGCACGCGGCTCGCTGCCGGATGGATGCGCTCGCTGAGCGCGTCCCAGTCCAGGCGGTCGCCGTGCCCGTCGCGCAGGATCACCACGAGTTCGCCGTCGAGCACCATCGGCCGATCCACGGCCGCGCGGATCACCCGCAGCACCTCGGGGAAGTACCGGTTGAACGGCTTTCCGGTTCGGGACTGCAGGACCACCGGTTCGTCGCTGGACGGGTCGACGAACACCAGGCAGCGGAACCCGTCCCACTTGGGTTCGAAGAGCATGTCGTCGCGGTCGGGAATGGCCGGTACCGGACTGGCCAGCATCGGCTTGATGGGCGGGCGCAGCGGTAGGCCACCGGAACTCATCGGGCAAACATAGCGCGGATTCCCGCCCTTGAGGATGTGGAGAAACGCGTCACCCGGACGGATAGGGCGTGAAATCCCCACCGTCGGCTTCAGACGGGGGCACTCAACTAACCCGTTCGGGCGCGGCCTTGTCGAGTTCCAGCCTGATCGCGGTGGGAAGGGCGTCGACTTCGAGGCTCTGCCTGGCTCGGGCGAGCACGCCGTCCTCCAGCTCTGTCCAGACCTGCCGGAGATCAGTACCCGTACGCAGAGACAGCGTCAGTCGCAGGGCCGGGGTGAGGGGGACAGTCGGGCTGCCGTGGCAGACCATCCGCGCGCGGGCACGGCGAACACCGGTCACCGAGGCAGCATCGGCCTGGATCGCCTCGGCGAGCGCCGACGCGGCCACGGTGATGTCCGTGGTGATACCGGTCCCGTCCTGCTCCAGGTGCATGTCCGGCCGTTCCTCCGGGCGCAACGAGCGCGCGACCCACCACAACCCAACCGTGAACAGCAGCAGCCCGAGTGCGAACGTGCCGAGGACAGCGAGCCGCCAGTTGCCCGCCAACCACGCGATCGCGAGCGGCTCCAGCACGGGCCGCCGCGCGTGCGACGCACCGAGCCAGCCCGCGCCGGAGGCGAGGCCGCCGGCTCCGGCGAGCACCGCGATCACTCCGGCGACCACGGTGAGACCGCGCTCGAACCCCAGTGGGCGCGTCACCGGTGTCACGTTCCCTCCCGAGCGGGCGTGACCGACACCGACACCTTGGGCGTGGTCCGCAGCGGGAGGTCGCCAACGGTTGCCGAAAGCACCTCGAAAAGCCGGTCCGGCAGGTCCCCGACGTCGGTGCCCTCGCTCCTGGCACGCACGCGCACCCGCTTCCGGCTGGCGGTGACCGACGCGGCGGCGACGCCCTCCTCGGCACGTACCCGGTGACCGACCAGCCTGGCGAGCGAACGCATGTCGGTGACCGCGGTGACGGACGGGGCCGGATCGTGCAACCGGAGGTCGTTGCCGCGCGCGGTCGCGGCGGCCGTCAGCAGGACCAGACCCACCACGACGAGGGCGGTAGCCGAGGCCCGGACAGCCCCGTCGCTCCAGCTCAGCAGGCCCAGCTGCGCGCGGGCGAGCCGCCATGGCACCAGCAGCGGACCGCCCGCCGGCTCCAGCCAGGTCCACACGGCCTCGATCATCAGCAACGCCCCGACCGCCGCGACGGCGAGTCCGAGCAGGCTCGCGATCAGACGTACCAGTACGCGCATCGCCACAACTCCGGTTCGTTCACCCTGGACCGGGTTTACTCCACTCTGGACACAGCCTGTTCCGGGACCAGCGCCGAGACGGTGACCCGCATCGACCGGACCGCGACGCCAGTGGCAGAGAAGATCTCGTCGACCACCCGCTGCTCGACCGCGCGCACCGTCTCGCGGACCGATCCGGGGTAGCGCACGGCCAGATCCAGCGCGATGTGCGGCTCACCGACCGGCCCGGACACCCGTGCACTCGCGTGCCGCCCGCCGGTTCCAGCACAGTCGGCGGCGTACTCGGCGAGCTTGCGTAGCACGACTCGGTCGATTTCGAGCTGGCCGCGCTCGCCAGCGTCGGCCAGCTCCGTGATGTGCCCGGTCACCGGTCCCGGCCTCGCCCGACCTTGTCGAGCAACTCGCCGATCTCCAGATCGCCGTCGACGATCCGGCCCACCACCAGCCCGATCGCCGCGATGAACAGGGTCAGCAGGAACCCGGTGAACCCGCCGGCTGCCGCGGCCACACCGAGAATGAGGCCGACGAACAGGCCGATGTGTGTCGCACGCATCGTGGCCATTCCTCCTCGTGTCACGAGCCCTCCCGGCGACTACGAGCCGTCCCGGACGACGTCGGCGACGGTGATGTTCACCGGCACCGGGCCGGTGACCTCCTGAACCTGTGCGCGCAACTCCGCCAGGACCTCCGGCAGCGGCCGGTCCAGCCGCAGTACCACCCCGAGTTCGACCGGCTCACCAGGCCCGCCCGTGCGCACGCCGATGACCTTCTTGCCGGGCAGGTACGACGCCATCGCGGGGTCGGCGTCCAGGCGTGACACCGCCGGGTGTCGCAGGGCGGTCTCGGCCACCTGCTCAGCCAGCGACAGGTCGGGTGTCTGGGTGTTGGTGTTCCAGCTGATGCGATCCGAAGATGCCATGGTCCCCTCCCTCGTCGTCCCGGTCCGGTCACTCCACTCGGGTCGGTGAGTCGATGTCGCCGCCGTCCGGCAGCTGGATGTCGGACACGCCGATGTTGACCTCGACGACCTGCAGCCCGGTCATCTGCTCCACGCTGGTGATGACGTTGCTCCGGACGGCCCGTGCCAGGTCCACAATGGACGCTCCATATTCGACGACGATGTCCAGGTCGAGAGCGGCCTGCTTCTCACCCACCTCCACCTGCACGCCGGGGGTGCCGCCGCCGGGAACCCGCTCGCGGATCGCCCCGAAGGCGCGGGAGACACCGCCGCCCAGCGCGAACACGCCCGCGATCTCGCGGGCCGCGATGCCTCCGATCTTCTGCACGACCGACGGTGCGATGGTCGTCTTGCCCTGCGACGTCTCCTCAGCCAGCCGGCCGGACGGGGTCCGGCTTTCCGGGATCTTCTGCGTGGCGGAGGAGGTCCTGTCGGTGTCGGACTCCTCGGTGCGACGGGTCTGGGACATGCGGCGACCTCCCTTCCACCGGGATGTGGCACCGCTTCAGATGCGCCGAACGCCGGAACCTCACGGCGTTGTGCCCGACTTCACCCTGCAGGGGTCATTCGTCGGAAACTCGGGTGTACCGCAGCAGCAGCAACGACTCGTCCGAGTGCAGCGCGGACGCCAGCCGCATCCGGCGGGGACGCTGCACGTGCGGACCGTTCGAGATTCGCCCGGCGTCACCTGCGGTGAGCAGCGGTGACACGCTCAGGCATAACTCGTCGACGAGATCGGCGGCCACCAGGTCACCGAACAGTGTCGGCCCACCCTCGCAGCCGATCCGCCGCAGCCCGCGCTCGTCCAACGCCTCCAGCGCGCGGGGGAGCTCCACGCCGTCCGTGCCCGTGATCACCACGTCAGCGCCGGCGCGCGCCAGTGCCTCCCGCCGGTCGGGGGGCGCGTCTTCGCAGGTGAGCACGATCGGCGGCACGACGGTGTCGCTGACCAGCGGCGAGTCGGTGCCCAGCGAGCAGCTGCGGGTGACCACGGCGATCGGCGGTACCTCGGACAGCCCGTGGCGCCTGCGGCGCTCGCTGCGCACCTCCGTGTGCTTCACGCCGTGATAGCCCTCGATGATCGCGGTGTCCAGCCCCACCAGCACCACGTCCGAGAGGTCCCGGATCAGGGCGAGGACCCGTTGGTCACTGGGGCTGGACAGGGCGCGGGAGCGTCCCTCCACAGTGACCGCGCCGTCGAGGCTGGAGACAAAGTTCACACGTACCCACGGCCGTTCCAGCGGTTCCGGGTAGGCGTAGAACGCCTCCAGGTCGTTTTCCACCTGCGTAGGGCCGTGCGTTGGCCAGAGCCTGTCCACCCGACCATCCCAACACGCCGGTTACAGTTTCGACATGACCACCCCGCGCCTGGCCGACCGCGAGCCGGAGATCAGTGCGGACGAGCTGGTGGCGGCGATGGTGCCGCCGCCGCAGTTCCACGACGTCCGGTTCGACACCTACCTCCCCAACCCGGACGAGCCCAGCCAGGCCGACGCGGTGGCCCGCTGCCAGGAGTTCGCCGAGCAGGTGGGCAACGGTTCCAGCTCCGGCGGCGGATCGTGGCTGCGCTCCCTGTTCGGCGGCAGGAAGGTGGCCGGGACCTCCTTTCCCGGGATGTACCTCGACGGTGGGTTCGGTGTGGGCAAGACGCACCTGCTGGCGTCCACCTGGCATGCGGTGCCGGGCCCGAAGGCTTACGGGACGTTCGTCGAGGTGACGAACCTGGTCGGCGTGTTGGGGTTCGCCGAGACCGTGCACCGGCTCTCGGAGCACCGGCTGCTGGCCGTGGACGAGTTCGAGCTGGACGACCCCGGCGACACCATGCTGGTGACGCAGCTCATCGCCAAGCTCACCGATGCCGGAGTGCACGTGGCGGCCACGTCGAACACCCTGCCGGACAGGCTGGGGGAAGGGCGGTTCGCGGCGGCCGACTTCCTGCGCGAGATCCACGCGATGTCCGCCCGGTTCCGGGTGGTCCGGGTGGACGGACCGGACTACCGGCACCGGGGGCTGCCGGAGGCACCGACCCCGCTGACCGACAGTGAACTGGTGGACCTCGCCGCCACCACCGAGGGCTGCACTCTGGACGACTTCGGGGAGCTGTGCACACACCTCGGGCGCCTGCACCCGTCCCGCTACGGCCGATTGGTGGACGGAGTCACGGCCGTGCACCTGAAGGGGGTGCACCCCGCTCCCGACCAGGACGTCGCGCTCCGGTTGGTCGCGCTGGCCGACCGACTCTACGACCGGGCCGTGCCGGTCCGGGTCTCGGGCGAGTCGCTGTCCGAGCTGTTCACCGAGGAGATGCTGCGCGGCGGCTACCGCAAGAAGTACCTGCGCGCGATCAGCCGCCTGACAGCACTGTCCCGGGACCTCGCGAAGTCCTGATTCAACGGCCGAGCACGTCCACGACGGCGTCGATACCGCTGTCGAGGTCCTGCTCGCTGATCACCAGCGGCGGCGCGATCCGCAGCGTGCTCTCCTGGGTCTCCTTGCACAGCACTCCGCGTCGGGCCAGCGCCTCGCTGACCTCCCGCCCGCTCGGTCCGCCGGGAGCGATCTCCACACCGGCCCACAGACCGCGCCCGCGTACCTCCGACACGCCGTGGCCGACCAGCTCGCCGAGCCGGGCGTGCAGGTGTTCCCCGAGGTCGCGGGAGCGCCGTTGGAACTCGCCGGTAGCGAGCAGGCGCACCACGGCACGACCGACCGCACACGCGAGGGGGTTGCCGCCGAAGGTCGAGCCGTGCTCGCCGGGACGCAGCACCCCGAGCACCTCGCGACGTCCCACCACGGCTGACACCGGCAGGATGCCGCCTCCGAGCGCTTTGCCGAGGGTGTAGAGATCGGCTTCGACACTTTCGTGCTCGCAGGCCAGCAACTCGCCGGTGCGGGCGAGACCGGACTGGATCTCGTCGGCGACCAGCAGCGCGCCATGGGCGTCGCACAGCCGGCGCAGTTCGCGCAGGTAGCCCTCCGGCGGGACGATCACGCCAGCCTCGCCCTGGATCGGCTCCACGAGCACCGCGGCGGTGCGTTCGGTGATCGCGTCGGCCACCGAGCCGGCGTCGCCGTAGCGCACGATGCGGAACCCGGGCGTGAACGGGCCGAAGTCGGTCCAGGCCAGCGGATCGGTGGAGAACGAGACGATCGTGGTCGTGCGGCCGTGGAAGTTGGACCCGGCCACGATGATCTCCGCGCGGTCCTCGGGCACTCCCTTGACCTGGTACGCCCACTTCCGCGCGACCTTGATGGCGGACTCGACCGCCTCGGCGCCGGAGTTCATCGCCAGGACCATCTCGGTGCCGGTGAGTTCGGCGAGTTCCTGGCAGAACGGGCCGAACTGGTCATGCTGGAACGCGCGGCTGGTCAGGGTCACCCGGCCGAGCTGTGCCGCCGCAGCGCTCACCAGATCCGGGTGCCGGTGCCCGAAGTTCAGCGCCGAGTAGCCCGCGAGGAAGTCGAGGTAGTCGTGACCGTCCACATCGGTCATCCACGCACCCTCGGCGGAGGCGATCACCACGGGTAGCGGGTGGTAGTTGTGCGCGCTGTAGGCGTCGGCCAGGGCGAGCAGGTCAGTGCCCATCTGGTCAGAACCCATCTGGTTCGTGCTGGAAGCGTTCGTACCGTAAGCGTTCGTACCGGGATCAACCGCAGTCATGCCATTAAGGCTAGGTCGTGCTCGGTGTTCGTTTCATCTGGTTTATGTTGCTTATCAATAATGATCGTTGCGTGCTTCACTCGATCCGTGAACATTTGTTGCACCTGTCCCCCGATGGTCGTGTTGTCACCCGAAGAACGGGTGTAATCCGCTCCACCGCGCACTCTCTCCTGGTAATCAACTTCCCGGCTGGTCGTTGTCGCTATCCGGGAGGCAGATTTCATGCGTCGCCGCGTCCTCGTGCGTTGGACCGCTCTCACCGCCGCCGTCGCGTTGCACGTCTTCGCCCCACCAGCCGCGGGCGGGGTGGCCCGCGCCGAGCACGGACCGATCCATTACGCCGCGCTCGGCGACTCCTATCCCGGAGGTACCGGCGCCGGGAAGTACGACCCCTCCAGCGGACGGTGCAAACGCAGCCCCGAGGCGTACCCGGCATTGTGGGCGCGGGAGAGCCACGTCAGCTCGTTCGACTTCCGCGCGTGCTTCGGCGCCACCACCGACTCGGTCCGCAACCAGCAGCTCGGGGGGCTGAACCGGGAAACGAACGTGGTGTCGGTCTCGGTCGGCGGCAATGACGCCGGTTTCGTCCCCGTGCTGACGAAGTGTGCGCTCGGCAGTGATGCGGAGTGCGACGCCGCCGTCACCCGTGCTGAGGGCTTCGTGAACAGTGCGCTTCCGTCCAAACTGGACTCCACCTACCGGGCGATCAGCGCCGCGGCGCCGAACGCCAGGGTGACCGTCGTCGGGTATCCGCGGTTGTTCGAGATGACCGGCTCCTGCGGTCTGATCCAGTTCAGCGAGGCGAAGCGAGCGCGGCTGAACGAGGCTGGCGACCGGCTCAACGACGTGATCGGAGGCCGGGCGGCTGCCGCCGGGCTGCGCTACGTCGACGCCCGCAACGCCTTCGCGGGTCACGGTGCCTGTGGAGCGCAGCCGTGGCTCAACAACCCGCGACTGCCGATCCAGGAGTCCTTCCACCCCAACGCCACCGGACACGCCGAGGGCTACCTACCCGCGGTCGGCCCGGTGCTCTCGGAATCGGTGGCCAGCCGCGCCACCACGCACTAGAGCATCCGGCCGTCGTAGTGCCTCGGCGCGTACTGGCTGAGGGCCACGCGCATGCGCTTGACCTCGCGCCGGCGTTTCCACCACGCGCCGGCCGAGCCGATCGGGAAGATCCGCGCACCGTAGTGGTACCGGCGCACGCGGTGCCACCACGTGGTCCGTGGCCTGGGACCGTCATAGACCCAGACCGCCAGCGACTGCCTCTTGCCGTGACCGACGATGCCGACCCGGGTCAGCTGACTCCACGGAAGCTGCTTGTCCTGGCCGAACCGGGAGATGCGCAGGCCGTCGCTGTTGATCACGATCCGCAGCGGCGGCAGGATCGCCTTGATCAGGTAGAGCGCACCCATGAGGTTCAGGACGTTCACCACCAGCGTGAACGCACGCGGGTCCACGGCGGGACGGCCCGTCCACCGCACTGCCACCGCCACCGCGAGCCCGGACAGCGCGAACATCACCACCGCGGACAGCAACGCCCCGATGCGACCGCCGGTGGCGAACACCGGACCCGGGTTGGTCTTCCGCACGAGTTCCGGTGGCTGGACCGGTTGCCGCGCGGTCCCTTTCGTGGCTTTGGGCACCACCGGTTCCATGGCCGGCAGGGTCTCGCTCGCTCCGACCACCGGCGCCTGCTGGACGGAGCCCGGCTCGACCCGCCGGGGCGGACTCGGAATCCTCTGTTGCGGCATCGACGCGGTGTAGGCGCGGGTGGGCGGCTTGTTCCCGCTGCTCGGCGCCGATTCGGCGGGGTCCGGGCCGGCGGCGGTGCGTTGCAACTGCGTGGCGTGCTCGGTGATGAGCTGCGTGATCTCGACGGGCAGCCACTGCGAGCCCTGCGGCCTGCCCTCACCCACCTGGTCGAGGAGGTCGGCCGGGGTGGGACGGCTGCCCGGATGCTTGGCCAGGCATCCGGCCAGCAGCGAGCGCAGACCGTCGGGGACCTCGCTGAGGTCCGGTTCGGCGTGCACGACCCGGTAGAGCATGGCCGCGCTGTGGTCGTCACCGAACGGGCCTTGGGCGGTCGCCGCGAAGACCAGCACCGCGCCGAGGGAGAACACGTCGCTTGGCGCGCCCACCTCGCCACCGGAGGTCTGTTCCGGCGAGAAGAAACCGGGGGTCCCGAAGAACGTGCCGGTGGCGGTCATCGAACTGGCGGTCATCGCCCGGGAGATGCCGAAGTCGATCACACGTGGACCGTCCGGCCCGAGCAGGACGTTGCCCGGCTTCAGGTCCCGGTGCACCAGACCCGCCGCGTGGATGGCCTGCAGGGCTTCGGCCAGACCAGCGGTCAGCGCCCGCACGGTGCTTTCCGGGAGCGGGCCGTGCTCGATCACGGCCTGGTGCAGGTTCGGGCCCGGCACGTACTCGGTGGCCAGCCACGGACGCTCGCCGTCCGGGTCAGCGTCCACCACGGCGGCCGTCCAGAACCCGCCGACAGCGCGGGCCATCTCGACTTCGCGCTGGAAACGCTGGCGGAACTGCGGGTCCTCGGCGAGGTCCGGGCGCACGACCTTGACCGCCACCACCCGGCCGCCACGGGAGCGGCCGAGATACACGGCTCCCATCGACCCCTGCCCGAGCCGTGCGAGCAGGCGGTAGTCGCCCACAACGGTCGACTCGTGGCTCAGCAGCGGCAGCACGGATCGTCCCCCTCCCAATGCGGTGTTTGACCCAAGGTTACGGATAGCGCCGGCCGGCGGTGGGATATTGCGCCAGTTCGGTGGGTGCGGTGTTCGGGCTGCGTGCACAGCGAGTCCGCAAGTCGTACGGACGCGGTAATCGCTTACTTGGCTTCGTTTCAACTCTTTCGGGGGTCCTCAGACGTAGGTATGATCCGCTGCACTATCACGGCGGTAGCACTGATCAGTGGTGATCGAGGGGAGGCGCCGTGGCGTCGGACGTGACCGCACCGCAGGCGGCTCCCGCACCAGCGGTGACGTTCAAGGCGGTGAGCAAACGATTTCCCGGCGTGGCCGCTGTCCGCGAGGTCGACCTGGAGGTTTCCGCCGGCGAGGTGCACGTCTTCGCCGGTGAGAACGGCGCCGGCAAGTCCACGCTGATGAAGCTGCTCGCTCAGGTCGAGCAACCCACTTCTGGCGAGATCGAGCTGGGTGGACGCGCGGTGGTGCATCGCGGCCCCGCGGCCGCTCGCGAGCTTGGCGTGTCGATGGTGCACCAGGAGTTCGCGCTCGCCCCCGACCTGTCCGTGGCGGAGAACCTGTTCATCGGCTCCGAACCCGGCGCGTACGGGTGGATCTGGCGCGCGGCGGAACGTCGCGACGCCCGCCGGCTGCTGGATCGGGTGGGACTGCACATAGATCCGGGCCGCCGGGTGAGCCAGCTGTCCACCGCGCAACAGCAGCGGGTGGAGATCGCCAAGGCCCTCGCGGTGGAGGCCAAGGTGTTGATCCTGGACGAGCCGACCGCGAGCCTGACCGAGCGGGAGACCGCCGAACTGTTCGACATCGTCCGCGGTCTCACCGCCCAGGGCATTGCCGTCCTCTACATCTCGCACCGGCTCGACGAGATCTTCGACATCGGCGACCGGGTCACCGTGATGCGTGATGGGGCGGTGGTGGCCACCAGCGCGGTTTCCGAACTGGACGAGGCCACGCTGGTGCGGCAGATGGTGGGCCGGGAGGTGGACAACCTCTACCCGCGCACCGAACGCGAACCCGGGGAGGTGCGGCTGCGGGTCAGCGGGCTGCGGCGCGGCGAGCTGGTGCGGGACGTCTCCTTCGAGGTGCGTGCTGGGGAGATCGTCGGGATGGCGGGGCTGGTGGGCGCCGGTCGAACCGAGACCGCGCGCACCGTCTTCGGCGCGGAACTGCCGGAGGCGGGCGAGATCAGCCTGGACGGCCGGAAGCTGAAGATCCGGGGGCCGGCGGACGCGATCGCCGCCGGGATCGGCTACCTCACCGAAAGCCGGAAGACCGACGGCCTCGCGTTGCAGCTCGGCCTGGACAAGAACATCACGATCTCCGAGTTGCCCATGCGGGCCGGCTTCATCGACCTGCGCGCCGAGCGGAGGGTGGCGGACCGCTACCGCCGGCGGCTGAACATCCGGGTTCCCGGCCCCGGGCGCCCGGTGCAGATGCTCTCCGGTGGCAACCAGCAGAAGGTCGTCCTGGCGCGCTGGATGGAGACCGGGGCCGGGGTGCTGTTCTTCGACGAACCCGGTCGGGGGATGGACGTCGGCGCCAAGTCGGAGATGTTCGCGCTGATGGATGAACTCGCCTCGGCAGGGCGGGCGATCGTGTTCATCTCCAGCTATCTGCCGGAACTGCTGAACATGTGCGACCGGATCATGGTCATGCGCGCGGGCCGGATAGCCGGTGAGGTACGGCGAGCGGACTTTTCCGAGGAACGCGTCGTGGCGCTTGCGACCGGAGCGAAGGAAGCCTCGTGATGAGCGAAGACACCCGGCGGGACGGAACCCGGCGAACACAGTCCGAAGTGGACACCGCAGGAACCGGCGTGGGGCAAGCCGCCACCGGGCAGGGCATGCTTGTCGCGCGGATCTCCGGGATGCGGGAACAGTTGTCCGGCGCGGTGTCCCAGGTGGCAGCCGCCGGCGCCCTGATCGTGATCTTCGTCGTGCTGTCCGTGGTCGCTCCGTCGTTCCTGACCGGGGACAACCTGTACAACCTCGGCTCGCAGACCTCGGTCAACGCGGTCATGGCGGTCGGCGTGACGCTGGTGATCGTCACCGGTGGCATCGACCTGTCGGTGGGCTCGGTCTCGGCGCTGTCCGGGGTGCTCGGCGTGCTCCTCATGGCCCACTACGGCGTCGGATCACTGGTCGGGATCGTCGGTGGCGTCGCCGTCGGGGCAGCGGCGGGGCTGGTCAACGGGATGCTGGTGTCCAACGTGGGACTGCCGCCGTTCATCGCCACGCTGGGAATGCTCAGCGTCGGTCGCGGGCTCGTGCTCATCGTCACCGGCGCGGTGTCGATCTTCGGCGCGCCCGACTCCTTCCGGCTGCTGGGGCAGGGCGAGCTCGGCTGGTTGCCGATCCCGATCGTGGTGCTCGTGCTGGTGGCCGTCGGCGGCCACCTCGTGCTCACCCGCACCCGCCTGGGCCGCTACGCCTACGTGATGGGGTCCAACCTCGAAGCCGCGCGCCTGTCCGGTGTGCCGGTCAAGCGGCACACCACGGCGGTCTACGTGCTCTCCGGCGCGCTGGCGGGACTGGGCGGCATGATCGCGGCCTCCCGGATCGACTCCGGCCAGCCGAACTTCGGTGAGGGCCTGGAACTCGACGTCATCGCGGCGGTCGTCATCGGCGGGGCGAGCCTCTTCGGCGGCCGGGGCACCGTGCTCGGTTCGCTGATCGGTGCGTTCCTGGTGGCGACGATCCGCAACGGCGCCGTGCAGCTCGACATCGGCACCTTCTATCAGAACGTGCTCATCGGCGTGATCATCTGGCTCGCGGTGTGGTGGGACCGGTATCAGCGCCGCAAGCTCGCCGGCGAGACGGAGTAGCCCCGCAACGGGCAGCCCTGCAGAAACCGTCGATGACGGGGAGGGAATGTGGCCACGAGGAAGTTCTTACCGATGCTGTGCCTGCTGTCAGCGCTGGTGCTGGTGGCGGGCTGTGCCGTCCAGGTGCGCCAACCCACCGGTGGTGGTGCGGCCCAGGGCGGTCCTATCCGGTTGGCGGTCGTCCCGAAAGCGATCGGGTTCGACTTCTGGGAGCAGGTCCGCGTCGGCGCCGAGTGCGCCGGGGCCCACTCGCCCGGCGTCAACGTGCACTGGGACGGTGTGACGTCCGAAGAGGACGTGAGCGGTCAGCAGCGGCTGCTGCAGGACATGCTCGCCCAGCGGGTGAACGGCCTGGTCTACGCCGCCACCGATGCCAAGGCGCTCAGCCAGGTGACCAACCAGGCGGTTCAACAGGGCATCCCCGTGGTCAACATGGACTCCGGGACGACCCCGCAGCCGCCCAGCGTGCCCGTGTTCGCGACGGACAACGTCGCGGCGGCGGAGCAGGGTACCGACGTGCTCGCGCAGCAACTCGGTGACCACGGCAACATCGCCTACATCGAGTTCCAGCCGGGCACCAGCACGAACGAGACCCGTGGCCAGGGATTCAAGCGGGGTCTGGCCAAGCACCCCGGGTTGAAGCTGGTCGCCCAGCAGTCCAGCCACAGCGACTACAACACGGCGTTGCAGGTCACCCAGGACATCCTCACCGCCCACCCGGACCTGGACGGGATCTACGCGGGTAACGAGCCGAGCGTGCTCGGCGCGGCCGAGGCGGTGCGGCAGGCCGGCAAGGCCGGCAAGATCAAGATCTTCGGCTGGGACACGTCGAAGGGCGAGATCGCGGCGCTGCGTCAGGGCGTGATCACCGGCCTGATCGCGCAGAACCCCTTCAAGATGGGGTATTCCGCGGTGAGCGCGGCGGTCGCCAAGATCCGGGGCAACAACCAGCCGCCGACCGGAACCGACACCGGCGCCAAGGTGGTCACCAACGACAACATCAACGACCCGGAGATCCAGAAACTGCTCAACCCGAGCTGCGCCAACCCGCCCAGCTAACCCCGGTCCGCTCGGGTTTGCCCGCCGTCGTCCACGGGTATTTCCGCTGGTCCGAGGGCATGTAGTCCGAAACACCAGACGTGGGCAGACGGTAGGGACGCGAAATGAGTGAGAACCTGAGCGGGCGCAAGGTCGCCTTCCTGGTCGCCCAGGAGGGCGCCGAACAGGTCGAACTGACCGAGCCGTGGAACGCCGTCCGGCGGGCGGGCGGCCAGCCCGAGCTGGTCTCCGTGCACCACGGCTCGGTCCAGGCATTCCAACACCTGGACCGTGGGGACACGTTTCCGGTGGACAAGGTGGTGACCGAGGTCAGCGCCGAGGACTACGACGCGCTGGTGCTTCCCGGCGGGGTGGCCAACCCGGACGCCCTGCGCATGGTGCCGAACGCCGTGCGGTTCGTTCGCGAGTTCGTCATCCACAACAAGCCGGTCGCGGCCATCTGCCACGCACCGTGGGTGCTGGTGGAGGCCGGCGTGGTCGGCGGGCGGCGGGTGACGTCCTACCCCAGCCTGGCCACGGACCTGCGCAACGCCGGTGCCCAGTGGGTCGACGAGGAGGTCGTCGTGGACGCCGGCCTCGTGACCAGCCGGAGGCCGCGGGACCTTCCGGCGTTCTGCGGCACGCTGGTGGAACAGATCGTGGAGAGCAAGCATCGGGTGACCGCGCGATGAGCCTCGCTTTCCTGCAGCACGCGTACGACCAGCCTGGGCCGTTCGCTTCGCTGTACCTGAACGTCTCGGGCGACGCCGAGGACGCGGCGAAGGCGGTCCAGTTGCGCTGGCGGTCGGCTCGGGCGGAACTTCAACGCCAGGGCGCGGACGAGGCGACGCTGCGGGCGATGGACGCGATCGTGGGCTCGCGTCGCTGGCAGCCCGGCCAGCGCGAGCAGGTCATGATCGCCAACCGCGACGGGGTCGTGCTCACCGATGAGCTGCCGGCGACGCCGGGGTTCGCTGACTATCTCGTCCACTTTGGACCATTGCCGCACTTGCTGCCATACCTGTGCAAGCGCGGGCCGCGAGTTCCGCATGTGAGCGCCGCCGTGGACCACGTCGGGGCGGATATCGCCGTGACGGACACCGGTGCGGACGTCGCCCCGACACGCGTCGAGGGTGAGGACTTCCCAGTGCACAAGAGTTACTCGGCAGGCGAGGGGAGCATCCAGCGTCACCACAACGCGGTGGAGGAGCAGTGGCGTCGCAACGCGGCGACGGTGGCTGATGAGCTGACCAAGCGCGTCACAGGCGTCGGGGCGCAAGCTGTCTTGCTGGCCGGCGATGCGCAGCAGCGCACGCTGGTCCGGGACGAACTGCCGAAGAACTTGCGAAACCTGGTCGTGGACTCCGTTGACGAGGTCGTGCGCGACAGGACCTCCCACATCGTCGCGGACTTCGAGCGGGAACGCGGTGAACGCGACCGTGCCGTCGAGGGCTGGAAGTCCACTGTGGATGCTCTACGACGCGGTCAGGTCGACACGTTGCTGCGTACCACGCCGGTGGACGGTGGCGAGCAGCCGACCGTCCATATTGGCCGGTCGAGCAACGAGCTCGCCTTCCGGGAGGAGGAGCTCACGGCGATGGGGGTCCGCCATGTCGACAGCGCGCCGGCCGACGACGCGGTGCTGCGAGCGCTGGTGGGTTCGGATGCCGACCTGGTGTTCGTCGACCCGGATACCGTCAAGCTGGCGGATGGCATCGGCGCGCTGCTGCGCTATCGCGATGCGACGACCCCCTAGAGGCGCCAGGGACCTGGGGTGATTGGCCCACGCGGGGCTCGGGTATGCCGGGGGCATGTCCGAGAGAGTCGACCCGTCGGCCCGGGAGGGGGACCGCGGACCTGCCCCGGACGAGGTGGCTGACGCGCGGGAACCTGCGGAGCCGTCGCCCCTGCAGCCCTCGGAAGGGTTGGATGAGAACGAGCTCGGCGTGGACCCGGTCGAGGCGGGCGTCGAGCCCCCGCAGGCGTGGTCCCGGGAAACGTCCGAACGCGTCACCCCCTACCGGGAACGGGAGGGCGAATCGCTGGACGAGCGGCTCTGGGAGGAGGAGCCGGACGTCGAGCCCCGGGAAGCCAAGCCGGTCGCCGAGACCCGCACGCACGAGATCGATGAGACCGTCGACGAAGTGGCCGAGGAAGAGGTCGCTGACAGCGGCGAGACCGGGCCGGAGGGCGCCGGCGGGCCGGAAGGCGTCGGTGAGTCGCACGACATCGGGGCGAGGCCATGGCCGTAGGCGAGATCGCCCTGCCCGCCGCTGGTGCGGTGAGCGCGGGGGAGATCATGGGTGATCTGGTGCTCGCGGAGGGCGCTGACGCGCTGGTCGTGTTCGCGCACGGAAGCGGCTCGTCCCGGCACAGCGCGCGCAACCGTGCGGTGGCCGGTGAGCTTCAGGAAGCCGGGCTGGGCACCCTGCTCATGGACCTCCTGACCCCTGACGAGGACGACGTCGACGAGCGGACCGGCCAGTACCGTTTCGACATCGGGTTGCTGACCCGCCGGGTCGTCGGGGTGCTGGACTGGGTGGCCGACCGCGACCTCACCCGCGGTCTCACCGCCGGCGTGTTCGGTGCCAGCACAGGTGCCGCCGCCGCGCTGGGCGCGGCCGTGCTCCGGCCGGGCAACGTGCGCGCTGTGGTGTCCAGAGGTGGGCGGACGGACCTGACGACCGAGTCGCTGAGCGCCGTGCGCGCCCCGACGCTGTTTCTCGTCGGCGAGCGCGACGAGCGCGTGCTGGAATGGAACCGGGAGACGGCGGCGCAACTCACCGCGCCGCACCAGTTACACATCGTGCGTGGTGCCACCCACCTGTTCCCGGAACAGGGTGCCCTGAACGAGGTTGCAACGACGGCCCGTGACTGGTTCCGCGAACACCTGGCGGGCGTGTCCGCGCAGTGAGCGACGAAGCTGGGGGGCGACAGGAGTGCCTGAACTTCCCGATGTCGAGGGCTTCCGCCGGGTCGCCGAGCGTGCCGTGGGGCAGGCGGTCGAGGCCGTGGAGGTCCACGACCCCGACGTCCTGCGCAATTGCGGGCCGGACGAGTTCCGTAAGGCCGTCGTCGGCTCGCGGATCGAGCACGTCTACCGGCACGGCAAGTGGCTGCTGATGCCAGCCGACGGCGGTGCCAGTGGTAAGCCGTACATCCTGCTCATGCATTTCGGGATGACCGGGATGCTGGTGTGGTGCGAACCGGAGACCGACACGCACAAGCACGACCGCGTCATTTTCGAGTTCACCGCGGGCGAGCTGCGCTACCGGGATCAGCGAAAGTTGGCGGGAATCCGCGTGGTCCGCACGGAGTCCGAAGTGGACGACCTGCTCGGGCCGCTCGGCGAGGACGCGGCGGGCGTGTCCCGCGCCGAGTTCGGCACGCTGGTCGCCGGCAGCGACCGGCAGCTCAAACCGCTGCTGATGGACCAGGAGGTGCTGGCCGGCCTGGGCAACATCACCGTCGACGAGATCCTGTGGCAGGCGCGCCTGCACCCCAAGTCCGTCGACCTCTCCGGCAGCGACATCGACACGCTGTACCGTGCGATGCGATCGATCCTGCACACGTCGATGCGTGCCGGCGAGGTTCCACCCCGCGCGTCGTGGTTGACTGGGCACCGCGACGACAGCGGCGCGACGTGTCCCCGGTGCGGGGAGAAGCTCTCCCGAGATCGGGTCGGAGGCCGGACGACGATCTGGTGCCCGAACTGCCAACCTGCCCCCTGACGACCTGGCCCCCCTGACTAGCTGCCCCTGACTAGCTGCCCCCTGAAGCGGTCCCACCTTCCACGTAATCCGGCGCGGCACATGTGTTACTGAGTGGTAATCGTCGCAGGAGTCTTGGACTATGACCGGTGCGATGTCAGGCTGACGCGGATTCGCGTGGGGCCGGGGCAACGACAGGTGGACGAAAGGAACGGTGTGGTGAGCGAGATTCAACGCGTGGGCGTGGTGGGCGCCGGTCTGATGGGGGCGGGCATCGCCGAGGTCAGCGCGCTGGCCGGGCTCGACGTCGTGGTCAGCGAGGTCAACGATGCCGCCGCGGAAGCGGGCAAGTCGCGGATCGGGAAGTCGCTGAACCGCGCGGTGCAGGCCGGCAAGATCACCGAAGAGGACCGCGACGCCGCCGAAGGTCGGCTGCGCTTCACCACCTCGATCGAGGATCTGGAAGACCGGCAGCTGGTCATCGAGGCCATCGCGGAGAACGAAGAGCTCAAGAGCAAGATCTTCGCCGACCTCGACAAGATCGTCGGTGATCCCGAGGCGATCCTGGCGTCCAACACCTCCTCGATCCCCATCGCCAAGCTGGCCGTGACGACCAAGCGGCCGGACAAGGTGATCGGCATCCACTTCTTCAACCCCGTGCCGGTGCAGAAGCTCGTCGAGCTCGTTCCGTCGCTGGTGACCAGCGACAGCACCGTGGAGCGGGCGGGCGCCTTCGCCGCCGGGCAGCTGGGCAAGGAGACCATCCGCGCCCAGGACCGCTCCGGGTTCGTGGTCAACGCGTTGCTCGTGCCCTACCTGCTGTCCGCGATTCGCATGGTCGAAGGCGGCTACGCCAGTGCGGAGGACGTCGACAAGGGCATGCGGCTGGGGTGCGCGCACCCGATGGGGCCGCTGGCGCTGAGTGACCTGATCGGCCTGGACACCGTCAAGGCGGTGGCGGACTCGATGTACGAGGAGTTCAAGGAGCCGCTTTACGCGGCGCCGCCGCTGCTGCTGCGCATGCTCGACGCGGGGCTGCTCGGCAAGAAGTCCGGGCGCGGGTTCTACGACTACAGCTGATCGCCGCTGGTGGGCCGGCACGCAGCCGGCCCACCGGGATCGCCTCGTCAGAGGGTCGATCGGATCGACACGCGCAGCAGCGGAGACGTAGCTGAACTCGTCCGCACCCGTTCCAGGAACTGCACGATCTCGGCGTGCACGCTGCGGCGGTGCGTGCCGTTGAAGACGTCATGCCCGGTGTCAGCGACCTGGGTGAACCGGCATCGGTGCCAGCGCGTCACGGCCCGGCGCACCGCCAGGGACGGGCTCAGCGCGTCCGCCTCCCCCTGCAGCACCAGGGCGGGAACCCCGGGGTCCCGCAGGCCGGCTTCCGCGACGCTCGCGGCGATGTCGGCCCCGTCGCCGTACGTCGGTAGGCCGCCCGCGACCACCGCTCGGACCTGATCACACTGCCGGGCGAGCATCGTGGCGAGGAGTCCACCGGTATCCGCACCGAGCGCAACCACCGGTGCGGGCTGGTCAGCCGCCGCACCGGCGAGCGCCTGCGCGAGTCGCTCGGCCTTCTCCTCGGCGGCCAGCGCGTCGATGTCCCAGCCGTCGACGCCCACGACCCGGTAGCCGTCGACCTCCAGTCGCTCGGCCAGGCGCGTGAACGCCCCCGCATGTTCGCTGCGCCCGGGAAGGGCGATGACAGTGCCGCGGATATCCGAGGCCGGGCTCCACGTGGTCGTATGGAACAGCGTCTCAGGTGGCGCCGAGCAGTTGGACCGCCTTGTCGCTTCAACCGCGCTCATCGTTCGCCTCCTGGTCGCCGTGGCCGCGATGCCCTTGACGGTGACGACCATGGTGCGTCCGACCCGTCGCGGGCCGCTGCGGATGTGTCCAGCCTCACGAACCGGAATCGGCGCCGGGAATGGTGTCCCGCAGGGCGTCGACGGCGTGCTGGCGATGTTCGGTGAGCAGCCGGACCAGCTCGTCGGAGTCGCGGTCACAGGCCGCGCGCACGATGAGTTCGTGCTCGTCGCGCACACGGTTCCGGTTGCGGTCGGAGTTGTAGTACACGGCGCGGTAGGCGTCGGTGGCGTCCCACAGCGTCCGCACGATACGCAGCAGTCGTGGCATCCCCGCGGGTTCCAGGAGCGCGAAATGCAGCCGCCGGTTCGCCGAGATCATCGCCACCAGGTCACCGGCATCGTTGGCGTCGTCGACGTCCCGCTGGGCGTCCTTGACCCGCACCAGGTCCGTGTCGGTGAATCGTTGCACCGCGGCAGTGGCAGCCTCGGTCTCGAGCAGCTCGCGCAGCCGGTAGACCTCCAGCAGGTCGTCCAACGAGAGCGCCGCCACCGAGTAGCCGCGATGTGGCTGGTAGACGACCTGCCCCTCGGCCTCCAACGTCTTGAGGGCCTCGCGCAGCGGCACCCGGCTCACGCCGAGCCGGTGGGCGATCGTGTCCTGGCGGATCGCCTGGCCTGGTTCCAGCTCGCCAGAGGTGATCGCGCTGCGCAGAGCCGTCAGGACGAACTCCTGCGTGGTCGGCGGTCGTTGCATGGTGCTCCTGCTTCGCGTCTGGCCGTGCCGCACCCAACGGCAGGAGTTGACCCGCCCGGGAGTGACTGTATATTGAATCCAATTTCGCGGTGATGCAAGCCTCCAGACGCGAACCACGGGAGGGTGGGCATCGATGGGGCAGAGGGCCGACGAGAGCGGGCTGCCGACCCACGGGGCCAGACCGCTGGACGGGGTCGTGGTCGCGGACTTCAGCCGGGTGCTGGCAGGTCCCTACGCGACCATGCTGCTCGCCGACCTCGGCGCCACGGTCATCAAGGTGGAACGGCCGGGGCGCGGTGACGACACGCGCGGTTGGGGTCCACCGTGGACAGAGCGTGGTTCGGTCTACTTCGACTGCCTCAACCGCAGCAAGCGCAGCATCGCACTGGACCTCAGCGAGCCACGGGACCGCGCGGCGGCGACCGAACTCGCCCGCCGGGCCGACGTGCTGGTCGAGAACTTCCGGCCCGGCTCGCTCGCCCGGTACGGCCTCGACTACCCCAGCGTGCGGGAAATCAACCCCGCGATCGTGTACGCCTCCGTCTCGGGTTTCGGCAGTGGCGAGGGTGCTGATCTCCCCGGCTACGACTTCGTCGTGCAGGCCGTCGGCGGTCTGATGAGCATCACGGGAACGGCCGACGGGGAGGCCACCAAGGTGGGCGTCGCGCTCGTCGACGTGCTCACCGGCAAGGACGCGGCGCTGGGCATGCTGGCGGCGTTGCGCCAGCGGGACAGGACCGGCGAGGGACAGCATGTTGAGGTCAACCTGCTGTCCAGCCTGCTCGGGGCGATGGTCAACCAGCTCGGTGGTTACCTGGCGACCGGCAGGAACCCGGGCCGGATGGGTAACCAGCACCCCAGCATCGCGCCCTACGAAACCCTTCGCTGTCAGGACACGCAACTCGCGGTCGCGGTCGGCAACGATGACCAGTTCCGCAAGCTGACCGAGGTGCTCGGCCTGCTCGGTCTGGCCGACGACGAGCGGTTCGCGACGAATGCCGCGCGGGTCGCCCACCGTGCCGAGCTGGTGGCCGCGCTGGAGAACGTGCTCGACGCTCGCCCGGCCGCGGAGTGGCAGGAGCGCCTGCGGCTTGAGGGCATCGCCTGCGGACCGGTCAACGACCTCGCGCACGCCGTGCGATTCGCCGAGTCGTTGGGGCTGCGCCCGGTACTCGACGTCGGTGACGGCGAGCTGCCGCAGGTCCGTACGCCGATCGACTTCTCCGACATCCGCACCGTCGCGCCGGCGGCACCTCCTGGGTTGGGGGAACACACCGACGAGGTGCTCGCCTGGTTAGAAGCCGCGCCGGAGGTTGAGAACTAGCCACTTTGGACATTCTAAGCGCCACTTTGGACACACGGACAGCTAGAGAGAGGAGGCGCCATGAAGGCTTCGGAGTTCGATCCGCATGACCCCCTGGGCATCGATGAGGAACTCACCGCCGAGCAGCTCGCGATCCGGGACAGCGTGCGGGCGCTGTGTCGTGACCACGTGCGGCCGTACGTGGCCGACTGGTTCGATCGCGGCGAACTCCCGGTAGCCCGCGAGCTGGCCCGCGAGTTGGGGAAGCTCGGTGTGCTCGGGATGCACCTGCACGGCTATGGATGCCCCGGCCTCGGCGCGGTGGACTACGGGGTGGCGTGTGAGGAGCTGGAGGCAGCGGACTCCGGCCTGCGCTCGATGGTCTCGGTCCAGGGCTCGCTGGCCATGTTCGCCCTCTGGCGCTGGGGCTCCGAAGAGCACAAGCAGCAGTGGCTGCCCCGGATGGCGGCCGGGGAAGCGCTCGGGTGTTTCGGACTGACCGAGCCGGATCGCGGATCCGATCCGTCCTCGATGCAGACCTCCGCGCGCAGGGACGGCTCCGACTGGGTCCTCAACGGGCGCAAGATGTGGATCACGAACGGCAACATCGCGGATGTCGCGGTTGTATGGGCGCAGACGGAGGACGGAGTTCGGGGTTTCGTTGTCCCCACGGCCACGCCCGGATTCGCCGCCAATGAGATCAAGCGGAAGCTGTCGTTGCGGGCGTCAGTGACCAGCGAGCTGGTGCTCGACGACGTGCGTTTGCCGGGCGACGCCGTGTTTCCTGAGGTCACCGGGCTGCGCGGACCGTTGAGTTGCCTCAACGAGGCACGTTACGGAATCGTGTGGGGCGCGATGGGGGCGGCGCGCGACTGTCTGGAGGCGGCGCTGGACTACGCCGGTAGCCGGGAACAGTTCGGCCGTCCGATCGCCGCTTTCCAGCTGACCCAGCAGAAGCTCGCGGACATGGCGGTTCGTGTCCACGGCGGACGACTGCTCGCGCTGCACATCGGGCGGCGCAAGGACGCGGAGAAGCTCGTCCCGCAGCAGATCAGCTTCGGCAAGCTCGACAACGTCCGAAGTGCTCTGGAGGTGGCCCGCACGGCGCGTACGCTCCTCGGTGCTAACGGGATTTCGTTGGAATATCCCGTGATCCGGCACATGACGAACCTGGAGTCGGTGCTGACCTACGAGGGAACGAGTGAGATGCACACGCTGACCATCGGTCAGGCGCTCACCGGACAGTCCGCTTTCCGTGGGTAGCCAAGCGACACTCGGCCGGTAGGGGAACCCCGCGCTCTCGGCACGGGGTTCCGCTCATCGCGGTTACGGAGTCCATGTCAGGATCTCCGTGTTGTGACCATGGGGGTCGTTGAAGTAGACGCCCCGCCGGCCCCAGCGGTGGGTGATCTCGCCCGGCGTCACGTGACGCCCCCATGGCTACTGTTCCTCCTGGTTTCCTTGTAGTGTCGGGGAATTCTGGGTGAATGCCGGCGGCGCTCCGATCGGGCTCAACTGGATTCCGGCCAGCCGCCACTGGCCATCGCGGCGGACCGCGATGTGGGTGGAGCGGAACTCACCGTCGACGCGATTTCCCCGGTACTCCGCCTTCTGGGTGTGCACGCCGACAATGATCGCGCAGTCACCGTAGTCCCGGATGTCGGTGTCGTGCCATTCAAGCGACTTCGTGACAAGATCCCCCGTGCGATAGCGTTCCAGCCACTGCTGCCTGTTCAACACGAACCCCAGCGGTCCGACCAGCACGAAGTCGTCGCTGACCAACTCCGCGAGGGTGTCGACATCGCCGCGCTGTTCAGCATCCGCCCAGCGCTGGTCGAGTCGGCGAATATCGTCGTCAGTGGACATTTTCGTCCTCCTCTTGATTCCTGGTTTCTATTCCGGGGTTTCTGTTTCCTGGTGAGTGAAGGCACTGGCGTGTGCACGAGCCCACTGCGCGAACGTGGTCGGCTGTCGACCAAGAAGTCGTGGCGTGGTGGGCAGGACGTGGGCGCCGTCGTCGGTGTCGAGTGCTTGCTTGATGACCGCGTCGACGACCTTCGGCGGCATGCCGGAAGCGAGCAGGCCGGCTCTCGCTTGCTCGATCGGCAACTCGACCAGCCGGAGCCGCCGCCCGAGGGTTTCTCCGAGGATCGCGAGTTCTTCGGCGGGGGTCAGCACCTGCGGCCCGGAGAGCTGGTAGGCGGTGTTGCGGTGGTCGTCGGTGGTCAGCGCGGACACGGCGATCGCCGCGATGTCGGCGGGATCGATCGACGCCGCTGGCCTGGCGGCGAACGGGATGCGCACCTCGTCCCCTTGCCGGATCATGCGGGCCCAGTGCAGCGCGTTGGACATGAAGCGTCCCGGTCGCAGCAACGTGTAGTCGATCCCGGTGTCGAGCACCGCGCCTTCCGCCTCGGCATGCCAACGGTAGATCACGTTGTCGCCGGCGCCGGCGCCGTAGACGGAGAGCTTCACGACATGCGTGAGACCGGCGCGGCGGGCGGCCTCGGCGAGGCTGATGTCGTGTGTCGGGCGCGGTGCACTCCCAGTCTGCTGCGCGGTCATCAGGAAAGCGCGGTCGGCGCCCCGAAACGCGGCGTCGAGGCTGGCGGGATCGGCCGCGTCGCCGTAGACCACCTCGACGCCTTCAGGCACGCACGCATCGGCGGGGCGCCGGGTCATCGCCCGCACCGGGTGACCGGAAGCTGCCAGCATGCTGGCCACCTCCGCACCGACATTGCCGGTCGCGCCGGTTACCACGATCATGTCGATCCTCTCCCTGGTTGTTGCTTCGGTGCTGGGGCATTGATGAGCACTGCGCTGATCAGCGCGCCAGCGGCGAGGGTCAGCGCCGTCCAGAAAGCCGCTGTGGTGTAGCCGGCGACGAGCGCGTCGGAGCGCGCGGTCCCGGCGGCGAGAAGTCCACCGGTGGCAGCGGCAGCGACCGTGTTCAGGACGGCCACCCCGATCGATCCGCCCACCTGCTGAGCCGTGTTGACGACCGCAGCGGTGACTCCCGCGTCACGTGGATCGACCTGGTGGGTTGCCACGCTGACGGCGGGGGAGAACACGCATCCGATCCCCAGCCCGAGGAGGACTTCGGCCGGCAACACGTGGGTGGCATACGTGGCGGTCGTGCTCAGACCGGTGAGGAGACCGAGCGCGGCAGCGGCGACCAGCAGCCCGGAGGTGATCAGTACCCGAGGGGGCACATGGGCCTGCAGCCGGGCGGCGAGCAGTTGCGAACTGGCGAGCACGGCGGCCGACAGCGGCAGGAAGGCGAGCCCGGCCTGGACTGGCGGGTAGCGGAGCACCGCTTGCAGGTAGTAGGTCAGGAACAGGAACGTGGCCAGCATTCCGGCGACGCCGAAGGCGACGGTCAGGCAGGCGCCGACCCGGTTGCGGTTGCGGAGGATGCGCAGCGGTAGTAGCGGCTCGCGCACCCGCGCCTCCCGTACCGCGAACGCCGCGAGGAGCGCTGCTCCCATGCCGATCAGCGCGATCCGCGAGGTACTCGGGGAGGCTTGTGCGCACGCGTAGACGATCGAGGTCATGCCGCCGATCGCGAGCAACGCACCCGGAACGTCCAGCCGTGTCCGGTGAACGGGGACGGCCGGACCGAGCACTGATCGGGCTCCGATGGCGGCCACCACGGCGATCGGTGCGTTGACGTACAGGCATGCCCGCCACGTGAGGTCTTCGGCGAGGACGCCGCCCAGCACCAGACCCACGGCACCACCGCTGCCCGCGATCGCGCCGAAAATCGCGAACGCCCTGGCCCGCTCCTCCGGTGCCGTGAAGGTGGTGGCGATCAGGGACAGCACCGTCGGAGCGAGCAGCGCGGCGAAAGCACCTTGCAGCCCGCGAGCCGCGATGAGCATGGCGAAGTTGGTCGCAAAGCCGCCGAGCGCGGACGCCGCGGCAAACCCGAGCAGGCCGATGGCGAGCGCGCGGGTTCGCCCGAGGTGGTCGGCGAGCCGGCCGCCGAGCAGGAGCAACCCGCCGAACGCCAGCGTGTAGGCGGTGATCACCCATTGCCGGTGGGTGTCGGAGAAGCCGAGTTCCGCCTGCGCGGACGGCAGCGCGATGTTGGTGATCGTGGCGTCGAGCGCGATCATCAGCTGCGCTACCGCGATGAACGCGAGTGCGATCCACCTTCGGTTCTCGCTGTCTCCTGTGCTGCCTTCCGTGCCCGTGCCCGTGATCGGCCGAGTGGGGAAGTGGGGAGTCGACTGCCTGTCGGTCATGGGAGGCCCCAGTCCTAGGTGGCAAGTGCGACAAACCATAGATGCCTAATAATTAGATGTCAAACGCTTAGGTCTCGATTCTTCCGTGTTAAGCTGCGGGTATGCCTCGACCCGCTCGCCAGCCGCTGGGGCTGAACCTCGCGCAGACTGCCAAGGCCGTCAGTCGTGCCTTCGACGACGCGCTCGCCGCCGCGGGCGGCTCGACGCCCGTGTGGCTGGTGCTGATCTCGCTGAAGACCCGGCCCGTGAGCAATCAGCGCGAACTCGCCGAAGCCGTGGGAATCCGGGGCGCGACCCTGACGCACCACCTCAACGCCATGGAGTCGGACGGCCTGCTCAGCAGGCATCGTGATCCGTCGAATCGTCGCGTCCACCTGGTGGAGCTCACGGACGAAGGCGAGGCCATGTTCCACCGGCTGCGCAAGGCGGCTGTCGCGTTCGACAAGCGGGTGCACGCCGGTTTCACCGACGCGGAGGTTGCGCAGTTCGAAGGAATGCTGGCCCGGTTGCGCGAGAGTGTCGGCGGTGCGGAAGGTGCGTCGACGACGGACGGGTAACGCGGCCTTCGTCCACTGTGGAGTTGTCTGCTCGGAGGAATGGGGCAGTGGCTGGATCTGGTTCGGCTGATCGATCCAATCGGGTGTGCTCCAAGCAAGCCAATATCTGAGCAATTCTCACGTTCTAGTGCCCTCCGGCGGCGGGATCGGGCAAGATCGCTGCGGAACGTCTCGATCACCACGTCTGCCGGGAGCACTACCGTGTCCGACTTCAGCCGCCGAGCCTTCCTGCTGTCCACCTCAGCCGCCGCCGTTGGGTTAGCCACTAGCCTGGGTTCGCGCGCCGCGGCCTCCGCGAGCACCCTCCAGGTAACGGAACAGCGGGCCGTGCGCACGGCCGGGACGACCCTCGACACGGTGGCGACCGCGACCGGGAGCGGTGGGTATCGGCGGCTGACCGCCGGCCCAGGCTGGCCGCTGATCCCCCGACAGGACTTGGTGTCGGGGCGGGCTGACCGGGACTCCCGTCGTACTCCGCTGGCGTCCGTTGTCCAGTTCACTGACCTTCACCTGGCGGATTCCCAAAGCCCGATGCGGTTCGAGTACCTGCATGAGCTGGGTAGCTCCGTGGGGTCCGGCGCTTTCCGGCCACATGAGACGATGTCGCCGCTGGGTGCGGCTGCGCTTGTCCAGCGGGTGAACGAGCTTCCAGGAGGACCGTTCACCGGGCGTGATTTCGACGCGTTGATGTCCACAGGGGACAACGCGGACAACCATGAGACGATCGAGCTGGAATGGTTTCTCGGGGTGCTCTGTGGCGGAGACATCATCCCGAACACCGGCGATCCGGTGCGGTACGAAGGGGTGCAGAACTCCGGGTCGACGCTGTACTGGAACCCGGAAACCGCACTGGTCGACATGTACAAGAAGGCTGGCTTCCCGCAGATCCCCGGCCTGCTGGACGCTGCGATCCGCCAGTTTCACAGCCAGGGACTTCGCATCCCGTGGTACTCCACCTTCGGTAACCACGACGACAGCATCATGGGGACCCTTCCCAGCGAGACACCGGTGTTTCGGGAAATGTACACCGGTAGCAGCAAGATCGAAGGTATGCCGGACGGCGACAGGAAGGGCCTCTCGGCCGCTCTGCACCGGGACAGGGACGCTCGTACGGCGACCGACATCATCAGCCGGAACAAGGGGATCGCACGAAGGGTCACGCCAGATACCCGGCGCAAGCCGCTCACGCCCAAGGAATACATCGCCGCGCATCTGCGCCCGGAGTTCACGGGTGCGGGACCGGTCGGGCACGGCTACCACGAGAACGACCTTGACGCCGTGACCGCCTACTACACCTTCGCCATCGCACCCGGGGTGCTCGGGATCAGCTTGGACAGCACCAACCGCGCCGGTTTCACCAACGGATCGTTGGGTACCGAACAACTGGAGTGGCTGGAAAAGGTGTTGACCGCCAACAGTTCCCGGTACTATGACCCGAGCGGGACGCTGGTTCGCCAGCAGGTCAGCGACCAGCTTTTCCTGGTCTTCAGCCACCACACCAGCAAGACGATGGACAACAAGCTGCCCGATCCCGGACGGCCGTTCGAGCGCCGACATGACGGGAACGAGGTCGTGGCCCTGCTCCAGCGCTTCCCGAACGTGTTGGCCTGGGTCAACGGCCACACCCACATGAACGAGATCACTCCCCACGGACACGCCCAGCCGGAGCGGGGATTCTGGGAGGTCAACACCGCTTCGCACGTCGATTACCCGCACCATGCGCGAATCGTCGAGGTCGCGGACAACGGCGACGGCACGCTGTCGCTGTTCACCACGCTGATCGAGTCGGCGGCCGGATACCAGACGGACTTCAGCGACCTCTCGCAGGCTGGGCTCGGATCGTTGTACCGGGAGCTCGCGTTCAACGACATCCACGCGGAGGCCGCTCGGATGGGCAAGCCGGAGGATCACAACACGGAGCTGCTGTTGACCAACCCGCTGTCCACCGCTGCGCTGCGCGGCTAGGTGAAGCTGTCGGGGGTCGCGGTTACCGTGCGACGGTGACTGTTTCCGGGGACGAATTCCGGCACAGCCGGGTAGCGGTGAACGGTTCGGAGATCCATGTCGTGGAAGCGGGGGACCCGAGCGGACACCCGTTTCTCTTTCTGCACGGGTGGCCGCAGTCGTGGCGCTCGTGGCAACAGCTGATGCGCGTCGCGGCATCGCAGGTGCGCGCGGTCGCCATCGACCTGCCGGGTGTCGGCTCGTCGACGGGGGCTGCCACCGACGGTTCCAAGCGCCAGATCGCCGATGTCGTCCACCATCTGGTTGGCGCGCTGGAGCTGCGGGAGGTCACTCTGGTCGGACACGACGTCGGCGGCATGGTCGTCTACGCGTACCTGCGTGCGTATGCGGATCTCGTACGAGCCGTCATCACAAACGTGTCGGTTCCCGGTGTAGAGCCGTGGGAGGAGCTGCTGTGCAACCCGAAGCTCTGGCACTTCGCGCTGCACGCGATCCCCGCCCTGCCCGAGCGGCTTGTCCAGGGAAAGCAGGCAGAGTACTTCGACTTCTTCTACGATGTCCTGACATACGACCCCGCGAAGGTCACCGCCGAGGCGCGTACCGAGTATGTTGACGCCTATGCGACCGATCAGGCCCTGACCGCAGGGTTCAACTGGTACCGAAGCTTCGGCCGCGACGCTGAGGACAACCGCGAAGCGAGCCGATCTTCGCAGGTGGAAACGCCGTTGCTGTACCTGCGTGGCGAACACGAGAGCGGGGATATCGCCGTCTACGGCGACGGGTTTCGAGCCGCTGGTGTCACGAATGTCCATGAACGCGTGATTCCAGGTGCGATGCATTTCGCTCCTGAGGAGGCGCCGGAAAGCACGTGGCGGCTGATCGCGGACTTCGCGGGACTCAGCTAGCCGGGAAGAGTGTCGGGGGCCGCGGCTAAGGTCGATGCCATGACCAGTGTGACCAAGTACCTGGAGCATGTGCGCGACGCGACCCGCCGGATGGTGGCCGGGCTCGACGGCTTGACCGACTCCGATGTGGCACAGCCGTCGCTATGTCCAGGATGGACTGTCGGACACCTGCTGACGCACGTCGCACGCAGCGGCGATGGCCTGCGCCGCAGCGTCGACGGCGCACGGCGCGGAGAACTGGTGCCGATGTACGACAGTGACCAGGCACGCTCTGACGACATCGAGGCCGGAGCGGGCCGCCCGATCGATGACCTGATCGCCGACGTGACCGAATCCGCACGGCGGCTGGAGGAGAGCTGGTCGAAGCTGGACGCCGCCGACTGGCAGCGCAGCTTCCCGCATCGCGTCCTCGGCGCCCGCCCGCTGCACGAAACTCCTGGTATGCGGTGGCTCGAGGTCGAGATCCACCGCGTGGACCTCGCCGGCGACTACGGTCCCCGCGATTGGCCAGCCCCGTTCGTCGCACACGTGCTCGAACAGACGCTGGACGGTGCGGCTGACCGGCTCCCTGGCGGCGTCACGGTCGAACTCCACGCGACCGACACGGACTCCCGCTGGTCTCTCGGACCAGCCGGGGGCGCTTCCCCGGTGGTCATCTCCGCTCCCTCGTGGGCGATCGCCGCCTGGCTCGTCGGCCGGTCGGGCGCCACCAGCGGAGAGTTGTCCACTGTGGATGGTGTGTTGCCCGAGCTGGCGCCCTGGCGGTGACCACCGGTCGGTCTCCCCTGGGCGAGGATTGAAGTCGGCGGCGGCTGGGTACGTACCAGGCTGGACCGCAACGGCGGACACCGGCAGGGGAGCGCGGACGATGAGCAGTGGGGCGGCGACCAGCGGGACGGTTCCGCAAGCGGCCGACCGGCCGGCAGCGACTGGGGGAGTGGTCGGGCGGCAGGCGTATCTGGACCCCGACGAGTTCGACCGCATCCACCAATGGTGGCGGGCGGCGAACTACCTCTCAGTCGGCCAGATATACCTGATGGACAACCCACTGCTGCGGGAACCTCTGCGCCCGGAGCACATCAAGCCGCGGCTGCTGGGGCACTGGGGTACGACACCCGGGCTGACCTTCCTCTACGCCCACCTCAACCGAGCGATCATCAGCCGCGACCTGAACATGATGTACGTGATCGGTCCGGGACACGGAGGCCCCGGGCTGGTGGCGGCATCGTGGTTGGAGGGCACTTATAGCGACATCTATCCCGAGGTCGCCCAGGATCACGACGGCCTGCATCGGCTGGTGACCCAGTTCTCCTTTCCCGGCGGCGTGCCCAGCCACGTGGCACCGGAAACGCCGGGCTCGATGCATGAAGGCGGCGAACTCGGCTATTCCCTCGCGCACGCGCACGGTGCCGCGTTCGACAACCCGGATCTGATCGTGGCATGCGTGATCGGGGACGGTGAGGCGGAGACCGGACCGCTGGCCACGAGCTGGCATTCGAACAAGTTCCTGAACCCGGCCACCGATGGTGCGGTGCTGCCGATCCTGCACCTCAACGGCTACAAGATCGCCAGCCCGACGGTGCTCGCGCGCGTCCCGGAAGAGGAACTGGTCGACCTGCTGCGCGGCTGCGGTTACGAGCCGTGGGTGGTCGCCGGTTCGGACCCCGCCGTGATGCACCACGAGTTCGCCGCGACACTGGACCGCTGCCTGGACGACATCGCGGAGTTCCAGCGCGCGGCCCGCGAGGACGGCCGCGTCGAGCGCCCGCGCTGGCCGATGATCATCCTCCGTACCCCCAAGGGATGGACCGGACCGGCGACCCTGGACGGCCAGCAGATCGAGGGCACCTGGCGCGCCCACCAGGTGCCGATCACGGACCCGCGTGCCGATGATGACCACCGCCGGCGGCTGGAGGAGTGGCTGCGCAGCTACGAGCCGGAGCAGTTGTTCGAACCCGGCGGAGCCCCGGCCCGGCGGATCCGCGAGTTCGCCCCTGCGGGGCCCCAGCGGATGAGTGCCAACCCGCACGCCAACGGCGGCCTGCTGCGGCGGGCGCTGCGGTTGCCGGACTTCCGCAAGTACGCCGTCCGTGTCGTTGCTCCCGGCAGCGGCTTCGCCGAGCCCACCCGGGTCCTGGGCGGGTACCTGCGGGATGTCCTGCGACTGAACGCGGACCAGCGCAACTTTCGGATCTTCGCGCCGGACGAGAACAACTCGAACCGGCTGGACGCGGTGCTGGAGTCGACGTCTCGGACGTGGCTCGCGGAAACGCACGCCGACGACACCGGGTTGGCAGCCGACGGGCGGTTGATGGAGATCCTGTCCGAGCACACCTGCCAGGGGTGGTTGGAGGGCTACCTGCTCACCGGTCGGCACGGGTTTTTCTCCTGCTACGAGGCGTTCGCGCACATCGTCGACTCGATGTTCAACCAGCACGCCAAGTGGCTGAAAGCCTGCCACGAGCTGGCCTGGCGGCAGCCGATCAGCTCGCTGAACTACCTGCTGACCTCGCACGTGTGGCAGCAGGACCACAACGGTTTCACGCACCAGGACCCGGGCTTCATCGACCACGTGCTGAACAAGAAGGCGGAGCTGGTGCGGGTGTATCTGCCGCCGGACGCGAACTGCCTGCTCAGCATGACCGACCACTGCCTGCGCAGCCTCGACTACGTCAATGTGCTGGTCGCCGGCAAGCAGCCGGCGCCGCAGTACCTGGCCATGGACGACGCGGTCGTGCACTGCACCAAGGGAATCGGGATCTGGGACTGGGCGAGCAACGATCGCGACGGCGACCCGGACGCGGTCATGGCCTGCGCCGGGGACGTCCCGACGATGGAGACGCTGGCGTCGGTGGACTGGCTCCGTCGCGAGTTCCCGGAGCTGCGCCTGCGGGTGGTCAACGTGGTCGACCTGATGCGGCTGCAGGACGAGCGGGAACATCCGCACGGCCTGTCGGAACGGGAGTTCGACACGCTGTTCACCACGGACCGTCCGGTGATCTTCGCCTACCACGGCTACCCGTGGCTCATCCACCGGCTGACCTACCGACGCACCAACCACGAGAACATCCACGTGCGCGGGTATCGCGAGGAGGGGACGACGACCACGCCATTCGACATGTGCGTGCGCAACCAGATCGATCGGTTCGATCTCGCCATCGACGTGATCGACCGGGTGCCCTGGCTCGGCCCCAGCGCCGCCTACGCCCGGCAGCGGCTGACGGACAAGTTGATCGAACACAGGCACTACGTCGCCGTGCACGGCGAGGACATGCCCGAGATACGGAACTGGCGGTGGCCGGCCTGAGAAGGTCCACAAGGGACTTTCCGCTGTCGTCGCGGGTGGTGGCTGATGCGCGTGCTGACTGTCAATGCCGGGTCGAGCAGTCTCAAGCTCCGCGTGCTCGACGGTGGCGGCAGGGTAGTCGCCGATCGTGACCTGCGGCGGTGGGATGGTGAGACCGAGCCGATCAGCGAGTTCCTCAGCTCGCACGCGGCCGACGCGGTCGGCCACCGGGTGGTGCACGGCGGTGACCGGATCGTTGCCGCCACTGCCCTGGACGAGGAGGTGTTCCGGTACCTGGAGAGCCTGAGTCCGTTGGCTCCACTGCACCAGCAGCGTTGCCTGGACGGCATACGCGCGATGCGCGAAGCCGCCCCCGGACTGCCGGCGGTGGCCTGCGTGGATACCGCGTTCCACCGGACGATGCCGCTGGCGGCGGTCACCTACGCGCTGCCGAGGGAGTGGAACCGCAGGTGGTCCCTGCGGCGCTACGGTTTCCACGGCCTGTCGCACTCGTACGCCGTGCGCAGAGGTGCCGAGGTTGCCGGGTTCGAACCGGGGCACGGCCGGGCGGTGAGCTGCCATCTCGGCGCCGGCTGCTCGCTGGCGGCCGTGCTCGACGGGCGCTGCGTGGACACGACGATGGGGTTCACGCCGGCGGAGGGGCTGGTCATGGCGACCAGGAGTGGCTCGGTGGACCCGGGGATGCTCGGCTGGTTGGTGACCGGGGGCGAGATGGACGCGTCCGAGCTGTTCGACGGCCTCCAGCGGCAGTCCGGTCTCGCTGGCCTGTCCGGCACCTCTGGCGACCTGCGCGAGGTCTTGGACGCGCGGGAGCGAGGCGCCTCCGATGCGGTGCTGGCCTGGGAGGTCTACCTGCACAGCCTGCTGCGGAACGTCGGCGCGATGATCGCCGTTCTCGGCGGGCTCGACCTGCTGGTGTTCACCGGTGGGGTGGGGGAGAACCAGCCCGGCCTGCGGGCGGAGCTGGCGCGGTCGCTCGGTTTCCTGGGAGTCTCGATCGATCCCGAGCGCAATGCTGTCACGCGGGCGGACGGGGATCTCAGCGGCGGGCGGGCACGGGTGCGCACGGTCGTCGTATCGGCTCGTGAGGATCTTGAGATCGCCCGGCAGACCCGCGAAGTGCTGGCGCACTGACCGTGCGAGCACCCTGGTTCAGCGAGAGCTTTGCTCCCACCTGTCGTCGAACGCGCTGGTGCGCTGAACCAGAGTGTGCGGTGGTTGCTGGCCAGTGGACGGGTGAAAGCCGGGGGAGGGGGAGGGGTGCGCTCGTGTGCGGCGCGGCTGGCCTTCCCGGATGTAGGCCGCCTGCACGAGTAGCACGATGATCCCGATCGCGAGTGCGGTCACCGCGATCCACAGGCCGGGCTCGAACTGCCCGTACCACCACAGTCCCGCGCCAATCCCGCACACCGCGCCGAAGATCATGGCGAGCAGGTGGAAGAACACGTGCACGCTGTAGCCCATCGCGCTGGAACCTCCCTGCCCGCGTGGCATGCCAACCAGGCCAAGGTCAATCATAGGCGTCCAGGGAACGCGATTGAGAACGGAACTGAGAACACGATTTCTCCCCCTTTCCGAAGGCCATTCCGCGCGGAGCCGCGCAACCAGCGAAACGGGCGTGCGTGCCTTAACGTGGTGGCAAGGGGGAATGGCGAGGTGGTCGGGGTTCGACCATCCGGGCGAGATACCCCGTGGGATCTGAACGCCCAACTGGATCTGAACCGTCTAACACGATCGGACATGGGTCGATCTGTGGTCGGCGCGGCTGGTCACGTCGTACGGGGGTGCAGGGGATGGTCAACACGCTGGCGGTGTTCGGACTCGCCGCGACGTGCGGTCTCGGCTTGATCATGGGTTCGGCGCTGGCGATGTGTTGGCTGGAAGGACGCCTCCTAGGCGGCCCCGCGCCGCGCCACGAGCGCCGGTCCGTGGTGACCGAGCAGTCCGGTACGGATGCTGTCGACGCTTCCCCTGCTCCCGAACTCGACCGTGCGCGCGTTGTCCGGTCGGGAGGGGCGTCTGCCGCGCCCGCGCAGGCTACTGGTCCCCGCCACGTCGTGGGCGGACGTTCGCGGGCACGCGGGAGAGGCGCGGATGTGAGTCGGTCGCGCGGCCTGGGCGTGCGGGACCGGCGAGGGTACCGGGTGATCGAGTACGGCAGGGTCACCGCGATGTCGCTGATCGTCATCACCTTCGCGGCGCTGTCGGTGCTTCCCCGAGCCGTCGGCACGCGCCGGCGGTCCCTGTGAAGCCCGCCCGGAGAACCTCTGCGGCCTGCCGGGCTAGGACTCCAGCACGCGGAAGTCGGCGAAGTCGAACCCCGGTGACACCACGCACGTGACCAGCGTTTCCCGGTTCGGGTCGGCTCCGGCGCGCTGCCAGGTCCCAGCCGGAACGAGTGTCTGGGGCGTCTGCCCGGCGCCGACGTCCGGCCCCACGGTGACCCGCTGCGGGTCGGTGGGGTGCTCGCCGCTGCCGCCCAGCGACAGCACCAGCTCGCCCCCGCGATGCCACAGCCACAGCTCGTCCGAGGCCACGGTGTGCCAGGCGGACTGCTCGCCCGGGTTGAGCAGGTAGTAGATAGCGGTCGCCGTCGGGCGAGCGGCTGACGAGCCGGACCGGGCCACCTCCTGCTGGCTGGTGTAGGTGCGCCGGAACCATCCCCCTTCGGGGTGCGGCAGCAGATCCAGGGTCTCCGCTGTCGGGCCCCGCTTCTCCAGGCTCAGGTACCGACCGTCCACAGACCGTCGCGCGTAGTGGACCGCTGACACGGCTGACGGGCGCAGCGGGCCGTACAGGTGCGGGAACAGGACGTCGTCGGACATCCCGGCAGGTGGTGCGGGGGAGGGTTTCTCCCAGCGCAGCGGCGAATCCAGCAGGTCGGGGTCCAGTTCCAGGGCCACCATCGGCTGGTCGGAGTCCCGGTACAGGCCGTTGGCGACCGCGAGGGTCGTCTCGATGTCCGGCGAGCAGTGCACGAACCCCTCGCTGGCCAGCGAGGGCGGCTCGATCGACCGGTCACCGGCCTGCCGGTAGTCGGCCAGGGGCAGCAGATGCAGCACGGGAGATTCGGTCACCCCGGCAGTCTGCCGTGCCTGATCGCGCGCGGCGATCTCCGCCCACTCGGCCCGGTAACGCCCACGCCTCCGGCGTCCTGACCGGACGAGCGCCTGACTGGCCGTCCACTGTGGACACCGAGGTTCGGGCGGCGCGCGGCCAGCCGCCGAGCCGATGGCCTGGTGTCTTGACACGGGTGAGAGGCTCATCACACCCATACCAACTAGTCGGTCTGTGAATCAGCATCGACTGACCGGCGGTGTTCGGGAGGCTGCATGTCCGTGCACGAAGCCCGTTCCGAATCGAATCCAACGAGAAGACTCCAGCTCGCGGGCCTGGTCGCGAGCAGCATCGAGTGGTACGACTTCTTCATCTACGCCACGGCGGCCGCCCTGGTGTTCGGGAAGCTGTTCTTCCCCGGTGCGACACCGATCATCGGCGTGCTGCTGTCCTTCGCGACGTTCTGGGCCGGTTTCGTCGCTCGTCCGATCGGGGGACTGCTGTTCGGGCACTTCGGTGACCGCGTCGGGCGCAAGCCCGCGGTCGTGAGCTGCCTGGTCATGATGGGCGCGGCGACCTGCTTGATCGGCGTTCTTCCCACCGCCTCCTCGATCGGCATGCTCGCCCCCGTCGCGCTGGTGGTGCTGCGGTTCCTGCAGGGCATCGCGGTCGGTGGGCAGTGGGGCGGGATCACCCTGCTGCTGACCGAGAGCGCCAGCGGCGGCCGCAGGGGTGTGGCCGGCAGCTTCGGGCAGATGGGCGTGCCGCTGGGCGTGATTCTGGGGAACACGGCGTTCCTCACCGTCGGCGCGTTCACCAGCCACGCGTCGTTCCTGGCCTGGGGATGGCGCCTCCCGTTCCTGGCCAGTGCCCTGCTCGCACCGGTGGTGCTGTTCATCCAGCTTCGCATCGAGGACACGCCCGTGTTCCGGGAACTGGCCGAGCGCAAGCGCCAGGAACAGGCGGAAGCCCTCGAGCGAGCGCCGCTGCTGGCCGTCCTGCGCACCCACAAGCGCGCGGTGCTGCTCGGCGCCGGGCTGCTGTTCGCGTCGAACTCGATCTTCTACGTGAGCATCTCGGGTCTGCTCGACTACGCCACCCGCGAGCTGGGCGTCGCCCAGCAGCCACTCCTGATGCTGGCGATTCCGACCTCGTTGCTCGGCGCGGTGGCGACGTACTACAGCGGCGTGCTCGCTGACCGGTGGGGGCGGCGCCCGCTGATCGTGCTCGGTGCCGCGCTGCTGGTGGTCTGGGCGTTCCCGTTCTTCTGGCTGGTCGACACCGCGTCGCTGTGGTGGATCGCGGTAGCGACAACGGTCGGCGGCGTCGCGTCCAGCCTCGCCTACGGCCCGATCGCGGCTTGGCTCAGTGAGCTGTTCGAGCCGAGAGTGCGTTACTCGGGCGCCTCGATGGCGTACCAGCTCGCCGCCATCCTGGTCAGCGGCGGCACGCCGTTCATGATGGCCGCGCTGCTCGCGGTGACCCACACGTCCGCGTCGGTGTCCGCGTTCCTGGCCTTGATGGCCGCGATCACGCTGGTTTGCGGGTTGCTGCTGCGTGAGACTCGCCCCGAGGGCGTTAGCGCGACGGCCGCTACCGGCGCCGTCGACGCTCAGAGCGCGTAGGAACGCGCGTCATCGTTCGGGCGCCATCGTTCGGGTGTCTGGCCGGCGCCGCTGCTCCGCGGTACCGGCCAGACGGCCACGGTGTTCAGACCTGGTTGTTCAGACCTTGTTATTCAGACCTCGTTGGCGAGCTCGCGGATGCGCTCGATGAGCCGGGCGCGCTCGTCGGTGCTGCCCGCCAGCGGGGTCACGTTCAGCGTGGTGACGCCGGCTTCCTTGAGGGCGGCCAGCCGCTCGCGCACGTGCCCCTCGGGGCCGATCAGCGCGGTCTTGGTGAGCAGGTCATGCGGTACGGCGGCGGCCGCTTCGTCCTTCTTCCCGGCCAGGTACAGGTCCTGGATCTTCTCTGCTTCGTCCGCGTAGCCGTAGCGCTTGGCGAGGTCGTTGTAGAAGTTGCGGCCCTTGGCGCCCATACCGCCGATGTAGAGCGCCAGTTGCGGGCGCATCATGTCCAGGAGGTCTTCGGTGCCCTCGCCGATCGCCAGCGGCGCCTGGGCGACGACGTCCAGCTCGGGCAGGGTCGCGTCCCGCTTGGCCTTGCCGGCGGCCAGCGACTCGCCCCAGACGTCGGCCGCGCGCTCCGGGACGTAGAAGATCGGTAGCCAGCTCTCGGCGATCTCGGCGGTCATCGCGACGTTCTTCGGCCCGATCGCGGCGATCATGACCGGGATGCGTTCGCGCACCGGTTCGTTGATCAGCTTCAGTGGCTTGCCGAGCCCGGTGCCCTGGTCCGCGGGCAGCGGGAGCTTGTAGTACTTGCCGTCGTAGGTCACCCGCTCGCGCCGCCACACCTTGCGGCAGATGTCGACGATCTCCCGGGTGCGGCCCAGCGGTGCGTTGTAGGGCACGCCATGGAAGCCCTCGATCACCTGCGGACCGGAGGCGCCGATGCCCAGGGTGAACCGGCCGCCGGAGACGTAGTCCAGCCCGGCGGCGGTCATCGCGGTCAGCGTCGGGGTGCGGCTGTAGATCTGGAGGATGCCCGAGGCGATTTCGAGCTTGCTGGTACGGGCGGCGATGAAGCCGAGCTGACTGATCGCGTCGAAGGTGTAGACCTCCGCGACGTAGACGATGTCCAGGCCCGCCTTCTCGTAGACGACCAGGTCGTCGACCGTCTCGTTGAACCCGCCGCTGTAAGTGAGCTGCATGCCGATGCGCATGAACTGGTCCTCTCGTCCGTCCCGGGCGTGTGCACTATGACAGACGTTACCGGCAGGTAACCCACATGCGGTGGGGTGGGTCACACCCGTCCCGGTGTTCCCGCGTCCCCCGTGGGGCTGGCCGCAGTCGTCACCTCGAAGTCCGGCTGATCGTCTCGGAGATCGACCCGCAGGTGCTGGCCGGATCGCAGCTGGCCGTCCAGCAGCAGCCTGGAGACCGGGTTGTCGATCTCGCGCTGGATGGTGCGCCGCAGCGGTCGGGCGCCGTATTCCGGCTGGTGGCCGCGCCGTGCCAGCCAGTCGACGACGGCGGCGGAGAACTCCACGGTGACGTTCTGGGCGTGCAGCCGCCGCCGTGATGCGTCCAGCATCAGGTCGGTGATCTTGCGCAACTGCTCGTCGTCGAGCCGCCGGAAGATGATGATCTCGTCGATCCGGTTGAGGAACTCCGGGCGGAACTCGTCGCGCAGCCGGTACATCACGCGGTCGCGCAACGGCTGCTCGGCCTCGCGGCCCTCGGTCCCGGCGAAGCCGATCCCACCGGTGCTCGAGGAGATCACCTCTGAACCGACGTTGCTCGTCATGATCAGCACGGTGTTACGAAAGTCCACCGTGCGCCCCTGGCCGTCGGTCAGCCGGCCGTCGTCGAGGACCTGCAGGAGGGTGTTGAACACGTCCGGGTGGGCCTTCTCGACTTCGTCGAGCAGCACGACCGAGTACGGCCGACGCCGCACGGCCTCGGTGAGCTGCCCGGATTCGCCGTAGCCGACGTAGCCCGGCGGCGCGCCGATCATGCGGCTGACGGTGTGCCGTTCCTGGAACTCGCTCATGTCCAGCCGGACCATGTGCGTCTCGTCGCCGAACATCGCCCCGGCCAGGGCACGCGCCACCTCGGTCTTGCCCACGCCAGTGGGGCCGAGGAACAGGAAGCTGCCCACCGGTCGGTCCGGGTCGGCCATGCCGGCGCGGGACCGGCGGATCGCCTCACTGATCGCCTCGATGGCCTCGTGCTGGCCGACCACCCGCTCGTGCAGCTGCTGCTCCAGGTTGACCAGGCGCTGCCGTTCCTCCTGGGTCAACTGGCTGACGGGGATGCCGGTGCTGCGGGAGACGACCTCAGCGACGTCGTTCACCGTCACGGTGGGCACGTCCGGGTGAACCTCGGTACGGGACCGCTCCATCCGCTGCTTCAGCTCGCTGATCTGATCCCGCAGCTGGGAGGCCCGTTCGTATTCCTCGTTAGTGACCGCGGCGTCCTTGTCCCGGCAGAGCTGGTCGACCTGCCGCTGCAACTCGCGGAGGTCGGTGGTCGGGGTCTTCGTGCGCAGGCGCACCCGTGCCCCTGCCTGGTCGATCAGGTCGATCGCCTTGTCCGGCAGGAACCGGTCGGAGACGTAGCGGTCGGACATCTCGGCCGCCGCGCTGATCGCCTCGTCGGAGAAGCGCACCTGGTGGTGCGCCTCGTAGCGGTCCCGCAGGCCGTGCAGGATCGCGACGGTGTCCGCTATGGAGGGCTCGGGCACCAGCACGGGCTGGAACCGGCGTTCCAGCGCGGCGTCCTTCTCGATGTTCTTCCGGTACTCGTCCAGCGTGGTCGCACCGATGACATGCACCTCGCCGCGCGAGAGCGCCGGTTTGAACATGTTGCTCGCGTCCATCGAGCCTTCCGCGCTGCTACCGGCACCGACGATCGTGTGCACCTCGTCGATGAACACGATCAGCTGGTCGTGGTGCGCGCGGATCTCGTCGATGACCTTCTTCATCCGCTCCTCGAAGTCGCCCCGGTAGCGGGTGCCCGCGACCAGGCCAGCCAGGTCGAGCTCCACGACCCGCTTGCCGAGCAACGTCCCCGGGACGTCGCCGTCGGCGATCCGCTGCGCCAGCCCCTCGACGATCGCGGTCTTGCCGACCCCGGCCTCCCCGACCAGGACGGGGTTGTTCTTCGTGCGGCGGGACAGCACCTCGATGGTCTGCTCGATCTCGTGTTCCCGGCCGATGACCGGGTCCAGCTCGCCGTCCCGGGCGTTGCGGGTGAGGTCCTGCGCGTAGTCGTCCAGGGTCGGCGTGCCCGTCTGCACCGGCTCGGGAGCCGGCTGCTGCCGGCGCCCGGAGGCGGCCTGCTGCAGGTCATCAGGGGTGACGTGGAAATCCGCGAGCAGCCGGCCGGCGCTGGACTCCGGGTTCGCGTCCAGCGCGAGCAGGATGTGCTCCGGCCCGATGTAGCTCGAACCGACCGCCCGGGAGATCTGGTAGGAGTCCAGCAGCGCCCGCTTGGCCGCCGGCGTCATCGTCGGCGGGCGCTCCGAGGGCGTCAGCCCCTCGTTGCGCCGGTCGATCTCGTAGGCCAGCGAGTCCGGGTCGGCACCGGCTTCACTGAGCAGCTGCCGGGTGCCGGGGTCCTGGGTGGCCGCCCACAGCAGGTGCTCGGCGTCAAGGTCGGAACGCCGCTGTTGAGCCGCGTGCTCGGCCGCCGAGCTGAGCAGCTGCCTGCCCTGCTCGCTGAGCAGGCGCATCAGGTCCACCCGGTGCATCTGCCGGCGCTGCTCACCGCCAAGAAAGCGCGCGAGGAAGTCGTCGAAGGAACCGGACTCGAAGCCGCCCGGCCCGAAAAAGCCAGTCATCACCGAACCTCCGTCCGCGGCTTCACCTGGTCTGGCCGTGCTGGTGCGCCCCGCTTTCCTGCTGTGCCCCTTTCCGGTATCGCCCTTGCTGGAACGTAACCGGAATTCCCTGGCCCGGCATGTGAATCAGTGGCGCAGCAGCTCCAGAACCCGTGTACCCGTTCGGGGCGGTTCGAACACATGCCCAGAGGGCACACACATGCCCCGAGCGGGGGGCGGGGTACGACTACCGGGTGGCGGCGAAGTCACGGACTGCCCAGAGTTACCAACCAGTAGTACCGTGAGGTGGGTCCCAGGACTGCACGGAGGTCAACGATGACCACAGTAGATCCGAAAGAAACGACCCCAGCACAACGCCAGTCGGGCGCACGCCAGGTCGGCGAGCGCGAAGCCAGGGAAGTCGCGGAGCAGGCCAGGGAAACCCAGTGGCGCAAGCCGAGCTTCGCCAAGGAGCTGTTCCTCGGCCGGTTCCGGCTCGACCTCATCCACCCCTACCCGCGCGGGGACCAGCACGACGAGGCCCGCGGCGAGGAGTTCCTCGACCGGCTACGCCAGTTCTGCGAGCAGAAGATCGACGGCGTCGCCATCGAGCGGGACGGAGTGGTCCCGGACGAGGTCGTCGCCGGGCTGAAGGAACTCGGCGCGCTCGGTATGAAGATCGACACCGACTACGGCGGTCTCGGCCTGTCCCAGACGCAGTACAACCGCGCGCTGATGATCGTCGGGTCGAAGCACCCGTCGCTGGGTGCCCTGCTTTCCGCGCACCAGTCGATCGGCGTGCCCCAGCCGCTGAAGCTGTTCGGCAGTCGGGAGCAGTGCGAGGAGTTCCTCCCGCGCTGCGCACGCACGGACATCAGTGCGTTCCTGCTGACCGAACCGGATGTCGGAAGTGACCCGGCCCGGCTGGCCACCAGCGCGACGCCCACCGGCGACGGCGACTACCTCCTTGACGGCGTGAAGTTGTGGACCACCAACGGGGTCATCGCGGATCTGCTGGTGGTGATGGCCCGCGTGCCGGCCTCCGAAGGCCACAAGGGAGGGATCACGGCGTTCGTCGTGGAGGCCGATTCCCCCGGCATCACGGTGGAAAACCGCAACGCGTTCATGGGCTTGCGCGGGATGGAGAACGGTGTCACCCGGTTCCACCAGGTCCGGGTGCCCGAACGCAACCGCATCGGGGCCGAGGGGGCCGGGCTGAAGATCGCGCTGACCACCCTGAACACCGGCCGGCTCTCGCTGCCGGCGATGTGCGCGGGGGCCGCCAAGTGGGCGTTGAAGATCGCCCGCGAGTGGTCGGCCGCCCGGGTGCAGTGGGGCAAGCCGATCGCCGAGCACGAAGCGGTGTCCGGCAAGGTCGCGTTCATCGGGGCGACCGCGTTCGCGCTGGAGTCCGTGCTCGAGCTGTCCAGCCGCATGGCCGACGAGCAGCGGCACGACATCCGTATCGAGGCCGCCCTGGCGAAGCTCTACGGTTCGGAGATGGGCTGGCTGATCGCGGACGAGCTGGTGCAGATTCGCGGCGGTCGCGGCTTCGAGACGGCCGAGTCGCTGGCCGCTCGCGGTGAGCGCGGCATCCCGGCCGAGCAGATGCTGCGCGACATGCGCATCAATCGGATCTTCGAAGGTTCCAGCGAGGTCATGCGGCTGCTGATCGCACGCGAGGCGGTCGACACTCACCTGTCGGTGGCCGGGGACATCATCGATCCGAAGGCCAGCGCCGGGAACAAGGCGAAAGCCGCCGCCCGCGCGGGCAGGTTCTACGCCGGTTGGCTGCCCACGCTGGTCACCGGCAAGGGGCAGCTGCCCGGTTCCTACCAGGAGTTCGGTGAACTGGCCGGGCACCTGCGCTACGTGGAACGTGCCAGCCGCCGGCTCGCCCGGCAGACGTTCTACGGGATGTCGCGCTGGCAGGGGAAGTTGGAGTTCCGGCAGCGTTTCCTGGGGCGCATCGTGGACATCGGTGCGGAGCTGTTCGCGATGAGCGCCAGTTGCGTGCGCGCCGAGATGCTGCGCCAGCAGGACCCGGAGCAGGGACGGTCGGCTCACGAGTTGGCGGATGCGTTCTGCGCTCAGGCGCGGGTGCGGATCGACCAGCTGTTCAGTCTCTTGTGGACGAACTCGGACCGCGGGGACCGTGCGCTGGTCCGCAGTGTCGTGGACGGCCGTTACAGCTGGCTGGAGGACGGGGTGCTCGACCCGTCCATCGACGGGCCGCTGATCGCCAACATGGCGACCGGCCCGTCGACCAGACAGAACGTGCACCGGAGGGTGGCCCGCTGAGCACCGGTGGACAGCGCGGCCCGCGGCGGTGTGCCGTCGCGGGCCGTGGTTAACCCGTCCGCTGGTTAACCCTTCCGCTCGGACGTGGTGAGCACGCGTAACGCATCCTTGACCTTGGCGGCGTCCTCCTTGCTGATGCGCAGCGCCGAGCGGATCTTGGTGGTGGACGGCAGGCCGTCCTCGTCGCGCTCACCACCGATCGCTCCGTCGGCGTCGAGCTGACGCACCTGGACCACCTGGCGCAGCAACTTCGCCGACTCGCCCTCGATGCGTCCCGCCGGTGCGACCAGCTCGGCCTCCGTCTGCGCCTCCAACAGCTGGTTGTTGAGGCCGTCGGCGATGGTCGGCAGCAGTACGAGCGTCGTGCAGATCATGATCGGCGGGATCGACCAGATCAGGGCGTCGGCGCCGTTGCTGATGTGGGGCGCGGTGTTCAGCAGCACCGCCACGATCAGCAGCGCCACCTCCACCCAGACCAGCGGGCCGTTGCGCCAGGTCGCCTTCCGGTTCGGCCCCGCCGTGGCCGCCTGGTAGATCAGGATGCCGGCCAGTGGCAGCGTGAGCAGCGGTTCGATGAAGTAGCCCATCCACCACATCAGGGCTGTGGGCGCGAGGTTGAAGTGCGCCGCGATGACGCCCTGCACGTTGATCGCGCCAGCGGCGATCCCGGCGACCGCCGGGACGCCGAGCGCGGCCAGCACGATCCTGCGGGCCTGGTGCAGCCGGGCGAGCCGGCTGGCCGGCGCGGTCAACCGCTGGCGCGTGGCCTCGGCCTTGCGCGCCCACAGCTGGTCGCTGTGCTGCTGGTCGGCGAGCTTGGTCTCCAGCCGCCGCTGGCGGGCCTTGCGCTGCACCTCGGCGAGGTCGGACGCCAGACGCTCCTTGCGGTCGGCCTCACGCACCTTGCGGGCAGCCCGCTGCTCGGCCGAGCGCTCCCGCTTCGTGAGGCGCTCGCGCAGCGCGGGATGGTCCTGGATGGGCAGCAGCCGTTGCGCTTCGGCCAGCTCGTCCTCGACCTTGTCCGCCTCGCTGAACCGGACCGCGCGATGCAACCCACGCGGGGCGGCGGCGATCAGGAACGACGTCCGCCGCGCGAGCGCGCGTTCCCCGGCCACCTTCTCCGCCGGAACCGTCTCGCCGTCACCTACGGCCGCGATTTCGGTCGTGACCTCCGAAGCCGCCGGTTCACCGCCCTCGCCGCGAGCCGTGTGCTCGTCTTCGGCTGTCGCGCCGCCTTCGGATGCCTCGGCGTCCTGGGGCGCCTCGTTCGCCTTCTCACCGCCGTACATCCCCAGTGGTGTCACGGACTGGCCATTAGTCACCTGATCGAGCGGGGGACTCTGGCTCTGGGTGTCACTACCCTGGGCCATGCGGACTCGTTTCCCTTCTTGGTCTTCAGCGCAGGAGACAGTGCGGTTCGAGACCGCCAGGCCCCGGCCGGTGTTGGCGCACTGGCCGGGGCTTCTACTCGGCCAACATCATCGCGTACCCGCCAGCGACACGGAACCGCCCCGACGTTGAGTTGGGCCACTGGCGCGCTCCGGGGCACCGACCAGGTCGCCCGGGCTTATGCCCGTTTTGAGTGACCTTTGACCCTGACGTGTAGTTCAACGTGCAACCAGACTGTCAGCACCTCCCTCTGTGACGAACGTGGGTGGGGGTACTGATGAGGGAACGGGGCTGCCCGGAGTACTGGACGACCGCCGTCGAGGCCGACGACGGGGTCCGGCTGCACGTCGAGGTGCAGGACAGGCCCGGCACGGAGGTCACCTTCCTCTTCTCCCACGGCGCGATGCTGAATCTGGGCAGCTGGCGCTACCAGCGGGCCGCATTCGGCGCGCACGGGCGCCTGGTGCTGTGGGATCACCGCGGGCACGGCCGTTCCGGCTGGGGAGCCCCGCCGCACGCGACCATCGATCAGCTCGGTCGTGACCTGCACGCGGTCATCGATGCGGCCGCCGGATCGAAACCGATCATTCTCGTCGGCCACTCCATGGGTGGAATGGCGATTCTGGGGCTGGCCGAGGCGCACCCGGAACTGTTCGGCGAGCGCGTCGTCGGCGTCGCCCTGATCGCGACCTCCGCCGGCGGTCTCGGCGAGGTCAGCCTGGGGTTGCCGGACCCCGCGGTGCGCGCGGTGCACCGCCTTGTGCTCGCCGGGCTGGCCACGTTCGAGAAGCGGTCCTATCTGGTCGACGCGCTGCGGCGCACCACCAACGACATGCCGTTCCGCATCGTCCAGCGGTACCTGTTCTCCCCCGCCGAGCGGGCCGCCCTCGCCGCGTCGAACGCCGACCAGAATTCCTTTGTCCCCATCGGAGTGGTCGCGGAGTTCTTCGCGGAACTCGACATCTTCGACAAGCGAGCCGTTCTCCCCGCCGTGGGACGGGTTCCGACGACGGTGCTGGTCGGCGCGCAGGACTCGCTGACCCCGGTGCTGCACAGCAAGATCCTCGGGCAGGGCATCCCCGGCGCGGAACTCGTCGTCGTTCCCGAAGCCGGGCATCTGCTCATCCTGGAACGTGCCGAAGAGATCAACACCGCGCTGCGCAAGCTGCTCGATCGCATACGCAGCTGACGGACACGTGACCCCCGGACAGAAGCAGTGCGGCCTGGTGAGTGCCTCAGATGCATACCTCACACCAGTCCGATATCCGAGGTTCCGGTCTGCTGTGTAATACCTCACCTCAGGTCGCCGGCTGGAGGGCGCCGAACGACTTAACTGGGCCCGCGCGACCAGCTGAATGGCGAGACCCCACAAACGGCGCCCGCGACACGTGGTGACCTTGGTGATTCCCGTACCCGTCAGTAGTGGACAGGATAGGGGTCGGTCTGGCGGCGATCCCCGAACCGGGGAGTCGCCTTTCGTATGTTGTGTCCGACTTGTGAGGCTTGATCAGTGTTCAGGCGCGTCGCCATTGTCAACCGGGGAGAAGCCGCGATGCGGCTGATCCACGCCGTACGGGAACTCAACGCAGGGGGCGAGACACAGCTGCAGACGGTCGCCCTCTACACGGATGCCGACCGAACAGCCACCTTCGTACGCGAGGCCGATCTCGCGTACTGCCTCGGGCCCGCCTCCGCGCGCCCGTATCTGGATCTGGCCGCGCTCGAACGCGCGTTGCGCGAGACGAACGCCGACGCCGCCTGGGTCGGCTGGGGCTTCGTCGCCGAGGACCCGGCGTTCGCCGAGCTCTGCGAACGCCTGGGCGTGACCTTCGTCGGCCCGAGCCCCGAGGCGATGCGCAAGCTCGGCGACAAGATCGGCGCGAAGCTGATCGCCGAAGAGGTCGGCGTTCCCGTGGCGCCCTGGAGCGGTGGCCCGGTCGAGGACCTCGACGCCGCGTTGCGGGCGGCCGAGGAGATCGGGTACCCGCTCATGCTCAAGGCCGCTGCCGGCGGTGGCGGGCGCGGCATCCGGGTCATCACCTCGGATGACGAGCTGCGAGAGGCGTTCGAGCGCACGAGCCTGGAGGCCGAACGCGCCTTCGGTAGCGGCGTGGTGTTCCTGGAACGGCTGGTCACCGGTGCCCGGCACGTCGAGGTGCAGGTGATCGCCGACGGGCAGGGCACGGCTTGGGCGCTCGGGGTGCGCGACTGCTCGGTGCAGCGGCGCAACCAGAAGGTCATCGAGGAGTCCGCGTCACCGGTGCTGGCTGAAGAGCAGGTGGCCGAGCTCAAGGCCGCGGCCGAGCGGCTGGCGCTGGCGGTCGAATACGCGGGCGCGGGAACCGTCGAGTTCCTGTACCACCCGGGCGAGCGGCTGTTCGCGTTCCTCGAGGTCAACACCCGCCTGCAGGTCGAGCATCCGATCACCGAGGCCACGACCGGGGTTGACCTGGTCAAGGCCCAGTTGCGGGTGGCGGCAGGGGACAAGCTCGGTGGCGACCTTCCGGTGGAGGCCGGTCACGCCATCGAGGCGCGGCTCAACGCGGAGGACCCCGACCGTGACTTCGCGCCCGCGCCCGGACGCATCGCGTTGCTCAACCTTCCGGCAGGCCCCGGTATCCGCGTCGACACCGGGGTGAGCGAAGGCGACACGATCCCCGCCGACTTCGACTCGATGATCGCCAAGATCATCGCCTACGGCCGCACGCGCGATGAGGCCCTGTCCCGCCTGCGCCGTGCCGTCGCCGGCACCACCGTGCTCATCGAGGGCGGCGCGACGAACAAGAGCTTCCTGCTCGACCTGCTCGACCAGCCGGAGGTCATCGACGCCAGTGCGGACACCGGATGGATCGACCGGGTGCGCGGCGAGGGGCGTCTGGTCTCACACCGGCACTCCGGGATCGCGCTGGTCGCCGCGGCGATCGAGGCGTACGAGGACGAGGAAGTGGTCGCGCGGCAGCGGCTGCTCACCACCGCGCACGGCGGTCGCCCGCAGGTGCAGCACGAGGGTGGACGCCCGATCGACCTCCAACTTCGCGGTGCGACCTACCGCCTGGCCGTCTCGCGGATCGGCCCCCAGCGGTTCCGCGTCGGCATCACCAACGGGGATGACGTCCAGACGGTCGACGCCGAGATCGAACGCTTCGACTCCGGCAGCGGCCAGGTCCTCGTGAACGGGCAGCGCTTCCGACTTGTCACGGGCACGAACGGCCCGGTCCACATCGTGGAGGTCGAGGGGGTCACGCACCGGATCAGCCGTGACGAGGGCGGCGTCGTGCGTGCACCCGCACCCGCCCTCGTGGTCGACGTCCCGGTCGAGGCCGGTGCCGAGGTTGAGGCCGGAGCCCCGGTGCTCGTGCTGGAGAGCATGAAGATGGAGACCGTGCTGCGGGCGCCGTTCCGGGCGAAACTGCGTGAGCGCGTCGTCTCCGTGGGCAGCCAGGTGGAGGCTGGCGCGGCGCTGCTGCGCCTCGAACCGCTGGACGGCGACGCCAACGTTGAGGCCGCAGCCACGACCAGCGCGGTGGAGCTCACCTTCCCGCCGCAGCCGGCGGACGTCTCGCCGGATCGCGGTTTGCCGGACCTGCGCAGCCTCCTGCTGGGTTTCGACGTCGACCCGCACGACGAGGGGCGCATCCTGGCGGACCACCTCGCTGCGCGCGGCGACGGGCGTGGCACGCTCGCGGGCGAGGTCGAGCTGCTGCGGGTGTTCGCCGACCTGTCCGAACTGAGCCGCAACCGGCCCGCGGGCGAGGAGAGCAGGGCGGACACCCGGGTACACAGCTCCCGGGAGTACTTCCACAGCTACCTGCAGAGCCTGGACGTCGAACGGGCGGGAGTGTCCGAGACGTTCCAGAACCGGCTCCTGCGGGTCCTCGGCCACTACGGGGTGCACAGCCTGGAGCGGACTCCAGCTCTGGAGGAAGCGGTATTCCGAATCTTCCTCGCCCAGCAGCGCGCGGCCTCCGACGTCGCCGTGATCACCGCGCTGCTCCAGCGGTGGCTTGCTGAGCCCGCCCCCGGCAACGCCCTGCGGGACGAGGTGGGCCAGGTGTTGGAGCACCTGATCGTGGCCACCCAGCTCCGCTTCCCGGTGGTCGGCGACCTCGCCCGGAGCGTGGTGTTCCGCTGGTTCGCCCAGCCGCTGCTGCGTCGCAAGCGCGCGGAGATCTACGCGGGCGTGCGCGGGCATCTGCGCCACCTCGACGAGCATCCAGACGCCCCCGATCGTTCCGAGCGGATCGCGGCGATGGTGGCCAGCCCGGAGCCACTGGTGCGCCTGGTGGGGCAGCGCGTCAACCGGCGAGGAGCCGACCTCGGCCCGCTGCTCGAAGTGCTCAGCCGCCGCTACTACCGGGACCGCGGGCTCGACGAGGTCCGCTGCCAGCGCATCGGCGGCCGGTCGTATGTCACCGCCGAGTACGCCGACGACGGAGAACGGGTGCGCCTGATCACGACGGCCGCGGACCTCCCGGACCTCGCCGAGGCGTTCGGCGCGGTCGCGCGGGAGACCCCGTCCACCTCGGATCTCGTCGTCGACCTCTACCTCACCTGGCGCGACCAACCCGCGGACGTCGACGCGATGGCCGCCGAGCTGCGTGACGCGCTCGGTGCTGTTGCGCTGCCCGCGCAGGTACGGCGGGTGACGATCAGTGTGGCGGGCCGGAGCGGCTCGGCCATGCACCACCACTTCACGTTCCGCCCCTCGTCCGCCGGGCTCAGCGAGGAACGCCTCATTCGCGGCCTGCACCCGCTTGTCGCGGAACGGCTGCAACTGCGGCGACTGCGGCACTTCGACCTCTCCCGCCTGCCGTCGGCCGACGAGGACGTCTACCTCTTCCGGTGCGTCGCCTCGAAGAACCCGTCCGACGAGCGGCTCGTGGCGATGGCGCAGGTACGCGACCTGACTCCACTGCGGGATTCGGATGGACGGATCGTGTCGTTGCCCGCGGCCGAGGGGACGCTGGCGGCCTGCCTCGACGCCATCCGCACGGTCCAGGCACAGCGACCGAACAAGAAACGGTTCGACACCAACCAGATCATCATCTACGTGTGGCCGCCCAACCAGCTCAGCATCGGCGAGCTGGACGCGGTCGTGCAGCGCGTGGCGCCGATGGCGGCGGGAGCGGGTGTCGAGGAGGTCGTGTTCGTCGGCCGCCAGCAGGTGGACGACACCGGCGAGCTGCGTGACTTCGCCATGCGGATCTCCTACGACGCTGGCTCCGGCCTTCACGTAGGGGTGACGGAGCCTCCGACGGAGCCCATCGAACCGCTGGACGACTACGGTCAGAAGGTCCTGCGGGCGCGTCGCCGCGACACCGTCTACCCCTACGAGCTGACGACCCGCCTCGCCGGTGACCGGGGCACGTTCGTCGAGCACGACCTGGACGACGCTGGCGCGCTGGTTCCGGTCGACAGGCCGAAGGGGCAGAACAAGGCCGGGATTGTCGTGGGCGTGGTGACCACCCCCACCGAGCGGCATCCCGAGGGTGTCACACGTGTCGTGCTGCTCGGTGATCCGACGAAGGCGCTCGGTGCGCTGTCTGAGCGGGAGTGCGCTCGCGTGGTCGCAGCGCTGGATCTTGCCGACCAGATGCGGGTGCCGGTCGAGTGGTTCGCGCTGTCGGCTGGCGCGCGGATCTCGATGGACTCCGGCACCGAGAACATGGACTGGGTCGCGGCGGCGCTGAAGCGGATCGTCGAGTTCACCCAAGGCGGCGGGGAGATCAACGTCGTGGTCGCCGGAATCAACGTCGGCGCCCAGCCGTACTGGAACGCCGAGGCCACGATGTTGATGCACACCAAGGGAATCCTCGTGATGACACCGGATTCGGCGATGGTGCTGACCGGAAAGCAGTCGCTGGACTTCTCCGGTGGCGTCTCGGCGGAGGACAACTTCGGTATCGGCGGCTATGACCGCGTGATGGGCCCGAACGGTCAGGCCCAGTATTGGGCACGCGACCTCACCCAGGCGCGGAATGTGCTGATGGCGCACTACGACCACACCTACGTCGCGCCGGGAGAGACCCATCCGCGCCGGGCCAAGACCTCCGACCCGAGCGACCGGGACGTCTCGCCCTACCCGCACAGCGTGGCCGGCAGCGAATTCACCACGGTAGGGGAGATCTTCTCGTCGCAGGCCAACCCTGACCGGAAGAAGGCGTTCGACATCAGGACGGTGATGCGAGCCGTCGCCGACCAGGACCACCCGGTGCTCGAACGCTGGGCCGGTATGGACGACGCGGATACCGCCGTGGTGCAGGACGTCCATCTCGGCGGCTGGCCGGTGTGCCTGCTCGGCATCGAATCGCGGTCGGTGCCGCGCCGCGGCTTCCCACCCACCGATGGCCCCGACACCTACACGGCGGGAACGCTGTTCCCCCGTTCGTCGAAGAAGATCGCGCGGGCGATCAACGCGGCCAGCGGGAACCGGCCGCTCGTGGTCCTCGCCAACCTGTCGGGGTTCGACGGCTCCCCGGAGTCGATGCGCACGTTGCAGCTGGAGTACGGCGCCGAAATCGGCAGGGCGATCGTGAACTTCTCCGGCCCGATCGTGTTCTGCGTCATCAGCCGGTACCACGGCGGCGCGTTCGTCGTCTTCTCGAAGGCCCTCAACGCGAACATGACGGTCCTGGCCGTGGAAGGCTCGTTCGCCTCGGTCATCGGCGGCGCCCCCGCCGCGGCCGTCGTCTTCACCGGCGAGGTGAACGCCCGCACGGCCGGAGATGCCCGCGTGCGCGAAGTCGAGGCCCGCGTGGCCGAGGCGACCGGGGCCGAGCGGGGTGCGCTGGCCACCGAACTCGACGAAGTCCGGGCGGCCGTCCGCGCGGAGAAACTCGGCGAGGTGGCAGCGGAGTTCGACGCGGTCCACAGCGTTCAGCGCGCGGTCGAGGTCGGCTCGGTGGACGCGATCATCCCCGCAGCGCAGCTGCGTCCACAGATCATCACGACCATCGACCAGCGAATGCGGGTATCCGGCTGACTCGAACGGAGCCCAGCGTCGTGGGCGTGGCACGCCGACCAGGCGTGTCATGCCCCGCGGCATTCGTGCCGCAAGCATTTCTCGACAAATGTGATGCGAGAATTCCAAGAATTCTCATTGTCAGCGTCCGAAAGGAACTTTTCTCTGCTCACCGCGCTGGTTTCCGGTTCCCATTCATGGACGCATTCGGGCTCAGAAGGGCTTTGACTCAGCAAGGCGATGGGGTGGCCGAGAAGCTCACCGAAGCCCCTCGTGCCGCCCACCGTCCCCGGTGATGCCTGGCCGCCCACATCGCGAACATCCTGCACACCAGCATTTCGGGCTCGTGCGGGTACTGTCGAGACGCTCATTTCAGGGCGACATGACGCCGGGCAGGAATCAAAAAGTCGTAGCCGCTCAAGTGGCGACTACGACTCTGAATACCACGGTTTGAATAATAGCAAAATGAGTGGGCGATACTGGGATCGAACCAGTGACCTCTTCGGTGTGAACGGAACCGGGGCCGTCTACTG
>JBPYFK010000173.1:0-22324 GCA_051984675.1 Pseudonocardiaceae bacterium | reverse complement strand
AAGACGATCGTGGCGGTGAACAAGGACGCTGAGGCGCCGATCTTCGAGATCGCGGACTTCGGTGTGGTCGGGGACCTGTTCCAGGTCGCTCCGCAGTTGACCGAGGAAATCACCAAACGCAAGGGCTGAGTGCGCTACAAGCGCAGCGCCAGGGCGTGAGCAACAGCGGGGCGGGTCGCACGTGGTGCGGCCCGCCCCGCCGCGCGTCGCGGATGGAATGATCAGCACCTGGCATTCACCGAATGTTCGGGATTCCTGTCATTCCTTGGTGTGTTGCCCGTTTTCCCGCAGGCGATACACCAGAGATATGTCCGAGTCACAGCTGCTCGTCAGCACCGCGCCCACCGGCTCCGCCGCGTCCGGCGGCACCCCGCACTACTCGTTGCTGGTGGCCAGGGACGCCGACGAGGTGCGCGCTGCCCAACGCCTGCGCTACCAGGTGTTCGCCGAGGAAATGGGCGCACACGTGCACACCGACTATCCCGGCGTGGAGACCGACGCCTTCGACGCCTTCTGCGACCACCTGATCGTCCGCGACGACAGCACCGGCGAGGTCGTCGGCACCTACCGGATGCTGCCGCCGGACCGCGCCAGCGAGGCCGGCGGCCTGTACTCGGAGAACGAGTTCGACCTCGCGGCGCTGGCGACCCTGCGGCCGGCGCTGGTGGAAACCGGGCGCTCGTGCGTGCATCGCGACCACCGCAGCGGGTCGGTGGTCGGCCTGGTGTGGGCGGGAATCGCGCGCTACATGCTGCTCTACGGCCACCGCTGGCTGGCCGGATGCGCGTCCGTGCCACTGGCCGACGGTGGCGCGCTCGCCGCACGGGTGTGGGACACCGTGTCCACCAAGCACTACGCGTCGGAGGAATACCGGGTCGTCCCGCACCAGGCGTGGGACCCGGACCCGGTGACGCGCGGTACGAAGGGGCCGCTTCCCCCGCTGTTGAAGGGCTACCTGCGGCTGGGCGCGCGAGTCTGCGGGCGTCCAGCACACGACCCTGACTTCGGCGTGGCCGACTTCTTCGTCCTGCTCGATGTCGACGCCGTCGACCCGCGCTACCTCAAGTTCTTCCTGGGGGCAGACGCATGAGCGTGCTGCCGCACGCCGAGGCAGCGCCCCCCGAGGTAGGGCCCCCCGAGGTAGGGCCCCCGGAGGTACGGCACGCCCACACGGCACACGCGTGGATGCCTTCCTCGCCCTGTGGCCGGCATTGCCTGCCCCGGAGAAAGACCACCTCGCGGGTGGGTGTGCCGGTGCGGGCACTGCGACTCCTCCGGGCGGCCGGGGCGATGCTGGCCGCGCTCGCGCTCGGCGTGGCGCTGCCCCTGGTCAGCGCCCGGACCCGGTCGAAGCTGGTGCGCGGGTGGTTCCGTGGCCTGCTCCGGGCGGTGGGGGCCGAACTCCTCGTGCACGACGGCGATGACCTGGCGAACCACGGGCTGGCCAGCCCAGTGCGCTCCAGCGGGGAGACCTCCAGCAGGGGCCTGCTCGTCGCCAGCAACCACGTGTCCTGGTTGGACGTGGTGGCGCTGGAGTCGGTGCGGCCGATGCGGATGCTGGCGAAGGTCGAGGTGGCCCGCTGGCCGGTGGTGGGACCGCTGGCCGGCAGGGTCGGCACGCTCTACATCGACCGCGACCGGCTGCGGTCGTTGCCCGCCGCCGTCGCGGAGATCGCCGACGCGTTGCGCGCCGGGTCGGTCGTCGCGACCTTCCCGGAGGGCACGACGTCCTGCGGGATCGAGCCGGGCGGCTACCGGCCGGCGGTGTTCCAGGCGGCGATCGACGCAGGTGTCCCGATCCGGCCGGTCGTGGTCCGTTACCGGTCGCGAGACGGCCACCCGACCACGTCAGCGTCGTTCGTCGGCGAACAGACGCTGGTGGAGTCGGTGCTCGCGGTGGTCGCGATGCGCGGGCTGGTGGTGGAAGTCGTGGTGCTGCCCGAGATCGAACCGATCTCGGACCGTCGTGAACTCGCCCGGCGCGTGCAGCACGCGGCCTGGCTCGCCGGCCTTGGTGATTCAGATGGGCATGACTCGGATGGGCATGAGCGGCACGTACCGGCAGCCCGGGCCCCCCGGCCGGTTCCGGCCGTCGCCTGACCGCTGATCGGGTGAACCGGTGAGTGCTCTGGACGTCGACCCCGGTCGAGGTTGCAGGCTCTGTGGGTGGCCATCAGCGTGCACCCGACCAGCGTCCTGTTCAGCCGATCGCGCCGTAGCTTCACCCTCGGGTTGATCCTGGTCGTCACTCTCGTCGCCTTCGAGGCGATGGGGGTGGCTGCCGCGCTGCCCACGGTCGTCCGAGACCTCCACGGCCAGCGCTGGTATTCGTGGGCGTTCACCGTCTTCATGGCCTCCAGCGCGGTCGCGACGGTGCTGTCCGGCCAGGTCTGTGACCGGCGTGGACCCGCCCCCGCCCTGCTGGGCGGGATGGGACTGTTCTTCGCCGGCCTGGTGGTGTCGGGCACCGCCGTCGCGATGCCGATCCTGCTGGTGGGCCGGATGTTGCAGGGACTCGGCGGCGGTCTGCTGACGGTGGCGCTGTACGTGATGATCGCCGGGGTCTATCCGGCGGAGCACCGCCCCAAGGCGTTCGGGGCGCTGTCGGCCGCCTGGGTGGTGCCCGCACTGGTCGGTCCGACCGTGTCGGGCCTGCTCACCGAACGTGTGAGCTGGCGTTTGGTGTTCCTCGGCCTGGCCCCGCTGGTGCTGGTGGGCGCCGTTCTGCTGATACCCACGGTGCGTCGACTCCGGCACGCGGTCCCGGACCCGACGGCCGGCGACCGGCGCGGGTTGGTGCGGCCCGCCCTGACCACCGCGCTCGGCCTGATCGCGCTGATGTGGGCCGGTCAGGAACTCTCGCCACTCGGGTCGCTGGTGGGGCTCGGTGGGCTGGCGGCGGTCGCATCGTCGTTGCGCCGGCTGCTGCCTGCCGGCACGTTGCTCGCCCGCCCCGGCATTCCGGTGATGGTGCTCGCGCGAGGACTGCTGGCCGGTGTCTTCTTCGGCGCGCAGGCGTTCGTTCCGCTCACGCTGTCGGTCGCGCACCACTACTCGCCCGCGACCTCCGGTCTGCCGCTGACCGTGGGCTCGCTGGGCTGGTCGCTCGGCGCGTTCTGGCAGGCGCGGCAACGCCGGTTGGTCCCAGAGGGCCTCGTGGCCAGGGGCTTCCTGCTCATCGCCGTCGCCGTCGCCGGATTCGGCCTGGTCGCGGCCGGGTGGGGTGTGCCCGGCCTGGTGTTCGTGCTCTGGTTCCTCGGCGGCACCGGCATGGGGATCTCGATCGCCAGCACGGCCGTGCGGGTCATGGCGCTTTCCGCGGAGGGCAAGCAGGGTTTCAACGCCGCCGCGCTGCAGATCGCGGACATGCTCGGCCAGACCGCGTTGATCGGTGTGGGAGGTGTGGTCGTGACGGCACTGTCGTCGGCGCGGTACCCAACGGCCGGCGTGGCACCGCTGGACCTGCTGCTGGCGGTCGTGGCCGTGCTGGGTGCGCTCCTCGTCCGACGCTGCGCGCCGTCGGCGCCTGAGAAGACGGGATTACCCTGGTAGGGCCATGACGTATCTCGACCACGCCGCTACCACGCCGATGCGGGCGGAGGCGATCGCGGTAATGACCGAGGCGCTGTCCCAGTTGGGCAACGCCTCGTCGCTGCACACCTCGGGTCGCCGCGCACGTCGGGCGGTGGAGGAGTCCCGGGAGGAGATCGCCGCCGCGCTCGGCGCTCGCCCGTCCGAGGTGGTGTTCACCGCGGGTGGTACGGAAAGCGACAACCTCGCGGTGAAGGGAATCTTCTGGGCCCGGCGTGCCGCTGACCCGCGCAAACGGCGGGTGATCGCGTCGACCGTCGAGCACCACGCGGTACTCGACGCGGTGCAGTGGTTGGCCGACCGGGAGGGCGCCGAGGTCACCTGGCTGGACGTCGACGAGCACGGCCGGGTGAACCCGGAGGTGTTCGAGGACGCCCTGCGCGCGAGCGCCGACGAGGTCGCGCTGGCCACGGTCATGTGGGCGAACAACGAGGTCGGGACGGTCACTCCGATCCGCCAGCTGGCGACTCTCGCCGCCGAGTACGGTGTGCCGTTGCACACAGATGCCGTGCAGGCCGTCGAGACCCTGCCGGTGAACTTCGCGGACTCCGGCGTCTCCGCGCTGACCATGACCGGGCACAAGGTCGGCGGCCCCTACGGCGTCGGCGCGCTGGTGCTCGGGCGGGACGTGGAGTGCACGCCGATCCTGCACGGCGGGGGCCAGGAACGCGATGTGCGTTCCGGCACCCTCGACACCCCGGGGGTGCTCGGATTCGCCGAGGCCGTGCGGCAGGCGGTGCGGGCGCGTCCGGCGCACGCGCCGAAGCTCGCGGGGCTGCGCGACGAGCTCGTCGCCGGAGTGCGCGCGGCCGTGCCGGACGCGGTGCTCAACGGCGACCCGGGCGTCGACGAGGTCGGCGGGGGGCCCTCCCGCCTGCCGGGCAACGCGCACTTCACGTTCCCCGGCTGCGAGGGCGACAGCCTGTTGATGTTGCTCGACGCCAAGGGCATCGAGTGTTCCACGGGTTCGGCCTGCACCGCGGGCGTCGCCGAGCCGAGCCACGTGCTGCTGGCGATGGGCGCGGATCGCGGCTCGGCGCGCGGTTCCCTGCGGTTCTCCCTGGGGCACAACTCGACGGCCGAGGATGTGCGGGCGCTCACCGACGTGATCGGCCCGGTGGTCGAGCGGGCGCGCAGCGCCGGGCTGGCCGGCTTGCGTCGAGCAGCAGGATCTTCCGTTTCCGCAGTGTCTTCAGTGCCTTCCCTGCCTTCCGGGGCGTGGGGGTCGTCTCCTTCGGAGGTGTGAGCCGTGCGAGTGTTGGCGGCGATGAGTGGCGGCGTGGACTCCGCCGTCGCGGCGGCGCGTGCCGTGGACGCCGGCCACGACGTGGTCGGCGTGCACCTTGCCCTGTCGGCCAAGCCCGGCACGCTGCGCACCGGCGCCCGCGGGTGCTGCACGATCGAGGACTCCCGCGATGCCCGGCGTGCCGCCGACATCCTCGGCATCCCGTTCTACGTCTGGGATTTCGCGGAGCGGTTCACCGAGGAGGTCGTCGAGAGCTTCGTCGGGGAGTACGCCGCCGGCCGCACCCCGAACCCGTGCGTGACCTGCAACGAGAAGATCAAGTTCGAGGCCCTGCTGGAGAAGGCGGTGGGCCTGGGTTTCGACGCGGTGTGCACCGGCCACTACGCGCGTCTATCCTTTGTGGACGGGAAGCCGGAATTGCGGCGCAGCCGGGATGAGGGCAAGGACCAGTCGTACGTGCTGGCGTCGTTGACCCCCGAGCAGTTGCGACACTCGATGTTCCCACTCGGCGACTCGCTGAAGTCCGAGGTTCGCCAGGAAGCCGAACGCCGCGAACTCGCCGTGGCGCGCAAGCCCGACAGCCACGACATCTGCTTCATCCCCGACGGCGACACCAGGAAGTTCCTGGAATCGCGGCTCGGCCAGCAGCCGGGACAGTTGGTGGACGCCGAGACCGGCGCGGTGCTCGGCGAACACACCGGAGTGCACGGCTTCACCGTGGGGCAGCGCAAGGGGTTGGGCATCGAGCACCCGGCCTCGGACGGCCGCCCCCGGTACGTGCTGTCGCTGGAGCCGGTCTCCGGCACGGTGAAGGTCGGCTCGGCCGAACACCTGGACGTCACCGAGATCGACGCCAAGCGCCCGATCTGGCCGGGCGAGCAGCCGCTGCGCGGGGCAACCGAATGCGTCGTGCAGGTGCGCGCGCACGGGAGTACCGCGCCGGCGGTGGCCGCGGTCGACGGCGATGAGATCCAGGTCAGCCTGCGGGACTCGCTGCGGGGTGTCGCGCCCGGTCAGACCCTGGTGATGTACCGGCCGGAGGAGGCCGGTGACCTCGTCCTCGGCAGTGGCGTGATCTCCGCCACGCGATAAGGGCGCCTATACGTACCCGTTTGGGTGAATCTTGCGGTACCACGCACCCAAACGGACCACCGCGGCCCTCCAATCCACGATGACCGAGATCAACACGGGTGCTGGTGCCGAAGCTGGGGCCAGCCCGCTGAGACGGACGCTCGATCGCCCAGCTGTGATCATTCCGATCGCGTCGGCAAGCTGCCCGAAATGCGGCACCCCGATGATCCCCATCTAGGGCCGTAGTGGGCTGGTCTGCCCGCGATGCGCCTGGTCCAAGCGAGACCCACCGTCCTATTAAGACGCTGGGCCGAGTCTGCGGCCTTCCCCTGCGCCCGGCTTGCCGATAGTGTTGCGGATCACCCGGTGGCGGAGGAGAGTCATGGACGATCTTCGATCCAGTGGCGTGGCCGACGTCGTCCGCCGCAGCGCGTCCCGCGCTCCCGACCGGACCGCGCTGCGCTTCGCGGACAGCAAGGGCACCGAGCGGGCGTGGACGTATGCCGAGCTGGACGCCGCGGTCAGCCGCCTCGCCGCCTTCCTGCGCGACTCCGGCGTCGAGAAGGGCGACCGGGTCGCGGCCTACGGCAAGAACTCGGACGCCTACCTGATCGCGTTCCTGGCGTGTGCCCGCGCAGGGTTCGTGCACGTACCGATCAACTACAACCTCTCCGGGCGTGAACTGTCCTACCTGCTCGACCAGTCCGGCAGCACGGTCGCGCTGGTCGACCCCGACCTTGCTGGGAACCTGATCGAGATCAGCTCGGAAACCCAGGTGCGGCGGGTACTCGCGCTGCGCGACGCGCCGGATTCGTTGCTGCGCCGGGCCATGGAGGGGCCCGTTCCACGAATCCGCGCGAATGTCGCCGACGACGACCTGGTGCAGCTGCTGTACACCTCGGGCACGACCTCCAGCCCCAAGGGCGCCATGATGACCCATCGCGCGCTGCTGCACGAATACGTTTCCTGCGTCACCGCGCTGGATTTCACCGCGGACGACGCGCCACTGCACGCGATGCCGCTCTACCACTCGGCGCAGATGCACGTGTTCCTGCTGCCACACCTGATGATCGGCTCCACGAACCGGCTGGTCGAGGCGCCGGCACCGGCCGATGTGCTGGTGCGGGTGGAAAGCGAGCGGATCGGCTCGTTCTTCGCCGCCCCCACGGTGTGGGTGGGCATCGCCAACCACGACGACTTCGGCACGCGCGATCTCAGCTCGCTGCGCAAGGCGTACTACGGAGCTTCGATCATGCCCACGCCCGTGCTGCAACGGTTGCGGCACGCGTTGCCACAGTTGGGTTTCTACAACTGCTTCGGGCAGTCCGAGATCGCCCCGCTGGCCACCGTCCTGCGCCCCGAAGAGCACGACGAGCGCCCGGACTCCGCCGGTCGCCCGGTGCTGTTCGTCGAGGCCCGGGTCGTCGACGAGCGGGGCGTGCCGGTGCCGCCCGGAGACCTGGGCGAGGTCGTGTACCGCTCACCGCAGTTGTGCCTGGGCTACTGGGAAAAACCGGAGGAGACCGCGGAGGCGTTCCGGGATGGTTGGTTCCATTCCGGTGACCTGGTTCGCCAGGACGAGCACGGCTACCTCTACGTCGTCGACCGGATCAAGGACGTGATCAACACCGGTGGTGTGCTGGTGGCCTCCCGCGAGGTCGAGGATGCCCTCTACACGCACCCGGCGGTGGCGGAAGTCGCCGTGATCGCGATCCCGGACGAGAAATGGATCGAGGCGGTCGCCGCCGTGGTCGTGCCGAAGGCCGAGGTGACCGGGCCGGACCTCGTCGAGCACGTGCGCGGCCAGCTCGCCGGGTTCAAGGTGCCCAAGAAGATCCGCCTGGTCGACGACCTCCCACGCAACAGCGCCGGCAAGCTGCTCAAACGCGTTCTGCGCGACCAGCTGGCCGAGTAACCTAGATCCACGTAACCCAGATCCACTGCCGTGACCCGGCCAGCAGATAATGTCGGCTGTGACTGGACAGGCGCAGCGCTCGGCCCCCTGGGGGCCCGGAGTAGCCACCGCGATCGGCTCGATGCCCGGCACCGACCCGCTCGAAGCAGCCCGGATCGTGGTCGGGGAACTCCCCGAACTCGCCCCGTTCCCGGAACTGCCCGCCCGCGGCGTCGGCGCGGATCTGCTGGGGCGGACCGCCGGCCTGCTGGTGGGGCTCGCGGTCGAGGTCGTGCCCTCCGGTTATCGGGTCACCAGCCGCCCAGGTCATGAACACCGTCGCGCCGTCGACCTGCTGCGCTGGGACGTGGACGCCTTCGAGCAGGCCGTCTCGGAAGCCGGGGCGCCACCCGCCGCGGTGAAGGTGCAGGCAGCGGGACCGTGGAGTCTGGCGGCGGGCATCGAGCTGCACGCGGGACACCGCGTCCTCACCGATCACGGTGCCTTGCGGGACTTCACCGAATCACTCACCGAAGGACTGGTCGAGCACGTGGTGACCGTCGGCAAGCGCGCGGGCGCCCCCGTCGTCGTCCAGCTCGACGAGCCCACCCTGCCCGCCGTCCTCGCGGGCCGGCTCCCCACACCTTCGGGCTACGGCACGGTGCCGGCCGTTCCCGAACCGGAGGTCCAGCGCCTGCTCGGGGAGGTCCTCCACCAGCTCGCGGCGGCCAGCGGTAACCCGGTCGTGGTGCACTGTTGTGCCGCCCGCCCGCCGGTGCGCCTGCTGCGTTCGGCCGGAGCCGGCGCCGTCGCGCTCGACGCGACGGTGCTGGGCGAGGTCTCCGGCCCGCTGGCGGATGAGCTGGGCGAGGCGTGGGAGGAGGGCACCACGCTGTTCCTCGGCCTGGTGCCCTCGACCGCGCCCGCGGTCGAGCAGGGCCTGCGGGACACCGCCATGCCGGCGTTCGATCTGACCGCCCGCCTCGGGTTCCACCGGCGAATCCTGGCCCAGCGGGCCGTGGTGACCCCGACCTGCGGACTCGCGGGAGCCACGGCCGAGTGGTCCCGCCGCGCGATCCGGCTCGCCCGTGACCTGGCCCGGCTGTTCGCCGAGGAAGCCGAGGGATAGCCCCGTCCGCCATCCTGACCCGCCGGCGATGCCCCGATCGGTTGCATCGGCGTGCGGGCTGGCTCGCGGCCCCCTTGTGGTTCCCTGCCCGTGGTGTCACGATCAGCGCCGAGGCCGGATGTGTGCCTTGGAGGTGGCTCAAGATGGGTGCGCCCGCGACCCACGTGCTGAGCCTGGCAGAACAGCCTTGTCGCGCGTGCAGGAACCCGCTGTGGCGGCTTGCCGCTCTCGCCCGCGACGTCCGCTACGCGCTGGACTCCGGCGGCTGAAAGCAGCCCGACCGCGCATCACACGCACCCGCCGCCGTCGACCCCCCGCGCTGCCGACCACTCCACGGCCCGCGGCACCGATGTGATCGCGAAACCCCACTTCCCGGTCCGCTGCGTCACCGCCGCCCAGGACCGGTCTCTTCCGGCAGTGCCGTACGTCCACGTCACGGGCTGCCGACCGATTCGACGTGTGGGAGCCACCATGTTGCACCTGCTGCGCTCGACCCTGCGGGAACGATGTTCGCCGCGAGAACGATATTCGCTGACCGGCCGGGGCAGCGGTCGACACCTCTCGGCGCTGGCGGACATGAGCCCCACGGCTTTCTGGCTGGACGGCAGCCATCGCCCCGAGCCGGCGTCGATGCTCACCGAACACACCACGGCCGACCTGCTGATCGTCGGCGGCGGCTACACCGGACTGTGGGCGGCGCTGCAAGCCAAGGAACGTGATCCCGTCCGGCACGTCGTGCTCGTGGAGGCCCGCGAGTGCGGCTGGGCGGCGTCCGGGCGCAACGCCGGATTCTGCGTGTCCAGCCTGACCCACGGGCTCGCCAACGGGCACGCCCGATTCCCCCGGGAGATCGCCGCGCTGGAACGCATCGGCATGCAGAACCTGGACGGCATCGAGAAAACCATCAAGGCGTACGGCATCGACTGCGACTTCGAACGCACCGGCGAGCTGGAGGTGGCGGTCGAAGGGTGGCAGCTGGAGACGCTGCGCGCGGCAGCCGAGGTCGCCGGCCGGTTCGGCCAGGCCGCGCAGTTGCTCGACGCTGACGAGGTGCGCGCCGAGGTCGCCTCACCGACCTACCTCGGCGGGTTGTGGATGCGCAACTCGGTAGCGCTGGTCGACCCGGCCCGCCTGGCCCGTGGCCTCCGGCGTGCGTGCCTGGACAACGACGTCGAACTCTACGAGCGGACGCCGGTGACCCGGCTGCGCGACGAGCGCGGCGGCGTCGTCGCGGAAACCCCGTACGGGTCCGTGCGCGCACGCCAGGTGCTGCTCGCCACGAACGGCTATCCGCCGCTGCTGCGGAGGCTGCGCAACTACATCATCCCGGTGTACGACTACGTGCTCGCCACCGAGCCCCTGACAACGCAGCAGCTCGCCGCGATCGGTTGGCGCAACCGGCAGGGCATCAGCGACACCGGGAACCTGTTCCACTACTACCGGCTGACCTCGGACAACCGGATCATCTGGGGCGGCTACGACGCGATCTACCACTTCGGCGGCGCCGTCCGGGACGAGCTGGACTCCCGACCGGAGACGTTCGCCAAGCTCGCCGACCACTTCTTCGCGACCTTCCCGCAGCTGGAAGGTGTGCGTTTCACGCACGGATGGGGCGGTGTGATCGACACGTGCACCCGGTTCTGCCCGTTCGTGGGAACGGCGCTGGACGGCAAGGTCGGCTACGCCCTCGGGTACACGGGCCTGGGAGTGGCCGCCACCCGCTTCGCCTCCCAGATCGCGCTGGACAAGCTGGCCGGGCGGGGCAGCGAGCTGACCGAACTGGACTTCGTCCGCACCCGCCCGATGGCGTTACCCCCGGAACCGTTGCGCTGGCTGGGAATCCAGCTCACGCGCTGGTCGCTGGACCGCGCCGACCGCAACGGAGGTCGCCGCAACGCCTGGCTGCGGACGCTTGACGCCCTCGGCCTCGGCTACGACTCCTGACGTCCACAAGGGACGAGACGGGAAGCGCTCAGCGCTCCTGCTCCGTCGGGCGGACCATCAGCTCGTTGATCGCCGTGCGGCGCGGGCGGGTGACGATGTAGCTCACCGCGTCCGCGATGTCCTGTGGCCGCAGCCATTCGAACTGGTGGCGCGGGTCCTGCGCCTGCCCACCGCTTTCGGTCATGTCGGTGAGTACGAGGCCGGGTTCGACGACGCCGACGCGGACGTGGCGGGCCGTGACTTCCTGGCGCAGCGACTCGCTGAACGCGCCCACAGCGTGCTTGGTGGCGGAGTAGACGTTGTTGTGTGGCAGCGCTCGCCGTCCCGCGACCGAGCTGATGTTCACGACGTCGGCGACACCGCGTCCCTGCTGGGCGGCGGCGAGCAGGTGCGGCAAGGCGGCGTGCGTGACATGCAGGACACCCATGAGGTTGATGTCGACCATCTGGCGCCACTGGTCGATCTCCGCCTCCCGCACCGGACTGTTGGAGCCGACTCCGGCACTGTTGACCACGATGTCGAGCGAGCCGAACTCGGACACGACGGATTCGATGGCCGCCCCCACCTGGTCGGCGTCGGTGACATCCGCTTCGACGACCCGGGCCCTCCCGCCGGTTTCGCTGACCTCGTCGGCCAGCTGCGCCAGCTTTTCCTTGCGGCGGGCCAGCACCGCCACGGATGCGCCCTCGGCCGCGAGACTGAGCGCGGTGGCCCGACCGATGCCACTGGAGGCTCCGGTGACGACGGCCGCCGACCCACTCAGGCGCGCACTCATGACGACGACTCCTCCCCGTTGACGATGATCCAGTGCAGGCATGGGACCAGTGCAGGCATGGGACCAGTGCGAACGCGTGATCACTTCCACCCTACGCCCGGAATCGGAGCGAATCCGCCCACGCCTGAGGTACCCAGCCGGCACAATGGGCTGGTGCTGAACTTCCTGCGCCGCCGTAAGCGGAATGATCAAGTCGCTCCTGACCAGGCCGCTCGTGATCAAGCCCCCGCCGGCGAGACGACCGACGTCGCCGCCGATGCCCACGCCCGCGCGGAGGCGTTCTGGAAACGGTGGTATGAGCTGGCTCCTGAGGTCAACGCAGCGCTCGGGGACGGCGTGCCGCAGCGGGTCCATCACCAGATCGCCGAAGCCGTGCGGAAACTGCATCCCGAGCTGACCTTCGACATCGAGCACGGCGAGCAGGCGGTCTACGCCCTCGTGGTCAGCAGCCGGGAGAACCCCGAGCTGCGGCCCTACACCGACGCGTGGATGGCGGGTGCACCGCGAGGCGACACGATCTGGGAGTTCCACGACTCCATCCCGCCCGTGCCCGATCCGACGCAGGTGACCGTCAACCTTCGCGGCGGCACGTACCCGCTGGACCAGATGCGGATCGCCGCTCAGGTGGATGCCGCCGGGGGGCTGGTGGACGTGGCCGTCTACCACCCCGGGTTCGCCGACCTGGACAGCGAGGACCGGACCGCGCTGACCTTCCTGCCCCTGGGCGCCACGCTGGGGGAGCGGCTGGCAGCGGACCGTATCGGCCGGGTGGAGACCGCCGAGCGGGAGCCGCAGGGCGCCATCGGGCTGCTGGAGTTCCGTGAGCTGGTCCGCGAACTCGACGCCGAGGACCGGGGGTCCGGCGAGGAGGACGAGACCACTCGCGCGGGTGAGTGAGGGCCGCCCACGGGGATTCGCTGTCGGGGTTGCTGGTTAGTCTCTGGGCGTGACCAGCGACGACCGTGCCAGTATCGACCGGGTGGACGCGCCCGAGCAGCTGCCCACCGACCCCGCCGCGGGGGCGGTGGTCGAGGGTGTCGAGGACGTGCCGGCCCCGGTGCGCGATCGTTACGCCGAGCTGGTGGACGAGGTTCGCGCCCATCAGTTCCGGTACTACGTGCTCGACTCGCCCATCGTCTCCGACGCGGCGTTTGACGAGCTGTTCGTCGAGTTGCAGCGGTTGGAGGACGAGCATCCGACGCTGCGCGGGCCGGACTCGCCGACGCAGCTGGTGGGCGGCACCTTCTCCACCGAGTTCACGGCCGTGGACCATCTGGAGCGGATGCTCAGCCTGGACAACGCGTTCAGCACCGAGGAGCTGCGGGCCTGGGTGGACCGGGTCGAGCGGGAGGTCGGTTCGCGGGCGCACTACCTGTGCGAGCTGAAGATCGACGGGCTGGCGATCAACCTGCTCTACCGGGACGGACGTCTGGAGCGGGCGTTGACCAGGGGTGATGGCCGTACCGGCGAGGACGTGACGCTCAACGTGCGCACCATGCCGGAGGTGCCGGAGCAGCTGGCCACCAGCGACGGGTACCCGGTTCCCGGGTTGGTGGAGATCCGGGGCGAGGTGTTCTTCAAGCTCTCGGAGTTCACCGAGCTGAACGCGAAGCTGGTGGAGGCGGGGAAGCCGCCGTTCGCGAACCCGCGCAACGCCGCCGCCGGTTCGCTGCGGCAGAAGGACCCGAGGGTCACCCGAACCCGGCCGCTGCGGCTGATCTGCCACGGGCTGGGCCGGCGTGAGGGCTTCGAGCCCACCCGGCAGTCGGAGTCCTACTCTGCGCTGAAGGCGTGGGGGCTACCGGTGTCGGATCACACCAAGGTCCTGGCCACAGTGGACGAGATCATCGAGCTGGCGAACTACTGGGGTGAGCATCGGCACGACGCCGAGCACGAGATCGACGGGATCGTGATCAAGGTCGACGAGGTCTCGCTGCAGCGGACGCTGGGCAGCACGTCGCGTGCGCCGCGTTGGGCGATCGCGTACAAGTACCCGCCGGAAGAGGCCACCACCGACCTGTTGGACATCCAGGTCAACGTCGGGCGGACCGGGCGCGTGACGCCGTTCGCCGTGATGGAGCCGGTGAAGGTGGCCGGGTCGACGGTGTCGATGGCCACCCTGCACAACGCCGACGAGGTGCGCCGCAAGGGCGTGCTCATCGGGGACCGGGTGGTGATCCGCAAGGCCGGGGACGTGATTCCCGAGGTCCTCGGGCCGGTGGTGGGCACCCGTGACGGCTCCGAGCGGGAGTTCGTCATGCCCGCGACGTGCCCCGAGTGCGGGTCGGTGCTGCGCCGCCAGAAGGAGGGCGACGTCGACATCCGATGCCCGAACGCGCGGTCGTGCCCCGCGCAGTTGCGGGAGCGGTTGTTCCACCTCGCCGGCCGCGGCGCCTTCGACATCGAGGTCCTCGGGTACGAGGCGGCGACCGCGCTGCTGCAGTCCGGTGTGGTCACCGACGAGGGCGACGTGTTCACGCTGGATGAGCGGAAACTGCTCCAGGCGCCGCTGTTTCGCACCAAGGCCGGGGAACTGTCCGCGAACGGCCGGAAGTTGTTGAACAACCTGGAAACCGCGAAGCAACGTCCATTGTGGAGAGTCTTGGTGGGGCTGTCGATCCGTTACGTCGGGCCGACTGCGGCGCAGGCGCTGGCCCGGGCTTTCGGCTCGCTGGATGAGATCGAGCGGGCGGCGGAGGACGATCTCGCGGCGGTCGACGGGGTCGGCGCGACGATCGCCACCGCCGTACGGGAATGGTTCGACGTGGACTGGCACCGCGACGTCGTGCGGAAGTGGCGCGCGGCCGGCGTACGGATGGCCGACGAGCGCGACGAATCCATCCCGCGCAGCCTGGAAGGGCTGTCGATCGTGGTGACCGGTTCGCTGCAGGAGTACTCGCGGGACGAGGCCAAGGAACTGATCATGGCCCGGGGTGGTCGGGCTGCTGGTTCGGTGTCGAAGAAGACCGCGTTCGTGGTCGTCGGTGACGCGCCCGGATCGAAGTACGACAAGGCGATGCAGCTCAAAGTTCCAGTCCTGGACGAGGCTGGTTTCAAGGTCCTGCTGGAAAGCGGGCCGGAGGCTGCTGCGGAGGTCGCCCTGCCGGCGGAGTGAGTCGGTCCAGGAATCCGCGCAGCGCCGTGAATTCCCGCAGTTCGCTCTGGCACCGGGCGCAGCCCGTGAGGTGCTGTTCGAAGGGCTCGACCTCGTCGGCGTCGAGCACGTCGAGCGCATACGCGGCCACGTCGATGTGCTGCGGGTCGACGTGCCGGCTGCCCGGCCCACCGGAACCGGTGGTCACCTGTCAACCTCGATCCTGTATCACTCGTCGGAGCGCGCGCAACGCGTAGTACACCCTGGACTTGACCGTGCCTGGGGGAATCCCCAGGATCTCGGCGGCCTCCCGCACAGTTCGGCCCCGCAGATAGGTTTCCCGGACGGCTTCGCGATGCTCGTCGCTCAACGTATTTAACGCGTCAGTAAGAACGATAGCGGACAGTGCCTGCTCTGCGGAATCCTGCACTCGAATGACATCCGTCTCAGTGAGTTCGCTTTCCCGGGGGCGCGCGCTGCGGCTGCGCCGGTCATCGATGATCACCCGGCGTGCCACGGTGAACAGCCAGGCACGCAGCAAAGCCGGTTCCTGGTTCAGTTTTTCCGCGTTGCGCCAGGCGCGCACCATGGTCTCCTGGACCACGTCCTCGGCCCACTGGCGGTCGTTGCCGGTCAGCCGCAGCGTGTGTGCCAGCAGTGCGCCGCCGAACTCGTCGTAAAGTCGCCGCGCCAGACCCTCGTCCGGTGCAGTGCCGGATCGAGGCCGATATCGATGTCGCACCACGTCGATATCTTGTCGTTACTACGCGACACCGTCGAGTGGCCTCGTGGCGTCCATTCGCACGAATCTTTTCGTCCGAATTTCTCGGCATTGTTGGTGAACCGTCACTGCATCGGGTCCGTACCGTTGGGTAACCGTCTCGCATGGCTCAGCCCATTCGACCGAACGTGTCCGGTGGAAATGGCGAAGGGAAGGGATGATCGCATGCGCTTGCGACGTATCGCGGTCGGTCTTGCCCTGGTGTGCGCGTTCGCGCTGGGGACCGCCGTGTCCGGCGCTGCCGCGCAAGGATGCGGCGAGCCAGCGAATCCGGTGCGACAAATCGAAAGTATGAAGAATCCGGTGCGGCGAATCGAAAGTATGAGCCAGACAACCGAGCAGTCCTCTGTGGGCGGTGAGTCGGATCGAGATCTGCTCGCCGAATTGCACCGGGTTGTCCTGGTGGAGGAGATGATCAGTGATCAGGCGAAACAACGGGCCAGCGCCCCGCAGGTCAAGGACCTCGCCGGTCAGCTGTCCCGGGATCAGCATTCGCTGGACGGGCAGGTGCGTGCCGTCGCCCTCCAGCTCAGGATCGGGTTGCCGGACCGGCTCAGCGCTCGTGATCAGGCCGTCCCGGCACAACTCGCCGGCGAGTCGGGACCGCAGTTCGACCACGACTACGTCAACCGGACACACGCCGCCGAGGCCCAGTCGCTCAGCGACGTCGGTGCGGTGCGGGCGACCACCCGGGATGCGACGGAGCGGTCGTTCACCGAGCAGGTGGGACTCATCCTGCTGCAACACCTGCGTTTGCTGGAAAGCACCAACCTGGTGGACGAGTCAGGATTCCCCGCTCCCGCGACGGCAACGGCGCCGAGCACTGGCACGACCAGCATTCCCGCACCCACCACCACGGACCAGGCGACGGGATCGCCGGATGCCGCGCCGGACGGCGTGGCGCCGTTTCCGAAACCGGTCCCGCGTCCCGTGCCCACCGGTCTGGAACAGCTGGAAGGCGGCAATGCGCCCGCCGCCATCGCCCTGGTCTGCGTGGTCGGTGCGGCGGCCACGATCGGGACGCTGCGCGTTCTGCGGAAGCGGAAAAGCGCTGGCAGGGCGGCGAATCCCGGGTTCACCGGGACCAAGCCGACACATCGGAGGGAGGTGGTGCCCCGAAAGACGAGAAACTTCCGCACTCGGTGAATGCCCGCCCGGCCAGTCGCTGCCCTTCCCCGGCCGGGCGGGTTCCCCGCTCCACCCCGCCAACTCGGTAGTTTCCCCGTTCCCCGCAGGGAGAATCGATGCTTGACCGCATTCCGCCGCTGGCCGCCGGGATTCCCGCGCACGACATCGGCGTCCGGCAGATAGCGGCGCTGTCCGCCCGGCTCGGGTACGTGCTGATGTGCTTCACCCTGTGCTGGGGAGTGCTGACCACGACCGGTTGGGTGCAGCGCAGCACGGGCAGGGCGGGACTGCGCAACAGCCACATGGTGCTCGCCACGCTGACGCTGGCGTTCAGCGTGATCCACGCCGCGTCGTTCTGGTTCCTCGACGAGGGTGGTTTCGGCCTGGTCAGGTTGACCATTCCGTTGGCCGACGGTGGCCTTCCCCGGCACAGCCTGGGCATCGTCGGGCTGGAGCTGATGATCGTCGTGGCGATGACCGTGGGGTTGCGTAGGTGGTTGACCTACCGGCGCTGGCTTCGCGTGCACCAACTCGCGTACCTGGCGGTGGCGCTGACCGTGGTGCACTCCTGGCTGGGAGCGGCGGCCAACGGTCATCTCGCGTTGCTGCGGTTGGCTGGGATCACCGTGTTGGTGCCCACGGCGACCATGGCCGCGCTGCGGTTCCTGCCGGCCCGATACCTGGTGCGCATTGGTCTGCTCGATCCGGCGCCGCCGGATGGAGGTTTCGCCTACGGAGCCGACAGCCGTTGGGCCGAGAACCGTGTGACCGACAACCGTTGGGCCGACAACCGGGGAGACGACCGGCCCAGCGGGAAGCTGCGCATCAGCGTGAACAACGAGAAGTGCCACCGGTACGGGATCTGCCAGGCCGAGGCCCCTGACCTGTTCCGGCTCGTCGGCGAGGACCAACTGTCCTACCACCAGCGCCCGGACCACAGCCAGCTCAAGCAGGCACGAGCGGCGGCGCGGTCCTGCCCCATGCGTGCCATCGAACTGCGCGAGCGTTCCCGATGACCGACCGGATCGTGGTCGTCGGTGCCGGAGTGGCCGGATTGCACGCCGCGCAACGAGTTCGCGAACTCGGGTTCTCCGGTGAGGTCGTGATCCTCGGCGCCGAGCCACACCGGCCGTATCACCGGCCCGCCCTGTCCAAGGACGTCATCACCGGCGACATCGACCTTGATCCGGGGTCACCCGACGAACTCGATCTTTCGGCGGAGATGAACCTCGACGCGGTATGGCGGCTGGCCACCACGGCCACGCGTCTCGACCCGCTCAACCGCACCGTCTACCTGGCCACCCGCGAGCGCGTGGACTACGACGGCCTGGTCATCGCGACCGGTGTCCAGGCCCGCCACCTGCCGGGTGAGCCTCGGCGGGACCAGCGCGTCCACGTCCTGCGCACCGTCGAGGACGCGGTGGCGATCGAGCGCACGCTGCGCGCCGAGTCTGGTCCGCTCGTCGTGTTGGGTGGCGGCTTCACCGGCTGCGAGGTCGCGGCCAGCGCCCGCGAGATGGGGCGGGAAGTGACCCTGGTGAGCCGGTCCAAGACATTGCTGAGCCGGGGGCTGGGCCCGGCCACGGCGGCCGCGGTCACCGAGCTGCACCGCTCGAACGGGGTGCGGCTGATTCTCGGCGTCCAGGTCCGGCACTGGCTGAGCGTGCCGTACGGGGTGGTGATCCACCTGTCCGACGGGCAGGTGCTGCTCGCCGGCTGTGCCGTGGTCGCGGCCGGTGCCACACCCGCCGTGGAATGGCTGGGCGATTCCGGCCTGAGTGTGGACAACGGCGTGCTGTGCGAATCCACCTGCCACGCCGTCGGCGCCTCCGACGTCGTGGCCGCCGGTGATGTCGCGCGCTGGCCCAACGCGCGATTCGCGGGGTTGGCGGAACCCGGGGACGCTGCCCGCACAGTCGAGGCCCCGAGAGTCGAGACCCCGAGAGTCGAGGCCCGCAGGGTCGAACACTGGCTCAACGCGATCGAGATGGGCCGGGCGGCGGCGGAAAACCTGCTGGCCGGCAAGGAGAGCGCGACGCCCTTCACGCCGGTGCCCCGCTTCTGGTCCGAGCAGTACGGCGTGCGGCTGCAAGCCGCCGGGGCACCGGAACTCGGCCAGAGCCGGCCGCTGGCCGGGAACGCTCCGAGCATCGGGGATTACCCACGGCCGGTCGGTTCCCTGCCGTTCGGCTCCGTCACCGGGTTTGTCGCCGGCGACCGGCTGGTGGGTCTGGTGGGGTTCGACGCGCCGCGGGGAGTGCTGGAATGGACGGCCGAACTGGACCGGCAGACCCGGCCCGAGAGCAGTCCACAGTGGACGACCGTGTCGGTCGGCCCGGCCTCCTAGTTCCGGTCCCTACCCGTCCAGGACGACGGACACGATCCCGGCGAGGTGCGCGAGCCGGGCGACTTCCGCCGCGCGGAACATCGGACCGCCGGGTCGGCCGACCAGCAGCACCCGATCGGGCTTGCCGATGGGGGTGGCGGCCAGTTCGGTGCCCAGCTCCTGCCAGGTCGTGGGTACCCAACTCTCGTCGGCGTCCAGCACCGTTGCCCGCGCCAGCGGCATCCACGGCAGCTGCAGGCGGTGGGTCTGGGGCGCCGAGCTGCTCGCGGCGAGCGGCTCCGCGCCGCCACCGCCGTGCCCGACGACGATCGCCCACCCGGAACGGATGATCTTGGGTACGCCGTCGGCGAAGATGCGCAGGCCGTTGGCCGGCTCGTCCGCGATCTCCTCCACTAATTCCAGCTCGCGGTGGGTGTCCAGGAGACCCGCGTAGGGGCGTACCGCGTCCACCTCGACGCCGTCGACGGACTCCGCGGCGGTGATCAGCACGTCCGGTAGCCGACCCGAGGGTAGCTCGACGACCATGTCGTCGACCGCGACATCGCCGCCACGCTCGACGACATCCACGCTGAGGATGTCGGCCCCGATGCTGCCCAGGGCGGTGGCCACCGCTCCAAGGGAGCCGGGGCGGTCCGGCACCTGCACCCGGATCAGGAAGGACACCGGATTCAACGCCTCCAACTTCGTGCGCGGAACCTCGCCGTCCGCGCTCCACGAGTACCCGGTCACACCGGGGCGCCCGTCAACCAGCCATCAACCCACGACAATCCGGTCAACCCGCGCGGGCAGGCTGGCCGATTGTTGCAGACATCGCGAGGTGAGTGTGATCCCGCTGGGGGCCGGCACGCAAAGCCCATATGGCCGCTTTCGGCCGCTGCCCTCGGCCTTCGCCGAGCGACCCTCCGGCCTCCGGGACGGCCTTCGCCAATAGACCCTCCGCCCCCTGGGACGGCCTTCGCCAATAGACTCGGACGCGGACATTCGTAACCGGACACGACCGGGGAGTCAACGCCCGTGCCCACGATCTCCCGCGCTGAGGTCGCTCACCTCGCGAACCTGGCCAGACTGGCGGTCACCGACGAGGAGCTGGACACCTTCGCCGGCCAGCTCGACGTCATCCTGGAGTCGGTGGCCCGCGTCGGTGAGGTGGCGACCGGGGACATCGCACCGACTTCGCACGCGGTGCCGGTGACCAACGTCTTCCGCGAGGACGAGGTGCGGCCGGGGCTGACGCGCGAGCAGGCGCTCAGCGGCGCGCCCCAGGCAGAGGACAACCGGTTCCGCGTCCCGCGCATTCTCGGCGAGGAGCACTGATGACAGGCATGACAGGCGTGACCGGGGAGGCGGGAGCTGACTCCCGGTCGCTGACCGAACTGACCGCCGCCGGGTTGGCCGAGCGGCTGCGTTCCGGCGAGGTCTCCTCGGTCGAGGTAACCCGGGCGTACCTGGACCGCATCGCCGCCGTGGACTCGGCGGTGCACGCGTTCCTGCACGTAGACGCCGAGGCCGCGCTCGCCGCCGCCCGCCGGGTCGACGAGGACCGCGCCGCCGGCAGGGAACCCGCCTCGCCGCTGGCCGGTGTCCCGTTGGGCGTCAAGGACGTGCTCACCACCAGCGATATGCCGACCACCTGCGGGTCGAAGATGCTGGAAGGTTGGGTGCCGCCGTACGACGCGACGGTCACCGCCCGGTTGCGCCAGGCGGGTATGCCGATCCTGGGCAAGACGAACATGGACGAGTTCGCCATGGGGTCGTCCACCGAGAACTCGGCCTACGGCCCTACCGGCAACCCGTGGGACCTGGAGCGCATCCCGGGTGGCTCGGGCGGCGGTTCGGCGGCGTCGCTGGCCGCGTTCGAGGCACCGCTGGCGATCGGCACCGATACCGGTGGGTCGATCCGCCAACCTGGCGCGGTCACCGGCACGGTCGGTGTGAAGCCCACCTACGGCGGGGTGTCCCGGTACGGGCTGGTGGCGTTCTCGTCATCGCTGGACCAGGTCGGTCCGTGCGGGCGGACGGTGCTGGACGCGGCGTTGCTGCACGAGGTCATCGCCGGCCACGACCCGCTGGACTCGACGTCGGTGAACGCCCCGGTGCCGCCGGTGGTGGCCGCCGCCCGCGAGGGCGCCGCCGGCGACCTCAGCGGGGTCCGGGTTGGCGTGGTGCGCGAGTTCTCCGGCGAGGGCTACCAGTCGGGCGTACAACGGGCGTTCGAGGCGGCCGTGCGGCAGCTGTCCGAGCTGGGCGCCGAGGTCGTCGAGGTCTCGTGCCCGCACTTCGACTACGCGCTGCCGGCCTACTACCTGATCGCGCCGAGCGAGTGCTCGTCGAACCTGGCCCGCTTCGACGCAGTGCGATACGGGCTGCGGGTCGGTGACGACGGCGTCCATTCGCTGGAAGAGGTCATGTCGTTGACCCGCGAGGCCGGGTTCGGGCCCGAAGTGAAGCGCCGGATCATGATCGGGACCTACGCGCTGTCGTCCGGGTACTACGACGCGTACTACGGGCAGGCGCAGAAGGTTCGGACCCTGATCTCCCAAGACTTCGGGGCAGCATTCGAAAAGGCCGACGTTCTCGTCTCACCGTCTTCGCCCTTCGTGGCATTCGGCATCGGCGAGCGCATCGACGATCCGATGGCGATGTACGTGAACGATCTGTGCACCCTTCCGGCATCTCTGTCCGGAACGCCGGCCATCTCGGTGCCATGCGGCTTGTCCGAGGGTCTGCCGGTCGGGCTGCAGGTCATGGCGCCGGCCCTGGCCGACGACCGGCTCTACCGGGTCGCCGCCGCCGCGGAAGCCGCGCTCACGCAGCGCTGGGGTCACCCGCTGCTCGCCGAGGCGAAGGGGCTGTAACACCATGACCATGGACACGCTGGTCCCGTTCGCCGAGGCGACGGAGCGGTACGAGCCGGTGATCGGCCTGGAGACCCACGTCGAGCTGGGCACCAGGACCAAGATGTTCTGCGGCTGCATCAACGAGTTTCGCGGCGAGCCGAACACCCATACCTGCCCGGTCTGCCTCGGACTGCCCGGATCGCTTCCGGTGGTCAACGAGAGGGCGGTCGAGTCGGCGATCCGGATCGGTCTGGCGCTGAACTGCACGATCGCCGAGTGGTGCCGGTTCGCCCGGAAGAACTACTTCTACCCGGACGTGCCGAAGAACTACCAGATCTCCCAGTATGACGAGCCGATCGCCTACGACGGCTGGGTCGAGGTCGAGGTCGAGGGCCAGACCTACAAGATCGAGATCGAGCGCGCACACATGGAGGAGGACGCCGGCAAGTCACTGCACGTCGGCGGCGCGACCGGACGGATCCAGGGC
>JBPYFK010000172.1:0-3702 GCA_051984675.1 Pseudonocardiaceae bacterium | reverse complement strand
CACGCAGTGCGCTGCGTCCGTTGATCGAGGCTCGATAGGTGATCAGGGAGGTGCCGAACGCGGCACCGTCGAATGCGCCGGGGATGAACCACGCTGTGACGGGGGTGAATCCGTTCATCTTGTGCAGCCCGTAATCCTGCAGCCCGACGAAGGACGCTGCCCAGCCCATGACGGCCGCCAGCGCCACGAATATCAACGCGGCGCGGGAGAGCCACCGGCTGCCTCGATCGACACTGTGCGCGTGCTCGGCCAACGCTTCCGCCCTTCGAGAGGTTGTGGCCCGCGGTGCGGCACTCGCTGCTTGCCTGACACCACGGAGTTCCGCGCGCAGCGGGCGCATCGTAACAACCGATCGGGTGATCTCCGCGGTGACGTGGATCACCACGCCGACCCTCGGCGTCAACGCGGTGGTCGGGCGCCCGTTCAAGGCGTGCGCTGGTAATCAGCCGTTACTGGATCGTGAGAGTTGCGGGGCGTTGCGCGTTCCGCGGGTGTGCCGTGCTGGACGGCTCAACCCTTGGGGCTCACGGGTTGCTTGCGACAAGCTCTGCCAGGGCCGCGCCCCAACTGCCTGGGCCGGAAGTCTGCCGGGCGGGTTCCCACTCGGAGGCCTCGCGCAGGAGATGCGCCATCGGCTCGGACAGGTCCTCTGCCAAGGCCTCGGAAAAGAGCTGCTGCACGTCCTGCACGGAAAGCCCGCTGGGGTCGGCATCCCACCACAGGCTGAGCAAGATCCGCTCACCGATGTCCAGGTCGATCTCAGTCGGTGTCCACTCACCGCGCTGCGCCCACTCCACAGCCTGCCGCGCCGCGCGACGCAGGCCGTCTGGCTCACCAGGCTCATCCGGAGCCGGCTGAGGATATGTTTGACCGCTCACGGGGTCAGCGTCGCACATTGTCGCAACAAGGGGTTTACTCGGACGGCCATACCGTGCCCAGCAACCCACTGACGGGACATGTGGATTCTTTACCGTCCACAACGGACACGCTTCGGTGGCCGCAATGGCTCATCCGGCAAGCCACTCCGCGCGATCGGGAGCCATCCGACCTGGCCGTTAAGGCATATCGAAACAGGATCGACATGGTATCAAAACGGCCACAGTGCGGCGAAAATCGGCGCAACTTAATGGGTTTTGCTTGGGAATGCCGCGCAGCGATGTTGACGTGTTACTGCGCGGTCATGTAGCTCCCTAACCCAGTTTCATCCCCGCACTGCTTCACCCCCTGCACTGTGCTGGATTCGCCCCAGTTCGTGTCTGGGGCACACCAGCAATCCAAGACGCCCAGATGTCGCGCACGGCCACCGACGCGCCGAGTGGGCGCATGTCGCCGAACGGGAGGCTCCTTTGCTCAAACGAACGGCAAGAACTGTCAGACGTGGCGCCCGCCGCCGTGTCATTACCGCCGGGGTCGGCGCCGCCATCTTGGTGTGCGGTCCCCTGGTCGCGCACGCCGACAGCGCGAGCAGCGCGAACTCCGGGACCAGCCCTGGTGGTTCACTCAGCCAGCCCTACCGGCATGGTGAGGTGCCTACGTTGGACGCCGGGTTACCCGGTGGACTGAGCAACCTGCGGTACGGCGGCGGGACCAACGGCGTCGGCGTCACGACCGCACCACCGAAGGTCTACCTGGTGTTCTGGGGTTCACAGTGGGGAACGCAGGGCACGAACCCCAACGGGTACGCGACGTTCAGCGGCGATCCGCAAAACACCGCGCCCATCCTGCAGGGACTGCTCAAGGGTCTCGGTACCGGCGGGGAGTCCTGGTCGGGCGTGATGACCCAGTACTGCCAGGGAGTCGCTTCGGGCGCGACAAGTTGCCCCGCCAGCGCGGCACACGTGGGCTACCCCACCGGCGGGGCGCTGGCAGGGGTGTGGGCTGACACGTCGGCTCCCGCACCAGGGCAGGCCACCGGCAACCAGATCGGCGCCGAAGCGGTCAAGGCTGCCGGCCATTTCGGCAACACAACACCGGCCGCTAACCGCAATGTCCAGTATGTCGTGGTTTCGCCCACTGGGACGCATCCCGACGGGTTCAACACTCTGACCGGGCAGTTCTGCGCCTGGCACGACTACACCGGAGATTCCACGCTGTCTGGAGGCGCGGTCAACAGCCCGTACGGCCCGCTCGCGTTCACCAACGACCCCTATGTCACCGACGCGGGCGGCAACTGCGGCGCGAACTTCGTGAATCCCGGTCCTTCCGGGGCCACCGACGGCGTTTCGATCGTCGAGGGACACGAGTACGCGGAGACGATCAGCGACCAGTTCCCCTCAGGCGGCTGGACAGACATCACCGGCGAGGAGAACGGCGACAAGTGCGCCTGGATCTCCTCCGGTCCCGGCGCCGCCCAGAACATCACGCTGACCACGGGCCGCTACGCCATGCAGTCAACGTGGGCCAACGACGGCAACAACAACTCGGGTGGCTGCGAGATGAGCCATCCGACCGTCGGCTGAGCGCAGCTCAACGTCAGAAGGTCCGGGTACCAGCACCTGTCACGAGACAGTGACGGTCTGGTGCCCGGACCTTCACGGGTGCGGACATGGCGATGTGCGGCCCGAACAGCTGATGTGCGGCCCGAACAGCTCTAGACCCCCAGCTTCCCCGCATGTCAGCCTGAAGTATGGCCGTACCGACTGGATGGTCTGTCATTCGCTCTGAGCCTGTCTCGGTCAGCGGGGCATTGGGCGCGTTGAGCCACGTGCTGCTCGGTGAGGCCGACACGCTGACCGACCGCTTGGCGACCGTGATCGTCGAGCGTGAGCCCGTGTATGCGGGGTACGGCGACGCCACGTGTCACGCGTTGTGGCGTCATTTGCGAGCCACCGTCGAACTCTGGGTGCAGTCCCTGGCCGCCGGTCAACTCTTCAGCGAGGAGCTGGAGGCCGCCGCGCGGGATACCGGGAGGCTGCGCGCTCGGCAAGGACTGCCGCTGGAGGCGGTGCTGCGCGCCTATCGGCTGGTCGGGCGGACTCTGTGGGAGGCGCTGCTGACAGCCTCCCGCGAGCACTTCCAGGGCAGGTACGACCACGTCCTGCTCGACGTGGCCAGCGACGTGTGGCGGCTGATCGATCACAGTTCGTCCGTGCTCGCCGACGCTTACCGAGATGAGGAAGGTCGGTTGAGCCGCCAGGAACCCAGCCACAAGCAGGCGGTCTTGACCGCGATTCTGGAAGGGCGCGACCAAGATCCAGAGTTGATCAAGGACGCGGCGGACGTCCTCGGACTGCCCGAAAACGGCCGTCTGGTGTGCGTGGTCGCGATAGCCGATTCGCCCGGGGACGAACCACTGCACGCCCCAAAGGACGTGCTGGCCGCACAGGGTCTGGCGTCGGTGTGGAGTCGGGGTCCGGCCGAGGTCGTCGGCATGATCTCACTGGAGAGGAAGACGCTCGACACCGTGCTCAAGGTGCTGCGCCCAGCGGTGGTCGGACGGGCGGGCGTCTCACCGGTGATGGACGGGCTCGCCCATGCGGGTTCTGGTTACGACCTGGCCAAGATCGCCGTGCAGACACTGCACAAACCCAGTCTGACCACATTGGACGATCAACTGCCCGAAGCATTGCTCATCAGCAGTCCTCGACTGGCCAGCCGTGTGCTACCGGCGGCGTTCGGGAACGCACTCGACCTCCCGGGACCGGACAGGAAGACCCTCCTGGACACGCTGGAAGCACTGCTGGTGTGTCACGGATCCGCCAC
>JBPYFK010000171.1:0-15030 GCA_051984675.1 Pseudonocardiaceae bacterium | reverse complement strand
TCGTTTTGGGGCTGATCTGCCTCGCTGTCACGGCGGTCGCCGTGGTGATGGCGGCACGGACCGTCACGCACATGGTGCGCACGATCCGCCTCGGGCAGCCCGACCACTCCCGCACAGGAGGCTTCGGCGCGCGCTTGGGCAACATGCTCACCGAGATCCTCGGGCATACGCGCATGCTGAAGCTCAGCCACGTGGGCATCGCGCACTGGCTGGTCATGGTGGGCTTCCTCGGCCTGAGCCTGACGGTGGCCGAGGCTTACGGCGAGGTGTTCTACCCGCCGTTCGAGTTCCCGCTGTTGGGTGCGTGGTCGGTGTGGAACCTGATCGTCGAGTTCCTCGGTGTGGCGACCCTGCTGGGCGGGTTCGCGCTGATCGTCATCCGGCAGGCCAACCACCCGCGCCGCGCCGGGCGGGTGTCGAGGTTCGCCGGGTCGAACTTCTGGCAGGCGTACTTCGTCGAGGCCGTGGTGGTGCTGGAGGGCATCGGCATCCTCGGCCTGCGGACGTTCAAGTACTCCACGGGCCTGATGGACGAGCCGGTGTGGGCCGCCCCCCTCGCGCATCTGACCGGGTCGCTGGTGCCGGCGAGTATGGCCGCGGTGTCGGTCTTCGCCGCTTTCAAGATCCTCTCGGCGATGATCTGGGTCATCGTGATCGCGGCGAACGCGACGATGGGCGTGGCCTGGCACCGGTTCACCGCGTGGTTCAACATCTACTTCAAGCGCGAGTCCGACGGTGACGTCGCGTTGGGTGCGCTGCCGCCGATGATGTCCGGCGGCAAGGAGCTGGACTTCGAGGAAGCCGACCCGGACACCGACGTGTTCGGGGTCGGCCAGGTGGAGGACTTCACCTGGAAGGGCTGGCTGGACTTCACCACGTGCACCGAGTGCGGGCGGTGCCAGTCGCAGTGCCCGGCGTGGAACACCGGCAAGCCGTTGTCGCCGAAGCTGCTGGTCACCGGCCTGCGCGAGCACGGCTACGCCAAGGCCCCGTACCTGCTGGCCGGCGGTAAGAAGGACATGGCCGGTGACGAGGTCGGGATCACCGGCGACGGCGCGGACGAGCGGCTGGCCTCCATCGACGCGTTGGCGCTGGCCGAGGCCGAGCGTCCGCTGGTCGGTGGGCCCGAGGAGATGGGCGTGATCGACCCGGAGGTGCTGTGGTCGTGCACCTCCTGTGGTGCGTGCGTGGAGCAGTGCCCGGTGGACATCGAGCACGTCGACCACATCGTCAACATGCGCCGCTACCAGGTGCTGATCGAGTCGAACTTCCCAACCGAGCTGGGCGGGATGTTCAAGAACCTGGAGAACAAGGGCAATCCGTGGGGCCAGAACGCCAAGGACCGCCTCGCGTGGACCGAGGACCTCGACTTCGAGGTGCCGGTGTTCGACGGGGAGCTGGCCGACGATGTGGAGTACCTGTTCTGGATCGGCTGCGCGGGTGCGTTCGAGGACCGCGCGAAGAAGACCGTGCGCGCGGTGGCCGAACTGCTGCACCTCGCCGACGTCAACTACGTCGTGCTCGGCCCGGAGGAGACCTGCACCGGTGATCCGGCGCGGCGCGCGGGCAACGAGTTCCTCTTCCAGATGCTGGCGCAGCAGAACGTCGAGGTCCTCAACTCGGTGTTCGAAGGCCGCGAGCCGGGTAAGCGCAAGATCGTCGCCACCTGCGCGCACTGCTTCAACAGCCTCGCCAACGAGTACTCCCAGCTCGGCGGGGACTACGAGGTCGTGCACCACACCCAGCTGCTGAACAAGCTGGTGCGGGAGAAGCGGCTGACCCCGGTCGCGCCGGTGACCGAGGACGTCACCTACCACGACCCGTGCTACCTGGGCCGGCACAACAAGGTCTACACCCCGCCGCGCGACCTCATCGGCGCCACCGGCGCGACCTTCCGCGAGATGCCCCGCCACGCCGACCGGTCGATGTGCTGCGGCGCCGGCGGTGCGCGGATGTGGATGGAGGAGCGCATCGGCAAGCGCATCAACGTCGAGCGGGTGGACGAGGCGCTGGGCACCGCGCCGAACAAGATCGCGACGGGCTGCCCGTTCTGCCGGGTGATGCTCTCCGACGGGCTGACCCAGCGGCAGAACGAGAAGGCCGCCTCCGAAGACGTCGAGATCGTCGACGTCGCTCAGATGCTGCTCTCGGCGGTCAAACGCGGCACCGACAGCGCCGAGACCACCGGTGGCGAGGCCGAGGTCGGAGCCGGCACCGAGCAGAGCAAGCCGAACGGCTGACGCGTTCAGGACCAGCGAGAGGGGCGGACGATGTCGTCCGCCCCTCTTGCTGTGCCGGGCAACGTCAGGTTCGCCGACGTCATTGACGTCATGGCGCGTGGCTAGCGCTGGGCGCCCGTGAGCAGGTGGCGGATCATGTCGGTGAGCACCCGAACCCGGATTTCCGGGTCGATCGCTCGCTGCACTCCCAGACCGATCCCGAGGCTGAGAAACGCCGTGGCCAGGTCGTCGGCCGGCATCGGGAGCCCGACTTCGAAGTCCTCGGCGTTGGACTCGACGAGCCTGGCCAACATGCCGCGAATCGTCCGGTCGCGGCTGGCCAGCTGCTCGCGCAGGCGCGGATCGCGATGGGCGTTGGTGGCGAACTCGACCTCCAGGGACGTCCACTGTGGATCGCCGATGCTGCGCTCGGCCCATGCCTGGAACGCGTCGAGGCGCTGCTCCAGCGACGCGGCACCGCTGAACATCTCCGCGAGCATCGCGGCCTGCTCATCGTGAATGCGGTCCAGAACCGCCAGGCACAGCTCGTCCTTGTTGCGGAAGTTGGAGTACACCGCTCCTTTCGAGTAGCCGGCGGCGTCGGCCACCTTCTCCAGCGAGGTCGTCGCGTAGCCGTCGCGCAGGAACAGCTCCTTGGCGGTGGCGACGAGTTGGTCGCGCGTGCGCGCCTGGCTTTCGGCGCGGCTCAGTCGCGGCACGGTCACCACCCGGCTTCGGCGAATCTCCCAGCAATCCCAGCTGAACAGGATATCGCCCCACAGCCGGCCACTGAGGTCTGTCGGAACGGACTCGGATACTGATAATATCCGAAAACCTTTGGTATCTGACTGCCGGGAGGCAGCGTGCGGCGTGGACTGGTGATCGGCTGCGGCGGCACGCTCGGCGCGGCCTGGACGGTGGGTGCGCTGGTGGCGGTGTCCGAAGCACTGGACTGGGACCCGCGCTCGGCCGAAATGCTGGTCGGAACATCGGCGGGTGCCGAGTTCGCGGCCCTGCTCGGCAGCGGTGTCGGCGTGCCGGAGTTGCTGGCCGGGCAGCTCGGCGACCCGTCCTCGCGGGCCCGGCACTTCGCCAGCCCGCCAGGGATGCTCCCGCCGCCGCCAAGGCTGCGCCTCGGCTCGGCACGGCTGGCCGCCCGCGCTCTGCGCGGCGAGGTCGCGCCGATGACGGCCCTGTCGGGCCTGTTACCGGAAGGCAGCGGCACGCCCCGCCATCTCGAAGCGCTCGCCAGCGTGCTGACGCCGGAGGGCGGGTGGGTTCAACATCCGTCGGCCTGGCTCGTCGCCGTGGACTACGACACCGGTGAGCGCACGGCGTTCGGCGCGCCGGGAACGCCTTCCGTCCCACTCCGCGACGCGCTGCGCGCGTCTTGGGCCGTACCAGGCTGGTACCCGCCGGTACGTGTCGGCGAGCGCCGGTTCATCGACGGCGGCGTCGTCTCGCCCACGTCCGCCGACCTCGTGCTCCCGGCCGCCCTGGACGAGGTCGTGGTGCTGGCGCCGATGGCGTCGGCACACCCAGGCCGCCCGACCTCCGCCGGCGCCGCCGCCGAGCGGCTCCTGCGCACCCCGATGACCAGGCGGCTGGACAGCGAGGTGAACGCCCTGCGGATGGCGGGCGTCCGCGTCATCCGCCTCGACCCGAGTTCCGCGGATCTCGCGGCGGCTGGTGGGAACTTCATGGACCACCGGAAGCGACTGCGGGTGCTGGAAACCTCGCTGCGCACCAGCCGATCCGCCGTGCACCGCGCACTCGTATCGAACCGCTCGCCGAACACGACCACCGAACACGCGAGACGAGGAGCGTGAGCATGCCACGAGAAACAAGGCGGGACTTCGAGGTGCTCGTCGTCGGTGGCGGCGCGTCCGGTATCGGCGCCGCGATTCGACTGCTCCAGGCCAAAGTCACCGACTTCGCGGTGCTGGAGAAGGCCGCTGACCTCGGCGGTACTTGGCGGGACAACACCTATCCCGGCTGCGCGTGCGATGTTCCCTCCGCACTGTACTCGTTCTCGTTCGCACCGAATCCCGAGTGGACGCGGGCGTTCGCCACGCAGCCGGAAATTCGGACATACCTGCGCGAGACCGCCGAGCGCTTCGGGGTCATCCCGCATGTGCGGCTCGGGGTGGAAGTGATCGCGTCGCAGTGGAACGAAGCCACGCAGCGCTGGGAACTCACCACCAGCGACGGTCGGTTCACGGCTCGCTTTCTCATCGCGGGAACCGGCCCCTGGCACGAGCCGCTGGTCCCCGAGTTGCCGGGGCTCGACACCTTTCCCGGCGAGGTTTTCCACTCCTCACGCTGGAATCACGACTACGACCTCAGCGGCAAGCGGGTCGCGGTCGTCGGAACCGGTGCCTCGGCGGTGCAGTTCGTCCCGGAAATCCAGCCGAAGGTCAATCGCCTGCACTTATTCCAGCGCACAGCGCAGTGGGTGTTACCTAAGCCGGACCACTACGTGCCGCACATCGAACGGTGGCTCCTCCGTACGTTCCCCGCAGCGCAGCGCGCCTTACGCGCATTCGAATACGCGTGCATGGAAGCTCTCGGTGTCGGGTTCCGGCACCCGTGGATTCTCCGGCTCATCCAACGTATCGGGTTGGCCCACCTCCGCCGGACCGTTCGCGACCCGCAGCTGCGGAAGGCGCTGACCCCGAACTACACGCTCGGCTGCAAGCGGCTGCTGATGTCGAACACCTACTACCGCTCGCTGACCCGACCGAACGTTGACGTGCATCCGCACGCGGTCGCCGAGGTGCGCGGCAATCGGGTGGTGGGCGCGGACGGCTCCGAGCACGAGGTCGACGCGATCATCTTCGGTACCGGCTTCCACATTCTCGATATGCCGGTCGCTGAGCGGGTTTTCGACGCCGAGGGGTACACGCTGGCCGACCGCTGGCAAGGCAGCCCGCAGGCGTATCTCGGAACGGCGGTCTCCGGTTTCCCGAACCTTTTCGTGCTGCTGGGGCCGAACCTGGGCACTGGACACTCGTCTGCGTTCATGATTCTGGAAGCGCAACTGGAATACACGATCAACGCCATCCGTGCTGTCCGTTCGGCCGGATGGTCCAGTGTGAACGTGCGAACCGAGGTGCAGGAAGCGTTCAACACCGAGGTCCAGCAGCATCTCGCGCACACCGTGTACAACGCTGGCGGCTGCTCCAGCTACTACCTGGATGTCAACGGCCGCAACAGCTTCTCGTGGCCCTGGTCGACAGGCTCCATGCGCCAGCGCATCCGCCACTTCGACCCGAACGCCTACTCCATCCAGGAAGCGCCAGCTTCGCTTGCCGCGCAAGGAGGCGCGCGACCATGACGTTCTCGCGCTCGCGCCGCTACCCACCGATCTCCCTGGCCGAGGCCGTAGTCGTGATCACCGGCGGTGGTCGCGGCATCGGTCGCGCGACCGGTGAGCTGTTCGCCGCACGCGGCGCCACCGTGTGCCTCGGCGACCTCGATCGGCACGCGGCCGATGAAGCAGCGACCGGCAGCCACACGCATGCCTTCACCGTCGACGTAACCTCCCGCGACTCTTACAGCGCGTTCGTGGCGGCCGTCCTGGACCGATTCGGGCGCATCGACGTGCTGGTGAACAACGCGGGCGTGATGCCCCTCGGGGCATTCCTCGATGAACGTGACGCGATCAGCCGTACCACGCTGAACGTGAACGTGTGGGGTCCGTTGCACGGGATGCGCCTGGCGCTGCCGAGCATGATCGCTCGCGGGCAGGGCCATGTCGTCAACATCGCCTCGATGGCGGGCAAAGTCCCGATTCCTGGCATGGCCGTCTACAACGCCAGCAAGTTCGCGGTGGTCGGCCTCAGCGCTGCGGTGCGTCAGGAAGTCGAGGACGCTGGGGTGAGTGTGAGCGCCGTGCTGCCGAGTGCCGTGCGTACGAGCCTGTCCTCCGGCGTGCCGCTGGGCCGTGGCCTGCCGGCGGTCGAGCCGGAGGCGATCGCGCAAGCGGTGGTGCGCAGTTGCCACACACGGCGTGCGGAGATCCCGGTGCCCGGCTACCTCGCGGGGTCGGACCTCATCAACGCGGTCACCCCGGAGCCGCTGATGCGCCTGGTCCGGCGCATCCTCCGAGGTGACCGCGTGCTCACCTCCGTCGACCCGGTCGGCCGTGCCGCTTACGAGCAGCGCGTCGCCGACCAGGCCGAAGCGCATCACCGTTCCGGGTGATACCCCAGATCACTGAGCGACGCAGACGGTCTCGACGAAGTGCTTGAGCCGGTCGTCGTGCAGTGTCCTGGCCAGGTCACCTTCGCTGATCATGCCGACCAGGCGGTGGTTCTGGATCACCGGCAACCGGCGGATGCGGTGTTGCTCCATGATCCGCAATGTGTCGTCGATGCTGGAGTCCGCATCGACCCAGAAGACGTTGCCTTGCGCAAGCTCGCCCGCACGCATGTCCTGCGGGTTACGGCCTTCGGCGCAGCACCGGACCACGATGTCACGGTCGGTGATCATGCCCTTGAGCTTGTCGTCGCTGCCGCAGATCGGCATCGACCCAACCCCCAGGTCACGCATCCGCTGGGCCGCCTTGAGCAGGCTGTCGTTCTCCATGATGCACTCCGCACCCGAGTGCATGATGTCCTGAGCCTTGCTGATGGCCATGGCACTTCTCCTCTCGGGTCTGTGGCGCAAGCCCACACCAAAGGATGTGCCCAGTCACCCGGTCTCGCATTCCTGACGCGTCCTGCGTGCGCAGGGTGAACAGATAGCGGGTACAACTGTTCGCAGTGAAGGAACTGTTCACCTTCGGGCACGGGACAGCGGGCGCGGAGCGGATCGTGGAACTGCTGCGCGGCGCCGACATCCGCGCGCTCGTCGACGTCCGCACCGCACCCGGGAGCAGGCACAACCCGCACGCGGCGCGCAGCGAGATGGCGGAGTGGCTGCCGGAGCACGGGATCAGTTACCACTGGGAGCGGCGTCTCGGCGGCTGGCGCAAAGCGCGCCCGGACTCCCCGGATGTCGCGTTGCGTAACCGGTCGTTCAGCGGCTACGCGGCACACATGCGTTCGCCGGAGTTCCGCGAAGCGATAGACGAACTCCTGGCGTCCACCGAGGGCACCGCGATCATGTGCGCGGAGTCGATGTGGTGGCGCTGCCACCGCCGGATGATCTCGGACTTCGTCGTTCTGGCTCGGGACCTACCGGTCCGCCACCTGATGCATGACGGCCGCCTGCAAGCGCATGTCCTGACGGATGTCGTGCGGAAGCGACCGGACGGCCTGCTCGTCTACGACGGCGGTCAGCAGAACCTGTGGAGCAACTAACGGCGAAGGCGCGCTACGAACCCGGACCACTGGCGGTCCGAGAACACCAGGGCGTCGCCGTCAGGGTCCTTGGAGTCCCGAACAGCTACGGCAGGACCAGCGAACGCGACCTCGACACAGTTGTTGCCGCCTCCGCTGCCGCTGCGACTGCTCTTACGCCATACAGTCGTGTACAGCCCCACTGCGTACATCGCCGATCGCCTCGCTCATGTCGACGTCACAACTCGCGCGCCACCTGCTCGACCAGCTCCAGAGACGCCTGCGCGGGGAGTGCTTCGGCGAGCAGATGTTCGAAGATGAGCGTAGCCTCCCGAACTTCTCCCTCCTTGTCTATGTGGACCGAGCCCGCGGGGTGCGCGATGAAGAGCACATCGCGGTCGTCAGGGTGGGCAAATCCGAGAATCGTGAAAGCTCCATCCATGCCCGCGTGCGCCCCCTTCCGCGTTGGCAGGACCCGCAAAGACACGGTGTCCAACTGTGCGACCTTCGTCAGGTGCTTTAGCTGCGCGCGCATGACCTCCGCACTACCGATCGGACGCCACAGCGCTGCCTCGTCGACAACCGCCATCAACTCAAGCGGACCGTCTTTGTCGGTGATGCGCTGCTGACGTATCAGCCGAACCTGCACGAAGTTCTCAAATGTTTTTCGCGGTAGGGGCTGGCGACCGGAGTCAATCACTGCCCGCGCGTACTCCTCGGTCTGCAACAGCCCAGGCACGTGTACCAGCGACAATTCACGCACTGAGCAGGCATCCGTCTCAAGATCGATATATCCGCGATCCTCGACGCCATACGCGCGCCACCAGCCCTTTCCCTTGGCCGCGCGGGCAAGTTCGAGCAGGTCCGGTTCGAAGATGTCGTAGAGATCCATCATCGAGCGGACCTCGTGTACGGACGTCCCAACCTCTCCCGTTTCCTTCCGACCGAGGGCACTCTTGGACATATCCAGACCCTTGGCAGCACTTTCCAGCGTAAAGTCGGCGCGCTCGCGCAGGTCTCGAAGGCGGCGGGCGAGTCGCCGTCGGCAGTGCGTGGGGCTTGTGCGTCCAGCCACGGGTACAACCTCCCCGACAAGGGCAGATGGGCGGAATGCAGACTTGACGCCATGATCTCAGCGGGAATCCAGAATCGGGATTCCCGATCGTGTGGTCGCATTTCCGTGTATCCCGATCGCGTGTTCCCACCTGGAAACTGGCTCTCGCACCGCAAAGCCCGTTGCGAGGGAGGCATTTTATGCAGCCGCCGAAGGTGTTCGGCCTTGCCGAGATTGACGACGACACCGGGGAACCCGATGCTGATCGCGTTCAGCTCTGGGGCATGGAACTCGCCGATGCGGCCGTCATGTTCTGGCGAGAAGGACCCGAACGGCGTAGCCAGTTCGCTCTCTTCGAGTCCGCCCAGCGCGCCGAAGCGCGATTCGGCCCGATATTCGGTCTCGCGCTGATCTGGCCGTAACGGCCAAAAGGGGCCGGAGCCGTCCACAATGGACGACTCCGGCCCTTTCCAGCTTTGGGTCCTTACATCTGCTCCAGCTCGCGGCCGTTTGTCTCCTTCAGGTACTTCAGCACGAAGAACAACGACAGCACCGCGAACAGCGCATACCCGTAGTACGCGACCGGCAGGTTCCAGTCCCGCAAGCTCGGGAAGCTCACGGTCACCAGCCAGTTGGAGATCCAGTTCGTGGCCGTGGCCAGTGCCAGCGCGGCGGCGCGGATGTGCGTCGGGAACATCTCACCCAGCAGCACCCACATCACCACGCCCCAGGACGCGGCAAAGAACAGCACGAACGCGCTCGCGGAGATCAGTGCGACAACGCCCCACTGGTACGGCAGGTGCGCGTCCTTGCCGACGACCGCCTGGGCGTGGCTGAACGCCCACCCGGTCACCGCCAGCGACACCGCCATGCCACCGGAACCGACCACCAGCAGCGGCTTGCGGCCGATCTTGTCGACCAGCGCGATGGCGATGAGCGTGCCGCCGATGTTGACCAGCGACTGGAACAGCGACAGCAACAGCGAGCTGCTCTCGTCCACACCGATCGAGTGCCACAGCGACGACGAGTAGTAGAAGATGACGTTGATGCCGACGAACTGCTGCGCGGCGGCGATCGCCATGCCGATCCACACGATCGGCATCAGGCCGAGCTTGCCGCGCAGGTCGGCCAGCCGCGGCTTGCGCTCGCCGCCCAGCGCCTCGCGGATCTGCGCGATCTTGCTGTCGGGTTCGGTCGGGTCAACCTTGGCGAGCACCTCGCGGGCCCGGTCCAGCTTGCCGGCGGACACCAGGAAGCGCGGGGATTCCGGGATCACCGAGGACACCACGAGGTAGATCGCCGCAGGCACGAAGGCCACACCGAGCATCCACTGCCACGCCTGCAACGGCCCGAGTTCGCCGGTCGCGCTCCCGCCAGCACCAGCCGCGAGCGCGTAGTTGACCAGCTTCGACACGGCGATGCCCAGCACGATCGCCAGCTGCTGCAACGACCCGAGCCGGCCACGGTAGGCGGCGGGCGCGACCTCGGCGATGTAGCCGGGCCCGATCATCGAGGCGATCCCGATCGCGATACCGCCGAGAATGCGCCACAGCCCGAGGTCGTAGATCGAGAACGGCACCGCGGAGCCGATCGCGCTGATCGCGAACAGCACCGCCGCTGTCTGCATCACGCGGATGCGTCCGAGCCGGTCAGCCATCCCGCCCGCGATCGCCGCGCCGATCGCGGACCCGAGCAGGGCCGCCGCGACGACGACGCCGGTGAGGGCTGAACCGACGTGGAAGTAACCCTGGATGGCGTCGACGGCGCCGTCGATCACGGACGTGTCGTAGCCGAAGAGGAAGCCGCCGAGCGCGGCCGCGCCGGCGATCAGCACTACGTGAACGAGGTTCACCGTTCCCGCACCCTGCCGCGTGTCGGCTGCGGGCCGCCACTGAGTGGTCGACATCGACTACTCCTGTTCCTGGCCTGCGTCATTGCTGACCGATGTAAGGGGAGTGAACTGGGGCCCGAACACGTTAAGTTCTGAACAGGTACTTTACTTCCACGATACAGAGTGACTCTTGTCACGATTCAGAACCTAGTGAAACGTGTTAATTGGACACATAGAGTAGTCATGGAAAAGAGCTCGCGAACGCCCCTGTGTCGATCAGCGGCGGGTGTCCACGCGCGTGAAGTTCAGGTACGCACGTGACGGCGTCGGCCCCCGCTGACCCTGGTAGCGCGACCCCGCCCGGCTGGACCCGTAGGGGTGCTCCGCGGGGCTGGACAGCCGGAACAGGCAGAGCTGACCGATCTTCATCCCCGGCCACAACGTGATCGGCAAGTTGGCCACATTGGACAGTTCGAGTGTGATGTGCCCGGTGAAACCGGGGTCGATGAACCCGGCGGTGGAATGCGTGAGCAGCCCCAGGCGGCCCAGCGAGGACTTCCCCTCCAGCCGGCCGGCGAGATCATCCGGGAGGCTCACGGCCTCGAAGGTTGAACCGAGAACGAACTCGCCGGGATGGAGCACAAACGGGTCGCTGTCTGGACTCTCCACCAGGGAGGTCAGCTCGTCCTGCTGCAGCGATGGGTCGATGTGGGTGTACTTCGTGTTGTCGAAGACCCGGAAGTACCGGTCCAAGCGGACATCGATGCTCGATGGCTGGATCATGGCGGGGTCGAACGGGTTCAGTTCGAGCCGGCCATCGTCGAGCTCTTTACGCAGGTCCCGGTCACTCAGCAGCACGACTTCAGGGTATCGGGAGGGCAGTTAATGATCACCGGCGGCCACCGTGCTAAGCTCGTGCGCGAGCCCACAGGGGCGTTGCGGATGTAGTTCAATGGTAGAACATCAGCTTCCCAAGCTGAGAACGCGGGTTCGATTCCCGTCATCCGCTCCAACGGCAAAGGCCCAGGTCAGAAGCTTATAGGCTTCGCCTGGGCCTTCGTCGTATCAGGGGTAATCAGCAGGTCCAACAACATCTCAACAACATAGGTCGATCACCCAACATGTTCCAGACCTCCAGCGTCGCCCTGGTGGTCGTCGTGATCGTTGGCAGGTGAGGACTCCGAGGACCCTCGATACTCGTCCGCAAGCTCGGACAGGCGGTCTGCAATCCGCTCGTCGGCGTCACTGGTTGCTCGCTGGTAGATGAGAGCGACGGCCCTCATGTGCATCGGTCCGTCTACGACATGTGCGGCAATCTCTGGGAATGGTGCTCGACAGAGTCCAAGCCGGGCCGGCATGAACTCAAGGGCGGGGCTTGGACGAGTCCGTTCGATCGGGCCACACCGTCATCGTTCAATGACGCAGCCGAGACGATGTGCGATGACGACACCGGTTTCCGGTGCGCCGTGTCCGCCGACGTCCTAGAGAAGTTGCTCAACGGCTAGCAACCCGGAGCCCGTGGAGCTTGACGCGACGGCGTCCCGACGAACCGAAGTTCGCGGGGCGCGGTTGTCTCGTTCCACAAGGTCGCGATTATGTTGTCTGGTTCGTCGAGCCACACACGGTGTTCGCCGCTTGCGTCCACGGTCAGCCCGAAGCGCTCCCAACCAGGGCTACCAGCCTGCTCGTAGACCCTGTGGGCCTGCTCGACCGCCGACCACAGCTGCCTCGGCCCTGCTTCGGTGACCGTGTACTGGCCATTTGTACAGGTCAGCTCGACGGACACCCACGAACCATCGGGTGCGGAGACGAACCCCGCAGTGGGTTTGCGGGTGTCGGGATCGAGGTGCCTTCCCACCGTGACGTCGCTGGGAAGGCCGTGGAACTGTGCGAGGAACCAGACAACCCGGTTGTCCCACCATGGATTCGGCGGCGTGGTGGTCAGCCGCTGCCAGCTGTCGTCGCTGCGCGGCGCGGGTGTGGACCGTTCGGCCTCGCCGTGGTGGCGCATGGCCATAAACGACGCCGAGCGATCGGTGAAGCGGCCTTCCAGCCGATTGGGGTGGCGGTGCAGAAGAACGAGGTTGCCCGCATTGATGGCCAGCTTCACATCGACCAGCACACGTCCGGCCGGCGCCAGTTGTTCTGCCCAGCGCCAGGGAATCCGGTCCATTGAGCAGGTCGCGATGATCCGTTCATAGGGCGCGTGCGCGGGAAGCCCTTCAATTCCGTCGATGGTTTGCAACGTGGGGTGCAACCCGAGGCGGGCGAGCCGCTCGCGTGCCCCGTCGACCAGGTCGCGGTCCGGAGAACACCTTGTGGACAGGGTTCGAGCGTGACCGTTGACCACTGGTCGCCCTTGTTACGGGTAAGCGGGCAGTAACCAGGTCAGGGCGATTGTCGCGAGACGAGTAGGGGCATCACGCCACCGACTAGCAACGGTCGATCCGGTACGCACAAGTTCCCCTAATGCCAGACCCCCTAATAGAGCTTGCATTATTAGGGGCCGTCCCCGGTTGTTGTGGATACCTACCGGCAAGTAGGTTCGCCCGCCACGAGGGAGTCAGTCTTCCCCGCCCACCCAGACGTTCCGATTGCGCGAGGAGGTCACCGACGATTCTGTCCTCTGACCAGGAGCCGCCCTCTGGGCACGAGGCCCCGTCTTCGTCTGCTTCCGTGGAGCCATCTGGAGGTCAACCCGGGGTTGAAGGCGAGCAACCTGCGCCACTGTCGCTGCACGAGTTTCTAAGCAAGCTCATGACCAGCACGGACGCTAGGTTGGCGTTTGACGCTGATCCGCAGGCCACGTTAGAACACGCCGGGCTCGGGGATGTCCATGCGACGGACGTGTTGCACGCCGCCTCGCTGATGCTCGATTACGCGCCACTCGACGTGGTGCACGGCTATGAGCACTCGCTGCACGGCAGTTTCCAAAAGTTCGCCGCCGCCAGCAGCGGCGCCGTGCCGATCAGCGAATCGACTCCCTCGGTTCCGCAAGATAACAACACAATGGAGCTGAGCATGCTCAAAAAGGGCCCCGACCACGATCACGACCACAGGGGGCAGCAGCCGGCCCCGCCCCCGGCGCACGAACACCATGACCATGATCGGGTCACCATGGTGGAGAAGGACTCGCACAACGGGATCGACGTCCACGACAACCAGGTCCTCAGTGGCAACAGCGTGAACTTCCTGAGCAAAGGCTCGGACGAGGATCACGACGACAAGGGTCACCGGCCGGATCACGGGCGTCACCACAAGCACCACGACGACCATGACCATGATCGGGTCCACATGGTGCAGAAGGACTCGCACAACGGCATGGACGTCCACGACAACCATGTGCTTAGTGGTAACAGCGTCGACCCGGATGCCAGCACCGTCAGCCCGGCCAGCTTTGCTGGCGCGTTCCACAGCGTGACCAACTCCGTGTCGGGGGCGGCTGCCGGTGGTCTGCCCACCCCGGCCGAGGGCCCGGCCGCTCTGGGTGGTGCACTGGAAAACGGTGCGCACGAGTTCGCCGCGGCGACTTCTGGTGTGCCGGTAGCGGGGCACGTCACCGCCTCGATGGCCAGTGGCGCCGACACCCTCAATGCCACCCTCAGCCAGGTCGCCTCGGGTGGCCTGCCCTCGCCCTCGGAAGCACCCGCGGCCCTCGCCAGCGCGTTGGAAAACGGTGCGCATCAGTTTGCCGACGCCACCTCCGGCGTCCCCGTCGTCGGACAGGTCACGGCCACGATGGCCAGCGGTAGTGAAACCTTCGCTGGCACCCTGTCCGGTCTGGCCTCGGGCGGTTCCGGTCTGGCCTCGGGTGGTCTGCCCAACCCGGCGGACGGGCCTGCCGCCCTGGGTGGCGCGCTGGAAAACGGTGCGCACGAGTTCGCCGCCGCCACCTCCGGCCTCCCCGTCATCGGTAGCATCACCGCATCCATGGCCAGCGGCGCAGAGACGCTCAACGCGACCCTGAGCCAGGCGGCTTCCGGTGGTCTGCCGAACCCGGCCGAGGGCCCCGCCGCTCTGGGTGGTGCGTTGGAGAACGGTGCGCACGAGTTCGCCGCCGCCACCTCCGGCGTCCCCGTCGTCGGACAGGTCACGGCCACGATGGCCAACGGCGCCGACACCCTCAGCGGTTCCTTGTCGGGGGTGACCGCCGGTGGTCTGCCCAACCCCGCCGACGGCCCCGCCGCCGCCACGGACGCGCTGAGCGGCGTCGCCTCCGGTCACCTGCCCTCGCCGAGCGAGGTGCCGGTCGTCGGCGACGTCGCAGGCACCGTGACCTCGCACCTACCCGCCGGCGCTGACCCGGGCGTGCACACCCTGCCGGCGGTTGCGGGCAACCTCCCGGTCGCGGGCAACCTCCCGGTCGCCGGCGACGTGGCCGGGCACCTGCCCGCCGGCGCCGTCACCGGTGCGGTCGACAACGTCACCGCGCACGTGGACACGGTGCACACCCAGGTGGACGCCGTGTCGTCGCACCTGCCGGTGCACGACGTGACCTCGCACCTACCGGTGCACGAGGTCACCTCGCACCTGCCCGTCGGCGAGGTCGCCAGCCACGTGCCCAACCCGGACACGGTGGTCGACGCCCTGCCAACCCACCAGGCGCCGCTGAACATCGTGGCCCAGCCGGCCGAGAACGGC
>JBPYFK010000170.1:0-5944 GCA_051984675.1 Pseudonocardiaceae bacterium | reverse complement strand
CCTGCAGGTGGACCTGGGCTCGATCTACACGAACAAGGCCCCGGGCGCCTACCCCGTGGTGCTGGTGAGCTACGACCTCGTCTGCTCCAAGGGCGGGTACGACCCGGACACCGCCAAGTCGGTCAAGACCTTCCTCAAGATCGCAGCGGGCCACGGCCAAGATGGCCTTGACAAGGTCGGGTACGTTCCACTGCCGACCGAACTGCGCAACAAGGTCAACACCGCAGCGGACGCCATCTCGTAACGTCCACTCCAGCCAACGCACCATTCCATAGCGACTCGGCAACGGGCGCGGAAGTTACCCGCAGGGTACTTCCGCGCCCGTCCCCGTTAGAGGCTCTCGGCGTCGCGCCTAGTTGCTTGAGGCGGGCAGGCGCTCGCCGGTGGACACCGAGAACGCGTGTACCTCGCCGGGGCGTACACGCAGGTGCACCTGGTCACCCTTGACCGGGGTACGGCGCGGATCGACGCGGACAATGATGTCGACCACACCGTGTGTGGGGTCGTGACCGGCCAGTGTGCAGTAGGCGAACGCGTCCGAGCCGAGCTCCTCCACCAGAGTGACGGTCGCGGAGATACCATCCTCACCAGAGCTCACCAGCTCAAGCGCCTCCGGGCGGAACCCCACTGTCACCGTCGAATCGCCCTGCTCGGCCGCAGCCCGCCGTGCGGCGCGTGGTAGGGGCACCTCGGCGCCTCCGAGCCGCGCGCCGTGGTCGGTCAGCTGGCACGGGGTCAAGTTCATCGCGGGTGATCCAATAAACCCGGCCACAAACGCATTCGCCGGCTGCTCGTACAGTTCGCGCGGGCTGGCACACTGCTGCAACACGCCGTCGAGCAGCACCGCGACCCGGTCACCCATCGTCATCGCTTCCACCTGGTCGTGTGTGACATACACGGTCGTCACGCCCAGGCGACGCTGCAGCGCCGCGATCTGCGACCGCGTCGAGACACGCAGCTTCGCGTCCAAGTTGGACAGCGGTTCGTCCATAAGGAAAGCCCGCGGTTGCCGGACGATCGCTCGTCCCATCGCGACCCGCTGCCGCTGACCACCGGACAGCGCTTTCGGCTTTCGGTCCAAATAGGACTCCAGATCGAGGAGCCTCGCGGCGTCCGCGACTCGCCGGTTGATCTCGTCCTTCGGCTGGCCCGCGATCTTCAACGCGAACCCCATGTTCTGCGCCACCGTCATATGCGGGTACAGCGCGTAATTCTGGAACACCATCGCGATGTCCCGATCCTTTGGCGACAGGTGGGTGACATCGCGATCTCCGATGCGGATCGCTCCCGAGTCAACCTCTTCCAACCCGGCCAGCATCCGCAGGCTCGTGGACTTACCGCAGCCTGACGGTCCCACCAGGACCAGAAACTCGCCATCGGCGATCTCCAGATCGAGGGTGTCCACAGCGGCGCGCTCGGTGTTCGGGTAATGCCTGGTGGCCCGGGCATAACTGATGGTTGCCATGACATCGCTCCTTGGTCTCAGGCCGACGAGGTCGAGTGCTCTGCCAGCCGTGGCATGGCTTCTTGCGGGATGACGGCGCCTGGGTGGCCGAGGACGGCGGCGGCAAGCCGGTGACCGTCGCGCGTAGCCTCCGTGGGCGTGCGGCCATGGATGCGGGCGTGCAGGTATGCGGCGTTGAAGGCATCTCCGGCCGCAGTGGAATCCACGACCGCAACCGGGCCAGGGGTGTCCACCACTGCGGCACCGTCAGCCGAGGACACGAAGGCACCGTCCGGTCCGAGCTTCACCGCGATTTCCGGGACGCCCGCGCGGTGCAGCCGCTCGGCGGTGGCTTCCGGTCGCTGGTCGCCGAAGAGCAGGGACTCGTCGGCGAAGGTGGGCAGTGCGAGGTCCACGCGTCGCGACATCGCCGTGATCGTTTCCCGAGCGACCTCGGCACTCGACCAGAGCGCGGGGCGGTAGTTGGTGTCGAAGACCACTCGGCCGCCGTTGGCGCGCAACTCGTCGAGCACCCGCCAGAGGTGCTGCCGTGCCGTCTCGGCCAGGATCGCCAAGGTAATCCCGGAAAGGTAGACATAGTCGTACGAGGTGAGGGCCGTTACCTCCGCGATCATGTCCTCGCGCAGCAGGAGTTGGCGGCATGCGGATTCACTGCGGTAGTAGGTGAATGACCTTTCACCCTGCTCGTCGACGTGGACCAGGTACAAGCCGGGCTTGCGGTCAGCGACCGTGAACGTCAGTGAGGTGCCCACGCCCTCGCCGTTCCAGCGGCTGCGCAGCATGTCGCTGTAGCGGTCCGAGCCCAGAGCGGTCACGTACTCGATACGGACTTCGTCGCTGGTTTGACGGGCACATCGCGCGAGATAGACGGCGGTGTTGAGGGTGTCTCCGCCGAACGACAGGCTCAGGTTCGCGTCGCCACTGTGCCGTAGTTCGATCATGCATTCGCCGATCGAAGCGATCTTGACCTCGGTGTCAGGCATGAATCGCCGCCCTGATCGCCCCTGCTGGCTGTGCCGTCCACAGCTCCTTCAGCCACGATTCGAGGTCGTCACGGAACACGTGGTGCTGTGGCAGTTCGTGCCCGAAGACACCCTCGATGCTGATCAGCTCGGCGACCAGCATCGCCGGGTTCACGGCTCGCGATGCCGCGCTGAGCAGGGAATCCGCGGCAGGATCGACAAGATGCTCAGGATGATCCGTGGCGCAGCGGTGGACCCACCTCATCCATGCGGCGACGGCAAGAGCCACCCAGGGACTCCGCCGCCCGGATCGCGCGTGTTCCACCGCGATGGGAACGAGCCGCTGCGGCAGCTTCTGCGAGCCATCCGCGCCGACCTGCCGCAAGGGATAGCGGATCGCTGGATTCGCGAAACGGTCGAGCACGGTAGTGCGGTAATCGGCAACGGCAGACTCGGGAACGTCGCCCAGGGTGGGCAGGACGTCCTCATCGAGGAGTCGCGACACGGCCGCGGCGAGGTCGGCGTCCGCGCACGCGCTCGGCACGTCGTCGTAACCGGTCAGCAGCCCGAGGTAGGCCAGGGCCGAGTGAGCGCCGTTGACGACACGGAGCTTCAGCCGCTCGAAAGGACCGGCATCGCGTACGAGGCGCACATCCGGTGACGTCCAGGGTGGCCGTCCGGCCGCGAAGGTGTCCTCGATGATCCATTGCCCGAATGGTTCCGCCAGCACGGCGGCGTCGTCGCGCAGTCCCAGCCGGGTCGACAGCCGCTCCCGGTCGGCCGGGGTGATGGCCGGCACGATCCGGTCCACGACGGTCGAGGGGAAGGTCACGCGCTCGCTGAGCCACTCGGCCAGTCGTGTTCCCTCCGGGGCAGGCAGCAGGGCGCAATAGTCCCGCAACAACGCCTTGAGAAAGTCGCCGTTACCAGCGAGGTTGTCACACGACATCACCGTCAGCGGCGCGTCGTCATGGGCGCGGGCTTGCAGGCCGCGTGCCAGCAGCCGGATGACCGTCTGGTCGCTGCGGTAAGCCTTTTCGGTGACCGTGAGGGTCACCAAGCGCACGGCTGGGTCCGCAAGGCGCTGGATCACCGCCCGCGGGTCTTCGGCAGCACACAGGGTGTCGCGGATCGAACCGATGACTCGCAACGAGTCTTCGTGGCCTCGCGACCACAGCGTGTATAGCCCGTCCTGCTGCCGCAGTGCACGCGCGGTAGCTGGATTGCGTGGGGCGATCGCGCAGATTCCCCAGCTCGGGTCGCGGCCGAGGATGTCGTCGACGTAGGCGGCCTGATGCCCGCGGTGGAAACCCCCGAGACCAATGTGGACAATCCCGACGGAGGCCGTGCGGGGATCGTAGTTCGGCGCGGTCGCCGTCCCGCCACACACGGTGGACAGATTCAGTGGATTCATAGCCGCTTTCCTGCTCACCAACTGTGGACGGTTCCATCCGCAAGGCGATTGACCGGCAAGGAAGCCGGTTCGTACGGGTAGCGCGCAGCGAGCGGCTCATCGATGTCCACGCCCAGTCCGGGCCGCTCACCGGGGTGAAGGTACCCCTCAGCGAACGTGTACCCGTGCGGGAACACCTCGTCCGTTTCGGGAGTGTGCCGCATGTACTCCTGGACTCCGAAGTTGTGCACCGACAGGTCGAAGTGCAGCGCTGCCGCCATGCTGACCGGGGAAAGGTCGGTAGCCCCGTGGCATCCCGTCTTCACGTGGTACAACTCGGCCACCGCTGCGATCTTGCGCAGGTTCGTGATCCCGCCGGCACGGACCACCGGAGTGCGCAGGTAATCGATGAGCTGCTCGGTCAACAGCAGTTGACAGTCGTACACGCTGTTGAACACCTCGCCGACGGCCAGCGGTGTGGTGGTGTGGTGGCGGATACGCCGGAAGTTCTCTTGTAGCTCCGCCGGTGTCGGGTCTTCGAGCCAGAAGAGCCGGTAGTCCTCCAGGCGCCGGCCCAGCCAGCCCGCCTCGATCGGCGTCAGCCGGTGATGAGCGTCGTGCAGCAGGTGCACATCGAAACCCACCGCATCGCGCAATCGGGCGAACAGCTTCGGGACGACATCGAGGTACTTGTGCGTCTCCCACACGTGCTCCGCTGGTAGGCCCGGACCGGCGGGCTCGTAGTAGAGCTCGCCACGGCCCACGCCGTAGACGCCGTGCAAACCAGGGACTCCGCACTGCGCCCGCACCGCGCGGTAGCCCATCTCCAGGTACCGCTGCACCGCTTCGACAGTGTCCTCAACAGACTCACCATTGGCGTGGCCATACACCATGACACCCCGGCGCGAGCGCCCGCCGAGCAGCTCATACACCGGGACACCGAGCGTCTTTCCCTTGATGTCCCACAGCGCCATGTCGACCGCGGCGATCGCGGACATGCTGACCGGTCCGCGCCGCCAGTACGCGCCCTTGTACAGGTATTGCCAGGTGTCCTCGATGTCGGCCGCATCCCGCCCGAGCAGCATGGGGACGACGTGGTCTTGCAAGTAACTGGCGACCGCGAGTTCCCGACCGTTGAGCGTGGCGTCTCCGACGCCGGTCACGCCATCCGCCGTGATGATCTTCAGCGTGACGAAGTTGCGCCCTGGCGAGCACACGATCACCTTCGCGTCCTGGATCTTCACCCTAATTCCCCGTTCCCGCTGATACGGCCACCGGTGTTCCGGTGCGCGCGGACTCGTAGATGGCGCAGACGACCGCGAGCGTTCGGCTGGCTTCGGCCACCGTGACCAGCGGTGGTCTGCCTTGCTCGACCGCGTCGAGGAAATCGCGGTACTGGTCGGTGTGCGCGTCGGACAGCGCGGCGGGGTCGGAACCGGCCGTCGGCTCGCCCACGTCCGCTGGAAGCAGGTGGGCCGCCTGGTTACCGTCGCCTTCGGCGCCATAGGCCGGAGCGTCCGAACCGGGCTCGGCCGCGTGGAAGTACGCCAGCCGGTCGCTGTCGATGACGGCCGAGCCCCGGTCCCCATGCACCTGCAACCGCGCCGTCAGTCCCGGATAGGCAGCCGTGGTGCCGTGGACGACGCCAAGCGCGCCACTGGCGAAGCGGATGGTGGCCACCGCCGTGTCCTCCACCTCGATGCCGCTGTGGGCCAGGCAACCGGTCCAGGCGAAGACCTCGACCGGTTCCCCCAGCATCCAGACCAGCAGGTCGATGGTGTGGATGCCCTGGTTCATCAGTGCTCCCCCGCCGTCCAGCGCCCAGGTTCCGCGCCAGTCGCCGGAGTCGTAGTAGCCCTGGCTGCGCCACCAGGCGATGCTGGCCGTCCCGGAGGTGATCCGGCCCAACCGCCCATCGCGGGCGGCCTGGTGGGCGAGTTGGCTGGCGGGGTCGAAGCGGTGCTGGCTGATCACCGTCACGGTCCTGCCAGCACGTTGCTGCGCCTGTGCCACCCGCTCGGCGGCCTCGGTACTGACGTCGAGGGGCTTTTCCACGACAACGTGCTTGCCCGCCTCCAGCGCGGCGATCGCCACGTCGGCATGCAGCCCGCTCGGCGTGCACAC
>JBPYFK010000169.1:0-16243 GCA_051984675.1 Pseudonocardiaceae bacterium | reverse complement strand
GCGGTTCTTCCGTCCCGCCGGACCCGTCCGCGGCGGGCTCACCGGTGGCGGCAGCACCGCGCGACTGGCCGGAGCGCGCGTGGGTGAGACTCGAACTCCTCGTCGGTGAACACCGGAGCGACCACCCAGCACCTCCCGCCAGCGCCCGAAGATCCCCAGCTCAGGAGCCTACTCAGCCATATCCGCCCGATTTTTCCCAGTACTACGGCGACCTCGAATGATATCGGCAAGGGCAAGGCCAGTCGCAGTAGCACAGTCGATCATCATGCCGTGGTATGAGACAGTACCGTACTGTTTTATCTATGCGTTATCTTGAGTCTCCATCCTTCTGCTAGCCCTCCGGTTGTGCGTTTGTGGCTGGCTGTTCTCTGCGGGTATCTGGCTCTGGGGGCGACCCTGCAAACGCTGCCCTCGTTTATCGTGCACCAGTTCCACTACGGCACTGCTGTGGCGGGCCTCGCGGTCGGTGTGGCCTTCGCCGCCACCGCCTGCACTCGCCCGTTCGCCGGCCGGCGTGCCGACAACGGCGGCGCACGGCCCGTGGTCGCGCTCGGCGGAGTGCTCACCGCGCTGGGTGGTCTCGGGCCCTGGTGGGCGCCGAACACCGGCCTGATCCTCCTCTCCCGCGTGGTCATGGGCGCCGGTGAAGGGGCGCTGTTCTCGGCGGCACTGCCGTGGGTTCTGGCCAGCGCCAGCGCCGACCGACGTGGCCGGGTCGCGGGCTGGTTCGGGCTGTCGATGTGGGGCGGGCTGGCCCTCGGCCCGCTCGTCGCGGCCACTGTCCAGCAGTTGCGCGGCGCCCAGGCGGTTTGGCAGTCCGTGGTCGTGTTCGGCATCGCCGCCGCCGTGCTGGTGTTGACTACGCCGAAGCACGGCCGCCCGGCACCGGCACCCCAGGGCGACACGCAGAACCGGCTCGTCCCGGCGGGCGCGGTGCGTCCAGGCCTCGTGTTCGGCCTGTCGGCCTACGGCTACGGCAGCATCACCGCGCTGATCGTGCTGTATCTCGCGCAGCAGGCGCTCGGCGGAGCGAACATCGCGCTCGCACTGTTCGCACTCGGGTTCCTGGGCACCCGGTTGGTCGGCAGCCCTGCCGTCGACCGTCTCGGCGGGCGCCGGGTTGCTGCCGCCACGCTCGGGGTGGAGACAGCCGGGCTCGGCGTGATCGCGACCGTGCCCACCACTGCGGGAGCCCTCGCCGGAACCTTCCTGGCCGGCATCGGCGTGTCCCTGATGTATCCCGCCACTGTGTGGATGACGCTGCAGCGCACCGGTCCTCTGCGCCCAGGAACCTCGGTCGGTGTCATGACCTCGTTCTGGGACCTTGGGATCATGATCGCCGGTCCGCTTGCCGGCGCGCTCGTTGCCCCGGCCGGATTCCGTGCTGCTTTCGCCGCCGCCAGCGCCGTGGCCCTGCTGGCCCTCGTGATCGCCGCCCGGACCCGCCCGCACGTCAGTACTCCACCAACCAAGCTGGAACCAGCCGAGCCCGTCGATGCCGAACTCCACTGAACTCCAGGACCGTCCCACACTTCGAGAGGGGGCCGGGGTCACCGGTTACGCTCGACGCGTGTTTCGACCGGTACTGCTGACAACGCGCCACCACGTGGATCTCCTCCACGTGGCGTCGGCTGCGTGTCCGGCTTTCTGATCGCCCCGGTCCGCTTTCCTTCACCATGCTTTCCGGACACGCATTCTTTCCGGATACGCATTGACGTTTCGGCCGCTTCGTCGCGCGGCCTTTTCGGCCGAGGAAAACCCACGCATGAGCCACATCCTTGTCATCACCAGCAGCCCAACCCCGCGTTCCCCTCTGGATACGGTCTCCCAGCTGGTGCAACGAGAACTGGTCCAAGCCAGCCGCCCGGTGAAGACCGTGCAGCTGCGTGACTTACCCCAGTCCGCACTGCTCACCGGCAACAATGCACACCCGCAGATTCGGTGGACGCACCGATTGCTCGAGCACGCAACGGCGGTGGCCGTCGTGACCCCGACCTACGAAATAGCAGGGAGTACGGTCCTGCGATCGTGGCTCGCCCTGCTGCCACCCACGGCCTTCGACGGCAAGACATTGCAAACCGTGGGCGTAGGCGCCACCCACAGCCAATCGATCGGACTGAACTCCACGCTGGCGCAGACCTTGGCAAACCTCGGGGCTGACCGCGTGCTGCCAGGATGTTTCCTCTACGAGCAATGGTTCAAAGACAGCACGTTCAGCAACCCCGACGTCGCGGAGAAGCTCGGTCACATCGCTGCACGGCTCACGACAGAAATCGATCGGCAACCCGCCGCTGTCGCGGCATAAACTCAAGAACGTTGAACGCCGCCGCGCCGCGCATTGAGACAGGGAATTCGAGTTCCTATTCTTCCTGGGAATCGATCTGAAAGGAATCGGCATGGAGACGATGCGGGCATCGTGGCTGTGTCGTGACCTGGCGATCGACTTTGCTCAGTCGCAGTCGGCCCTGTGTTGCCTGAACTGAAAGCATTCTTTCTAACCTGAAGAGTTTGCCATGCCTACCGGCATGCGCGCTGCCAGGTGCGTCTCTTTTCCCCATATCCATTGTGGAGCATTGCTATGTCTGTCACGTCATCGACTTCGTCCGTGCAAGGAACGGAGCATCTTCATACCTCGTCACCGGCGCAGGACACGCAGCTGCGCAAGCAGCTCGGGTTCTGGTCCCTGACCGCCGTGGGTCTGGGCAGCATCATCGGTTCGGGTTGGCTGTTCGGCGCCCTGTACGGCGCGAAGGCAGCCGGGCCGGCGTCGTTGCTGTCCTGGATGATCGCCGGAGCCGTGTTCACGCTCGTCGCGCTGGTGCTGGCCGAGCTGGGGGCTAGCCGTCCGGAGGCTGGCGCGATCGTCCGCTGGCCGCTGTACGCCAACGGACGGGTAGTCGCCTCGATTGTTGGCTGGTCTGTCCTGCTGGCCATCGGTGCCGCCACCGCGTCGGAAGCGTCCGCGATCGCGCAGTACGCGAACCGGTTCCTGCCCGGCCTCTATCAGAACGATCTGCTGACCCCGCTGGGCTTGGCCGGTTCGATCGTGCTCCTGGCAGTGCTGGTGGTGCTCAACTGGTTCGGAATCCGGCTGTTCGCCCGGGTGAATGCGGTCGTGACGACCTTGAAGTTCGTCGTGCCCGTAGTGACCGTGGTGGCGTTGCTGGTGTCGGGATTCCATCCTGAGCATCTCACCCAGGTCGGGGGATTCGCCCCGTACGGCTGGTCGGCGGTCCTCAGTGCGGTGGCGACCGGCGGAATCATCTTCGCCATCAACGGCTTTGCCTCGATCATTGAGCTTTCCGGCGAGGCACACAACCCACGGCGTGACGTCCCGCGTGCGGTGGTGACCGCGATCGGCCTCGCCGTGCTGCTCTACCTCGCCCTGCAGTTCGCCTTCGTCGTCGCGATACCGGACAGCCTGCTCAGCCACGGCTGGCACGGCATCAACCTCAGCTCCCCCTTCGGGGAGCTCGCGCTGTTGCTCAATCTGGGTTGGCTCGCTGCCGTGCTGTACGCCGACGCCGTCCTTTCCCCTGCCGGATCGGCTCTGGTGGGAGCAGCCGAAGACAGCCGGAAGTCCTATGCGCTGGCCAAGAACGGGCTGATTCCCCGATTCTTCGTCGACGTGCATTCCGGCTCCGGCGTCCCGCGCCGCGCGCTACTCGGGACGTTCGTATTCAGCCTGCTGTGGCTGATTCCCTTCCGCAGCTGGCAGGAGATCGTCTCGGTGCTCGGGGACCTGTTCCTGTTGACCTATTCCGTGACTGCTGTGGCCGGGGGGACGTTCCACGCCGCCGAGCCGCATCGGCGTTCCGGCACGGTTCGCGGGTTGCCCTGGATCGCGCCGCTGGGGTTCGTCCTCGCGACACAGATCGTCTACTGGTCCACGTGGGACAAGCTCAGCATCGGCCTGCCGTTGACCCTGGTCGGCGCACTGGTCTTCGGCTTGTCCCGCCGCGGCAGTGCCGCCTTCTTCCTGGAACTGCGGATCGGCCTCTGGCTTGTTGCCCACCTCGCTCTGCTGTTCACGGTGTCGGCGTTGGGGAGCTTCGGCGGTGCTGGACTGCTGCCCGCACCGTGGGACTCGCTGATCGTCGCCGCAGCCAGCCTCGCGATTTACTACTGGGGCGTCCGAGCCGGCACGAAGTACCTCCGTGCGTCGCGCCCCACTTCCGACGAGGACGACACAGTCGATACGGCCGACACGCCATAAAGGGCAGCGCGGGTGGGCAACCGTCACAGCGGCTGTCCACCCGCGCTTGTCTCCGTTCCGGCCAACCCTTCTGAGGCCAGCCACGCGAAACGCGACAGTAAGCAGCACAGTCTCAGGATGCGAGACCCAGGTACTTGACGCACCGACCGCGCTTGCTGGCGGATCAACCAGAACCCATCAGATTTCCCCTGCTCAACAGGCCAAACCATCCCCTGACCAGGTGGCGTAACATGTACGAAATATCGTCGGTATATCACCGAAATCTTGGGCTTCGAAGGTGGCGTCTGCCTGCACCGAAACCCGCACCCAGAAAGGCCAGGACATGACCGTCGCGCGCAACGGAGAAGCTCTGCTGCGCGCCGGCTTGCGCAGTACGTATCCAGCGATCCGAACACGTCGCAGCCGCGCGGACCGCGCTCGGCAGGTGGCGGACGTGGTCCGCAGGCAGATCGCACGCGGTGACTTCGCAGATGGCCAGTTGCCCAACGAAAAGGTGCTGGCTGCCGAGTTCGACGTGTCCCGGAACTCCGTGCGTGAAGCGCTCTCGCTGCTGCGCGGCGAGGGCTTGATCGAACGCGTGCCAGGTCTCGGGACCGTCGTCTCCGCCGAAAAGTACGTTCACCCGCTCAACAGTCTCTGCGGGCTCGCCGAAACCTTGGGCTGCCACGGCGACGTCACCAACGAAGTCCGCACAGCAGGGCCAATCCGTCCGCCCCGGTCGGTCGCCCAACGCCTCCGGCTGCCCGACGATGCGACTGTCGTGTATGTCGAACGCCTGCGCCGGCTGGACGATCTCCCATTGTCGATCGACCTGACCTACCTTCTGCCGAGCGTGGGAAACGCGGTACTCCAGCACGATCTCGAACGTCGGGACATCTTCCGCGTCATCGAGGAGGTGTGTGCGCAACCGCTGGGTACCGCTCCGGTGACGATCGAGGCCGTGAATGCCGACGCACACTCGGCAGCGATGCTGGGGTTGCCGCGCGGTGGGGCGCTCCTGGCGATGGAGAGGCTCAGCCATCTGGCCGACGGCACGCCCGTCGACCTGGAGTTCATCCGGTTCCGAGGCGATCGGGTCACGATGAACACCCTCCTGCACCGGGCTCCTGTTCGGCGAGGTGACCAGCGGTGAGCATCGACCTGGTCACCCGCGCCCACGTGGACCTGCGCCGCGTGGCCAGCTCGCTGTGTCCGATCTCGGACTGATCTTCCCCTGACGCAGAACTTCTCAAGCGCTGGCGCCTGCGCCAGCCGCTGACTGCTGCCCTCTTCCTTTCTGATTCGTGGAGGTTTCGTATGCCCCTGGCGAACAATCGCGCCGACGTCCCGGTCACGATCGACGAATCACTGTGCCTGCAAGGGTGCCGGCTGTGTGTCGACATGTGCCCGTTGGATTCGTTGGCCATCGATCCGGACACGGACAACGCGTATATGCACGTCGACGAGTGCTGGTATTGCGGCCCGTGCGCTGCCCGCTGCCCCACCGGCGCCGTCACGATCAACATGCCCTACTTGCTGAGGTGAGGTTGAAATGCGTGCACTGTCAGCCGTTTTGGCTGTCCTTGTCCTGTGTGGATCATTGACTGGCTGCGATGCGTTCGCCAGTAACGACGTCCCAGTGGTCGTGGGATACCAGTCCAAGACGATCAACACTGTCACGGCCGGCACCTTGTTGCGGTCCACCGGCTTCTTCGAAAAGCGACTCCAGCAGCTTGGCCAGCGAACCGGGAAGCATTACACCGTGACCTGGCAGGACTACCCCACGGGTGCGCCCATCACCGCGCAGATGCTGGCCGGGAAGATCGACATCGGTTCGATGGGCGACTACCCCCTGCTCATCAACGGGTCGCGAGCGCAAAAGCTCGGTGACGACGGGACACGGCTGGTTTCGGCAACCGGGTACAACGCGCGCGGTGCTCTGAACATGGTCGTGACACGACCGGATTCACCAGCACGCACGCTGGCGGACTTGAAGGGTAAGCAGATCTCGACCAGCGTCGGTTCAGCCGCGCACGGGACCCTCGTGAATGCGCTGCACAGGCTGGGTCTGGACACTGATGTCCGCATCCAGAACCAGGAGCCGACTGTGGGCGCCAGCGCGCTGAAGTCCGGTCAGACCGACGCGCTGTCCCAGTTCGTGGCGTGGCCGGGCCAGCTTGTCTTCACCGGCAACGCGAAACCGCTGTACGACGGTGGGGAACTGGGTGTGCCCACCCTGCACGGCGTTGTCGCGCGCAAGAAGATCATCGACACCGAGCCGGACGTGTTGGACGCGTTCCTGAAGGCCCAGTTCGACGCGACCGACTACCTACACCGCGACCCGCTGCGTGCCGCACAGCAGGTCGCGGACGCGACCGGGCTCCCACCGGAGGTGGTCTACCTCTACAACGGAGCGGGTGGGCAGGTGACCTTCGATCCCACGATCAAGCCTTTCGAACGTACCGCGCTCGCCGGTGACGTGCCGTTTTTGAAGTCGATCGGCAACCTGCAGGATCTCGATGTCACCTCGTTCATCGACGATCGGCCGTTGCGCGTGGCCTACGGACCAGGCTACGACGCCGACACGGCCAGCGACTCCAACCCCAGCCCCGTCTCCGGGACTGACAGTGCCTGTGGGGAACCGGTGAACGATCCCGCGACTGCCAGCGAGCTGTGGCTGTCCACCGAGGACCACACGCACGCCGCAGCCACGCCAACCTGCCTGTTGCGCCAGGTTAAGCAAGCCCAGCAAACGGGGCAGAAGGTCCGAGCCGCCTATGTTCCCGACGCTGTCACCGGCACACGCTGGTTCGCCGACAAGTCCACCTGGCTGGTTGACCCGACAGCACCGGCGGACGCCCGCTTGCTGCCGTTCGCAACGCCTGCCAATGCCCAGCGATACCGATCGACGCACCCGGCTGCGGTCGAGGTGAGCTACGCCGACGCCATCGGGGAGACATAGATGTCCAGCTCCACGCTCTCTCGAGCCCAAGCGCCGCCGGCACGCGCGCCGCGACCTTCCGTCCCCGCTACGTCCCTGCGGCGAGTGCTGGTGCGGGCCGGATCAGTGGCGGTGGTCGTCGTCTTGTGGCAGGTTCTGACCACGGCTCGCGTTGAGTTCTGGTTGCACTTCGACCGGCTACCCAGCCCGGTTGATGTCGTGGCCGCGTTCGGACGGCAACTGACTACCACCACGTATTACCAGGACCTCGCCCAGAGCCTGATCCGTATCCTGTCCGGTTTCCTGCTGGCCGGCGTGGCCGGAACCGCCACGGGAATCACGGTCGCCCGATCGCGTGTCGCGGCGGACATCCTGCAACCGATGCTGGAGATCGTCCGGCCGATCCCGGCGATCGCCCTGGTCCCCATCGCGATCCTGCTCTTTCCGTCCAACGAGCAGGGCATTGTGTTCATCACGTTCCTGGCGGCGTTCTTCCCGATCGTGGTCAACACCCGACACGCCGTTCGCTCCTTGCCAACCGTCTGGGAAGACGCGGTGCGCACCATGGGCGCGACTCGGATCCAACTGCTCCGAAGCGTGGTCGTTCCTGGAATCCTGCCCGGCGTGTTCAGTGGGCTGTCGGTCGGTATCGGTATCGGATGGATCTGCCTCATCTCCGCGGAAATGATCTCCGGCGAGTTCGGTGTCGGTTACCGCACCTGGCAGGCGTACACGATCCTCGACTATCCCGGTGTGCTGGTCGGCATGATCACGATCGGCGTGCTCGGCTGGTTGACCTCGACACTCGTGGAACGGCTGGGTCGGCGCGTGACGCGTTGGCTTCCGCGAACGGAGGAGACCTCGTGAGCAGCTCCCGTCTCGCACTGCCCGAGCACAGGCTCGGTGCCGAACTCGCCGTGTGCAACGTGCATGTGCGGTATGGCTCGCAGACCGTGCTGCAGAACACGAGCCTTGATCTGCATCATGGCGAGATCGTCGTGCTCGTCGGGGCGTCCGGCAGCGGGAAGTCCACGCTCCTGCGCACGATCGCGGGACTGCTGCCGCCGGATTCCGGGGAGATCGTGGTCGAGGGACACCCGGTCACTGGGCCGCATCGGGACCGCGCGTTGATCTTCCAAGACGACGCGCTCCTGCCGTGGCTGACCGTCGCAGGGAACGTGCAACTGCCGCTGTCCCTGCGCAAAGTCGGCAAACAGCAGCGGAAGGAGTCCGCAGCGGCCTGGATCGACCGCGTGGGCCTGACCGACCATGCCGATCTGCTCCCCCGCCAGCTCTCCGGTGGCATGCGACAGCGAGCACAACTGGCCCGTGCGCTGGTGACGCAACCACGCGTGCTCCTTATGGACGAGCCTTTCGGCGCGCTCGACGCGCAGTCCCGGGCTGCGATGCAGCACCTGTTGCTGGACGTGTGGTCGCGGACGCCGACGACGGTTCTGTTCGTCACCCACGATGTTGACGAGGCGCTGCTGCTGGCACACCGGATCGTCGTTCTGGGTGAGTCCCGAACCGGGTCGGGAATCGTCGACGACATTCACCTGACCGGACCGGAGTCCACTGACGACACGCAGCAAGCGCGAGACCGCATCCACGTCGCACTCGGCACAGCGAGGAGACAACCGTGACCACCGCAACGGAACTACCAGCGCAGACACGTCGGCTGACCGCCGATGTCGTGGTCGTTGGCGGCGGCACCGCCGGGACGATGGCGGCCATCACAGCGGCCGAGCGTGGAGCGTCGGTGCTGCTCCTGGAAAAGGCGCACGTCCGGCATTCCGGGGCGCTGGCGATGGGCATGGATGGCGTGAACAACGCGGTCATCCCCGGTAAGGCCACACCCGAGGACTACGTCGCCGAGATCACCCGCGCCAACGACGGCATCGTCAACCAGCGGACCATCCGTCAGACCGCTACGCGCGGCTACGACATGGTGCGACGCCTGGAAAGCTATGGGGTGAAGTTCGAGAAGGACGAGTACGGCGAGTACCACGTCCGCCGGGTGCACCGCTCCGGAAGCTACGTGCTGCCCATGCCCGAGGGCAAGGACATCAAGAAGGTCCTCTACCGCGTGCTGCGGCGTCGCGAGATGCGGGAACGCATCACGATCGAGAACCGGGTCATGCCGGTGCGGGTGCTCACCGACGCCGGCCGCGCCGTCGGTGTCGCCGGTTTCCACACCAGAACCGGGGATTTCGTCGAGGTCTCGGCCGGCGCGGTCATCCTCGCCACCGGTGCATGTGGCCGGTTGGGGCTGCCCGCGAGCGGCTACCTCTACGGAACCTACGAGAACCCCACCAACGCCGGCGACGGGTACGCGATGGCCTACCACGCCGGCGCCGAACTGTCGGGCATCGAATGCTTCCAGATCAACCCGCTGATCAAGGACTACAACGGCCCTGCCTGCGCCTACGTGGCCAACCCCTTCGGGGGGTATCAGGTCAACAACCGCGGCGAGCGGTTCGTGGACTGCGACTACTGGTCCGGGCAGATGATGGCCGAGGTCGCGCGGGAAATCAGCTCCGAGCGAGGCCCGATCTACCTCAAACTCACCCACCTACCTGACGAGTCGATCTTCGCGCTGAAGAGCATCCTGCACACCACCGAGCGGCCCACGCGCGGAACCTTTCATGCCGGTCGCGGGCACGACTACCACTCGCACGACGTCGAGATGCACATCTCCGAAATCGGCCTGTGCAGTGGCCATTCCGCCTCGGGTGTGTGGGTTGATGAGAACGGCGCGACCACCGTGCCCGGGCTGTATGCGGCGGGCGACCTGGCTTGCGTACCGCACAACTACATGATCGGCGCGTTCGTGTTCGGTGACCTGGCCGGCGCGCACGCCACCGGCTGGGCGGCCGAGAACCCGGTCCCGGAAACGCTGCCTGCTCACCAGATCGAGCAGGCTCGCGAGCTGATCTACCGGCCGCTGCGCAACCCGGACGGGCCACCGCAGCCACAGGTCGAGTACAAGCTGCGCCGGTTCGTCAACGACTACGTCGCACCCCCGAAAAGCGAAGCGAAGCTGCGGATCGCGGTCGAGACCTTCGCGCGGATGGAGGATGAGTTGGCGCAGATGGGCGCTCGCAACCCACACGAGCTCATGCGGTGTGTGGAGGTGACCTTCATCCGCGACTGTGCGGAGATGGCGGCGCGGTCGTCGCTCATGCGGACCGAAAGCCGGTGGGGTCTCTACCACGACCATCTTGACCATCCCGTGCGTGATGATCGCAACTGGATGTATCACCTGAACCTTCGCAAACGGGACCAATCAGGCATGCAATTCCTCAAGCGCCCGATCAACGAGTATGTCGTGCCGGTGCCCGAATTCACGTTGCCGGATAAACAAGATGTTCAGATCCTCACGGATCTCACCCCGGACAGCGGGTTCCTCCGCACGCGCGAGGGTGACTCACTGATCCACGCCCGGTCGGCACCGGCCGGAAATGCCGATCGGATTCTGAAGGTGCTCGCCCTGGCTGAGGAACAACCGGCTCTGGAGCAGGTCGAGCCGTATCTCCGGGATGCGGATCACGAAGTGCGGCGTGCAGCGGTCACGACGTTGACCGAGACAGCGCCTGCCGGAGTCGGACTGGCCCTGGTGGGGATGCTGACGGACCGGCACCCGGTCGTGCGGCATGCCGCCGCCAGCGGCCTGCGCGAACTCACCGAAGTCCTCCCTCGTGACGCCGAAATCGCGACCGTGCTGACCGAACGCCTGAGCAGTGCGGATGCGGTGGTGCGCTCCTGTGCACTGGAGCTGTTGCGCATCCTCAAGCTCGGCACCTCCGACACATACGGCGCGTCGCTCACAGACAGCGACACGCAGGTCCGTCTTGACGCCGTGCGTGGTGCGATCTCCTTGAACGCCGCCGATCTGCTCACGACGGCGGCCACCGATTCCTCCCGCGAGGTCAGAGTCGTAGTAGCCGGAGGTATCGGCACGGTGGGCGATCAGGCCGCCACCGCCGCGCTGGAAAAGCTGACCTACGACGAGGACGTGCTCGTCCGAGCGGCAGCGCTCGCCGCGTCCGTGCATCTGGCAACACCGGCCCTGGTGGACCGGGCAGTTGCCGCACTCGACGATCTCGCCTGGCAGGTCCGTCGTGGCGCGGCCGAAGGGCTAGGCAGTGCCGACGGCGCACCAGCAGCAGCGAAACATGCATTGATCGCCGCGCTCCGCGACGAGCACCTCGACGTCCGTAAGGCTGCCGTCCGCTCGCTGTCAGCGTGGGTAGGCGACACGGAAGCGGATGACGCTCTCCGCGCCGCGCTCACCGACCTCGACGCGGACGTGCGAGCATTCGCACGACAAGCGGTCGGGTCCGCGTGAGGTGGATTCAGCCTGCTGCCACGACCGGCGCCAAGGGCCGGCTGGGGATTTCTCGCCGCAGAACGGGTGCGATCTCGGCGCGGAACAGTTCGAGTGTTTCTCGGTGTTCCGCCTCGGTCAGGCCCTCGGCGTCGATCGGGAGGTGCATGACCTCGTGGCCGAATCGCTGGTGTACTTGTGCACCTTCTCGATGATCTGTTGTGGACTGCCGACGAGAAGGGAGCTGCGTTCGACGGCGTCCTCCAGTGACTCGAACACGGAGGTGATACCGAACTCGCGTAGCCGTGCTTGCCGCGCGTCAGAGATCGGGCGATACTTCTCGATCGCCTCCTGCGAGGTCTTCGCGGCGTAGTAGCCGGCGCTGCCGGCACCGATGAGCGCGCCGGATCGTGCCCGTGAAATTCCCAGCGTTCGCGGTAGTAGTCGATCAGTTCGGCATACGGCTCGATCGGGTTGCTGACGTTCGCCGAGAACAGCGGATCACCCCACTTTGCTGCCAGATCAACGGAGTCCCTGCTGGTGGCGCTGCCGTGCCAGGTGCGAAGCGGCTGCTGCAAGGAACGGGGCAGCGCCTCTGCCGCGTGCAGCGGGAGCCGGTACTTCCCCGACCAGGTCACCTTCTCCTCACGCGACAGGCGACGGAACAGCTCATAGTTCTCCCGGTTGCGGTCCCACTGCTCCTCAGACGTGACGTGGAAGAGCTTGGCCTGTGCGACTGCATTGCCTTTGCCAAGGACCAGATCCAGCCGGCCTTCGGCAAGATGGTCCAGAGTCGCGTAGTCCTCGTAGGCTCGGACCGGGTCGAGCAGGCTCAGTGCGGTCCCGGCGGTGAACAGCCGGATCGTCGACGTACGCGCGGCGATGTGGCTGAGTACGACTGGAGGCGAGGAGGACAGGAACGGCCGTTCGTGGCGTTCCCCGACCGTGAAGCCGTCGAAGCCCAGTTCCTCGGCGAGAACCGCATGGTCGATGACCTCGCGGAACCGCGGGTCGTCGACTTCCGCACGCCCTTGATCGGGTCTGGACCGTGTGCGATGAGCGTCATTGCCAGGAATTTCATCTGCCGCTCCCTGCGAGGCTGCCGTGATCAATCACGTCCGACCGCGTGTCGGCGTCCGGGAATCGCGTCCTGCAGTTACTGGGTCGCTCATGGTGGGGGCGAGGCGAACAGGCCCTCGCGGCCGCCGGCGCCGGCCAGGCTTTCCGCGGCGAAGAACCGACGCGGGTGCCGACGAACGAGCGGAGACGTAGGAGAGGTCACGCTGCGGCCTCCCATGCTTTGGCGAGCAGTTCGTAGGAGCGGACCCGGTCGGCGTGGTCGTGTGTGATGGTGGTGATGAGCAGTTCGTCGGCGCTGGTGACGGCCTGAAGTGTCCGTAGCTGTCGTGCGACGGTCTCTGGTGAACCCACGATCTGGGTGTCCACCCGATCGGCGACCAACTGACGGGATTCCGGCGTCCACCGGAATTCCGCCGCCTCGGACGGTTGAGGGAAGGGAATCGCACCTTCGCCGCTGCGGATGCTCAGCACCCACCTGCCATACGGGCTGGCAAGTTCGCGGGCGGTGGTGTCCTCGTCGGAGACTACGACATCCGCGGACACGATGACATACGGCCGGCTGAGCCAATCCGAGGGAACAAACGACTCCCGGTATGCGGAAATCGACTCGAGCACCGTGGACGGACTGACGTGGTAGCTCGCCGCATACGGCAGACCCAGCTGCCCGGCCGTCGTCGAACTCGCTCCCGCGCTGGACCCCAGAATCCACACCTGCAGGTCGGTGTCTTCCGCCGGGGCAACGTGCACCGGTTGCTCGCCGTCGAAGCGGAACTCGCCCGAGATGAACTGCAGAATCTGGTGCACCTGGCTCTGATAGTCCGGCGGGTCCGAATATGACCCAAGCAAGCGCTGTTGTTCCTCGATGCGTTGCAGGGCCCGCTCTGATCCGACCTTGGGCTTAGCCGGAATGAGCAACCCATCCACGACCCGCGACTGTGAAACGACCTCGTCGGCTGGCTGCCTGGAGTGCTTCCGCACCAGGTCCCGGACACGCCCTGCCCCGGCCCGTCCCAGACCGAGATCGATCCGTCCAGGATGCAGCTGTGCGAGCGTTCCGAACTGCTCAGCCGCCACCAGCGGCGCGTGGTAGCCCAGCAGCACAGCGCCGGAACCCACGCGGATGTGGCTGGTGGCGTCGGCCACCAGCGCGGCCAGGACGGCCGGAGCGGCCGAGGCGACGCCGCTGACCAAGTGATGCTCGGCCAGCCAGTACCGGTGGTAGCCGAACTTCTCCGCCCGCTGTGCCAGATCGATGGTGTTGTGCAGGGCGTCAGCTGCCGTCTGACCGGACACCACCGGTGAAAGGTCAAGCACCGACAGGGGTACCGGAGATGATGACGAGGGCATCAGGGACGTGGCCTCCCCTTCTGGGCGTCCGCAGGTACTAATCCGAGGTGCTCGCGCAACGTCGTACCCGTGTATTCGGTCCGGAATACTCCGCGCTCCTGCAGAAGCGGCACCACTCTGTCGGCGAACTCGTCCAGCCCGCCCGGGGTGATGTGTGGCACGAGGATGAAACCGTCGCTGGCGTCTTCCTGCACAAACTGGTTGATCGTGCTGGCAACGGTGGCGGGCGAACCTATGAACGACTGCCGCCCGCTGACCTCGATGACCAGCTCGCGAATCGACAGTTTCTTTTCTTCGGCCAGAGCACGCCACCGCCGTACGGTTTCCTGCGGATCGCCGAACATCCGCACGCTCGCTCGTCCCCGCACGATCGTGTTCTCCCCTGGAACGGGGTCCACATCGGGTATGGGTCCGTCCGGGTCGTAGGGACTGAGGTCTCGGTTCCAGACCTGCTCCAGGAACCGCAACGCGGTCTGCCCGCTGACCTGCTGGCGCCGGACGACCTCGGCACGCTCCCGTGCCTCCTCGTCCGTGTCCGCCAGCACAAAGGTCGCCGCCGGCAGGATGAGCAGGTCGTGGTGGTCACGGTGGTAACGGGACAGTCGGCTCTTCACGTCGGCGTAGAACTTTCTGCCTGCCTCGAACGTGCTGTGCCGGGAGAAGATCGCATCCGCGGTTGCGGCGGCGAATTCGCGTCCTTGGTCCGAGTCTCCAGCCTGGAAGATCACCGGCCGGCCCTGCGGGCTGCGGGGAACGTTGAACCGTCCGGCGATGTCGAAGTGCGCATCGTGGTGTTCGAACGCGCCGGCTGTCGGGTCGTTGAGGAAGATTCCGGAACGCTTGTCGGCGAGGATCTCGTTACCGCGCCACGAGTCGAACAGCTCCCACGCCGTGCGGAGGAATGTTTCCGCTCGCTCGTAGCGCTGCTCCTGCGGAAGGTATCCGCCGCGCCGGAAGTTTTCCCCGGTAAAGGCATCCCAGGAGGTGACGACGTTCCACGCGGCACGCCCGCCCGAGAGATGGTCCAGGCTCGCGAACTGCCGTGCGACCTCGTAGGGCTCGTTGAACGTGGAGTTGATGGTGCCCGCCAACCCCAACCGGTCAGTGACGGCGGCGAGCGCGGACAGGACCGTGAACGTGTCCGGCCGGCCCACGACGTCCAGGTCGTAGATCTCGCCCGCGTGCTCGCGCAGCCGCAGGCCCTCGGCCAGGAACAGGAAATCGAACTTCGCGCGTTCCGCAGTGCGCGCGAAGTGCGCGAACGAGCTGAACTCGATGTGGCTTCCCGAGCGCGGGTCGCTCCAGACGGTGGTGTTGTTCACGCCGGGAAAGTGCGCGGCCAAGTGAACCTGCTTCGCTGGTTTGCTCATCGGCCGTCCTCCTCAGGCTGAGTAACGGTTGTGTGGGCGCGGCAGACCGAGCAGCCCGCGCAGAGTGTTCGCTTCGTACGCACGGCGAAAAGCGCCACGTCGTTGCAGCTCCGGCACGAGTCGTTGCGTGATCGCGGTCAGGTCGTGCGGAATCGCGCCGGGCCGCAGGCGGAATCCGGACAGGCCAGGCTCGGCCCACACGAGAAGCTGATCGGCCAGCTGTTCGGGGGTGCCGGTAAACACCGGAGCATCCGGCGTGTACACGCTGCCGGAGCGGTCATCCAGGCGTGCCTTGCGAGCCGCTGCCGTCGCCGCATCGTCATCCAGAAAGACGACGAGATCGCCGAAAACGTGCAGATCGTCCTTCTGCCGTTGCGCGTTCGCCTGGTAGGCCCGCACGTCCCGCAGAATGCTGGCCGCCTGTTCCTCATCCTGCGCGGTGACGAACACGATGTCCGCGGCCTGCGCTGCCAACTGGTACGCGGCGCGGCCGTGCGCGAGCGCGCTCACCAGCGGTTGCCCCTGCGGCGGTCGTGGCGTAATCGACGGTCCCCGCACACTGAACCACTTGCCGTGGAAATCGATGTAGTGCAGCTTCTCCCGGTCGATGAACCGGCCGGTCGCGGCGTCGCGGATCTCGGCGTCGTCCTCCCAGCTGTCCCAGAGTCTGCGGACCACGTCGACATAGTCGGCGGCCTCCTCGAACAGTTCGTTGACAAGCTCGGCCACGTGCGGTTTATGCAGGTCAGGAACCCGGAACTGCGGAAGGCGACGTCGCCCGAAATGATCCGCCTCGCTCTTGCGCGGGGACACCCGCACCTGCCAGCCAGCGCGTCCGGTACTGACGTAGTCGAGCGTGGCGATCGCCTTGGAGAGGTGGAACGGCTCCGTGTGCGTGACCACGGCGGTCGGCAACAGTCCGATGTGGGCAGTTCGAGGGGCCACTCGCGATGCGATCAACACGGCGTCCAGGCGTCCGCGTA
>JBPYFK010000168.1:0-33992 GCA_051984675.1 Pseudonocardiaceae bacterium | reverse complement strand
GCCCATCGAGGAGTGCAAGGACAAGGACATGACCTACGCGGCGCCGTTGTTCGTCACCGCGGAGTTCACCAACAACAACACCGGTGAGATCAAGTCGCAGACGGTGTTCATGGGCGACTTCCCGATGATGACCAGCAAGGGCACGTTCATCATCAATGGCACCGAGCGAGTGGTGGTATCGCAGCTGGTTCGCTCGCCCGGCGTGTACTTCGACCACGCGGTCGACAAGACCACCGACAAGGACGTCTACAGCGTCAAGATCATCCCTAGCCGTGGGGCGTGGCTGGAGTTTGACGTCGACAAGCGCGACACCGTGGGTGTCCGCATCGACCGCAAGCGCCGCCAGCCGGTCACCGTCCTGCTGAAGGCGCTCGGGTGGACCGAGGAGGCGATCCGCGAGCGGTTCGGCTTCTCAGAGACCCTGATCGCCACCCTGGACAAGGACCACACCGCCGGCCAGGACGAGGCGCTGCTGGACATCTACCGCAAGCTGCGGCCGGGTGAGCCGCCGACCAAGGAGAGCGCGCAGGCCCTCCTGGAGAACCTGTTCTTCAAGGAGAAGCGCTACGACCTCGCGCGCGTCGGCCGCTACAAGGTCAACAAGAAGCTGGGGCTGGACACCCCGTTCACCAACGGCGTGCTCACCGAGGAAGACATCGTCTCCGCCATCGAGTACCTGGTCCGGCTGCACGCCGGCGAGACCGCGATGGGCCCGGAGGGCAACGAGGTTCCGGTCGAGGTCGATGACATCGACCACTTCGGCAACCGGCGCCTGCGCACGGTGGGCGAGCTGATCCAGAACCAGGTGCGGGTCGGGTTGTCCCGGATGGAGCGGGTCGTCCGCGAGCGGATGACCACTCAGGACGTCGAGGCGATCACGCCGCAGACCCTGATCAACATCCGGCCGGTGGTCGCGGCGATCAAGGAGTTCTTCGGCACCTCGCAGCTGTCGCAGTTCATGGACCAGACCAACCCGATCGCGGGCCTGACGCACAAGCGCCGGCTGTCCGCGCTGGGTCCGGGTGGCCTGTCCCGTGAACGTGCGGGCATGGAAGTCCGCGACGTGCACCCCTCGCACTACGGCCGGATGTGTCCGATCGAGACGCCGGAAGGACCGAACATCGGTCTGATCGGGTCGCTGGCCACGTTCGGCCGGGTCAACCCGTTCGGCTTCATCGAGACGCCGTACCGCAAGGTCGTCGAGGGCCGGGTCACCGACCAGATCGACTACCTCACCGCTGACGAGGAAGACCGTTACGTCAAGGCGCAGGCGAACACGCCGATCGACGACGAGGGGCACTTCCTTGAGGAGCGCGTGCTCGGCCGCCGGAAGGGCGGCGAGGTCGAGCTGCTTGCCCCGTCCGAGATCGACTACATGGACGTCTCGCCGCGGCAGATGGTTTCCGCCGCGACGGCGATGATCCCCTTCCTGGAGCACGACGACGCCAACCGCGCCCTGATGGGTGCGAACATGCAGCGCCAGGCGGTGCCGCTGCTGCGCAGCGAGTCCCCGCTGGTCGGCACCGGCATGGAGTTGCGTGCCGCGGTCGACGCCGGCGAGGTGGTCACCGCTACGAAGGCGGGTGTGGTCGAGGAGCTGTGCGCGGACTACGTGACCGTGATGGCCGACGACGGCGCCCGGCAGACCTACCGGCTGCAGAAGTTCGAGCGGTCCAACCAGGGCACCTGCACCAACCAGAAGCCGATCGTCAACGAGGGCGACCGGATCGAGGTCGGGCAGGTCGTCGCCGACGGCCCCTGCACCCAGAACGGTGAGATGGCGCTCGGCAAGAACCTGATGGTCGCGATCATGCCGTGGGAGGGCCACAACTACGAGGACGCCATCGTGCTGTCCCAGCGGCTGGTGCAGGACGACGTGCTCACCTCGATCCACATCGAGGAGCACGAGGTCGACGCCCGGGACACCAAGCTCGGCGCCGAGGAGATCACCCGGGACATCCCGAACGTCTCCGAGGACGTGCTGGCGGACCTGGACGAGCGCGGCATCGTCCGCATCGGTGCGGAGGTCCGCGACGGTGACATCCTGGTCGGCAAGGTCACCCCGAAGGGTGAGACCGAGCTGACGCCGGAGGAGCGGCTGCTGCGGGCGATCTTCGGTGAGAAGGCCCGCGAGGTCCGCGACACCTCGATGAAGGTGCCGCACGGCGAGACCGGCAAGGTCATCGGCGTCCGCGTGTTCAACCGCGAGGACGACGACGAGCTGCCGCCCGGCGTCAACGAGTTGGTCCGCGTCTACGTTGCCCAGAAGCGCAAGATCCAGGACGGCGACAAGCTCGCCGGCCGGCACGGCAACAAAGGCGTCATCGGCAAGATCCTGCCGGCCGAGGACATGCCGTTCATGGCTGACGGCACCCCGGTGGACATCGTGCTCAACACGCACGGTGTGCCGCGACGGATGAACATCGGCCAGGTTCTGGAGACCCACCTCGGGTGGATCGCCTCGCAGGGCTGGTCGATCGACGGTGACCCGGACTGGGCCAAGCGGCTCCCCGAAGACCTCTACGACGTGGAGCCGGGAACGAACACCGCGAGTCCGGTGTTCGACGGTGCCCGCGAAGAGGAGATCACCGGGTTGCTGGCTTCGACCAGGCCGAACCGCGACGGCGACCGGATGGTCAACGGCGACGGCAAGGCCCAGCTGTTCGACGGTCGCAGCGGCGAGCCGTTCCCGTACCCGGTCGCGGTCGGGCACATGTACATCCTGAAGCTGTCGCACCTGGTGGATGACAAGATCCACGCCCGGTCGACCGGTCCGTACTCGATGATCACCCAGCAGCCGCTGGGTGGTAAGGCGCAGTTCGGTGGTCAGCGCTTCGGTGAGATGGAGTGCTGGGCGATGCAGGCGTACGGCGCGGCCTACACCCTGCAGGAGCTGTTGACGATCAAGTCCGACGACAAGCTGGGCCGCGTCAAGGTCTACGAGTCGATCGTCAAGGGCGAGAACGTGCCCGACCCCGGTATCCCGGAGTCGTTCAAGGTGCTTCTCAAGGAGCTCCAGTCGCTGTGCCTGAACGTGGAGGTGCTCTCCAGCGACGGTGCCGCCATCGAGATGCGCGGTGGCGGTGAGGACGAGGACCTGGAACGGGCCGCCGCCAACCTCGGTATCAACCTGTCCAGGGACGAGTCGCCGTCGGTCGACGACGTCGTCAACTGACCTCGTCGCCGGTCCGCGGGTCATGCGCCCGCGGACCGGCACCCGCACTCGACCAACCTGCCTGACCTGGCAGAACTTTCGACAAAGGGAGAAGACCAGACGTGCTGGACGTCAACTTCTTCGACGAACTCCGTATCGGTCTTGCCACGGCCGAGGACATCCGCCACTGGTCGTACGGCGAGGTCAAGAAGCCCGAGACCATCAACTACCGCACGCTGAAGCCGGAGAAGGACGGGCTGTTCTGCGAGAAGATCTTCGGCCCGACCCGCGACTGGGAATGCTACTGCGGTAAGTACAAGCGTGTCCGGTTCAAGGGCATCATCTGTGAGCGCTGCGGTGTCGAGGTGACCCGCTCCGAGGTCCGCCGCGAGCGGATGGGGCACATCGAACTGGCCGCCGCGGTCACGCACATCTGGTACTTCAAGGGTGTGCCGAGCCGGTTGGGCTACCTGCTCGATCTCGCTCCGAAGGACCTCGAAAAGATCATCTACTTCGCCGCGTACGTGATCACCTCGGTGAACACCGAGATGCGGCACAACGACCTGCCGACGCTGGAAAGCGAGATCGGCGTCGAGCGCAAGCAGATCGCCGACCAGCGGGACGCGGACCTGGAGGCCCGTGCCCAGAAGCTGGAGCAGGACCTGGCCGAGCTGGAGTCCGAGGGCGCCAAGAGCGATGTTCGCCGCAAGGTCAAGGAGGGCGGCGAGCGCGAGATGCGCCAGCTCCGCGACCGGGCGCAGCGCGAGCTGGACAAGCTGGACGAGATCTGGGAGACCTTCACCAAGCTGGAGCCTCGCCAACTGATCTCCGACGAGCTGCTCTACCGCGAGCTCTACGACCGCTACGGCGAGTACTTCACCGGCGGCATGGGTGCGGAGTCCATCCAGGCGCTGCTGGAGAACTTCGACGTCGACGCCGAGGCCGAGGGACTGCGTGAGGTCATCCGCACCGGCAAGGGGCAGCGCAAGCTGCGCGCGCTCAAGCGGTTGAAGGTCGTCGCGGCGTTCCAGGCCACCGGCAACAAGCCGCAGGGCATGGTGCTCAACTGCGTGCCGGTCATCCCGCCGGACCTGCGCCCGATGGTGCAGCTCGACGGTGGCCGGTTCGCCACCTCCGACCTCAACGACCTGTACCGCCGGGTGATCAACCGGAACAACCGGTTGAAGCGGCTGATCGACCTGGGCGCGCCGGAGATCATTGTCAACAACGAGAAGCGGATGTTGCAGGAGTCCGTGGACGCGCTGTTCGACAACGGTCGCCGTGGCCGTCCGGTCACCGGCCCCGGCAACCGGCCGCTGAAGTCGCTGTCCGACCTGCTCAAGGGCAAGCAGGGCCGCTTCCGGCAGAACCTGCTCGGTAAGCGTGTCGACTACTCCGGCCGGTCGGTCATCGTCATCGGTCCGCAGCTGAAGCTGCACCAGTGCGGCCTGCCGAAGGAGATGGCGGTCGAGCTGTTCAAGCCGTTCGTGATGAAGCGGCTGGTGGACCTCAACCACGCGCAGAACATCAAGTCCGCCAAGCGGATGGTGGAGCGGCAGCGCCCGCAGGTGTGGGACGTGCTCGAAGAGGTCATCAACGAGCACCCGGTGCTGCTCAACCGTGCTCCGACCCTGCACCGCCTGGGTATCCAGGCGTTCGAGCCGCAGCTGGTCGAAGGTAAGGCCATCCAGCTTCACCCGCTGGTGTGTGAGGCGTTCAACGCCGACTTCGACGGTGACCAGATGGCGGTGCACCTGCCGCTGTCCGCCGAGGCGCAGGCCGAGGCCCGGGTGTTGATGCTGGCCAGCAACAACATCCTCTCGCCCGCGTCCGGTCGGCCACTGGCGATGCCCCGTCTGGACATGGTCACCGGCCTGTACCACCTGACCCGTCAGGTGGACGGTGCCAAGGGCGAGGGTCAGGCGTACTCGTCGCAGGCCGAGGCGATCATGGCCCGCGACCTGGGTGTGCTGGACCTGCAGGCCAAGATCAAGATCCGGTTGCACGGCCGGACCCCGCCGAAGGGCCAGGAGCCGGAAGGCTGGGAGTCGGGTCAGCCGTGGCTGGCCGAGACCACGCTGGGCCGGGTCTTCTTCAACGAGCTGCTGCCGCAGGACTACCCGTTCATCAACGAGCTGCTGCCGAAGAAGAAGCAGGCCACGATCGTCAACGATCTCGCCGAGCGCTACCCGATGGTGCTGGTCGCCCAGACGCTGGACAAGCTCAAGGACGCCGGCTTCTACTGGGCAACCCGGTCGGGCGTGACCACGGCGATCTCGGACGTGATCGTGCCGCCGGTCAAGGCGGAGATCCTGGACCGCTACGAGGGCAAGGCCGACCAGGTTGAGAAGCGCTACCGCCGTGGTGCGCTGTCCCACCAGGAGCGCAACGCCGAGTTGGTCAAGGTGTGGACCGCCGCGAAGGACGAGGTCGCCGAGGCCATGGAGGCCAACTTCCCGGAGGACAACTCGATCAACATGATCGTGAAGTCCGGGGCGGCCGGTAACATGACGCAGGTCGTCCAGCTGGCCGGCATGCGTGGTCTGGTGTCCAACCCGAAGGGTGAGTACATCCCGCGGCCCATTAAGGCGAACTTCCGCGAGGGCCTGACCGTGCTGGAGTACTTCATCTCCAACCACGGTGCCCGTAAGGGTCTGGCCGACACGGCGCTGCGGACCGCCGACTCGGGTTACCTCACCCGGCGTCTGGTGGACGTCTCGCAGGACGTCATCGTCCGGGAGGCGGACTGCGCCACCGAGCGTGGCATCACGATGCCGATCGGGCAGGTCCTTCCGGACGGCTCGGTTGTACGTGACCAGCACGTGGAGACCAGTGTCTACGCGCGGACCACGGCCGCTGACGTCGTCGACCGCGACGGCAATGTGCTGCTGCCGCGTGGTGCCGACATCGGTGACCCGGCGATCGAGAAGCTCGTGAACGCCGGCATCACGAAGGTGAAGTTCCGCAGCGTGCTCACCTGTGAGTCGCACGTCGGTGTGTGTGCGGTCTGCTACGGCCGGTCGATGGCCACCGGCAAGCTGGTGGACGTTGGCGAGGCTGTCGGCATCGTCGCCGCCCAGTCCATCGGTGAGCCGGGCACACAGCTGACGATGCGGACCTTCCACCAGGGCGGTGTCGCCGGTGACGACATCACCACCGGTCTGCCGCGTGTGCAGGAGCTGTTCGAGGCCCGGGTGCCGAAGGGCAAGGCACCGATCGCGGACGCTTCCGGCCGCATCCGGTTGGAGGACAACGACCGGTACTGGAAGATCACGATCACCCCGGACGACGGCGGCGAGGAGATCGTCTACGACAAGCTGTCGAAGCGTCAGCGGCTCGGCGTCACGTCGACCGACGGCACCGAGCGGCAGTTGGAGGACGGCGACCACGTCGAGGTCGGTCAGCAGCTCCTGGAAGGTGCGGTCGACCCGCACGAGGTGCTGCGTGTGATGGGGCCGCGCGAAGCGCAGCTGCACCTGGTCCGCGAGGTCCAGAAGGTGTACCGCTCGCAGGGTGTGGGCATCCACGACAAGCACGTCGAGGTGATCGTCCGCCAGATGCTGCGCCGGGTCATCATCATCGACTCCGGTGCCACCGAGTTCCTGCCCGGCTCGCCGATCGAGCGCTCGCAGTTCGAGTCGGAGAACCGGCGCGTGGTGGCCGAAGGCGGCGAGCCCGCCTCGGGCCGTCCGGTGCTGATGGGCATCACGAAGGCGTCGCTGGCCACCGAGTCGTGGCTGTCGGCGGCCTCCTTCCAGGAGACCACCCGCATCCTCACGAACGCGGCCATCGAGGGCGCCAGCGACAAGCTGGTTGGCCTGAAGGAGAACGTGATCATCGGTAAGTTGATCCCGGCTGGTACGGGCATCAACCGCTACCGCAACATCCAGGTGCAGCCGACGGAGGAAGCGCGGGCCGCGGCTTACGCCATCCCCTCGTACGACGACACCTACTACACGCCGGATGTCTTCGGCACCGGCACCGGCGCGGCCGTCCCGCTCGACGACTACGACTTCGGGCGCGACTACCGCTGACGGTCTGGCTACAGCTGGGCTCCGCCCAGCGTGTAAGCCTTGGGACCCCTGTCCGACTCCTCCGGACAGGGGTCCCTGTCATTGCGGGGCACAAGTGGGTGCTCATTGGTCAGCGCGCGGGCGGTCGTGGGTCATGGTGTGGACGATGCGCAAGCCGGCGAGGAACTTGCCCAGGCTCGCCTGAACCCAGTACTGAATCAGGACGCGGTGCACGAACGACGTTCCGAGGAAGACCGCGACGGCAGGGAGCAAACCGGGCAGGGGCTTTCCGGCGCGGTCGAGCGCGGCCAGGGCGCTCCTGGGTCTTGTCCGCGATGACGCGCATGCCGGTCAGGTATTTGCCCAGCGTGGCCCGGGTCCGCTGCTGAATCGGAACGCGGTGGATGAAGGAGGTTACGAGAAAGACCGCGATTCCAAGCCCGAAGCATCGCTGTGCACGCGGTGAGTGTGCCTGACGGCCAAGCCTTCTTTCGCTGTTTCGACGCGGATGAGCTTCAACCAGCTGGATAATACTAGTGAGTTGAAGCAGCTGATCCACCAAGGTGCTGGTAGTTCGCAGAGTCACGCTAGGGCTGCGGCCTACCACCTGGTCAAGTTCTCCCGTTCAGGATCAGCACGTATTCGGAGTGCGGGCCGCAGTATGAACTCGAAACTCTCGTCCGTCGCGCACTGGTGCTGGATTCGCCGAAGAACGCGGTTCGTTCAATCGACGAGTAACGGATTTCTCCTGGTCGCGCCACGGCAGTCCGCGATTCGAGAAGTCGTACCAGCGCGCCCCTGGCCAACCGGGACGTTGGCGGGTGATCTCGTCGAAGTAGGACCCGCTCCAGTCCCGAAGTGCGTCGTGGCGTCGTACAGGGAGTCCACAATGGACAACGGATGGGCGTGGCCCGCAGCGTGCGCTGCGGGCCAGCAAGAGTGAACGGGTGGGCGCGAGTCAGCCTTCCAGGTCAGAGAGGGCCTTGCGGACCCGTTCCACTTCCGCCTCCAGCTCGGCGAGCTTCGCTTCGTGCTGCTCGCGAGCCTCCTGCAGCAGGCCATCGATGGCCTGCGAGATCTCCTCGTGCAGGGCCGCCGCCGCCTGCGACACCGCAGACGCCGGGATCGGCAGTCCCTGCACGATGCGCTTGCCGGAGTGCACGAGCTCGGCCTGCCACTCGCCGTCGAGCGTGCCCGTGACGGTCAGGGTCAGCTCGACGGAGCGGGTCTTGCGCGCGGTGCTCTTGGTGCGGCGGGTCTTCTTCGGCGCCGCGCTCTCCTCGCCGGAACCCGCGGCCTGCCCGTCGGGCGTCTCCGCTGGCGTGCTGGTCGCCTGCTCGTCCACCTGCTGTTCTTCTTTCACGTTCCCAACTCCTCGCCATCGGCCGGACAGATCACAATAGAACGCATGTTCCCCTAGTGGGGTGTCGGGGAGTCAAATTTCACCCGCACTATGTACTGTGATCGCAGCGCTGATCAGCGCCGGCAATGCCGGACCCTAACGCGATGCTGGTACGCGAAGGTGACGGTGTGATGCCAGGACCGTCCCGCTCTGGCGGAGATCACGAACCCCCGGTGTGTCACCCATACGGCTGATAGCGTTGCCCGGACGGTTCTGCCGCGTTCCAGGGGGATTCCAAGTGACCCATGCACCGACGACCGAGCATCCACCGAACGTGATCGATCCTCACGAGCGGTTCATGGGCAGCATGGTCGCGGGAGCGCTCGGTGACGCGCTCGGGTACGCCGTGGAGTTCTCGCAGATCAGGATGATCCGCGAGGTCTACGGGGAAGCCGGGATCACCGAACCGCAGCTGCGGTCTGGAGTCGCGGAGATCTCCGACGACACCCAGATGATGCTGTTCACCCTGGAAGGGCTGATCCGAGCGCATGTCGCGCTCCGTGCGGATTCTGCCGCCACCGACCCGATCCCCGCCGTGCAGCACGCCTATCAGCGTTGGTACTACACGCAGACACATTCCTGGCAGCAGGCTGCGGGGCCGTACTCGGCACTGTCCGAACCGGACGGCTGGCTGGTCAGCAACCCTGGGCTGCTCGTCGGACGCGCTCCGGGAAACACGTGTCTGTCGGCACTGAACACCTTCGCCCGGACGCACCAGCATGCGACGTTCGAGAACCGGGTCAACGACTCGAAGGGATGCGGCGGCGTCATGCGCGTCGCGCCCGCTGCGGTGTGGTCACACGATCCGGTGGAGATTTTTCACACCGGCGCGGCCACGGCGGCACTGACGCACTCGCACCCCAGCGGATACCTCTCCGCCGGTGTACTGGCCGTGGTCGTGCATCAGCAGTTCAGGGACGTCCCGCTCCTCCAAAGTGTGCGAGTGGCAAGGGACCTGCTGATCGGCTGGCAGGACCACGAAGAACAGGTGCGGGCGCTCGACAAAGCCGTGCGGCTCGCGAATGGCGGCGGTGTCGTCTCGCCGGAACAGCTCACCGGCATCCTCGGGGAGGGCTGGGTCGGAGAGGAAGCGCTGGCCATCGGTCTGTACGCGGTGCTGGCCACCGGGAGCCTGCGCGAAGCACTCCTGCTGTCGGTGAACCACTCGGGGGACTCCGACTCGACCGGAATGGTGTGCGGCAACATTGCGGGGGCCGTGTACGGGATGCGGGCCATCCCCGAGGAATGGCTTGGCAGCTTGGAACTTCACGATGTGATCAGCGCGCTGGCTCGGGACGCGTTGGCCGAGTTCAGCCCGAGCGCGCCAACCGACGCGTCGTGGACACAGCGTTACCCCGCCTGGTGAGAAGGAACTGGAGAACGTCGATGACCGATGACTCCTCGTGGTTCGCGCGGCCGCACGGGTCCCCGTCGGCCGGCGCCAACCGAGCTTTGACCTGGGCCGATCGGTTCCGGGGCGCGATGCTGGGCGGCGCGGTCGGGGACGCGCTGGGCGCAGGGGTGCGGACCAGGACCTCCACCGAGATCCAGCGGTGGTTCGGGTTCGGCGGGGTGATGGACTACCTGCCCGCCTTCGGCCGGCGCGGGGCAGCCACCGAGCTGAGCCAGCTCGCGGTGTTCACGCTCGAAGCGCTCCTGCGCGCCAAAGCGGTCAACGGTGACTCGGCGGACTGGCTGCCGACTCCCGTAGTGCGCACCAACTACCTCCGCTGGTTGTACACGCAGGGTGTGCCCTGGGAGTACGCGATGTCCGCGTACCTGCAGACGCACCCGGAGCCGGCCGGCTGGATGCTGGAGCGCCCGGAGCTGTTCTCCACCCGCAATCCGGCCGGTGCCGCGCTGACCGGACTCGGCCGGCTGGCGCTGCAGCCGCCACCGACCCGTGACCCGGCCGCCCCGCCGCTGGGGAACGGGGTTTCCGACTGCATCGCGTTCACCGCTCCCACGATGGTGTGGAACACCTCCGAAGAGATGGTCTTCACCGCTGCCGCGGACATCGCGCACCTGTTCACCGACGATCACAACGCGCAGGGCGCGAGCGGTCTGCACGCCGACGTCCTGAGCCAGGTCATCAGTGGCGTTCCGCTCTGGGACGCGGTGTCCATGGCGGACACGAACCGGCTGGCGAGGAGTTCCGCCTCGCTGCCCGCCGCGGTACGCCGTACGATCCACGCCGCGATGTTCCTCGCCCGCGAGGCCAAGCGGGTCGAACCCGCGATGCTGGACGCCGAGTTCGACACCGACGACGCTCCGGGCGAGCTGGGTGTGGCGCTGGTGTCGGTGGCCGCCGCCGGCTCGTTCGCGGAAGCCGTGCTGCTCGCGGTCAACCAGTCCGCGGACAGCTGCGTGACCGGGATGCTGGCGGGCCAGCTCGCCGGCGCGCTGCACGGCCCGGACGTGATTCCGCGGCACTGGCTGGAAGAGCTCGAACTTCGCGAGATCATCGAGACGTTGTGCGAGGACGCTGCCGAGGCGTTCGCCCCGCCGCCGCCCCCACCACCGCTGCCGAAGTGGGCGCAGCGCTACGTCACCGACCAGCGGCCGGCGTTCTCCGGGCCGCTGGAGCTGCCGCAGTCCAGCCCGGCACCAGTCCCCACCGCCGCGCCGGCGCCGGAGCCGCGCACGCCGGCGTCCGGTACGCCGATTCCGGGCGCGTCGGTGTCCGACACAGACCATCCGGTGGGAACCCATCCGGTGGGGACCCATCCGGTGGGGACGTGGATGCCTGCCGGGAGATCCGAGCGGCCGACGCTCGGCAGCGGTCGCCCGGAGGAGGCCGTCGAGAGCACGATGGTGATCGACCTGGCCGGGTTCGAGGCACGGGAACCCGACTTCGCGCCGGTCGAGAATCCCCGGCCGGTGAGCCGGCATGCGGACGTGCGGGCGGAGACTCCGGGAGAACCGGAGACGCGGGAACCCGAGTACGACCTACCGGTGCTGCCGGAGGTCGGCAAGGACCTGCCGGAAGAGCTGCCCGGACCCCTGTTCGACCACGAGCCGGAGATCGAGTACTCCTTCGAGGGATTCGATCAGCCCAGTACGGATCGCCAGGAGCGCGAATCCGAACGCGAGCACGAATCCCCGCAAGAGCCGGAGCCCGAGCCAGCGCCGGAAACGGACTCCGGCCCGGCCAGCCAGCCCCAGCCGGCGCAGGTTTCGGCTGGTGAACACGCCTTAGCCGAGGATTTCGACGCAGGGCCGTCGCTGACCGAGCGGGTGCTGGGGTGCTTCCTCGGCGGCGCGCTCGGCGACTCGCTGGGCGCCGACCTGGAGTTCCTCTCCGCCGAGAAGATCGCCGAGCGGTTCGGTCCGGGCGGGCCGCGCGGTCTGCGCGAGGCATACGGAGTGCGTGGCGCGATCACCGACGACACGCAGATGACGCTGTTCACCGCGGAAGGGCTGATCCGGGGCAGCGTCGCCAAGCGGATGCTGGGCACGGACGACCCGATGCCCGAACTGCAGCTGGCCTACCAGCGCTGGTTGCACACCCAGGGTGTCGAGTGGCCGGATGCGGCCGGTCCGTTCCTGGCCTCGCATCCAGTGCCGGACGGCTGGCTGATCGGGGTCGACGAGCTGTTCTCCACCCGCGCGCCCGGCAAGACCACCTTCCGCGCGCTGGAGCGGTTCGGGCGTGGGTACCCGGCCGGCTCGCTCACCGAGAGGATCAACGACTCGAAGGGGTGTGGCGGGGTGATGCGGGCCGCTCCCGCCGCCCTGTCCTCCACCGACCCCGCCGAGGTGTTCGACCTCGGCGCGCGTCTCGCCGCCGTGACCCACGGTCACCCCAGCGGCTACCTGCCCGCGGGCGCGCTGGCCGTGATCGTGCAGCAGGCGCTGCTCGGACATTCCCTCGACGACGGAGTGTGGCTGGCCCTCCAGGTCCTGGAGACGTGGGAGGACCACGAGGAGACCAGCCTCGCGCTGAAGGCCGCCGTGGACCTCGGCACCCGGGGTGTGCCCACCCCGCAGCAGTTGGCGGACACCCTCGGCGGGGGTTGGGTCGGCGAGGAGGCGCTCGCCATCGCCGTGTGCTCCGCCGTTGCCGGCGGTGACGACGTCGAGTTGGTGCTGCGCACGGCCGTGAACCACTCCGGCATCAGCGACTCGACCGGCGCGATCTGCGGCAACATCGTCGGCGCGCTGGCCGGGGTGCGGGCACTGCCGATGCAGTGGCTGGCGGAGCTGGAGCTGCGTGAGGTCATCGAGCAGGCCGCGCTGGACTGCGTGGCCGAATTCGGCGTCGGCGAGTTCCTGGCCTCGTGGGTGGGGATCGAGCCGGGCGACGGCGCGCCGCCTGGGTTCGACGCCCAGCAGCCCACGGACGCCGAGTGGACCGAGCGGTACCCGGTCCGCGAGCTGCCGGCATCCGAGCCCCGCGCGGGAGAGCAGACCGAGCGGTCGCTTTCTCCGGTCAACCCGGCAGCGTTGGGGACGCCGGCAGCCACCGATTCGGCTGGTGAACTCGCTGAGCCCAAGCATCCGCAGCAGCGCTCCCACGGGGACCTGTTCGGCCCGGACACGCACTCGCCGAAGCCCGCGCCGCGCCGGATCAACGGCGTGGTGCCACCCCACGAGAGCTGACTTGAGTGCCGGAGCGGATGAGTTGATCTCGTGTCGCCCCGTGCTTGCCAGTACCGGTAGAGTAGGGGAGCAGAAGGTGACCTGATCATTCGTCCGCCTCCGGCACCCGGGTTCCGGGCCGGGGCTGTGCGCTGGGGTAGGCGTCACAGGTACCCCGTTTTGACCCCCCTCGAACGGGACGGGTATCTTTATTGATCGGACCCGACGCAATCGGGTCGGTCCGCATGCCTGTGCATACAGTGCCGGTGGGTGCATCACGTGGTCGCCGGCTACGGAGCCTGGCACGGATGTGCGGAACTCCTCTGAAACCCACTGGGGTGATCCCGTAGGGACGCCGTGAGCGCCGAACAGGTCGAGGAGTGGGCGACACGCCCGACCTCGGGGTCCGGGGGAGTCTCAAGTACACAGTGCTGACGGTGCTCGGCCGAGCACCCACAAGACGCGAACGCTGACAGAAAGCCGGTCCATGCCCACCATCCAGCAGCTGGTCCGTAAGGGCCGCCAGGACAAGGTCGCCAAGACCAAGACCGCGGGCCTGAAGGGGAGCCCGCAGCGGCGTGGCGTGTGTACCCGCGTGTACACCACCACTCCGAAGAAGCCCAACTCGGCACTGCGCAAGGTTGCCCGTGTGAAGCTCACCAGCGGCATCGAGGTCACGGCCTACATTCCGGGTGAGGGGCACAACCTGCAGGAGCACTCGATCGTGCTCGTTCGCGGTGGCCGTGTGAAGGATCTCCCCGGCGTGCGTTACAAGATCATCCGCGGTGCGCTCGACACGCAGGGTGTGAAGAACCGCAAGCAGGCCCGCAGCCGCTACGGCGCGAAGAAGGAGAAGAGCTGATGCCCCGCAAGGGTCCGGCCCCGAAGCGGCCGTTGGTCTCTGACCCCGTCTACAGCTCGCCGCTGGTGACGCAGCTGGTGAACAAGGTGCTGCGGGACGGGAAGCGGTCGCTGGCCGAGCGGATTGTCTACAGCGCGCTGGAAGGGTGCCGGGAGAAGACCGGCACTGACCCGGTGGTCACGCTCAAGCGTGCGCTGGACAACGTCAAGCCCACCCTGGAGGTGCGCAGCCGCCGTGTCGGTGGTGCTACCTACCAGGTTCCGGTCGAGGTTCGTGCCGGTCGGTCCACCACACTGGCGCTGCGCTGGCTGGTCAGCTTCTCGCGCCAGCGTCGTGAGAAGACCATGGTGGACCGGCTGACGAACGAGCTGCTCGACGCGAGCAACGGCCTCGGCGCGAGCGTCAAGAAGCGCGAGGACACGCACAAGATGGCGGAGTCCAACAAGGCCTTCGCGCACTACCGCTGGTGAGGTCGGGGCCTGCCCGCCTCGACCCGCCGATTGGACAGCTTCCGCTGCTCAGGAACGGGGAAGAAACTCGTGGCACGCGACGTGCTGACTGACCTGACCAAGGTCCGCAACATCGGGATCATGGCCCACATCGACGCGGGCAAGACCACCACGACCGAGCGGGTCCTCTACTACACGGGGATCAACTACAAGATCGGCGAGGTGCACGACGGCGCCGCGACGATGGACTGGATGGAAGAGGAGCAGGCCCGAGGGATCACCATCACCTCGGCCGCGACCACGACCTTCTGGGCTGACCATCAGATCAACATCATCGACACGCCGGGTCACGTCGACTTCACGGTCGAGGTGGAGCGCTCGCTGCGCGTTCTGGACGGCGCGGTCGCCGTCTTCGACGGCAAGGAGGGCGTCGAGCCGCAGTCCGAGCAGGTCTGGCGGCAGGCCGACAAGTACGAGGTCCCGCGCATCTGCTTCATCAACAAGATGGACAAGCTGGGCGCGGACTTCTACTTCAGTGTCAAGACGATCACCGAGCGCCTGGGCGCCCGGCCGCTGGTGCTGCAGCTGCCGATCGGCGCCGAGTCGGAGTTCGAGGGCGTCGTCGACCTGGTGCGGATGAAGGCGCTGACCTGGCGTGGCGAGGTCCGCAAGGGCGAGGACTACGCGGTCGAGGACATCCCGGCCGACCTCGTCGAGACCGCCAACAGGTACCGCGAGCAGCTCGTCGAGGCCGTCGCGGAAAGCGACGAGGAGCTCATGGAGCTGTACTTCTCGGGCGAGGAGCTGAGCACCGAGCAGATCAAGGCCGGTATCCGCAAGCTCACCATCGACCGCGAGGCGTTCCCGGTGCTGTGCGGTAGCGCGTTCAAGAACAAGGGCGTGCAGCCGATGTTGGACGCGGTGATCGACTACCTGCCGTCGCCGCTGGACGTGCCGCCGGTGGAGGGGCTGCTGCCGAACAGCGAGACCGAGGCGTCCCGCAAGCCGAGCACTGACGAGCCCTTCTCGGCTCTGGTCTCCAAGATCTCGGTGCACCCGTTCTTCGGGAAGCTGACCTACATCCGGGTCTACTCCGGCAAGGTCTCCCAGGGTGCGCAGGTCATCAACTCCACCCGGGGCCGCAAGGAGCGCATCGGCAAGCTGTTCCAGATGCACTCCAACAAGGAGAACCCGGTCGAGGAGGCCCAGGCGGGTCACATCTACGCCGTGGTCGGGCTCAAGGAGACCACCACGGGTGACACGCTGTGCGATCCGAACGACCAGATCATCCTGGAGTCGATGACCTTCCCGGAGCCGGTCATCTCGGTCGCGGTGGAGCCGAAGACCAAGGCCGACCAGGAGAAGCTGTCCACGGCGATCCAGAAGCTCGCCGAGGAGGACCCGACCTTCCGGGTCCACCTGGACGAAGAGACCGGCCAGACGATCATCTCCGGTATGGGTGAGCTGCACCTGGAGGTGCTCGTCAACCGGATGAAGTCCGACTTCAAGGTCGAGGCGAACATCGGTAAGCCGCAGGTGGCCTACCGGGAGACGATTCGCAAGTCGATCCAGAAGTTGGAGTACACGCACAAGAAGCAGACCGGCGGTTCCGGTCAGTTCGCCCGGGTCATCATCAACCTGGACCCGATCGAGCAGACCGCGGACAGCCCCACCTACGAGTTCGACAACCAGATCACCGGTGGCCGCATCCCCAGGGAGTACATCCCGTCGGTGGACGAGGGCTGCCAGGACGCGATGCAGTACGGCGTACTGGCGGGGTACCCGCTGGTCGGCCTCAAGGTGACTCTGACGGACGGCCAGTACCACGAGGTCGACTCCTCGGAAATGGCCTTCAAGGTTGCCGGATCGATGGCGTTGAAGGAGGCCGCCAAGAAGGCCAGCCCCACGCTGCTCGAACCGTTGATGGCCGTCGAGGTGACAACGCCCGAGGAACACATGGGTGATGTCATCGGCGACTTGAACTCCCGCCGTGGTCACGTGCAGGCCATGGAGGAGCGCAGCGGTTCCCGCGTCGTCAAGGCGCTGGTCCCGTTGTCCGAGATGTTCGGTTACGTCGGCGACCTGCGTTCGAAGACGCAGGGTCGCGCGAACTACTCGATGCAGTTCGACTCCTACGGCGAAGTTCCCGCGAACGTGGCCAAGGAGATCATCGCGAAGGCGACCGGGGAGTAATCCCCAGTGCGTGTCCGCCCCGTCGAGGCCCGCCCCCATGGCGGGGTGGACACCTGACCCAACACCGACTCCGCCTGGCACGACAAGGCGTACGGCGGAAAGAACTCAAGTCCAGGAGGACATTCCAGTGGCGAAGGCGAAGTTCGAGAGGGACAAGCCGCACGTCAACATCGGCACCATTGGTCACGTCGACCACGGCAAGACCACGCTGACTGCGGCGATCACGAAGGTTCTGCACGAGCAGCACCCGGACCTGAACCCCTTCACGCCGTTCGACGAGATCGACAAGGCGCCGGAGGAGAAGCAGCGCGGTATCACCATCCAGATCGCGCACGTCGAGTACCAGACGGAGAAGCGGCACTACGCGCACGTCGACGCGCCGGGTCACGCCGACTACATCAAGAACATGATCACCGGTGCGGCGCAGATGGACGGCGCCATCCTGGTGGTGGCGGCCACCGACGGCCCGATGCCGCAGACCAAGGAGCACGTGCTGCTGGCCCGTCAGGTCGGTGTGCCCTACATCCTCGTCGCCCTCAACAAGGCCGACATGGTCGACGACGAGGAGATCATGGAGCTCGTGGAGATGGAGGTCCGCGAGCTGCTCAGCGAGTACGAGTTCCCGGGCGATGACGTACCGGTCATCCGCGTCTCCGCGCTGAAGGCGCTGGAGGGCGACGCCGAATGGAGCCAGAAGATCGTTGAGCTGCTCAACGCCTGCGACGAGAACATCCCGGACCCGGTGCGTGCTCTCGACCAGCCGTTCCTGATGCCGGTCGAGGACGTGTTCTCGATCACCGGTCGTGGCACCGTGGTCACCGGCCGCGTCGAGCGCGGCCAGATCAAGGTGAACGAGGAGGTCGAGCTGGTCGGCATCAAGGAGAAGCCGATCAAGACCACCGTCACCGGTGTCGAGATGTTCCGCAAGCTGCTCGACTCGGGTCAGGCCGGTGACAACGTCGGTCTGCTGATCCGCGGTATCAAGCGGGAAGACGTCGAGCGCGGCATGGTCGTCGTGAAGCCCGGCACCACCACACCGCACACCCAGTTCGAGGCACAGGTCTACATCCTGTCCAAGGACGAGGGTGGCCGGCACACGCCGTTCTTCAACAACTACCGGCCGCAGTTCTACTTCCGCACCACCGACGTGACCGGTGTGGTGACCCTCCCGGAGGGCACCGAGATGGTCATGCCGGGCGACAACACCGAGATGACGGTGCAGCTCATCCAGCCCATCGCGATGGAGGAAGGGCTGCGCTTCGCCATCCGTGAGGGTGGCCGCACGGTGGGTGCGGGTCGCGTCACCAAGATTCTCAAGTGAGTTGGGGGTGGTCCGGTCTGATCCACTGTGGACCGGACCGGACCACCGCAGGAAAGCTGGACCCGATGTGGATGGCCACATGACGTGTGGCATCATGTATGGGTTGCTCGTCTGGGCGGCCGGATTCTTCGAAACTGCGAGACCGGCCGCCTTGCCGCGAGAGGTTGGCGCCATCGGGCGCTGACGCAAGGTGTACGGACCAGCAGGTCCATCCCACCGGCGAAGTTCGGCGGGACCGGTTTGTGCCGCGGGGGCCGACACGCCCGACCGCGTGGACCGGGCACCAGCACACCTGAACAGGGGCGGACCGCGGGCGTGTTCTCCCGCTGCGTTCGCGCACGGGGAGCCCATACGGCAGGTCCAGTTGGGCACCAACGCTAGGACACCCGCACAGCGCTGGTCATTTCCCGGGTATGTGCCCGGGCGGAGGAATCGCTCCGCCGGGCAGGTGCCGGGTATGTGACCGGCGGCACGAGACCAGAGGAACGGCAAGCCACCATGGCGGGACAGAAGATCCGCATCCGGCTCAAGGCCTACGACCACGAGGCGATCGACGCGTCCGCGCGCAAGATCGTCGAGACCGTGACGCGCACGGGCGCTCGGGTCGTGGGGCCGGTGCCGCTGCCCACGGAGAAGAACGTCTACTGCGTCATTCGCTCCCCGCACAAGTACAAGGACTCGCGGGAGCACTTCGAGATGCGTACGCACAAGCGTCTGATCGACATTCTCGAACCGACGCCGAAGACGGTGGACGCTCTCATGCGCATCGACCTGCCAGCCAGCGTCGACGTGAACATCCAGTAAGGGCCTGGCCCAGAAGCGGCGGAAAGAACGAGAAGTCATGTCTGACAGGCAGATCAAGGGGATTCTGGGCACCAAGCTCGGTATGACCCAGGTCTTTGACGACAAGAACCGGGTCATCCCGGTGACGGTCGTGCAGGCCGGGCCGAACGTGGTCACCCAGATTCGCACCCCGGAGAAGGACGGCTACTCGGCCGTGCAGTTGGCCTTCGGCGCCGTCGACCCGCGCAAGGTCACCAAGCCGCGCGCCGGCCAGTTCACGTCGGCCGGGGTCACCCCGCGCCGGCACCTGGTCGAGCTGCGCACCACCGACGCCGGAGCGTATGAGGTCGGCCAGGAGATCACCGCCGAGCTGTTCGAAGCCGGCGCGATCGTCGACGTCGTCGGAACCAGCAAGGGCAAGGGCTTCGCCGGCACCATCAAGCGCCACGGGTTCCACCGGCAGCCAATGAGCCACGGTACCCAGGCCGTGCACCGCAAGCCGGGTTCGATCGGTGGTTGCGCCACCCCGGGCCGCGTGTTCAAGGGCATGCGGATGTCCGGGCGGATGGGCCGCAACCGGGTCACCACGCAGAACCTGAGGGTGCAGAAGGTCGAGGGCGACTCCGGCCTGCTGCTGATCAAGGGCGCTGTTCCCGGCCCGAAGGGCAGCCTGGTGCTGGTCAAGTCCGCAGCGAAGGGTGGTGCGTGATGAGCCAGAACCTCGAGGTCCGTACCCCGCAGGGCGGGACCGACGGCAGCGTCGACCTGCCGGCCGAGATCTTCGACGTGCCGGCCAACATCCCGCTCATGCACCAGGTGGTGACGGCGCAGCTGGCGGCGGCACGCCAGGGCACGCACTCCACCAAGACCCGGGGCGAGGTCGCCGGTGGCGGCAAGAAGCCGTACCGGCAGAAGGGCACCGGCAACGCCCGGCAGGGCTCGATCCGCGCCCCGCAGTTCGCCGGCGGTGGAACCGTGCACGGCCCCAAGCCGCGGGACTACTCGCAGCGCACGCCGAAGAAGATGAAGGCTGCCGCGCTGCGTTCGGCGCTGTCCGACCGTGCCCGCTGCGGCCAGCTGCACGTGGTCAGCAGCATCATCACCGCGGAGAAGCCGTCCACCAAGCAGGCGCGGCAGGCGTTGGGGCAGATCACCAACGCGCGCAACGTCCTGGTGGTGCTGGAGCGCACTGACGAGGTCGCGTGGCTGAGCCTGCGCAACCTCCCGAACGTGCACATCATCGCGCCCGACCAGCTGAACACGTACGACGTGCTGGTCAACGACGACGTGGTGTTCACCAAGGAAGCGTTCGACCGCTTCGTCGCCGGCCCCGTCAAGGGCAAGCCGGTGAAGGCCGGGGCGGCCGGTCAGGGTGAGGAGGCAGACCAGTGATCCCCGATCCACGGGACGTCATCATCAAGCCGGTCATCTCGGAAAAGAGCTACGGGTTGCTGGAGGAGAGCCAGTACACCTTCGAGGTGCGCGCGGGCTCGAACAAGACCGAGATCAAGATCGCCATCGAGAAGATCTTCGACGTCAAGGTCCACAGCGTCAACACCATCAACCGCAAGGGCAAGCGCAAGCGCACCCGCTACGGGTACGGCAAGCGCAAGGACACCAAGCGCGCGATCGTGACGCTGTCGCCTGAGAGCAAGCCGATCGAGATCTTCGGCGGCCCGGCAGCCTGACCGGCCGAACCAAGACGAGGACTGCGTAGAGATGGGCATTCGCAAGTACAAGCCGACGACGCCGGGCCGTCGCGGCGCCAGCGTGTCCGACTTCTCCGAGATCACCCGGTCGACGCCGGAGAAGTCGCTGCTGCGCCCGAAGCACGGCCGTGGCGGTCGGAACGCACGCGGCAAGATCACCACGCGGCACAAGGGTGGCGGGCACAAGCAGGCGTACCGCCTGATCGACTTCCGCCGCAACGACAAGGACGGCGTGCCGGCCAAGGTCGCGCACATCGAGTACGACCCGAACCGCAGTGCACGGATCGCGCTGCTGCACTACTTCGACGGCGAGAAGCGCTACATCATCGCCCCGAACAACGTGAAGCAGGGCGACCGGGTGGAGAGCGGCCCGAAGGCGGACATCAAACCGGGCAACAACCTCCCGCTGCGCAACATCCCGACCGGCACCGTGGTGCACGCGATCGAGCTCCGCCCCGGCGGCGGCGCGAAGATCGCCCGCTCTGCCGGTACGCGGGTGCAGCTGGTCGCCAAGGACGGTCCGTACGCCCAGTTGCGGATGCCTTCGGGCGAGATCCGCAACGTGGACGCGCGGTGCCGGGCGACCGTCGGCGAGGTCGGCAACTCCGAGCACGGCAACATCAACTGGGGCAAGGCTGGCCGGATGCGGTGGAAGGGCAAGCGTCCGACCGTCCGCGGTGTCGTCATGAACCCGGTCGACCACCCGCACGGTGGTGGTGAGGGCCGTACCTCCGGTGGCCGTCACCCGGTCAACCCGGCTGGTAAGCCGGAGGGCCGGACCCGCCGCCGCAAGGACAGTGACCGACTCATCGTCCGCCGGCGCCGTACCGGCAAGAAGCGCTGAGCAGGGAGGTAGTAGCAGATGCCACGCAGCCTGAAGAAAGGGCCGTTCGTGGACGACCACCTGCTCAAGAAGGTGGACGTTCTCAACGAGTCGGGCAAGAAGACGGTGATCAAGACCTGGTCTCGCCGGTCGACGATCATCCCGGACATGGTCGGGCACACGTTCGCGGTGCACGACGGTCGCAAGCACGTTCCGGTGTTTGTCAGCGAAAACATGGTCGGGCACAAGCTCGGCGAGTTCGCCCCGACGCGGACCTTCAAGGGCCACGTCAAAGAGGACCGGAAGTCGCGCCGCCGCTGAGCGGAGCAACCTGGACACGAACGAGTAAGTGCAAGGGGTAGCAGCGATGAACGCCCGTAACGACGGGACTGCCGCGGAGGAGAACTCGCGGGCAGTGGCGCGGGCCCGGTTCGTTCGCGTGGCGCCGATGAAGGCGCGCCGCGTGGTCGAACTCATCAAGGGCCGCAGCGCAAGCGAAGCCCTGGCCGTGCTCCGGTTCGCGCCGCAGGCCGCCAGCGGTCCGGTGTCGAAGGTGCTCGCCAGTGCGATGGCCAACGCGGAGAACAACCTCTCCCTCGACCCGGAGACCCTGTGGGTGCACCGGGCCTACGTGGACGAGGGGCCGACGCTGAAGCGGTTCCGGCCGCGCGCGCAGGGTCGTGCGTACCGGATTCGGAAGCGGACCAGCCACATCACGGTGGAGGTCGAGTCGCGTCCGCCGCAGACGGCCGGCAAGTCTCGCAAGAGCAAGAAGGGGAGTGCCCGGTAGTGGGTCAGAAGATCAACCCGCACGGCTTCCGGCTTGGCATCACCACCGACTGGAAGTCCCGGTGGTATGCGGACAAGCAGTATTCGGAATACGTGGCGGAAGACGTCAAGATCCGCCGGCACCTGTCCCGTGGCATGGAGCGCGCCGGTATCTCGAAGGTGGATATCGAGCGCACCCGGGAACGGGTCCGGGTGGACATCCACACCGCTCGGCCGGGCATTGTCATCGGCCGTCGCGGTGCCGAGGCGGACCGCATCCGCGGTTCGCTGGAGAAGCTGACCGGCAAGCAGGTCCAGCTCAACATCCTCGAGGTCAAGAACGCCGAGTCGGATGCGCAGCTGGTGGCCCAGGGCATCGCCGAGCAGCTGTCCAACCGCGTGTCGTTCCGGCGCGCGATGCGTAAGGCCATCCAGTCGGCCATGCGCTCGCCGCAGGTCAAGGGCATCCGGGTGCAGTGCGGTGGCCGTCTGGGCGGGGCTGAGATGTCCCGTTCGGAGTTCTACCGCGAGGGCCGCGTGCCGCTGCACACGCTGCGCGCCGACATCGACTACGGCTTCTTCGAGGCCAAGACCACCTTCGGTCGCATCGGTGTGAAGGTCTGGATCTACAAGGGCGAGCTGATCGGTGGCCTGAAGGCCAAGCAGCAGGAGTCCGAGGTCCGGCCGCCGCGCGGCGATCGTGGTGAGCGTGGCGATCGCGGGGGCCGTTCGGAGCGTGGGGGCCGTCGCCGCTCGGAAAACAGGGCGGGCAAGGCCCGAGGCGGCGCGGCTGACAGCTCGGAGCAGGCGCAGGCGTCCGGCGAGGCGGCCGCCGAGGCCCCGGCTGCCGGCGCTGACGAGAAGACGGAGGGCTGAGACGTGCTCATCCCACGGAAGGTGAAGTGGCGCAAGAGCCACGCGCCGAAGCGGAAGGGGTTCGCCAAGGGCGGCACTCGGATCAGCTTCGGTGAGTACGGCATTCAGGCGGTCGAGCACGCCTACCTGAGCAACCGGCAGATCGAGTCGGCCCGTATCGCCATCACCCGGCACATCCGCCGTGGTGGCAAGGTGTGGATCAACGTCTTCCCGGACCGCCCGATCACCAAGAAGCCCGCGGAAACCCGGCAGGGTTCCGGTAAGGGTTCGCCGGAAATGTGGGTCGCCAACGTCAAGCCCGGCCGGATCGTGTTCGAGTTGACCTACCCGAACGACAAGATCGCGCACGAGGCGCTGCGGCGTGCGATTCACAAGCTGCCGATGAAGTGCAAGATCGTGTCTCGCGAGGGTGGTGAGTTCTGATGGCGGCGGGCGTCACCGCGACCGAGCTCCGTGAGCTCACCAACGAAGAACTCGTGCAGCGGCTGAAGGAAGCGAAGGAAGAGCTGTTCAACCTCCGGTTCCAGATGGCCACCGGTCAGCTCGAAAACAACCGACGGCTGCGCGTGGTCCGCAAGGACATCGCCCGGATCTACACGATCATGCGCGAGCGCGAGCTGGGCCTGTCGGTTTCCCCTGACGGTGCCGAGGAGGGCGCGGCATGAGCGAGAGCAACACCCAGGAACAGAGCGTGTCCCGGAACTACCGGAAGGTCCGCGAGGGCTTGGTCGTCTCCGACAAGATGGACAAGACGATCGTGGTCTCCCTGGAAGACCGCAAGAAGCACGCCCTGTACGGCAAGGTCATGCGCAAGACCAAGAAGGTCAAGGCGCACGACGAGGCCAACACCGCCGGGATCGGCGACCGGGTTCTGCTGATGGAGACCCGCCCGCTGTCGGCCACCAAGCGCTGGCGGCTCGTCGAGGTCGTCGAGAAGGCCAAGTAAGTCTGGCCGGGTAAGACAGGCCAGGTAGGACAGGCCGGGTAAGCCAAAGCCATATCAGGACAGAGGTCGCGATCGGCCGGTTGTTTGCGAGCCGGCCGTCGCGCCCACCAGGTGACCGCGCACGTCAGGTCGGAAATCTGGCGTGCCAGCAAGGGTCAGGAGTTGACGTGATCCAGCAGGAGTCGCGACTGCGTGTCGCCGACAACACGGGAGCCAAGGAGCTCCTCACCATCCGGGTACTGGGTGGTTCTGGTCGGCGCTACGCCGGTATCGGGGACATCATCGTGGCGACCGTCAAGGACGCCATCCCCGGCGCGAGCGTGAAGAAGGGCGACGTGGTCAAGGCCGTCATCGTCCGGCAGCACAAGGAGAAGCGCCGGGCGGACGGGTCCTACATCCGGTTCGACGAGAACGCCGCGGTGTTGGTCAAGCCGGGCGGCGAGCCCCGGGGCACCCGTATCTTCGGCCCGGTCGGCCGCGAGCTGCGTGAGAAGAAGTTCATGAAGATCATCTCGCTCGCGCCGGAGGTGCTGTGATGAAGGTGAAGAAGGGCGACACGGTCGTCGTCATTTCCGGCAAGGACAAGGGCGCGAAGGGCAAGGTCATCCAGGCTTTCCCGAAGCGGGAGCGGGTGCTTGTCGAGGGCGTGAACCGGATCAAGAAGCACACCAAGGTGTCGCGGACCGAGCGTGGCGCGCAGTCCGGGGGCATTGTCACGCAGGAGGCGCCGATCCACGTCAGCAACGTGATGGTGGTGGACTCCGACGGCAAGCCGGCTCGCGTGGGCTACCGCTTCAACGACGAGGGCAAGAAGGTTCGGATTTCGCGCCGGACCGGTAAGGACATCTGATGACTACGGTTGAGAAGATCGTCCCCCGGCTGAAGACCCGTTACCGCGACGAGATTGTCCAGGGGCTGAACGAGGAGTTCTCGTACGCCAACCCGATGCAGGTGCCTCGGGTGGTCAAGGTCGTGGTCAACATGGGTGTTGGCGATGCCGCGCGGGACAGCAAACTGATCGAGGGCGCGGTGCGCGACCTGGCCACGATCACCGGTCAGCGCCCCGAGGTCCGTCGGGCGCGCAAGTCCATCGCGCAGTTCAAGCTGCGCGAGGGCATGGCGATCGGTGCCCGCGTGACGCTGCGCGGCAACCGCATGTGGGAGTTCCTGGACCGGCTGGTGACGATCTCGCTGCCGCGCATCCGGGACTTCCGGGGCCTGTCGCCGAAGCAGTTCGACGGCAACGGCAACTACACGTTCGGTCTCGCCGACCAGTCGATGTTCCACGAGATCGACCCGGACAGCATCGACCGGCCGCGTGGCATGGACATCACAGTCGTCACCACGGCCAACACCGATGAGGAAGGTCGGGCACTGCTGCGGCGCCTGGGCTTCCCGTTCAAGGAGAGCTGACGATGGCCAAGAAGGCGCTGGTTCAGAAGGCGGCGAGCAAGCCGAAGTTCAAGGTCCGGGGCTACACGCGCTGCCAGCGGTGTGGCAGGCCCCGGGCGGTGTTCCGCAAGTTCGGCCTGTGCCGCATCTGCTTCCGCGAGATGGCGCACGCGGGCGAGCTTCCGGGCGTGAGCAAGTCTTCCTGGTGAGCCGGGCCGGTCGTCCGGCCAGCCACTCGCCAGGGTCATGACCCCTACTTCGTCCAGGCCAGGGCCCAGACGGTTGTTCCCATCCAGTCCAGGCCCCCAGGGAACCGGACGAGAAAGGTTGAACAGGTCACCATGACGATGACCGATCCGATCGCAGACATGTTGACGCGTCTGCGCAACGGCAACGCGGCATACCACGACGAGGTCGTGATGCCGCACTCGAAGTTGAAGGCGAACCTCGCCGAGATCCTCAAGCGGGAGGGCTACATCGCCGGCTCCCGCGAGGAGCCGGCCGAGAAGGGCAAGGCCCTTGTCATCGAGCTGAAGTACGGGCCGAACCGCGAGCGCAGCATCGCGGGTGTGCGCCGGGTGTCCAAGCCGGGTCTGCGCGTCTACGCGAAGTCCACGAACCTGCCGAAGGTGCTCGGTGGGCTGGGCGTCGCGGTCATTTCGACGTCCCACGGTCTGATGACCGACCGGCAAGCGTTCCAGAAGGGCGTAGGCGGGGAAGTCCTCGCCTACGTCTGGTAAGAGAGGAGGACGGTTATGTCGCGCATCGGAAAACTGCCGATCACCGTTCCCTCCGGCGTCGAGGTCGCGATCGACGGCCAGACCGTGCGGGTCAAGGGGCCGAAGGGCACGCTTGAGCAGCAGATCGCCGAGCCGATCGTCGTCGAGAAGGACGAGGACGGTGCGGTGCTGGTGAAGCGCCCGAACGACGAGCGCGTGAGCCGGTCCCTGCACGGCCTGTCGCGCACGCTGGTGAACAACATGGTGCTGGGGGTCAGCCAGGGTTACCAGAAGGACCTGGAGATTCACGGCGTCGGTTACCGCGTGCAGCTCAAGGGCGCCAACCTGGAGTTCGCGCTCGGCTACAGCCACCCGGTCGTCGTCGAGCCGCCGCAGGGCATCGAGTTCGCCGTGGACGGGCCGACCAAGCTGTCGGTCAAGGGCATCGACAAGCAGCTCGTCGGCGAGGTCGCCGCACGGATCCGCAAGCTGCGTCGTCCCGACCCGTACAAGGGCAAGGGTGTGCGCTACGCGGGTGAAAGCATCCGCCGCAAGGTCGGAAAGACGGGTAAGTGACCATGAGCGAGAAGACCACCACTTCGGAGAACAAGCCAGTGGGCAAGGGCGTCTCGAAGGTGCGTCGCCTTGCCCGTGCCAACCGGCACGCCCGGATTCGCAAGAAGATCAGCGGTACGGCCGAGCGCCCGCGTCTGGTCGTGCACCGGTCGTCGCGCAACATCGTGGCCCAGGTCATCGACGACACCGCCGGCCGCACGCTGGCGTCGGCGACGACCCTGGAAGCGGACGTGCGCGACGTCGAAGGCGACAAGACCGCCAAGGCCGTCAAGGTCGGCGAGCTGGTCGCCTCCCGGGCCAAGGGCGCCGGGATCGAGAAGGTCGTGTTCGACCGCGGTGGCAACGCCTACCACGGCCGGGTGGCCGCGCTGGCGGACGCCGCCCGCAACGGCGGTCTGGAGTTCTGACCATGCGCAACAACCGGATTATCGCCAGCAGCGCGATCACCACACTAGCGAGCAACGGAAGGGACGCCTGATGCCTGGACGCACTCGGCGTGAAGGCGGCGAAGGCGGCAAGGACCGCCGGGACCGCCGCGACGGTGGCCGTGGCGGGGCGGCCCAAGAGAAGACCCCGCAGTTCGAGCGTGTCGTGACGATCAACCGCGTCGCGAAGGTCGTCAAGGGCGGTCGCCGGTTCAGCTTCACCGCGCTGGTCGTCGTCGGCGACGGCGACGGCATGGTCGGCGTCGGCTACGGCAAGGCCAAGGAGGTGCCCGCGGCGATCGCCAAGGGTGTCGAGGAAGCGAAGAAGAACTTCTTCCGCGTTCCTCGCATCGGCGGCACCATCGTGCACCCCGTGCAGGGAGAGGACGCCGCGGGTGTGGTCCTGCTGCGCCCGGCCAGCGCCGGTACCGGTGTGATCGCCGGTGGTCCGGTGCGTGCCGTGCTGGAGTGCGCCGGCGTGCACGACGTGCTGAGCAAGTCGCTGGGCAGCGACAACGCCATCAACATCGTGCAGGCCACGGTGGCGGCGTTGAAGCAGCTGCAGCGTCCAGAACAGGTCGCGGCCCGCCGTGGCCTGCCGCTGGAGGACGTCGCGCCGGCAGGAATGCTCCGGGCGCGTGCGGGTCAGGAGGCGTGAGCATGGAGCTGAAGATCACCCAGGTGCGTGGTCTGGTCGGCAGCCGGCGTAACCAGAAGGAGTCGATGCGGACCCTCGGCCTGCACAAGATCCGCCAGACGGTCGTGCGGCCGGACAACCCGGAAACACGCGGTCTGATCAACGTGGTCCGTCACCTGGTGACGGTCGAGGAGGTCGACTGATCATGGCCATCAAGATCCACGACCTGCAGCCGGCCCCGGGTTCGAACCGGAAGAAGCTCCGGGTCGGCCGCGGTGAGGGCTCGAAGGGCAAGACCGCCGGCCGCGGTACCAAGGGCACGAAGGCACGCAAGAACGTGCCGGACCGCTTCGAGGGCGGCCAGATGCCGATCCACATGCGGCTGCCGAAGCTGCGCGGTTTCAAGAACCGATTCCGCACCGAGTACCAGGGCGTCAACGTCGGCAAGCTGGCGGAGACGTTCCCGCAGGGCGGCACGGTCGGCTTCGACGAGCTGGTCGAGGCTGGCCTGGTGAAGAAGAAGGAGCTCGTCAAGATCCTCGGCGATGGCGAGCTGGAGGGCGTCAAGCTGGACGTGACCGCGCACGCGTTCACCCGCAGCGCCCAGGAGAAGATCACCGCCGCCGGTGGTTCGGTGACGAAGCTGTGAGGTTTGCGGCTTCGCCGCTTACTCAGCCGAGCAGGGGCTGGTCGACTTCCGGGTCGGCCAGCCCCTGGTCATTTCCCGACAGTGTCCGATCCGGTCGCCGGCGACATCCGTACGCTGTGTGACAGCTTGTCATTGTGGCTGCGTGGCGTAGGCGCACGATCACGCTTGGCTACAATGTGTGGGCTCACCGGTCGAGCCGTGCGGGCCGCCTGTTAGAGTCGGCTCGCAGCTTCGTGCCGCTTGGCCCGTGATCCACGGGCGTGGTGACACGGGGCCGCGCAGAGTTTTTACCTGCCGGCTGAGGTGAGCCGGCCATCCGACACCTGGCCTACGGGCCGGAACGCGCACCAGGAGGTCTCGCGTGCTCGGCGCCTTCCGCTCGGCTCTGGCGACGCCGGACCTGCGCCGCAAGATCCTGTTCACGCTGGGCATCGTCGTGCTGTACCGGCTGGGTGCCTCGATCCCCTCGCCCGGCGTGTCCTACCCGCACATCCAGCAGTGCGTCCAGCAGCTCCAGGGCGACAGCCAGAGCGTGTACTCGCTGCTGAACCTGTTCAGCGGCGGGGCGTTGCTGCAGCTTTCGGTGCTGTCGCTGGGCATCATGCCCTACATCACCGCCAGCATCATCATTCAGCTGCTGCAGGTGGTGATCCCGAAGTTCGAGCAGCTCAAGCAGGAGGGCCAGGCCGGGCAGGCCACGCTGACGCAGTACACCCGGTACCTCGCCGTCGCGCTGTCGCTGCTGCAGGGCACCGGCATCGTCGCGCTGGCGGTACGCGGTCAGCTGTTCCCCAACTGCAACGTGCAGGTCATCCCGGACTCGTCGGTGCTGAACCTGCTGACGATCGTGGTCACGATGACCGCGGGCGCGGCGGTGCTGATGTGGCTCGGCGAGCTGATCACCGAGCGCGGCATCGGCAACGGCATGTCGCTGCTGATCTTCACGTCGATCGCGTCGCGGATTCCCTCCTACGGCACGAACATCTTCCACACCCAGGGCCCGCTGGTGTTCACCGTGGTCTGCGTGTTCGGTGCGGCGATCGTGGCCGGCGTGGTGTTCGTGGAGCAGGCACAGCGCCGGATTCCGGTGCAGTACGCCAAGCGCATGATCGGCCGCCGGATGTACGGCGGGACATCGACGTACCTGCCGCTGAAGGTGAACCAGGCCGGTGTGATCCCGGTCATCTTCGGTTCGTCGCTGCTGTACCTGCCGCAGCTGATCATCCAGCTGGCCGGGAACCAGAACTCCTGGTGGTCCCGGGCCATCCAGACCTACGTGGTGAACCAGGCGAACTGGGTACACATCCTGCTGTACGTCGCGCTGATCATCTTCTTCGCGTACTTCTACGTCTCGATCACGTTCAACCCCGAGGAGCGGGCGGACGAGATGAAGAAGTTCGGCGGGTTCATCCCGGGCATCCGTCCGGGGCGACCGACCGCCGAGTACCTGAGCTTCGTGCTCTCCCGCATCACCCTGCCCGGCTCGCTGTACCTGGGCATCATCGCGGTCCTGCCGAACTTCTTCCTGGGGGTCACCGGCGGTCAGGGCGGCGCCCAGAGCTTCCCGTTCGGCGGCACCGCGGTGCTGATCATGGTGAACGTCGGGTTGGACACCGTGAAGCAGATCGAAAGCCAGCTGGCACAGCGAAACTACGAGGGCTTCCTCCGGTAACCCGCGTGAGCGGGCGGGAGCGGAAGTCCGGTGGGTTACCGTTGACCTGAGGTGGATGCCGCTGATGGCATCTGGTGTACGGCGTGCTTGCGCTGGTTGTGCGCACGCAGACTGATTCGGAGGCAGACCCTTGGTGCGATTGGTTCTCGTCGGTCCGCCCGGTGCGGGCAAGGGCACCCAGGCAGCGGTGCTGAGCGACCGGCTCGGCGTGCCGCACATCTCCACCGGTGACCTGTTCCGGGAGAACATCGGCAACTCCACGCCCCTGGGGCAGAAGGCCAAGAGCTACCTCGACGCCGGTGAGCTGGTCCCGGACGAGATCACGAACGAGATGGTGCGCCAGCGCCTGGACGAGTCGGACGCCCAGGGTGGGTTCCTGCTCGACGGCTTCCCGCGGAACACCAGCCAGGCCGACGTGCTGGCCGAGCTGCTCGCCGAGCGCGGCACCGACCTGGACGCCGTTCTCCAGTTCGACGTGCCCGAGGAGGAATTGGTCAAGCGGCTGATGGAGCGTGGCCGCGCCGACGACACCGAGGACATCATCCGGCGCCGGCTGGCGGTGTACGACTCGGAGACCGCGCCGCTGCTGGACTACTACCGGGACAAGCTGGTGCACGTCAACGCGGTCGGCTCGATCGAGGACATCACCTCGCGCGCCCTGGCGGCCATCGGCAAGCAGGCGTAACGGGAGTGGGCGCGGTGTTGCGGCGGGGCAGGGAGATCGAGCTCAAGACCTCGGGTGAGCTCCAGGCGATGCGCGCGGCCGGCGTGGTGGTCGCGCGTGCCCTCGCGGCCGTGGCGGAGCAGGCCCGGCCCGGCGTGAGCACCGGCGAGCTGGACGCGGTCGCGGAGCAGGTCATCCGGGAGGCGGGCGCGGTCCCGTCGTTCAAGGGTTACTACGGGTTCCCGGCGTCGATCTGCGCCTCGGTGAACGAGAAGATCGTGCACGGGATCCCGTCGACCTCGGAGATGCTCGCCGAAGGCGACCTGCTGTCGGTGGACTGCGGGGCGATCCTGGACGGCTGGCACGGCGACTCGGCGGTGACACTGGCCGTCGGCGAGATCAGCGAGCGCGACCAGGCGCTGTCGGCCGCCACCCGGAAGGCCATGTGGGCGGGCGTCGAGCAGGCCCGACCGGGTAACCGGCTGACCGACATCTCGCACGCGGTCGAGCGGTCGGCGCGGGCGTCGGCCGTCGAGGACTCGGTGGCCTACGGGATCATCGCCGAGTACGGCGGGCACGGCATCGGCACGCAGATGCACATGGAGCCGTTCCTGCCCAACCTCGGCAAGCCCGGCAAGGGCCCGAAGCTGCGGCCCGGCATGGCCATCGCGGTCGAGCCGATGCTCACCCTCGGCTCCGCCGAGACCCACGAGCTCGACGACGAGTGGACCGTTGTCACGGTCGACGGCTCGCGGGCGGCGCACTGGGAGCACACCATCGCGATCACCGACGACGGCCCCTGGGTGCTCACTGCCCCGGAGGAGTGAAGAGGCGTTCCTGGCCGGGTGTGCGTGGTCGTCGCCTCGCGGAACCGCAGCCGTCGCCTGACTCCGGTGCCGCCTACCTGACCTGAGCTGCCTTCAGTGGGCGGCGGCAGATGAAGTTCATAGCCGGGGGCGCGTTGCGCCAGGTCGTGCTGGTGATGACCTCGTCGAAGGTGCTGTCGAGCCGGCGGCGGAAGCGTTGTGCGCGGGCGGTCCACAGCGCCACGTGCAGGTAGCTGACCGCGGTGAACGCGCCGCAGGGCGCGAGGACGTCTGTGATCTGCTCCAGGATGTTGGCCTGCGTTTCGGCGGGCAGCAGGGACCAGGGGATGCTGCTGATCACGGCGTCCGCCTGGGTGATACCAGCCTGGTCCAGCAGGGAGGACAGGTCCGCGGCGTCCCCGTGAATGACCTCCAGCCACGGCTTGTGGGCGCGGAGGTGCTCGACCATCGGCTCGCTGAGTTCGATGGCGACGTGCCGGGAGCCGGTGGGCAGCCTGTCGCGGATGATCCCACTCATCGACCCCGTCCCGGCGCCCAGCTCCACCACCACCGGCTTGCCGGTGGTGGGCACCACTTGGGCCATCGTGGCCGCGACCTGCGGGGACGTGGGTGTGACGGCGCCCACCATGCTCGGGTCGCGGAGGGCCGCGTTGAGGAAGGCTCGGTACTCCTCAACGGCCGGTCGGGTCGGTAGCTTGTCGATCCACGGGCGCAGGGCGGAGGAGGCGGCCTTCACGATCGTCGCCGCCCGGAGGTCGTCGGGGCTCACTGCTCTCCTTCGTCCGGTTGGTCCGGTTAGGGCCTCGTCGGCGCGAGTGCAGGCTACCGCTGGTGCTCGCGGGCGCGGTGGCCGGATTCGGCTTGAGTCGATCTTTCGCCGGGCTGGCGCGCCTGCCTGCGCTGACCCGACTTGGGGTGCGGATTTCCGCCCGCGTACAGTAGAGCAATGGCGCACTGGTTGCGCCGGTTCGTCGTGCCTTGTGCCACTGGGGTCGGCCCGTGGGGGATCGACGCCGTCGACACGTCACCGGGCAGTTTCGCCACGGTGGTCTCCGGCTTGCCGAATCGGGTACCCGTGCGTTCGCCAACCGCCAACCGTCACGAAACGCGGAGGACATGGGCAAGAAGGACGGGGCCATTGAGGTCGAGGGACGAGTGGTAGAACCGCTCCCCAACGCGATGTTCCGCGTCGAGTTGGAGAACGGCCACCAGGTCCTCGCCCACATCAGCGGCAAGATGCGTCAGCACTACATCCGCATCCTGCCCGAGGACCGAGTTGTCGTGGAGCTCTCGCCCTACGACCTGTCCCGTGGGCGCATCGTCTACCGCTACAAGTGACCTCCACGGTGTCCGGGACACGGACACGCGTTGCGATCAGGAGAGCACGACCGTGAAGGTCAAACCGAGCGTCAAGAAGATCTGCGACAGCTGCCAGATCATTAAGCGGCACGGCAAGGTGCTGGTGATCTGCGACAACCCTCGGCACAAGCAGCGCCAGGGTTGATCCGAGCGCAGACTGAGACAGTAGAACTCAACAGCTAGTGGGAACTTCCCGCACCTGCCGACTCGGGAGTTGAGTCGGTCAACCCCCGGTCTCCAGGCCGGGGCCTGCGCCGTGCAGCGGCGCCGGGGCGGTCGGGGAGCAGACCTGGAGCACTGAGTAAGGAGAACACGCCGCTATGGCACGCCTGTTCGGCATCGATCTCCCCCGCGAGAAGCGGATGGAGATCGCGCTGACCTACATCTACGGCATCGGCCGTATGCGTTCCAAGGAGATCCTGCGCGCGACCGACGTGTCGTTCGACCTGCGCGCGAAGGAGCTCACCGACGAGCAGGTCACGCAGTTGCGTGACTTCATCGAGAACAACTACCGGGTTGAGGGCGACCTGCGCCGCGAGGTCCAGGCCGACATCCGCCGGAAGATCGAGATCGGCTGCTACCAGGGCCTGCGGCACCGCCGCAACCTCCCGGTGCACGGGCAGCGCACGAAGACCAACGCGCGCACCCGCAAGGGGCCGAAGAAGACGGTCGCCGGCAAGAAGAAGGCCGGGAAGAAGTAAGCCTCGCTAGGAGAGCAGGACAGCTATGCCACCCAAGAGTCGCGCTGCCGGCGCCGCCAAGAAGGTGCGCCGGAAGGAAAAGAAGAACGTCGCTCATGGCCAGGCGCACATCAAGAGCACGTTCAACAACACGATCGTTTCGATCACCGACCCCACGGGCGCGGTGATCAGCTGGGCGTCCGCGGGCCACGTCGGCTTCAAGGGCTCCCGCAAGTCGACGCCGTTCGCTGCCCAGATGGCCGCCGAGAACGCCGCCCGCAAGGCGGCCGAGCACGGCATGAAGAAGGTCGACGTCTTCGTCAAGGGTCCGGGCTCGGGCCGCGAGACGGCGATCCGCTCGTTGCAGGCCGCTGGCCTGGAAGTCGGCACCATCCAGGACGTGACCCCGCAGCCGCACAACGGGTGCCGCCCGCCGAAGCGGCGCCGGGTCTGAGCGCGGGAGGAGGAGTAAACAAAGATGGCTCGTTACACCGGTCCCGCGACCCGCAAGT